>NZ_KB907784.1:0-600000 GCF_000382185.1 Bordetella sp. FB-8 | reverse complement strand
CTTTTCGATTGTGTTCCTGGCTCAGCAGGCATGGTCGATGTGCGATGCGATCTCGCGCACGCTGTTTCGTGTTCTGATCAGCCATCGGCATCTGCTTGAATGGACCACTGCAGCCGAAACCGGTGCAAATGAACGGCGTTCGCTTGATGCGCTTTTCTTCTGGATGCGCGGCGGCGTCATGCTTGCCCTGTTCGGAACGACGGCCAGCGCATGGATGGCATGGCACCTGGGAAACGGCGGGGCGTGGGTCGGCATTCCGTTTGTGATCGCCTGGCTGGCCTCGCCGGTCATCGCCCATAGGGTGAGCATCGCACCACGATCGGCATGCGATCTGAATATCGATTCCGACGACGCGCTGCACCTGCGTCTGTATGCCCGCCGCAATTGGCGCTATTTCGAGACTTTTGTCACGACGGACGAACATATGCTGCCGCCGGACAATTTGCAGGAAGAGCCGCGCCAGATCGTCGCGCACCGCACGTCCCCGACCAATGTCGGGCTTTATCTTCTTGCGACAGTCAGCGCGCGGGAGTTCGGCTGGTTGGGTACGCACGATGCGATCGCGCGACTGGAGACCACGTTCGCAACGCTGCAAAGCCTGCCCCGGCATCGAGGCCATTTCTACAATTGGTACGACACGCAGAGTCTGCAGGCGCTGGAGCCGAGGTATGTGTCATCTGTCGATAGCGGAAATCTTGCGGGTCATTTGATCGCGGTGGGCAATGCCTGCCGCGCGTGGGCGCAACAGCCGGCAGGGGCGGCATCGAGCGCTTTCTCTGGCATACGCGATAGCCTTGCCCTGTTGAGCATGTCAGTCAGCGCGCATGCGGCTCGGCATTCCCGTACGCTCCTGCATGACGAGTTCGATCAGGCATCGGGTGCGCTTCAGGCTGCTCTGGCGGTCGATGGGCCGGCTAGGGTTCCCGGCGCTTGCACGCCCGCATCCGAAATCGGACCCGCCCGATCGGCTGCCGAGCCGATGCCGACATGGTCCAGAATCAAGCTGCTCGCCGCGACAGTGGCTGACATTGCGCATGCGTTGGTTGATGAGGTTCATCAGAATTCGGCCGACGTGGGCGGTGAGGTGCTGTTCTGGATTGGCGCGCTCGAACGTGTGGTTCATGGACACTGCTGCGACGACGATCGTGTGCCGGAGTCGGCGTCTCTGGCCGCGCGACTAAATGCCATAGCCGATACGGCGCTGCAAATGTCTGATGCAATGGAGTTCGGCTTTCTGCTGGATCCGGTCCGCGGCCTGTTGTCGATCGGTTATGCCGTCGGGGACGGGCGGCTCGACCCAAGCAGTTATGACATGCTGGCCTCCGAGGCGCGGCTGGCCAGTTTTATCGCCATCGCCAAGGGTGATATTCCCGCACGCCACTGGTTTCGGCTGGGCCGCGTCGCCACGCCGGTTCCCGGCGGCGCGGCACTGGTGTCCTGGTCTGGTTCGATGTTCGAATACCTGATGCCATCGCTGGTCATGCGCGCGCCGGCAGAAAGCCTGATTGCGCGGACCAACAGCCTGGTCGTACGCCGGCAGATCCGCTACGGCGCCGCGCTCGGACTGCCCTGGGGCATTTCTGAATCTGCCTTCAATGCGCGTGATCTTGAATTTACTTATCAATACTCGAGTTTCGGCATCCCGGATCTGGGGCTCAAGCGCGGTCTTGGTCATGACATCGTGATCGCACCCTACGCGACAGCGCTGGCTGCCATGGTTGCGCCAGGCGCGGCTGTGAGCAACTTCGAACGTATTGTCGCCGCCGGCGGAATTGGCCGGTTCGGGTTCTACGAGGCGCTCGACTATACGCCGGCGCGTGTGCCCGAAGGCCAGCGGGTCGCGGTGGTGCGCGCCTTCATGGCGCATCATCAGGGCATGTCGATCGTCGCGATCGCCAATGCGCTGCTGAACGGCCGTCTGCGCGGTTTTTTCCACGCCGAACCGGCAATCCAGGCCACCGAGCTGCTGCTGCAGGAGCGCATGCCCAGCAGAGTCGCGGTTGCGCATCTGCGGGTCGACGAGGAACGCGTCGATGTTGCGATGCGTGGAACCGGGCCCGCGGTGGCAAGGCGTCTGTTTTCGGCGGATGGACCCTTGCCCGCTACCCACTTGCTTTCCAATGGTCGTTACACCGTGATGCTGACGGCAGCCGGGTCAGGATACAGCCGTCGTGGCAATGTGGCCGTCACGCGTTGGCGCGAGGATGCCACATGCGACGACTCGGGCAGCTACCTGTATCTGCGCGATGCGGAAAGCGGCGAACTCTGGTCGGCGACGTGGCAGCCAATCGGAGCCGTCCCGGATCGGTACGAAGTGAAATTCATGGAAGACCGCGCGCAGTTTCTGCGCCAAGACGGCACGCTGACCACCACGTTCGATGTGGTCGTATCGCCCGAGGAGGACGCGGAAGTGCGGCGAGTCTCGTTGACCAACGAGGGCGCGCGCGTGCGTGTCATCGAGTTCACGTCCTACGCGGAGATCGTGCTTGCTCCGCCGGCCGCCGATCAGTCGCATCCGTCATTCTCGAAACTGTTCGTCGAAACCGAGTTTTTGCCTGGATCCAATGCCATTCTGGCGACGCGCCGTCGACGCGAAGTGGGCGAGCCCGAGGTCTGGGCCGCGCATCTTGCGCAAATATCGGGCGATGCCGTCGGGGCGGTCGAAATCGAAACCGATCGGGCACGGTTCATCGGGCGCGGGAAAAGCGTGCGCCTCCCGCAGGGCCTCGCCAGCGGGCGGCGGCTTGGCAATTCGGCGGGCGTGGTGCTCGACGCCGTCTTCGTCCTGCGCCAGCGTTTGTGCATTAGGCCAGGCGAGACGGCCAGCGTTGATTTCTGGACCATTGTCGCCGACTCGCGGACTCAATTGCTGGACTTGGTGGACAAGCATCGAGATGGCGAGCCGTTTGCACGGGCGGCGATGCTGGCCTGGACTCAGGCCCAGATACAACTGCGCCACATTGGCGTGAGTCCCGACGAGGCCTGCCTGTTCCAACAGATGGCTGGCCACCTACTGTACAACGATGCGTCGCTGCGGCCGGCTTCGGCCGCATTGCTGCGCGGCACGGCAGCCGTGCAGGCCGCGGGCGGCATTGGCGCCGCGCCGCTTTGGGCGCATGGCGTGTCCGGCGATCTGCCGATTCTGCTGGTGCGAATCGATGACGTCGAGCACATGGCGCTGGTGCGCCAATTGGTGCATGCCCATGAATACTGGCGCATGAAGCGGTTCGCGGTCGATCTGGTCATCATCAACGAGCGTGTGATGTCGTATGCGCAGGAGTTGCAGGCGGCCCTCGAAACGCTGGTGCGCTCCCGGCAAGTGCAGCCTGCGCCTATCGGCGCTGTGCACGGCGATATTTTCGTGCTGCGCGCGGACCTCATGTCGGACGCGTCACTTGCGCTTTTTCCCGTGGCCGCGCGTGCGGTGCTGGCGGCGCGCAATGGCCGTCTGCTGGAGCAGCTAAGGCGCTTAACCAATTTTCGGCCTGCTACACCGCTTCGCCTTGTTTCCCCGTCTGCGCAGGCTTACCCGCCCAGGCCGGTGCTTGCGGCAGGTCTGGCGCCGGCTGCCGCGCTGGAGTGCTTTAACGGTCTTGGCGGTTTTGCCAACGGAGGCAGAGAATACGTGACGGTTCTCGCTTCGGGACAATGCACGCCGATGCCGTGGGTCAACATTGTCGCCAACCCATCTTGCGGCTTTCTGGTCTCGGCCGAGGGGAGCGGCTATACCTGGGCGTCGAACAGCCGCGATCACCCGCTGACGCCTTGGTCCAGCGATGCCGTCGTCGATCCTCCCGCGGAAGTGTTCTACGTTCGCGACGACGAAACCGGGGTGCTTTGGGGGCCTCAGGCCAATCCCATGCGCCGCAACCCCCAGGGCGCGGCATCCTATGTCGCGCGTCATGGCCAGGGCTACAGCCGGTTTACGCATACAGCCGAGGAGGTCGCGCTGGAGCTTCTGCAATTTGTGCCGCGAGAGGACCCTGTCAAGATTTCCCGCTTGGTGCTGCGCAATCTGTCGAGCCGGACTCGCCGGCTCTCGGTGACGGCTTATGCCGAATGGGCGCTGGGCGCGTCGCGCAGTATTGCCGCACCGCACACAGTCAGCGAGATCGACGCGCAAACGGGAGCGATGTTTGCCAGCAATGCCCGGGCCGGGGTCTACCGCGGCCGGGTGGCTTTTGCCGATCTGGCTGGCCGGCAGAGCGCATGGAGCGCCGACAGGCGCGAATTCATCGGCCGCAACGGCAGTCTGGCCAATCCGGCCGGGCTGGGGTCCGTGCCGCTGTCGGGCCGAGTCGGCGCGGGGCTGGACCCTTGCGCTGCGTTGCAAACCGAGATTGAGCTGGCGCCCGGCGGGGCGGCAGAAATCGTATTTCTGCTGGGCGAGGCTCAAGCGCCGGAAGCGGCCCGGCAGCTGATCGTCCGCTACCGCGAAGCCGATCTGGATGCCGTACTTGCCGAGGTGACCGCATTCTGGGACGAAACACTCGAAACCGTTCAGGTGGCAACGCCCGACCGGACGATGGATGTGCTGCTGAACCGCTGGCTGCTGTATCAGACGCTGGCCAGCCGCATCTGGGCGCGCGCGGGCTTTTATCAGGCCAGCGGCGCTTATGGCTTTCGCGATCAGCTGCAGGATGGCATGGCGCTCGCCGTGGCGCGTCCCGAACTGACCCGTGAGCATCTTCTGCGCGCAGCGGCCAGGCAGTTCCAGGAGGGCGACGTGCAGCATTGGTGGTTGCCCGACGACGGTGCCGGCGTGCGCACACATATTTCGGACGATAGGGCATGGTTGGCCTACACTGCGGCCCAGTACATCGAAGTAACGGGCGATAACGCGATTCTCGACGTGATGGTGCCGTTTATCGAGGGGCCGCCCTTGGCCGCGGGCGAGCACGACGCCTATTTCACGCCGCGCGTGTCGCAGACCAGTGTGCCGCTTTTTGAGCATTGCGCGCGCGCGCTCGATCAAAGCCTTGGTCTGTTCGGTGCGCATGGCTTGCCGCTGATGGGTACCGGCGACTGGAACGACGGCATGAACCGGGTCGGCGCGGCGGGGCGCGGCGAAAGTGTGTGGCTAGGCTGGTTCCTCTATGCCACGCTCTTGGCCTTTGAACCCTTGGCGCGGTCGCGCGCAGACAGTGAGCGGGCTGACCGCTGGCTGCTGCGCGTCGAAGCCTTGCGAGAGGCGCTGGAAAGCGCGGGGTGGGACGGCCAGTGGTATCGGCGCGGCTATTACGACGATGGCACGCCGCTCGGATCGGCCGCCAACGACGAATGCGCGATCGATGCCATTGCCCAGTCCTGGAGCGTTTTGTCAGGCGCGGCCGATGCGTCGCGGGCAGAATGCGCGATGGCGGCGCTGGACGATCGGCTGATCCGTCGCGACGAGGGTCTTGCCCTGCTGTTTGACCCGCCGTTCGATCATGGGCAGGCAGATCCCGGCTATATCAAGGGCTATCCGCCGGGCATCCGGGAAAACGGCGGTCAATATACGCATGCCGCGGTCTGGTCTATGCTGGCATTCGCCAAGATGGGCGACGGCGATCGCGCAGCCCATCTGTTTTCGCTGCTCAATCCCATCAATCGCAGCTTCACGCGTAGCGGGATGAACCGCTACAAGGTCGAGCCGTATGTCATGGCGGCCGACGTCTACTCGGTCGATCCCCATGCGGGGCGCGGCGGGTGGACCTGGTATACCGGCTCGGCGGGATGGATGTACCGCGCCGGCATCGAAGGGCTGCTTGGCTTGCGCAAGCGCGGCGCGCAACTCTCCATTGATCCGTGCATACCCAGGATATGGCCGGGTTTTACCGCGGTGTTGCGTCATGGCGCGGCCCGGTACGAGATCACGGTGGAAAATCCGCAAGGCGTCAATCGCGGCGTAAGCCGTATCGTCATGGACGGTATCGAATTCGAATCCGGCAAGACAGCAGTGCCCTTGGTGGACGACGCGGCGCGCCATCGGGTGACGGTGACGCTGGGCAGGCCCTAGAGCAAAAGGCATGCTGGATTCGTTTTGGTATTTGTTGTTCGGCTTGCTGCTCATCACCATGGTGGTGTTGGGCGCAACACTCGAGCGCATGCTGCTGAGCAGCGCGACGATTTACTTGGGCATCGGCTATTTAGTAAGAATCGGAGGGTTGATGCCGGTTGTTCCCGATCCGGTGCTTCATGCCGAAGTGATCGGCCGGATTGCGGAAATGGCCTTGCTGATTTCCTTGTTCTCCGTGGGATTGCGCATGGGTGTTCCGATCCTGGACCGCAGGTGGATCGTTCCATTGCGTCTGGCCTATCTCTCGATGGCGATCACCGTTGGGTTGATTGCGGTGATCGGCATTTGGGGATTGGGTTTGTCTCCGGGGGCTGCGATACTCTTGGGCGGCATTCTGGCGCCCACGGATCCCGTGCTGGCCTCCGGCATGAAGACCGATCGCGGCGTCCACCCCGATCGCCTGAGGTTCAGTCTCGCAGGCGAAGGTGCGCTGAACGACAGCACCGCGTTTCCATTCGTGGTGCTAGGCTTGGCTTTGCTGGCGCCCAATGCCGTGGCTTTCAGCGTCTGGCGTTGGTTGCTGTTCGATCTGATATGGTCCAGTGTCGGCGGCATATTGGTCGGCGTGATAGTGGGTTTCCTGACCGGCCGGCTGATTGTCTATCTGCGCACGCGGCATTTCCAGGCCGTGGGCCAGGACGAGTTTCTGTCGCTAGGCGTGATTGCCGTTGCCTACGGTCTTGCGCAGCAGTGCCATGCTTCCGGGTTTCTGGCCGTCTTTGCCGCGGGACTGGCTTTTCAGCGAATAGAGGAAATGCCGCAAGTGGGTACGGTCTCGCTTGGGGCCGCCGACGATGCGCAAGGTCATACGTATGGGGTAATGGCGACCCACTCGCATCACGCCAGCGCCATCATGAAAAGCGCGGTGCGGGAATTCAATGCCCAACTCGAACGCCTCGCCGAATTGACGATGGTGCTGCTCGTTGGGGCCTTGCTTCCTCATGCCCTGGCATGGCGGGCGCTCTGGTGGTTCGTTCCGGTGATATTGCTGCTCGTGCGCCCTGTCTCGGTCGTTCTCGGAACGCTTGGCGTGGCCGGGGCGGGACACGCCAGGGTCATGGCGTCATGGTTCGGAATACGTGGAATCGGCTCTGTCTTTTATTTGATGTTTGCGTTGCGGCATGGCGTAGAGGAGCCGTTGGCCGGACAACTGATCACCTTGACACTGGTGGTCGTTTCGGCGTCCATTTTCGTGCACGGCATTTCCATGCGGCCGCTGATGAAATGGTACGGCCGGCGAGCCGAGAACAATGAGTCCGCCTGACAGGCGGGCCGGGCCGCCGCCAATGGTCACGCCGCAACAATTCAGTCTTTGAGCGCGGCCAGTACCTCGTCGAGCATCTTCTTGGCGTCGCCGAACAGCATGCGGTTGTTGTCCTTGTAGAAAAGCGGATTGTCCACGCCGGCGTACCCCGAGGCCATGGAACGCTTCATTACGATCGAAGTTTTGGCCTTCCAGACCTCCAGTACCGGCATGCCGGCGATGGGGCTGGCGGGGTCGTCGGCCGCGCTGGGATTGACGATGTCGTTGGCGCCGATCACCATCGCGACGTCCGTATCGGGAAAGTCGGCGTTGATCTCGTCCATTTCCATCACGATGTCGTAGGGTACTTTGGCCTCGGCCAGCAACACGTTCATGTGGCCGGGCATGCGGCCCGCCACCGGGTGGATGGCAAAGCGCACATTCACGCCTTTTTCGCGCAAGGTCCGTGTGATCTCGAACACCGTATGCTGGGCCTGCGCCACCGCCATGCCGTAGCCCGGCACGACGATCACATTCCTGGCCTCGCGCAGCAGCTGGGCCGTTTCAACAGCGTCGATGGGGGTCACTTCGCCCTGGGGTTGCAAGGTTGCGTCGCCTTTCTTGGCCGCGCCGCCGCCGGAGCCGAAGCCGCCCGCGATCACGCTGACGAAGTTGCGGTTCATCGCGTTGCACATGATGTATGACAGGATGGCGCCCGAGGAGCCGACCAGGGCGCCGGTGACGATCAGCAGGTCGTTGTTCAGCATAAAGCCCGTGGCCGCCGCCGCCCAGCCCGAGTAGCTATTGAGCATAGATATCACAACGGGCATGTCGGCCCCGCCGATCGCCATGACCATGTGTACGCCGAACAGCAGCGCGATCGCGGTCATGACGATGAGCGCCGTCATCCCGGCGCTGGCGCCGTGCGCATGCAGAAACCGGCTGCCGAACCAGATGACCATCAGGAGCGCGGCCAGATTGAGCCAGTGCCGCGCGGGCAGCAGCAAAGGCTTGCCGCCGATCTTGCCGCTGAGTTTGCCAAAGGCGATCAGCGAACCCGAGAAGGTGACCGCGCCGATCAGGATGCCGACGTAGATTTCCACCAGATGAATGGTTTGTTCCGCGCCCTGGAACTGAACCGACGTATCCACATAGCTGGCAAAACCCACCAGGCAAGCTGCCAGGCCTACGAGGCTGTGCATGAGCGCGACCAGTTCGGGCATTTGGGTCATCTTCACGACCTTGGCCGCATACAGGCCGATCCCGCCACCGACCGCCAGGGCCGCGACGATCCAGGCGATGCCGCCAGCGCCCACGCGCGGACCCAAGAGCGTGGCCAGCACGGCCAGCGCCATGCCGACCATGCCAAGCAGATTGCCCCGGCGCGAGGTTTCCGGGTTGGACAGGCCTCCCAGGCTCAGGATGAAAAGTATGGCGGCGCCGAGATAGGCCACCGTGGCGAGACTTTGGGACATGATCTTGGTTTCCCTTTCTTCTTATTTGCGGAACATGGCCAGCATGCGGCGCGTGACGGCGAAACCGCCGAACATGTTGACGCCGGTGAGCACGATGGCGGCGACGGCCAGCCAGCGGATCAGATCGTCCGGCCTGCCCGCGGCGGCGACTTCGGGCGGCGCGATTTGTACCAGGGCTCCGATGGCGATGATGCTGGAGATAGCGTTGGTGACGCTCATCAGCGGCGTGTGCAGGGCGGGCGTGACGTTCCACACGACCATGTAGCCGATGAAGCAGGCCAGCACGAACACCGTGAAGTGTCCCAGGAATGCCGCGGGCGCATAGGCGCCGATGAACCAGAAGGCGACCGCGGCGACGGCGAACAGGATTGCCATCGTCCTGGCCGGCAGCGGCGCGCCGCTGCCATGGCCGTGGCCGCTCTTTTTTTCCGCCACGGCGGCGGCGGGTTTGGGCGCCGGCACCGCAGCGGGCTTGAGCGGCGGTGCGGGCCAGGTGACGGCGCCGTCCTTGATGACTGTCAGGCCGCGTAGGGCTTCGTCTTCCATATTCACGACGGCCACCCCGTCCTTGGCTTTGCACAGCTCCTGCGCAAGGCGCAGAAGATTGGTGGCGTACAGCGTGGAAGATTGCCTGGCCAGGCGCGAGGCCAGGTCGGTATAGCCGATGATGGTCACGCCGTGGCGCACCACCGCCTCGCCCGGCACGGTCAGTTCGCAGTTGCCGCCTTGTTCGCCGGCCATGTCCACGATCACGCTGCCCGGCTTCATGGACTGCACCATATCGGCGCTGATGAGCTTGGGCGCGGGCTTGCCGGGAATCAGCGCGGTAGTGATGATGATGTCGGCATCCTTGGCCTGCTGCGCATACATGGCGCGCTGCGCGGCTTGGAAGCCCTCGCTCATGACCTTGGCGTAGCCGCCGCCGCCCGAGCCTTCTTCTTCGTAGTCGACCTTGACGAACTCGCCGCCCAGGGATTTGACCTGATCGGCGACTTCGGAGCGCGTATCGTTGGCGCGCACGATGGCCCCCAGGCTGGCGGCGGTGCCGATGGCCGCCAGGCCCGCCACGCCCGCGCCGGCGATAAACACCTTGGCGGGCGGCACTTTGCCGGCCGCCGTGATCTGGCCGCTGAAGTAGCGGCCGAAGGCGTTGGCGGCCTCGATGACGGCCCGGTAGCCGCTGACGCCGGCCATCGAGGTCAGCGCGTCCATCTTCTGCGCGCGGCTCAGGGTGCGCGGCAGGCAGTCGATGGCCAGCACCGTGGCCTTTCTCGCGGCTAGCTGCTGCATCAGGCCGGGATTCTGGGCGGGCCAGACGAAGCCGATCAGGATGCCGCCTTCGCGCATCTGGGCCACCTCGTCGGCGCTGGGTGGGCGCGCCTTGAAGACAATGTCGGACGTGGCCCACAGGGTCGCGGCATCTGCCACGATGTCAGCCCCGGCGGCGCGATAGGCGTCGTCGTCGAAATTGGCCGCCTCGCCCGCGCCCGCTTCGACGGCAACGGAGAAGCCCAGCTTAATGAGTTTATCGACGACGTCGGGCACCGTGGCCACGCGCTTTTCACCGGGGAAGGTTTCCCGCGGGACGCCTATGCGTTGGGCGTCATCACGTTGGGCGTCATCACGCTGGGCGTCACTACGCTGGGCGTCACTACCCTGCGCGGGTGGGGTGGGGCTGGTTGGCATGCGAGTTCCTGTAGGGCGTAATTGTCTTTCGAAACTTTATAACGCAACGGCCCGCATGTACGCCACCTTTGGGCGTATGTGCGGGCCGCGGGCCAGCGGGCGCCGTGTGTCTAGAACACCGGATGCCCGGCGATCACGCTGGGCAGCCAGGTGGAGAAAGACGGGAAGTAGGTGACGATGTTGATCGCGCTGAAGATGGCCAGATAGTACGGCCAGGCTATCTTGGTCGTCTCGCCGATCGACACTTCGCCGATCGCGCAGCCGACGAACTGCACCGAGCCGATGGGCGGATGCACCAGGCCGAGCGAGCAATTGAGCAGGATCATGATGCCGAATTGCACCGGACCCACGCCGTAGTGCATGGCCAGTGGCAGAAAGAGCGGCGTGGTGATCAGGATGTGCGCCGCCATGTCCACGAAAGTGCCCAGGAACACCTGGATGATGTTGATATAAAGCAGCATCAGCCAGGGTAGGGTTGTGGCATTGCGCAGCATGTGCTCGATGGCATCCGGAATCTCCAGGTACGCCATCTGAAAGCGCAGCATGTTCGATACGCCGATCAGCAGCAGCACCACGCCGGTGGTCTTGATCGCCCGGGCCAACGCCGTGAACAGCTTTTCCAGCGTCATGCTGCGGTAGACGATCGTGGTCAGGAGCAACGAGTAGCCCACCGCGATGGCGGCCGCTTCGGTGGCCGTGGCGACGCCCTTGGCTACGCAGCCCAGGATGATGAGGATGACAAACAGCCCCGGCAGTGCTCCGGCGAACGAGCGCGCCACGGCATGCCAGCCGGGGAATTGCGTGACCGCGGTCGTGCCGTCGGGCCGCTTGGGAAAGCCGAATTTCACGGCCTGCCAGTAGGCGGCGATCAGCACCAGACCCAGGACCCAGAGCACCGGGATCAGGCCCGAGAACAGCAGGTCGCCGATGGACACGCCGTTGACCGAATGACCGTGAACGGTGCCGGCGATGCCCTGCGCGGCGAGCGCGTAGATGATCATGTTGGTCGAGGTGGGCATCAGCGCGCCAGCCAGCGACGAGTGCGTGGTGACGTTGACGGCATAGGCGGCGCTGTAGCCCTCGCGCTTCATGAGCGGAATGACCACGCCGCCCATGGCCGACGTGTCGGCCGTGGGCGAGCCGGACACGCCGCCGAATAGCGTGCAGGCCACGGCGTTGGCCAGGCCCAGGCCGCCGCGAAAGTGGCCCACGGTGTCCTGCGCAAAGCGCAGGATGCGGTCGGCGATGCCGCCGTGCAGCATCAATTCGCCCGAAAGAATGAAGAAAGGCACCGCGAGGAAGGAAAATGCGTTGACGCCGGACACCATGGACTGCATCGCCGTGGCAAGGGGGAGGCCTTCGTAGAAATAGGTCAGCACGCAGGACAGGCCCAGCGCGAACGAGACTGGAACGCCAAACGCAAGGAGGGCGAGAAAACTGATGGTGAGTAGGGCCAGTTCCATGGGGTTCAGTCCTGTTTGTGAAAACGCATGTCCAGCAGATGCTCGATGCAGAACAGCACGATGCTTGCGAATGCCACAGCGGGGATGAGGTAGCGTATGCCCTCGGACAGGTCGACGATGGGAATGGTGTCACCCATGGTGATCTGGGCCATTTGCACGCAGCCGCACAGTGCCGCCAGCGCGAAGGCAATCAGGCATAGCTGCTGGAAGGCCTCCATGGCCAGCCTGCCTTTTGGCGGCAGGCGTTCGACCAGCGAGTCAAGGCCGATGTGGCCGCCGTCGCGCACGCGCAGCGCGGCGCCGAAGAAAGCGATGACCAGGACCATCAGCAGGGCAATGGGTTCCACGAAGTCGGCGCTATGGTCGAATACATAACGCATGATCACGCCGTACAACACGATTGCGCACAGGATGATCAGGCAGAGGGCCGAGACCCGATTCATCACGCTGGCGATGAACTTATTGGGCATTTTCATGAGGTTCATGAGGGGCATCACTAGCAGCGCCGGCAGCGCTTTCGCCGGCGCGATGGGGGGCAGGCAGGGATCAGTGGACGGCTTCGATGTCGTCGACGATCTTCTTCATCGCCGGGGTCGACTCGTACTTGGCCCAGACAGGCTGCATGGCCTTGACGAAGGCGGCGCGATCGATGTCCTTGGCTGGGATCACCGTCGAGCCGTGCGCCAGCACGTATTGCTTGGCCTTCTCTTCCTGGGCGGTCCAGAGTTTGACGTAGTAGGGCTGGGATTGCTTGGCGGCCTTCTTGATGGCGGCCTGCTCTTCGGGCTTGAGCCTGTCCCAGATTTTCTTGGAGAAGAGCAGGACTTCCGGCACCATGGCATGCTCGGTTTCCGAGTAGATCGGCGCGACTTCGTAGTGTTTGGTCTCGGCGTAGGACGAGTAGTTGTTCTCGGCCGCGTCGATCAGGCCGGTCTTCAGACCCGTGTACACCTCGGCGAAGTCCATCGGCGTCGGGCTGCCGCCCATGGCCTTGATTTCGTCGGACATCAGGTCCGAGGGCTGCACGCGCACCTTGACGCCTTTCATGTCCTGCGGCGAGCGTATGGGTTTCTTGGCATACATGGAACGGGTTCCGCTTTCATAAAAAGCGAGCGCGACCATGCCCTTTTCCTGGAACAGATCGAGCAGCTTCTGGCCTTCTTCGCCGTACATCACCTTGCGAAAATGGTCGATGTCGCGGAACAGGAAGGGCAGCGACGGAATCACCGATTCGGGAACGATGTTGTTCAGGGGGGCCGTGCTGACCCACGCCATGTCGAGCGCGCCGGCGCGGACCAGGTTGATGGTGTCGTTTTCCGAACCCAGCATGCTGTTGTCGAAAACCTTGACTGTGTCTTTGCCGCCGGTTTCTTTGGACAGCTGCGCACCCATGTACTTGAGCGCCAGCACGGTAGGGTAGGTGTCGTTGTGCACGTTGGCCACGCGCAATGTGCGTGCCTGCGCGTGGCCTGCGCCCACCGCGAGCAGTATCGTCGCCAGCAGCAGTGAAACGCGGGGCAAGGTTTGTTTGACTTGCATGATGTCTCCTTTTGGGGGGTGTTGCATATCGTGGGCACTTATCCGGCGCAGGCGGATTCCTGCAGGCCGCGCGCGCCGGGGCGCAGGGCATACACCGCGCCGTCCGGTGCATCCGGGGCGCAGGAGGGGGGGCGGATCGTGGTAATGAAAAGCGTGTCGAGTCCGGCGCCGCCGAAAGCGCACATGGCCGGCTTGGCCACGGGCAGCGCGATGCTGCGGTCCAGTCGGCCGCCGGGGGTGTAGCGGTAGAGCATGCCGGCGTCGTTGCCGCAGATCCAGTAGCAGCCGTCGGCATCGACCGCCGCGCCGTCGGGCCGGCCGGCTGGCAGTTTCTCGATGAAGACCCGGCGTCGGCCGGGCCGGCCGGCATCGGCGTCGTAGTCGTAGGCCCAGACGGTCTGGCGCGACGGGTGCGAATCCGACAGATACAGGGTGCGGCCATCGGGGCTAAAGCCCATGCCGTTGGGCGTGACGAATTCGCCCAGGGCGGACATGCGCAGTTCGCCCTGGGTAAAGCGGTAGATGCGCCCGGCGGGCCGCACCTGGGACATGTCCTGCACCATGGTGCCTGCCCAGAAGCGGCCCTGCCTGTCGCAGCGCCCGTCGTTAAAGCGCATGCCCGGTGCGGCGTGCCGCACAGCGGCCACCAGCGCAGGCTCGGCCGCCTGGCCGGCATCGGGTAGACGCTCCAATGCGCCGATGCCCTGCTCCATGGCCAGCAGCAGGCCGCCCGCCTTGCGCATAGCCAGGCAGCCGGCCTGCTCGGGCAGAACCCAGCTGGCGGCCTTGCGCTCGGATGGACTCCAGCGCCACAGCATGCGTGCGGGAATGTCGGTCCAGTAGAGGACTTGTTCGCCAGGATGCCAGACGGGACTCTCGCCCACGCCACACAGCATGGTGCCGATGCGCTCGATTTCCATGGCGGGTTCAGTCGTTGAAGGGGCCTGCCTTGACGAAGCCGCCGCCCTGATATTGATTGGCGGGGTCGGTCGGGTCGGGTAGAGGCTGGGCTTCGACCTTGGCGCGGAACGGCTCGGAACTGTCCTGGGGGGCGAAGCCCAGGTGCGCGGCACGGCTGTTGTCCCACCAGCTGTCGCGGTTGGCCGAAGCGCCGTAGACGATGGTGTGGCCGACATGGGGCGTGAACAGCCCGCGGACGATCAACTGCTCCAGATCGTCATAGCTCAGCCAGGTCACTAGCATGCGGCGGTCTTTCGCTTCGGGGAAAGACGAGCCAATGCGGATGCATACGGTTTCGATGCCGTAGCGATCGAAGTAGAAGCGCGCGAGGTTCTCGCCAAACACCTTGCTCAGGCCGTAGTACCCGTCCGGGCGCGGCAGTACGTCCGCGTCGATGACCTGGTTCTGGCGGTAGAAGCCGATGGCGTGGTTGGAGCTGGCGAAGATGATGCGGCGAACGCCATGGCGGCGCGCGGCTTCGTATACGTTGTAGATGCCCTGGATATTGGCGGGCAGTATTTCCTCGAACGGCCGCTCCACGGAGACGCCGCCCAGGTGGACGATGGCATCGCAGCCCTGGACCAGCGCATCGACCGCGCGCGGGTCGGCCAGGTCGCAGACTACGACTTCCTCGCCTGCCCGGGCGGGGGCCATGGAACCGATATCGGAGACGCGCAGCAGATCCGCATAGGCTTTCAATCGAGGACGCAGGACTGTGCCCAGGCCGCCGGCCGCGCCGGTCAGCAGCAGCTTGCGGGAGCGGCCCTGGGGTAGGGGAGTAGGGGGTGTCGGCATGGTGGGTGTCCGGGTGCGCCAGGAACGGTGCGTGGCCTGGTCAGAGCGCTTGCGGGCCCAGCTTTTCGATCAGCTCGCGCAGGGCCTGGACTTCGTCGGGCTTCAGATCGCTCAGAGGCGGGCGCACCGGGCCGGCGCCGTGGCCGACGATGGCCGCGCCCGCCTTGACGATGCTCACCGCGTAGCCGGCGCTCTTGTTGCGGATGTCCAGGTAGGGCATGAAGAAGTTCTTGAGCAGCTCGTGCTGGGTCTTCATGTCGTCGTCGCGCACGGCTTCGTAGAACTTCATCGCGGTCTTGGGAATGAAGTTGAAGACGGCCGAGGAATAGACCGGGACGCCCAGGGCCTTGTAGGCCGCGGCATAGACTTCGGCGGTAGGCAGGCCGCCCAGGTAGCTGAAGCGCTCGCCCATTTTCTGGTAGACCGAGACCATGTATTCGATGTCGCCCACCCCGTCCTTGAAGCCGACGAGGTTTGGGCAGCGCTCGGCCAGGCGGGCCAGCGTGTCGGGCGTGTACTTGGCCTGGGCGCGGTTGTAGACGATGACACCGAAATTCACGCTCTTGCAGATGGCCTCGACGTGCGCGGCCAGGCCTTCCTGGCTGGCTTCGGTGAGGTAGTGCGGCATCAGCAGGATGCCATGCGCGCCGGCTTTTTCGGCCGCTTGCGCATAGGCGATGGTCTGGCGGGTCGAGCCGCCAGCGCCGGCGATGATGGGCACCGTGCCGCGGCATACGTCCACCGCGGTCTTGATGACGCTGGGGTATTCCTCGGGCGAGAGGGAGAAGAATTCACCCGTGCCGCCGGCGGCGAACAGCGCGCTGGCGCCATAGGGGGCCAGCCATTCCAGGCGCCTGGTATAGCTTTTCTGGTCGAACTCGAGATTGGCGTCGAAGTCGGTCAGCGGGAACGACAGCAGGCCGTCGCTGACGATGGTCTTGAGTTCCTGGGGGGTAAAACTCATGGCATGTCCTTGATGATTGAATGAGGGCGAGGCGCGCGTTGCGACCTCACGTGATCGGAGCGGGGTTGAACAGGGCGAGCGCGTTGTGCAGCTGCCATTGCTCGGACCAGGTTTTCTTGCGGCCGCTGGCCACCTCCAGCATGAATCGGAAAAGCTCCCAGCCCACGTCGGAGATGGTCTTCTCGCCGGTGGCGATGGTGCCGGCGTTGATGTCCATGAGGTCGTGCCAACGCCGCGCGAGTTCGTCGCGGGTGGCGACCTTGATGACGGGAACGGCGGCCAGTCCGTAGGGCGTACCGCGGCCGGTGGTGAATACGTGCAGGTTCATGCCCGCCGCGAGCTGCAGCGTGCCACAGACGAAATCGCTGGCGGGCGTGGCAGCGTAGATCAGGCCTTTTTGCCTGAGCTTCTCGCCCGGCGGCAGCACGCCGCAGATGGGGGAACTGCCCGACTTGACGATGGAACCCATGGCCTTTTCGACAATATTGGACAGTCCGCCTTTTTTGTTGCCCGGGGTGGTGTTGGCGCTGCGGTCGACCTGGCCGCGCTTGAGATAGGCGTCGTACCAGGCCATCTCACGGATCATGTCTTGGGCGACTTCGGCCGTGGCGGCGCGCGCGGTGAGTTGGTCGATGCCGTCGCGCACCTCGGTGACTTCGGAGAACATCACCGCGGCGCCGGCGCGCACCAGCAGATCAGTGCAAAAGCCGACCGCTGGATTGGCGGTGACGCCGCTGAAGGCGTCGCTGCCGCCGCATTGCACGCCCACCACCAGTTCGCTGGCGGGCACCGTTACGCGCCTGCGCGCATCCAGACGCGCAAGATGCGTTTCGGCCTGACGCAGGATGCTCTCTATCATCGACATGAAGCCCACGTGCGCGCTGTCCTGCAGGCACACGACATCCAGCGCCTGGCTGGCTTGGCGTTCGTCGGCGATGGCAAAGGTGCCGGGAGGCAGCAGCCGCTCGGGCTGCAGCTTTTCGCAGCCCAGGCTGACCACCATCACTTCGCCGCCGAAATTGGGGTTCATGCTGATGTTGCGCAGGGTGCGTATGGGCACGATGGCGTCCGGCGCGTCGATGGCGACGCCGCAGCCGTAGGCATGCTCCAGTGCCACCACGTCGTCGACATTGGGGTACTTGGGCAGCAGCTCGGACTTGATGCGTTTTACGGCGAACTCGGTCACGCCGGCCACGCATTGCACGGTCTGCGTGATGGCCAGGATGTTGCGGGTGCCCACCGAGCCGTCGGCGTTGCGGTAGCCCTCGAAGGTGTAGCCCTCGAGCACGGGCTGGGGCGCGGGCTTGACCGTGGCGATGGGCAGGCCTTCGAGCGCGCGCGCCTGCGGCATGCGCAGCAGTTTTTCATGCACCCAGCTGCCGGCGGAGATGGCCTGCAGCGCGTAGCCGATGGGTACGTTGTAGCGCCGGATGGCCTCGCCTTGGGCGAGGTCGACCAAGGCGACTTTGTGCGCCTGGGGCACTTTTTCCACCAGCGTGATGCCCCCATCGACCGCAGTGCCCGCGGGCAGTCCGCCCTCGTTGGTGACGATGGCGACATTGTCCAGCTCGTGCATCTTGATGAGCAGGGGCTTGGCGGTGGTGGTCTGAGTCATGGGGCTTGCGTTCCGCGCGGTGTTAGTTGATGGTGACGTGGCCGGCGTCGATCACGGTTTTCCAGCGGGCCGAGTCCTGCTTCATGAACTTGGCGAACTGGTCGGGCGTGTCTGCGATCATGTCGTAGCCGACCGAGGTGAACGGCTTCTTGACCTTGGGATCGTCCAGGGCCTTGACGAAGGCGGCGGCCACTTTGTCGCGCAAGGCGGCAGGCATGCCTTGGGGGGCGACGACGGCCTGCCAGGAAGTGACCACCATATCCTTGACGCCGGCCTCGGCCATGGTGGGCACATTGGGCAGCAACGGCGAACGCGCGGCGCTGGTGATGCCCAGGGCACGCATGCGTCCGGCCTGGATGTACGGCAGGACAGTGTTCAGGTTCTGAAACGAGGCGTCGACTTGCCCGCCCATCAGATCGGTCTGGGCCGGTCCGCCGCCCTGATAGGGAACGTGGATGCCGGTGGTGCCGCTCCTCTGCCAGAACAGCACGGCGGAGAGATGGTCGCTCGAGCCCACGCCCGAGGAGGCGAAAGTCACCTTGTTCGGGTGGGCCTTTTCATAGGCGATGAGATCGGCCACGCTCTTGAACTGCGAGTTGCCAGGCACGACCAGCACATTGGGCGAGGACACGGCGACCGTGATCGGCGTGAAGTCCTTCAAGGGGTCGAAGGGCAGGTTTTTCTGCAGATGCGGCACGATCACCAGCGGACCGAGCGAGGTCACCAGGAAGGTGTAGCCGTCCGGCTTGGCGCGCTGGACGAAGCCCGCGCCGATGACGCCGGTGGCGCCGGCGCGGTTTTCGACGATGAAATTCTGATGGAGCGTCTGTCCCATATCGGCTGCCAGCGCGCGCGCCACCTGATCGGTGGAGCCGCCGGGCGGGAAGGGGACGACGAGCGTGACCGGCCTGTCGGGCCAGTCGGCAGCATGGGCGGTCAGGCTTGCGATGCCCAGCATGAGGGCCACCAGAGGCTTTTTCATTTTGTCTCCTGCCAAAATGATATCGTTATCATTTATTGGCGTTATGGTTTTTTTATGGCTTTTCCGAAGAAAAACCGCAGTTTTTCGAAAATATGTCGCGCTCAAGTCCATGCAATGATATCGTTATCAATAATCAAGTCAATATATTCAGACAAGGGAAAACCCTGATTTTGAAGTTGAAATCTGCAACGCTGCGTGATGTCGCCCAGGCGGCCGGCGTGTCCTTGATCACGGCCTCGCGCGCCCTGGGCAACCCCGTCATCGTGTCCGCCAAGACGCGGGAGCGGGTGCGGCAGGCCGTGGAAGCGACGGGCTACATTCCCAATATGCTGGCCGGTGGGCTGAAGTCCAAGCGCAGCCTGACCGTCGCCGGCATAACCCCGGGGCTGTCGGTGACGGAGTTCTTGCCCATGTTGCAGGCGCTGACGTCGGACCTGGCTGGCGAAGGCTACCAGCTCCTTCTTGGCGAAACCGGCTATGACCCCGCACGCGAGGCGACAGTGCTTGACACCATGATCGGGCGCCAGCCCGACGGCATCGTGGTGGTGGGGCTGGTGCAGACGCAACGTGCGCGAGACAGGCTGCGCCGCAGCGGCCTGCCCGTGGTGGAGCTTTGGGAACTGAGCGACCGGCCCGTGGACATGTCCGTGGGTTTCTCCCACCTGAAGGTAGGCGGCACCCTGGGCGGTTATTTCGTCTCCAAGGGCTGGAAGCACGTCGGCGTGATCAGTGGATCCGATTCCCGGGCCAGGCTGCGCACCGAGGGATTTACGGCTGCATTCGGCGGCCATGTGCCGATGGCGGTGGTGCAGCCGCCGAGCAATCTGGAGCGCGGGCGCCGGGCGCTGGCCGAGTTGCTGCAACAGGCTCCCAACCTGGAGGCGGTGTGCTGTACCTCGGACATGCTGGCCAACGGCGTATTGACCGAAGCGCGCGCGCGCGGCATGCGCGTGCCGCAGGATCTGGCGGTGTGCGGCTTCGGCAATACGGATTTCAGCGCCTACACGGTGCCCTCGATCACGACGGTGCACGTGGATGGTCCGGAAATGGGCCGCCTGGCGGCCCGCTTGATCATGGACCGATGCCGCGGCAAGGCGGCCGAACAGTCCATCATCGATGTGGGTTTTCGTTTGATCGAACGGGAATCTACGGGTGCAGCGGCATAGGTTGAATTGACATGCAGGTCAGGCCCGTCCGGTTGCCGGCCTGTGCGTGGCGCGCTCTAAGGCCAACAGGCCCCAGACTGCGGCTACGCGAACGCCGCCGAGCGATTGCGCCCCTCGCGCTTGGCCGTGTAGAGCGCGGTGTCCGCTTCGTTGACGAGCGACACATGGGTGTCCAGCCCGGGCCGCGCCGACGCCACGCCGCAACTGGCGGTCACCGGCACGCTGACGCCGTCGGCGTCGACCGGCTCGCTGCCGATGGCAATCCGCACCTGCTCGGCGATCCGCATTGCCTCGTCCAGGCCCGTGGCGGGCAGCAGCAGCGCGAACTCCTCGCCGCCGAAGCGCCCGAAGGTGTTTTCACGCGGGATCACCGCCGAAACGCGCCGCGCCGTCTCGCGCAGCACGGCGTCTCCGGCCGTGTGGCCGAATTCGTCGTTGACCCTCTTGAAGTGGTCGAGGTCGAACAGCAGCATCGACAGTTCGCCGCCGAGATGCTGCCAGCGCGCGAATGCTTCGCTCAGCCGCGATTCGAAGAAGCGCCGGTTGGCGATGCCGGTCAGGCCGTCGTGATTGGCGTATTCGCGCAGCTTGGCCACGGCCTCCTCGCGCTCGCGCTGCACGATGCTGGCGTCCGTCGCGTCGGTGATCGTCACGCACACCGCCACCACCTCGCGGCCGCGCATCAGAGGCATGAACGTGCAATTTTGCTGCATGAAATCGACCCCGCCGGTGATCGGCCGGTCGTGCTCGAAGCGAAAGACGTAGGGTCGTTGCTCCCAGGAACTGAACGCGAAGCTGCCGAGCAGGAACACGCTTTTCACCTTGCGCGTCAGCCATGCGCGGGGCAGGTCGGGAAAACTGTCAAAGAGCGAGCGTCCTATCACCTGCTGCGCCGACAAGCCGCTGTGCTCGTGCATGAAGCGGTTCCACATCTGCACGGTCATGTCGCGATCGACGACGAAAATACCCAGGCCGATGCGCTCGACCACCAGCTCGGACAACGACGGGCCTGGCGCTTGTCCCGCCGAATCGCTCATGGCTCGCTCAACAGCACATCGATCGCGTCGCGCACTTTGCGGATCGACTCCTGCGCCATCAACATGACCAGGTGCACGCGGAAGTTCTGATCTTCGAGGGAGAAATTGACTTCGATGAGCAGCGCCATGTCCCAGTCCACGCCCTCGCGCAGGAAAATCTCGTCGAGCGACATTTCGCCGCCGATCAGCCCCGGCGGCGAGAACACGGGCGTGGAGCCGAGCTGGTCCAGGATCGAGGACACGCAGGCTCCCGTCACCACGTTCGCGATGTCGAACGCCAGTTCGGTTTCACCCATTGCCTCTTCGGGCGATTGTCCGTCCGGTCCCCGCGCGAGCACCGCAAGATCGGCGATTTCGCCGCTGCGGCAGATGATGAGCGCTTCGCCCTTTATCTCGGACCGAAAACTCTGTCGCACCGCCGTCACGACACCGTCCAGTCCCGTCATTTCGCGCAGCGCGGATGCGGCCGCCTCGATGGCGACGCTGCGCACCCGCGGCACCGACAATTCGATGAACGCATCGAGCAGCTCGGACAGACCCTTGGCGGCCAGCCCCATCGCGAGATTGGAGATTTCCTGCAGCGCGTCGCGCTGGGTTTCGGTGAAAAACGTCTCAGCCATACAAACGGTGTTCCTTGAGAATCGGCAGCAAGGCCTCTTGCATGACGGGCTTGGCGATGAACGCCGAGGCACCGAGTTCGCGCACGCGTTCGCGCGCGATCGGCTGAACGTCTGCGGACACTACGATCACGAGCGGCTTGATGTCTTCGCGCTGCAATGCTTCGAGCACCTGGAAACCCGTCATGTCGGGCATGGTGAGATCCAGGAACATGACCTTGGCTTTGCCATCCCGGCATGCCTGCAGCGCCTCGCGTCCGTTCATCGCGTAGGTGATATCCACGTCCCAGTCCTGTGGCAACGCCTTGGTCATGACTTTACGGGCTAGCAGCGAATCATCGGCGATAACAATGGGCAAAGGCATAGTCGGACAGAAAACCGGATTTTGAGAAATTGTGCGGTATCGCAAAGACGCCTGTCAGGATTCTGTCGGGCTTATCGCGCACTGACATGAGGTGGGGTTTTGCGCCGATGCGCAAGGGCCGGCCGCGCGGGATACGGCGCGATGGTTGCCTGACACGCTGAATGCGGTACTTGCAGTTTCAACGGTGGCCATATTTTGCGTGATTTTCAAAGTAATTGCGAGCAAATGCAAGTCGCGAATCAGGGGTGAAAGGAATCGAAGGGCGTTGTTCAGTCGGCGCTATGCGCCGCTATTCCCTGGGCCTGATCCCGCATCAGCAGCGCGACCATGCGGTCGCGCGCCGCGAGATACTCCGTGCCGCGCAGGCCGCATCGCCGGGCGGACTGGACCAGGTCGGTACGCAGGACGCGCTCTTGGGGAGACGACGCGGACTTGTTCAGCATGCTGGCATACATTTCGTCCAGAATGGCAGATTTGGCTGAGAAGTCCGGTATTTCTTTGTAGATCACATGCAGGCCTTCTTCCCATATCAGCGCCTCGGCCAGGCGGGAAAGCGCATCGTTTGAGACACGCGGGAGCGGCGCTTCGTAGTACCACTGGCCGAGCCAGTCCGTGAATAGCTCGGCGCGCATGGGTCTGGCGATGGCGTAGCCCTGCACGTAGTTCGGCCCAAGTTGCGCCACTGCCTGCAATAGCGCGGGATCTTCGACGCCTTCGACGATGACCTGCTTGCCCAGGCTGTGGCCGAGCCGGGTGAGCTGGTAGATAAAACGCAGGGTGTTGTAGGGATCTTTGTCGGCCTGCCTGACGATGCTGCGGTCGATTTTGATGAAATCGAAGGGCATTTCGCGCAGGCGGGTCAGCGTGCTGTAGCCCGAACCCAGGTCGTCTTCGGCCAGACAGACCCCCAGTTTTTTGTAGGCACCCAGCGCGGACAGTAGATCGATGCTGGGTGAGATTTCCTCGGTTTCCAGCAATTCCAGGGTGAGGGCGCGCGGCGGACAGTCGTAGAGATACAGGGCCTGCCTGGTGGCTTCGACATAACGCGGGTTGCCCAGTGCCGAGGTGGGCAGGTTGAGCGTGATGTCCAGATGTATCTTGTTCTGCTTGATCCAATCGGCGCGCTGGCGCAAGGCCTGGTCCAGGCCGCGCTCGAAGATGGTGTAGAAGTCCTCGGAGGAGAGCGCTGGAAAGAACGCGTCGGGCGCGAGCACCTTGCCGTCGTCATGCAGCCGCGCCAGCGCCTCCACCTTCTTTACCTGACGGGTATGCGGGTTGATGATGGGCTGGTAATGCATTTGCAGTCCCGCGCCACGCAACAGGTCCTGCCAGCGTCTGCGGGTCGCATGGGAAATCGAAGCGGTCAAGCCCGTGAAGGCCTCGAGCTTGCTGATCCCGAAAGCGAGCAGGGTCTTGATCTGCATGAAGAACGCGTCCTGCTCCAGCGACGAAAAGCCACCGGGCAGCTCGCTGTAGATGACGAGCACGGCCGCGGGGCCGCGGTCGCTGAGCGGCACCAGGGGCAGGCTGATGCTTGATCTGTAGCCTGCCTGCATGACCGATGCCCGCCAGGCTTCGACGTTCGGGTCGGTAGCGTAGTTCAGGCAGCGTTCAGTGTGGCCGCGCTTCCAGGCCGTCACGGTGGAGTCGGGCTGCATGGGTTCCTTGCCTTGCTCGATCCACTTGTTCTGCAGAATTTCCCCCCGCGCGAGCAGGCCGGGCACCTCGGCGCCGGCCAGGGCTTCTGCCCTGAGGATGCCGCGCGCGTCCGGGCGCATGAAGACGCATCCTGCGACGCCGTCCTGGTCGACCAGGAGCTCGGCCGTCCTGGTGATGAGGTCGGTATAGTTTTCCGCGTTCCAGCACAGGTCGCTGACCTTGAGCAGGATCTTGTGGCGGGATAGTTGCAAGGCCTGGGCGGCGGCCATCTGGCACGACAGATCGCGGATCTGGCGCCTGGCCAGCACCGCCAGCGCCGCGCTGTGCCGGGCGATATCCACGTGTTCGCGCAGGATCGTGTGCAGGATGTCGTAGCTGGCGACCAGTTGTTCCCGCGACAGGCCCGTAATGGCGTGGATGCGTCCTGTCTCGAGTGCCATCCGGTTGTGCTGCTCCTCGGTCAGCTCGGGAGAACACAATTCGGTCAGGTTGCGCGCCTGCTGCCTTTTCAGGTGCGTCAGCTCGCCGGGCGACAGGCAGTTGATCAGGTGCTTGAGCCCCTGCAATGTGGAAAGGCGGTTGTTGAATTTTTCGATGACGCTTTCGATGACGGCGGGAACGTCTCGCGAAAGGGCCGCCATGTCGCTGTACACCGAGGGGCCGTAGCGCGTGTCCACGGCCGTGTCGCCGGCGGTGGCCGAGATCGGCACGGGAGCCTCGCCGCTGGCAGGGGGCGCCGTATGCGAGGTCGCAGGCGTCTGAAAGAAAGAAGCCAGGTTTTTGCCCGCGTTCTTTGACTTGTACATCGCCGTGTCGGCGTTGTTCAGCAAAGTATCGATGTCGCGGCCGTCCTTGGGATAGATGCTTACGCCCAGGCTGGCCGTGACCTGGACGATGACCGTCTGCTCGCCGGTGACGGCCATGGGTTTGTGCAGCGACGACAGGATGCGCTGGACGATGGCATTGACCTGGCCCGCGTCGCCGTCGCAGATGACCGCCAGGAACTCGTCGCCGCCCAGCCTGCCCACGATATCCTGCGCGCGCGCGCAGTCCTGCAGCCGCCGGCTGCTCTGGCACAGGACTTCGTCGCCGGCGAGGTGGCCGTATCCGTCATTGATTTCCTTGAAATTGTCCAGGTCTAGGAACACCAGGGCAAAGGAAGACGCGCTGCGCTGCGCCTGTGTGAGGATGCGCTTGAGTTCCTTGCGCAGCATCGCCCGGTTGGGCAGGCCGGTCAGTGTGTCGAAATACGCGAGCTTTTGGATGTTGTGCTGCGCCTCTTCGTGCTCGAAGGCCAGGGTACACAGATTGAGGCTGACCTTGACCAGCGACTCATGAAAATCCGAAGGCCGGGTGGCTTCGCGGAAGTAGAAGGCGAGGCTGCCCAGGACCCGCCCGTCGCGGCGCGTGATGGGATGGGACCAGCATGTGCGCAGGCCCAGCGGCTCGACCAGGTGCTTGAACCCGGCCCAGTTCGGGTCTTGTGCAATATCGTAGGTCAGGTGCGGCCTGACATACGTCATGGCCACGCCGCAGGTGCCGACGCTGGGCGTGCTGGGAATGCCGTCGAGCGCCTGGATGTAGCTGTCGGGCAGGCTGGGCGAGGCGAGCGGGCGTATCAACCTGTTCTCGTCCAGGACCAGGACGCATGCGACGATCTCGGGCGCGACCCGCTCGATTTCGCGGCAGAGCGAGTCCATGATCTTGCCCAGCGGGGCATCGCTGCTGAGCGCGGACAACAGGTCTTGCAGAGCCAGAAGGGACATGGTTTGGAGAATGTTATTCCTTGGATACCGCGCCGTAGAAGGTACCAGATTGGCTCGAGATAAGCCCGAATTGATAAATCCTGACCCAATGGCGCCTGAAGCGGCGGGCCACTTCCTGCTACTCTTAGTCCGCCCTTTTTTTGACTGCCGCTTTCCTGTGTTCGCCGTTCTGCCTTTATCTTTTGCCTGCCTGTCTTCCAACTTACGCTCCTGGGCCGCATGGGTCCGGCGCGCCGCCTGCGCCGCCTTGCTGGGCCTGCTGGCCGCCTGCTCAGCGATGTCCGGCAGTTCGAATTCCCCGGCCGCTTCCGCGGCCTATTACCGGGTGAAGGAGGGCGATACGCTGACGCAGGTCTCCCGCCGATACGGCCAGAGCGTGCATGACCTGATGCGCTGGAACAAATTGTCCGACGCCAACGAGATATCGACTGGCATGCTCCTGCGGATTCAGCCGCCTTTCCACGACGCCAGCACGAAAGGGCACGAACCGCCGCGCGGCGATAACCGCAGTGTCGCCAAGCCCGCGCCGTACATCGGTTCGGCGGCGGCGGCCTCGGCGCCGGTTCGCGGCATTTCGCTGGTCTGGCCGGCCCGGGGTAAATTGTTGGCGTCCTACAACGGTTCCACTTCGCGCGGGCTGGTCATCACGGGCCAGTCCGGTTCGCCGGTGGTGGCGGCGGCCGGTGGCACGGTGGCCTACGCCAATGCCGGGCTGCGGGGCTACGGCAAGATGGTCATCATCCGCCACGCCCATGATTTCCTGACCATCTATGCCCACAACAGTAAGCTTTTGGTCAGGCAGGGCGATCACGTCAAGCAGGGGCAACGCATCGCCGAAATGGGCAGTACCGATTCGCGCAGAGTGGAACTGTATTTCGAATTGCGCCATGGCGGACAGCCGGTCAACCCGATGGGCGTGCTGCCCCGGCGGTGAGTGCGGCGGGGCGGTTAAACTGATTTTTCCGCCATTTGCCTTCAGGAATTGCGCCATGCCCAGTTTCGACGTCGTGTCCGAGGTCGACAAGCACGAACTGACCAATGCCATCGATCAGGCCAATCGCGAACTGGCCACACGCTTTGACTTCAAGGGCGTACAGGCCAGTTTCGAGCTGGAAGGCTATGTCGTCAGCCTTGCGGCCGCTTCCGCTTTCCAGATCAAGCAGATGCTCGACATTCTGCGCGGGCGCCTGTCGGCCCGCAGTATCGATGCGCGCTGCGTGGATCCAGGAGAAATGATCGAGAACCTGGGCGGTGCCCGCCAGAAGGTCACCATCAAGCAGGGCATCGAGCAGGCCGTGGCCAAAAAGCTGGTGGCCGCCATCAAGGGCAGCAAGATCAAGGTGGAAAGCCAGATCAACGGCGACAAGCTGCGGGTCACGGGCAAGAAGCGCGACGACTTGCAGGCGGCCATCGCCCTGTTGCGCAAGACCGACGTCGAGCTGCCCCTGCAGTTTCAAAACTTTCGGGATTGAGGCGGAAAGATCGACAGAGGTCTTATATAAGAGTAGGCTGGTGCCGGTTCGTCTAAACCCGAATACAGCCAGGGCGTACTCCATGACTTCTCTTGTTGCATCCGCCGCGCCGGATTCTGCGCGCCGGCCCACCCGCCGTGAACTTTTCATGGGTTTCTTGCGCCTGGGCATGATCTCGTTCGGCGGTGCGCTGCCCTTGTCCCGCCGCATGTTGGTCGAGCGCGAAGGCTGGCTCAGCGGCGAAGAGTATGCCGAGCTGCTCGGGCTGTGCCAGTTCCTGCCGGGCGGCAACATCATCAATATGTCGGTCGCGGTGGGCATGAAGTTCCGCGGCCCCCGGGGCGCTCTGGCGGCGCTGCTGGGGATGATCGCGGTGCCCACGATCGTGGTGGTCCTGCTGGGCATCATCTACGACCACTTTCGCAACGATGTCTACGTGCAGCATCTGTTTGCCGGCCTGGCCGCCGCGGCCTCGGGCCTGATGATCGCCATGGGCGTCAAGGTCGCCAGGCCGCTTTTCCGCGACAAACCGGCCGTGGCGATGGCGTGCCTGAGCTTTGTGGTGATCGCGCTCGCACGGTTCCCCCTGCTCTACGGCATGGCGGGCCTTACGTTGGCGAGCACCGCGCTGGTGGCCTGGAGGCGGCGCAAATGACCGGCATACTGGCAACCCTGTTCGGGATCTTCGCGCAGCTTTCTGTGCTGGCCTTCGGCGGCGGCAATACCGTCCTGCCCGAGATGCAGCGCCAGGTCGTTTCGGTGCATCACTGGATGACGGCGGCCGATTTCAACGCGCTGTTCGCGCTCAGTCAGGCCGCCCCCGGGCCGAACATGATGATCGTGGCGCTGCTGGGCTGGCATATCGCGGGACTGCCGGGGCTGCTGGCGTCGACCGTCGGCATGTTCATGCCTTCGTACTTCATCACCATGATCGTGATGGGGTTGTGGGTACGGTTCAAGGACCGGCCCTGGCGCGTCGTGCTGCAGACGGCGCTGATGCCGGTGACGGCCGGCCTGGTCGTTGCCAGCGCCTGGCTGATCACCAAGGTGGCCGCGAATAGTTTCATCCTGGGCTGCATCGTGGTGGCGGCGGCCTTGGTATCGGTGCTGGCCAGGAAAGTGCACCCGCTGTGGGTGCTGTTCGGCGGCGCTGCAATCGGGCTGCTGACCGGGTTTTTCTAGGCCGTCTGCGCGCGAACCGGCATTGGGGCCACGTCGGGTTCGGTCAGGCACAGGCCGGCGCCGCGCCCGCGTCGCAGCCGGCATCTTCCAGCGGGTACATAGGTCGCACGCGCTTGCGGAACGGGTAGACCGCCAGGTTCGAAGTCGTTGCGCCCGGGCTGTCGCATTCGACCAGACCGCCGCAGATCGGCACAAACACCGGTCGGCAGTACATACGCGATTTGAGCAGCAGATAGCGCGCGGCCCGCGGGTCCAGGCCCAGGCTTTCGAAGACACCCAGGTCCCAGGGTTCGTGCGTCTGGCTGGTGAGCACGATCCGGGCCGCGCCGATATCGAGCACAGCGCTGCGGCCCATGTTCATGGCTTTGCCGGTGTAGGTCGGGCCGGCAATGGTATAGCGGCCGTCGCTGACGGCGCGCACGGTGCCGGTCACGGTCAGCGGACGGGCATGCATGCCCAGCGCCGCGAGCGAACGCTTGTTGCCGATCGGCAGGGTAACGGTCGCGCCCACTCCCGCCAGCGCCAGCGCCTGCACCGCATCGGGATCGCACAGCAGGCCGGCCATGATGCCGTCCATGCCCAGGGCCAGGGCTTGTTCCAGAACCCCGGTGGTGTCGCAGGTGCCGCCGGAATTGCAATTGTCGCCGTGGTCCAGCAGCAGTATGGGCTTGTCGGCCTGCAGCGCCATGGCCTGGGCGCGCGCCAGCGAATGCGCCAGCGGTTCGCTGCGATAGACGAAGCCCTCGCGCTGCGACCACATCCGCGCCGCGATGTCGGCGGCGATGCGCTCTGCCTGCTGGCGGTCGCCGTCGGCGATTACGACCACGCTCAGGCAGGGGCGCGGGATGTCGGCCAGCCCGAAGCCGGCCAGGATGGAAACGCCCAGCGCGCCGGCTTCCTGGGCTTGGCGCGCATGGTCCACGGCGTCCCGCATCGCACCCGCGGCAGTGGCCGAGCGCAAGGTGGAGGTCATCAGCGGCAGGATGCGCCAGGCCATCACCGGCCGGATCCGGCCGTCGATCATGTCCCACAGCAGCCGGCCCGCATGTTCGCCCGTCTCATACATGTCGACGTGCGGATAGGTCTTGAAGCTGAAGATGACATCGGCGTTGTCGACCATCGTCTGCGTGACATTGCCGTGCAGGTCCAGGGCCACGGCGATGGGTACGCCCGGCGCGGCCGCGCGCACCTTGGCCAGCAGGTCGCCCTCGCCGTCGTCGCTGTTTTCCGCGACCATGGCGCCATGCAGGTCCAGGAAGATGGCCTCGCAGCCCGGGATGGCCTCGAGAATGCAGCGGCACATCGCGTCATAGGCGCCTGCGTGCACGGGGCCGCTCGGATTGGCCCAGGCCGACAGCGGCGTGACCAGCTCGGCGCCGCGCGCCTCGGCCAGATCGATGAAGGCCGACATGGCCGTGCTGCCGTCGCGGTTGTCGCGGTAGGCGTCTTCACCGTAGAGGGGGCCGAAGGCGGCCAGCGGCGTGGGGACCGGCGAGAAGGTGTTGGTTTCGTGGTTCATGCGCGCGATCAGGACTTTCATGCCTGCCCCTCCGGGGCGCCGGCTGCCCGCAGCATGGCTTGCAGCAATACGTTGCAGCCGGCTTCCAGATGTTCGGGCCGGGCATCTTCGATCTCGTTGTGGCTGATGCCGTCCTTGCAGGGCACGAAGAGCATGGCGGTGGGGGCGACCGCGGCCATGTAGACCGCGTCGTGGCCGGCGCCGCTGACGATGTCCAGCGCCTGTAGACCGAGCTGCCCGGCGCTTTCCCGAACGGCCTCCACCAGCGCAGGATCGAAGGGCTGCGGCGGGAAGTACACCACCTGCTCGACTGCGATGCGCACCTTTGCGCTCAGCGCCGCACAGCCTGCGCGCAGGGCGCGGTCCATGCTGGCGAGCGTGGCGTCGTCGGCGGCGCGCAGATCCGCGCTGAGCCTGACGGTACCCGGGATCACGTTGCGCGAATTGGGGCGGTTCTCGATCCAGCCCACGGTGCCGCGGCTGTCCGCGCCGTGCTCGAGCGCGACGCGGTTGACCAGGCGGATGATCTCGGCGCCTGCCAGCAGCGCGTCCTGGCGCAGGTCCATCGGCGTGGGGCCGGCATGGGCCTCCATGCCCGTAATGGTCACGTCGTACCAGCGCTGGCCCAGCGCGCCGGTGACCGAGCCGATCACCGCCTGGCGCGCCTCCAGTATGGGTCCCTGTTCGATGTGGGCCTCGAAGTAGGCGCGGACATGGGGCGTCTGCATGGCGTGGCCGGCGTAGCCGATCTCGGCCAGCGCGTCGCCCACGCGGATGCCGGCATGATCGCGTTGCGACAGCGCGTGCTCCAGGGTGAAGGCGCCGGCATAGACGCCCGAACCCATCATGACCGGCACGAAGCGCGAGCCTTCCTCATTGGTCCATACGACCACTTCGAGCGGCGCCTCGGTGACCAGGCCGTGGTCCTGCAGCGTGCGCAGTACCTCGATGCCCGCCAGCACGCCGTAGTTGCCGTCGAATTTGCCGCCGGTGGGCTGGGTGTCGATATGGCTGCCGGTCATGACCGGCGGCAGGTCCTCGCGCCGGCCCGCGCGGCGCATGAAGATGTTGCCGATGGCATCGATGCGCACCGTGCAGCCGATATCGCGCGCCCAGGCGCAGACCAGATCGCGCCCCTGCCGATCCAAGTCGGTCAGCGCCAGTCGGCAGACGCCGCCTTTTTCCGTGGCCCCGATCCGGGCCAGGCGCATCAGGCTGTCCCACAGGCGCGCGCCGTCGATGCGCAGGCCGGCCAGTGAATCGGAAAGACGGGGGAGCACGCAAGACGTCATGGCAAAGCCTTCTCTTTATGAAAATATCGAGGATGCGCGCGGCGGTTTAAAGCGCGCGCCATTGACGGCATCGCCGGCCGGCAAGACTAGAGCCGACGCTTGCCCGCCGCCAGCCACAGCCGCGTCGCATCGCAGGCGCGCTGGGCCAGGAGCGTGGGCGCCTGCCTGACGGCCTCGGCCAGGCTCATCGGGCCGCCGGCCAGGCTGAAGGCGGCGGTGATGCCGATGTTGTGCAGGGCTTCGTAGCCTTCGCCCAGCGAGCCGGCCAGGGCCACCACGGGCACCCCCAGCTTGTGCGCGATACGGGCTACGCCGGCAGGCGTCTTGCCATGCAGGGTCTGGGCATCCATGCGGCCTTCGCCGGTATAGGCCAGGGCCGCGCCTTGCAGGGCCTGCTCCAGGCCGCTGATCTCGGCCACCAGCGCCACGCCGGGATGAAAGCGCGCCCCGAGAAAGGCCAGCGCCGCATAGCCCAGCCCTCCGGCCGCACCCGCGCCGGGCAGGTCGCGCGCATTGCGCGGCACATGACGCGAGCAGACATCGGCGTAGTGCGACAGATTGCGGTCGAGCTCGAGCACCTGCTCGGGCGTGGCGCCCTTCTGCGGCCCGAAGATGTGCGCGGCGCCCTTGGGGCCGCACAGCGGATTGTCGACATCGCAGGCAACGTCCAGGCGCGTCTGCTTCAGGCGCGGATCCAGGCCGGACAGGTCCACCGAGGCCAGCGCGCCCAGCGCGCCGCCGCCGTCGGCAAGCGCGCGGCCCTGCGCATCGAGCAGACGCGCGCCCAACGCCCAGAGCATGCCGGCGCCGCCGTCGTTGGTGCAGGAGCCGCCCAGGCCCAGGATGATGCGGGTGGCGCCCGCGTCGAGCGCGGCGCGCACCAGCTGGCCCACGCCATAGCTGCTGGCGCGCAAAGGCTGGCGCTCACCGGGTGCAATGAGTTCCAGGCCGGCGGCCGCGGCCATTTCGATGACGGCGCTGCCCGCGCCCAGCCAGCCCCAGCCGGCCCTGCGCGGTTCGCCCAGCGCGCCGCGCACCTCGGTTTCGCGCCACTGTCCTCCGGTGGCGGCCAGCACGGCCTGTACCGTACCTTCGCCGCCATCGGCCATGGGCACGCAGACGACCTGCGCTTGCGGCGCGGCGCGCAGCACGCCCTGCGCAATGGCTTGCGCCACGTCGGGCGCGGACAGGCTTTCCTTGAACGAATCGGGGGCGATGACGATTTTCACGGCTGCGTCTTCAGAGTACGTTATAAGGGCGGAAAGCGCCGGTAAGGGCAGCGCGGTTCGATGATACATGCTGGCACCGGCGACACGTATCGCCTCATCCGTTTTGAAAGGAGTAGCCATGCAAGCCGAAATCTCCGGCAATACCATGCCGGTTCTGCAACTGACTTTCGGGCCGGGCGAGCAGATCATCTCCGAGCCTGCGCAGTTCTCCTGGATGTCCTCCAACGTCGCGCTGCAGACCAAGATGGGAGCCGGCGGCTCCAAGGGCATTTTCGGCGCGATCGGGCGCGCCTTGTCGGGCGGCGGGCTATTTCTCAATACCTACGAAGTGTCCTCGGGCGAGGGCATGGTCGCTTTCGCCTCCAAGATGCCCGGCCAGATCGTCCAGGTCGAGTTGAATCCGCAGTCCAATTACATGGTGCATCGCCATGGCTTTCTGTGCGCCACGCAGAACGTGGAGCTGGCGATAGGCTTTCAGAGATCGCTGGGCGCCGGCATTTTCGGCGGGGAAGGTTTCATCATGCAAAAGCTGAGCGGCAGCGGCCATGCCTGGGTGGAGCTGGGCGGCGACGTGGTTTTCTACGATCTGGCGCCGGGCCAGTCGCTGCGCGTGCATCCAGGCCATATAGGTATGTTCGAAGCCAGCGTGGGTTTCGACATGACGCTGATGAAGGGCATCAAGAACGTGCTCTTCGGCGGCGACGGGCTGTTCGTGGCCAACCTGACGGGGCCCGGCAAGGTATGGCTGCAAAGCCTGGCCGTACCCAATATCGCGCACGCCATCATTCCCTACCTGCCCGAACCCAAGAAATAGGCGCGCTCGCGTCAGGCGAGCACGCGTGCCAGCACGAAGCCGTCCCAGCCTTTCTCGCCGACCGTCTGGATGGCGGTTGCCGTCAGGCGCGGCTCGTGCGCAATAAAGTCCAGGAAACCGCGCACACCCTGGACGGCGGGGTCGGTGCTGCCCGCATCGGCTACCGCGCCGCCGCGCACCACGTTGTCGCCGAGGATCACCGTACCCGGCCGCGACAGCCTGAGCGCCCATTCGATGTAATGGGGATTGTTCGGCTTGTCCGCGTCGATGAAGATCAGATCGTAGGGGCCGCGCAGCGTGGGCAAGACATCGAGCGCCTTGCCGATGCGCAGGTCTATGCGGCCGGATAGCCCCGCTCGGTCGAAGTTTTCCCGGGCGACCGCAGCGTGGTGCTGATCCGCTTCGATGGTGAGGACCTTGCCGTCGGCCGGCAAGGCACGGGCGATGCGCAGGGTGCTGTACCCGCCCAGCGTCCCTATCTCCAGGACGCGCCTGGCGCCCGCGATCTGTACAAGCAGCGCCAGCATCTGGCCCTGCAAGGCGGAAACGTCATACGCGGGAAGACCGGCCCGGGTGTTGGTCGCCAGTGCATCGGCCAGCGCCGAGTCGTCCGGTGCGAGCAGACCCGCGAAATAGCCGTCGACTGCGCTCCAGCGTGCAGAATCGGCAGCGGGATAGTCCGGCTTGCGCATGGAATCTCCCTGTTCGGTCAATCGTCGCTGTTGGGGTCCATCTCGGGAAACAGCACTTCGGTGAAGCCAAAGTGCGAGAAGTCGCGAATGCGCGAGGGATAGAGGCGGCCGATCAGGTGATCGCACTCGTGCTGCACCACGCGCGCATGAAAGCCCTCGGCCTCGCGCTCGATGGGCTTGCCCTCGGGGTCGAAGCCGCTGTAGTGAATACGGCTGTAGCGCGGCACCTCGCCGCGCATGCCGGGTACGGAAAGACAGCCTTCCCAGCCGTCTTCCATATCGTCAGACAGGGGCGTGATGACCGGATTGCACAGCACGGTGAGCGGTACGGCCGGCGCATCGGGGTAGCGCTCGTTATGCTCGAAACCGAAAATCACCAGCTGCGTGTCCACGCCGATCTGCGGCGCGGCCAGGCCCACGCCGTGGGCCGCGACCATGGTTTCGAACATGTCGGCGATCAACCGGTCGAGATCGGGCGTGCCGAAGTTGGCGACGGGGGCGGCCACGCGCAGCAGGCGCGGATCGCCCATTTTGAGGATGGGATGGATCATGGGCGGGATCTCTTGGCGCGGCTGATTCAGGCCTGGCGCCCCTTGCGCTGGATGAATTCGATCTTGTAGCCGTCGGGGTCTTCGACAAAGGCGATGACGGTGGTGCCGTGCTTCATGGGGCCGGCCTCGCGTGTGACCTTGCCGCCGCGGTCCTTGACCTTGGCGCAGGCGTCGTAGGCATCCTCGACTTCCAGGGCGATGTGGCCGTAGCCCGTGCCCAGATCGTACTTCTCGGTATCCCAGTTGTGGGTGAGTTCGATGACGGCGCCGTCGCTTTCCTCCTGGTAGCCGACGAAGGCCAGGGTGAATTTGCCGTCCGGATAGTCGTTGCGGCGCAGGACGCGCATGCCCAGGACCTGGGTGTAGAAGTCGATGGAGTTGTCGAGGTTGCCGACGCGCAGCATGGTGTGCAGCAGACGCATGATGATCTTCCTTGCAGACGGGAATGATCGTCAATGGTAGCAAGAAAAACTTGCCGGACTTTTTGCCGCAGCGCTGTTCCAAGGCAAAACGGCTCCCTTTGGGGGCAGCAAGCCGAAGGCGCCGCGTGGGGGCTTTTTCCTATTGCGCGGCCATGCCGCGCAGCACATCGAGCACGTGCCGCGTGGTCTGCTCGATGTCGCCCGCGCGGTGGGCGATGCCCAACTGGCGCCACAGCGCCGGGCGTAGCGGGCGCATGGCGATGCGCGCCCCGGGTTCGGGCGCGGCCGCCTCGTGCGGCAGTAGGGCGGCGCCGTAGCCGGCCGCCACCAGGCTCTTGATGGCGTCGTTGTAGTTGAGCTCGATGCGCGGCTCGGGATGCACGCCCGCCGCGGCGAACCATTCCAGGGTCTGGCGCGAAAGCCGGGTGCTGGCGTCGTTGAGAATGAGCGGCTGCCGCGCCAGCCAGCGCGGTGTGACGCGCGCGGGGCCGGACCAGTGCGCCGGCAGGAAAGCCATGACCGGATCGCGTCGCCAGGCCTGGATGCGCAGCCCGGCCACGGGCGGCTGGGGCATCGCGATCAGCCCGACATCGAGCAGGCCCTGGCGCAGTCCGGACAGCGTGTCCTGCGAAGTGAGCACGGCGACCTGTACGTCGATGCCGGGGTGGTCGCGCCTGAGCGTCTCCAGAGCCTGGGGCAGCAGATGGGCGATGGCGCCGGTGGATGCGCCCAGCCGCACGCGGCCCGAGAGGCCCTGCACCTGACGGTGCACGTCGTCCAGCGCCTGGTCGGCGTCGATCAGCAGCCGCCGCGCGCGCGCGATGAGCGCCTCGCCGATAGCCGTGGGCCGCACCTGGCCGCGCTTGCGTGTCAGCAGGGGCGCGCCGACGCGGGCTTCGAGTTCGGCAATGTGCAGGCTGACGGTGGGCGGGGCCAGGTGCAACAGGCGCGCCGCCTCGGCGAAAGAGCCGTGGTCGGCGATGCTGACCAAGGTGCGCAGGCGATCCAGGCTGATTTCACGCATTGGCTTTTTACGTCTTTTATCCGTTTTTATACGTATGCTTGAGCTTGATTACTTTAACCTTGGACCCAATGGGTTGGTCTTTTTTGCGGAGGGCACGATCATGAATAAAAATATCTCCTCTTCTCTTCTGCTCAGGCAAGACATGGACGGCGTCGTGGTGCTGCAGTTGAATCGTCCGCAGCAATTCAATGCGCTGTCCGACGCGCTGCTCGATGCCTTGCAGCGCGAATTGGCCGCGATCAGCATGGATGCGCAGGCGCGCTGCGTTGTGCTGTCGGGCGCCGGCAAGGCATTTTGCGCCGGACACGATTTGCGCGAGATGCGCGGCAGGCCTCAGTTTGTCTACTACCAGGAGCTTTTCGCCAAGTGCGGCCGCGTGATGCAGGCGATCCAGGCCTTGCCCATACCCGTGATCGCCCGCGTCCACGGCGTGGCCACGGCCGCGGGCTGTCAACTCGTGGCCAGTTGCGACCTGGCGATCGCCGCGCAATCGGCGCGCTTTGCCGTCTCGGGCATCAATGTGGGGCTGTTCTGCTCGACCCCGGCCGTGGCCCTGTCGCGCAATGTCTCGTCCAAGCGGGCCTTCGACATGCTGGTGACCGGGCGCTTTATCGACGCGGCCACGGCGGCGGACTGGGGCCTGGTCAACGAAGCGGTGCCCGACGACAAACTGGATGAGGCCGTGACACGCAAGACAGCCGAGATCCTCATCAAGAGCCCCGCGGCCATACGCCTGGGCAAGGCCATGTTCTACAAGCAGAAGCAGATGGCGCTGGCCGATGCCTACGCCTACGCAGGCGAGGTCATGGCGAACAACATGATGGAGCAGGATGCCTGCGAGGGTATCGACGCCTTCATGGAAAAGCGCCCGCCCCGGTGGAAGTCGTAACGGCTTTCTGATTCATGAAAACTGAATCATGAAGTCATAAGATTCAACTTTTCATATCCTGGCGCTGGACCGAAGATGGCGACTCGCGAATTTCACATCGGGAGCCGGGAATCATCATGTCCTTACCTACAGTCTTCATCGACGGCGACCAGGGCACCACTGGCCTGCAGATCCACGAGCGCCTGAGGGGGCGCGCGGATATCCGCGTCGCCACCCTCGCCGCGGCCGAGCGCAAGAACGCCGAACGCCGCGCCGCGGCCATCAACGATTGCGACATCGCCCTACTGTGCTTGCCCGATGCCGCGGCGCGGGAGGCCGCGCAGTCGGTCGTCAACCCGGCTGTGCGCGTCATCGACGCCAGCTCGGCGCATCGCACCACACCGGGCTGGGTCTACGGTTTTCCCGAGATGACGCAAGGGCAGGGCGAACGCGTCGCGGCGGCCAGGCGCGTGACGAACCCCGGCTGCTATCCCACGGGCGCGATCGGCCTGCTGCGGCCCTTGCGCGAGGCCGGTCTGCTACCCGACGATTATCCGGTGGCCGTGCACGCGGTGTCGGGCTATTCGGGCGGCGGCCGCGCCGGCGTCGAGCAATACGAAGGCCCGGACGCGGCGACGGCGCCTGCCTTCCAGGTCTATGGCCTGGGTCTGGCGCACAAGCATGTGCCCGAGATGCAGGCGCATATCGGGCTGTCGCGCCGGCCTTTCTTCGTGCCGTCCTACGGCGCATACCGGCAAGGCATCGTGCTGACGGTACCGCTGGATTTGGTGTCGCTGGGCGCGGATGCCGCAGCCCTGCACGCCTGCTTGGACCGCCACTACGCCGGCTCGCGCCACGTGCAGGTGCTGCCGTTGGACCAGACCAGCGTCATCGGCAGCCTTGATCCCGAGGTCCTCAACGGCACCAACGATATGTGGCTGGGCGTATTTCACAACGCCGAACACGGCCAGGCAGTGCTGGCGGCCGTGTTCGACAACCTGGGCAAGGGGGCCTCGGGGGCCGCGGTGCAGAATCTGGATCTGATGCTGGCGTTCCGCTGACACGGATGCGTGGTCCAGGCAAGGATCGCATTGTCTTGCCTGGCCCGCGGCCGCAGGCATCGTCCGGCCGGACAGGTCTTATTTCCCGGCCTGCAGGATGTCGTGCCACTTCTTGGTCTGCTCGACGATGTAGGCGCCGAACTGCTTGGAAGGTTCGCCGCCGGGATCGGCGCCGATGGACTTCATGGCCTTTTTCATCTCGGGCGATTCCAGCGCCTTGACGACGGTGGCGTAAAGCTTGGCCTGCACGTCCTTGGGCGTATTCACAGGGGCCATCAGGCCGTACCAGGTCTGGAATGTGTAGCCGGGCAGCCCGGCCTGGTCGATTGCGGGGACGCCGGGCAGATAGACGCTGGGTTTGGGGCTGGATACGCCCAGCGCCCTGACGGTGTTGGCGCGGATCTGGGTCAGCGCCGAGCCGCTGGTCTCGAGCGACATCTGGATCTGGCCGGACATCAGGTCGGTCATCATGGGCGCGCCGCCCTTGTAGGGGACGTGATTGATCTGGATGCCGGCCATGCGCTTGAAGAGCTCTCCGGCCAGGTGTTCCGTGCTGCCTATGCCGGCCGAGCCGAAATTGAGCTGGCCAGGGTGGGCCTTGGCGTATTGGATCAGCTCGGTGACCGAATGGACCGGCACCTTCGGATTGACGATGAGCACGTTCGGGCACGAGGCCACCGTCGTGATCGGGGCGAAATCCTTGATGAAGTCGTAGGGCAGGTTCTTATAGATCGACGGCGCGATGGTGTGGGCGATGGTAGCCAGAAAGAGGGTGTAGCCATCCGGCTTGGCGCGCGCCACATAGCCCGCGCCGATGGTGCCGCCGGCGCCGGCCCGGTTGTCGACCACCACGGGTTGTCCCAGCAGCTTGCTCATTTGCTGGGCCAGCGGTCGGGCGACCATGTCGGTGGTGCCGCCCGGGGGAAAGGGCACGACCAGTGTGATGACATGATCGGGCCAGGCCGCCGCCTGGCTGGATGCGGCCCAACCCAGGCTCAGACCGGCCGCCAGGCCGGCGATGAGGGTGCGTAGCGGTTTTTTCATGCGTGTTGTCTCCGTGCTTGGTTTTTGAGGGTGTCAATCGGATCCCAGCTGCAGCTTGTTCGGTTGGCGCTTTTCGATGGCCCATTTCAAGAGGGCCGCGCTGCGGTAGACGCCGTGGGCGAACTTGCCGTAAGGCAGGGTGAGGAACAGGGCCATGACGCAGCCCAGGTGCAGCGCCAGCATGAGCCCCATGGCGCCGGTATCGCGCAGCAGCAGCAGCAGCAGCCCGGTCAGCGCCACCAGGAACAGCAGGGCGATGAAGCCGCGGTCCATGGGGCGCTGGGCCGTGTCGCCCTGCTCGGGCGCGCGCCGCAGGTTCAGGCGCCAGAGGCCTGTCGTGCCGAGCACCAGCCCGATACCGCCGATCGACCCCAGCAGCACGGGAATGCTGGTCACGGGGTAGGGCGCCTCCAGGCCGAGGAAGTAGTGGTAGATCGTGGCTACGCAGGTCGAGGCAAAGCACAGCATGAAGCCGTAGAAGGTCAGGTGGTGGCAGCGGCGGCGCTTGAGCGTGAAGGCATCGTCCTCGTTGTTGCAGCCCTTGCCGTGGCCGCCGTCCAGGTATTTCAGGCGCAGGGCGTCGTGGGTGGCCTCGGCCACCGCGGGGCCGGTGGCCGCGCCCGGGCTGACCTCGCGCCAGAACCGCGTCACGCCCTTGCCCAGTGCGAACACGGCCAGGAGAAAGACCGCGCCGAACATCAGCGCCAGGGTGTTGTGCGCGAACACGGCGTAGAAATTGCTTGGCTGCGAGTCACGGAACAGTTCGCCCTGCACACGCTTGAGCATGGCCAGAAACAGCGCCAGGCCGGCGGCCAGCGCCACCGCGAGCGTCAGGCCGTTGCGCTTGTACAGCGCGCCCAACCCGGCTGGCCACGCATAGTCGCTGTAGGTCTGCACGCGCACCTTGGCCATGGCTCGCGGCACGTTCACGCCGAATTCGTGTGGCGGGGCGTACTGGCAGGCGTGCAGGCAGGCGCCGCAGTTATGGCAGAGGTTGGCCAGGTAGTCGATGTCGGCCTTGTGAAATTCCAGCCGCCGCGTCATGGCGGGGAACACCGCGCAAAAGCCTTCGCAATAGCGGCAGGCATTGCAGATCTGCATGACGCGGGCGACTTCGCCCTCGTTTTCGGTCAAGGCCGCGGGGACGGGGCCGCGGACCTGGGCCTGCGCCTGTTTTGCCAGCGTTTCGAGTTCGGTCATCTCAGACTCCCTGTTGCTGCTGCTGCTGCCTGGCCGCGGCCGCGGCGCCTGTGCCGGCGATGCGGCCGAAGGCGGTGCCGATCGACATCCCGACTCCCGCCGTATAGCCCTTGCCCAGCACGTTGCCGGCCATCATTTCGCCGGCCACGAAGAGGTTGTCGCTGGGCTTGTCGTTAAAACGCACCGCCGCCGTCTCGTCCACCTTCAGACTCAGGTAGGTGAAGGTGATGCCGGGGCGCAGGGGGTAGCCAAAGAAGGGGGCGGTGTCGATGGGGCGCGCCCAGTGCGTTTTGGCGGGCGCGACGCCTTCGGTATGGCAGTCGTCCAGGGCCGTGTGGTCGAAGGTGCCGACGCGGCAGGCGGCGTTGTATGCAGTCAGGGTTTGCATGAAGCGCGCTTCGTCCAGCCCGAGTTTGCGGGCCAGCTCCGGCAGGGTTTCGGCCTGCGTGCCGGGAAAGACCGGCGGCATGAAACGGCCCACGGCCTTGGCATCGATGATCGAGTAGGCGATCTGGCCGGGCTGCATGGCCGTCAGGCGTCCCCAGATGGCATAGCGCTTGGGCCAGAAGTCTTCGCCCTCGTCGTAGAAGCGCTCGGCGTCGCGGTTGAGCACCACGCCCAGCGAAACGCAGTCGATGCGGGTGCAGATGCCGCCGTCGTACAGCGGCGCGCGTGCGTCGATGGCCACGCAGTGCGATTGCGAAGGGTCGCCGATGACGTCGGCGCCGGCGTCCATCATGAATTTGAGCAGCACGCCCTGGTTAAAGCGCGTGCCGCGGATCAGGAAGTTGTCGGCCGGCCATTCGCCACGCTCGTTCTGGCCCCAGGCCTGTCGCAGCCATTCGAGGTTCGATTCGAAGCCGCCCGCGGCCAATACGCAGGCGCGCGCCTGGACACGCTCGCCGTTGGCCAGGCGCGCGGCAAGAAAACGGCCGTCGCGCAAATCGAGCGATGCGACCGGAGCGTCGTAGCGCACCTGTACGCCGAGCTGCTCGGCGCTGCGGTAATAGGCGTTGATCAGGGCCTTGCCGCCGCCCATGAAGAAGGCGTTGGTGCGCGCCACGTGCAGCGCGCCCGACAGAGGCGGCTGGAAATTCACGCCGTGCTTGCGCATCCAGTCGCGGCAGCTGGACGAGGCGCGGATGACCAGGCGCGCCAGGTGTTCATCAGTGATGCCGCCGGTGACTTTGAGCAGGTCCTGCCAGAACTCTTCCTCGGGGTAGGCTTCGACCAGCACGTCCTGCGGGGCATCGTGCATGCAGCGCAGATTGCGGGTGTGCTGCGAATTGCCGCCGCGCCACGGCCTGGGCGCGGCTTCCAGGATCAGCACGCTGGCGCCTGCCTCGCGGGCCATAAGCGCGGCGCACAGCGCGGCATTGCCTCCGCCGATGACCAGTACGTCTACCATGAATTCAGCCCCGTATATCTACGGGTGAAGACTATAGGCCTGCGGCGGGACGCCAACAATACGCTTTTTAAGAATAGGTCTTCATTTTTTGTGAAGCCTCGCGCCAGGCCATGCGTCCTCCCGGACCAGCTTGGCCACGGTCTGCGTCAGCAGCACCCGCGCGGCCAGCGCGGCCGGCGACAGCTCATCGTCGGACAGGCTGGCCAGCATATTGGCGCGGGTCGGCTGCCGCTCGCGTATCTGCCAAGTGCGCAGCTTCGAGCCGGCACTGTGCGTGGCCGCCGCCCCAGGCTGCAGCGTGGCGCCGTGGCCGGCGCGCACGAGCGCCATGAGCGCCGCCAGGCCGTCGACCTCCATGGCAATGTGCGGTTCGACGCGCAGACGGGAGAAGGCGCCATTGAGCAGGGCCCGCAGGCCGTGGCTGCGGCTGGGCAGTATCAGGGGCAGGCGGGCGGTTTCGCGCAGGCTGACCGGCCCGGGCTCGGGCAGATCCGCCAGCGTCGGCGCCGCGATCAGGAAAAGGCGCTCATCGAGCAGCGGCTGGATGCTCCAGCGCTGCGCAGCCTCGGTATGGAAGATGATCGCCAGGTCGAGCTGGCGCGCGTTGAGCATGGTGGCCAGATGGCCCGACAGGCTCTCCACCAGTCGCACGCGCACGTCGGGGTAGCGGATGCGCATGGCGTCCATGAAGGGCACGGCCAGTACCGAGGAAGTGGTGGGCGCCAGGCCGACGCTGACGTGGCCGCTCAGGCGCGACGAGCGCGCCGCGAGCACGGCGTCGTCGGCGTGGCGCAGCGTGAGCTGGGCCTGGCGCAGAAACGCCATGCCGGCCTCGGTGAGCGTCGTGCCGGTGGCGGCGCGGATCAGCAGCCGGGTCGAGAGTTCGCTTTCGAGCCGACTGATCTGCTGGCTCAGGGCCGAGGTGACCACTCCCAGGTCCGCTGCCGCCCTGCCCATGCTGCCGCATTCGACGACCTTGATGAAATAACGCAGCTGGCGCAGTTCCATGGAATGAGCGGTGATCAGGTGGAAGCGTACGTGCGACGCTTCTTCAGAACTGCGGCAAGGCCGCCGGATCATGCCGGCGCAGCGCCTGCTTGGCTTTTTCGAAGTCGGGCAGTATTTCGCCGACCTCGGCCCAGAAATCCTGGCTGTGGTTCATCTCGCGCAGATGCGCGAGTTCGTGTGCGATGACATAGTCGATGATGTCGGGCGCGAAGTGGATCAGGCGCCAGTTGAGCATGATGGTGCCGTCGCTGGTGCAAGAGCCCCAACGCGTGGCGGCCGAGGACAGGCGCCAGCGCCGGATGCTCAGGCCGGTGCGCTGCAGGAAATACGCCAGGCGCGCGCCGAAGTGGTCGCCGGCGCGCTGCTGCAGCCAGGCCTGCGCGGCGTCGCGTACCCGGGCCTGGTCTGCGCTGGGCGCCAGGGGCAGCCAGAGCGTGTCGCCGTCCCGCGGGTCCTGGCCCGTGCCGGAAAAAAAAGCCTGGCGGCGATCGGCGGCCAGGCCCAGCACGATGCGCCTGCCCAGATAGGGCAGCTCGCCGCCGTCGATCCAGCGCGTACCGGTGAGCGCGAGCTTTTCCTTGCGGTTCTGCCATTCGCGCAACTTGGTCAGTATCCACCTGGCCTTCTCGCATACGGCTTCGTCGATCTGCCCCAGCGTGACCCAGTTGGGCGCCGTGACACGCAGGCCGTCGTCGTCGATGACAAAGCCGATGCTGCGCCGGCGCGAGCGCTGCAGCACGAAGCCTATGGACTGCTGGGGCGTTTCCACCTCGCGCCAGCGCGAACCGTCGGGCAACTGCGCGGGGCGGGACATGGGTACGCGGGAATCGGGCGCGGCGTGGGCGGGGGTCAGGACCAGGGGGGGCGCATCGTCGGGCACGGCGCGCGCGGGCGCGGCGGCGGATGGGGCGACAGCGGGGCCGTCGGCCGCGGCGGACGGGCCGAAATCGAACGACAGCGCGAGCTGATCAGGGGGGGCCATAGCGTTCGGGGTTGAGGACGCGCATTTCTCCGTCTATCCAGTCATGCACCTTGGCGTTCAGTTCATCGGCCGTGAGGCCTTGGGACGCTATTGCCGGGCCGATCGAGACGGTGATCAGGCCCGGGCGCTTGACGAAGGCGTTGCGGCGCCAGCATTCGCCCGAGTTCAGTGCGATCGGGATCACCGGAGCCCCGGTTCGCGCGGCCAGCAGGGCGCCGCCCGATTTGAAGCGGCCCATCTTGCCGGGCGCCACGCGTGTGCCCTCGGGAAAGAGCAGGGGCCAGCGGCCTTCGTCCAGGCGCTGCTTGCCCACGCGCACCACTTGATCGAAGGCGTCGCGCCCCTTGCTGCGGTCGATGGGGATCATGGAAAGCAGCGCCAGGCCCCAGCCGAAGAAGGGCACGCGATGCAGTTCGCGTTTGTAAACAAAGCAGATCTGGCGCGGCATGTGTGAGGGCAGGAACAGGGTCTCCCAAGCCGACTGGTGCTTGGCCAGCAGCACGGCCGGGCCGTCGGGCAGATTCTCCCAGCCCTTGACCTGCCAGCGTATGCCGCAGAGGACGCGCGCGCCCCAGACCGCCAGGCGCGGCCAGCCCATGGTGAGCCGGTAGCGCCACGCCGAGGGCAGGGGCGACCAGATCATGCAGGCAAAAGCGTACGGTATGACCGTGACGGTCAGGTAAACGGTGTAGATGAGGGATCGCAGCCAGGCCATGTCCGTCAAGCTCCGGTGTTGCGCGCGGCCTTGCCGTCGTTGGCGAGCAGTATGTCGACGAAGGCGGGCAGGTCGTTGCAGATTTGGGTTCCGGGCGGCAGGCCGCCCTTGTCGCGCGTCTTGACGCCGTTGCCGGTGAGCGCCAGCCAGGGCGCGCAACCGGCCGCGTGCGCGGCCTGCAGGTCGCGCAGCGAGTCGCCCAGGCAAGGCACGCCGGCCAAGTCCAGGTCGTAGCGGCGGCCGATCTCATGGTACATACCCGGCAGCGGCTTGCGGCAGGTACAGCCTTCATTGGGGCCGTGCGGGCACATGAAGACGGCGTCGATCACGCCGCCCACCTTGATCAGTTCCTGGTGCATCTTCGAGTGGATGGCGTTGAGCGCCGACACATCGAACAGGCCGCGCGCCAAGCCCGACTGATTGGTGGCGACCACCACCACCCAGTCGGCCTGCGACAGGCGCGCGATGGCCTGCAGGCTGCCCGGCAGGGCCACCCATTCGTCGGGGTTTTTGACGAAGGCGTCGCTGTCCTGGTTGATGACGCCGTCGCGGTCGAGGATGACGAGTTTCATGATCATGGACCGTACTCAGGAAGCGAGGCGCGACAGGTCGGCCACGCGGTTCATTGCGGCGTGCAGGCTGGCGAGCAGCCCCAGACGGTTGGCGCGCAGTGCCGGGTCTTCGGCATTGACCATCACCCCGTCGAAGAAGGCGTCGACCGGCCCTTTGAGCGCGGCCAGCTCGCGTAGCGAACCGGCGTATTCGCCCGCGTCGAACAGCCTGTCGGATGCGGCGCGCACCGTGGCCAACACGCCCGCCAGATCCTGCTCGGCCGCTTCCTTGAGCAGCGCGGCGTCGATGCGCTGGTGCACCTGGCTGTCGGCTTTTTTCAGGATGTTGCCCACGCGTTTGTTGGCCGCGGCCAGGGCGGCCGCTTCGGGCAAGGCGGCAAAGGCACGCACTGCCGCCAGCCTCTTGCCCACTTCGCCCAGGCGCTGCGGGCGCAGGGCCAGCACGGCGTCGACTTCCTGCGCGCTGTAGCCTTGCTCGCGCAGCAGGCCGGCCAGGCGGTCGTAGATGAAGTCGGCCAGCGCGGCACTGGCATCCTGAACCTTGCCGCCGAAAGCGGGGGTTGCGACCTGGGCGAGCAAGGCATCCAGGTCCAGGGGCAGGTCTTTCTCGACCAGCATGCGCACCACGCCCAGGGCGTGGCGACGCAGCGCGAACGGATCTTTATCGCCGCTGGGCAGGTTGCCGATGCCGAACATGCCGGCCAGCGTTTCGAGCTTGTCGGCCAACGCCACGGCCACGCCGACTTGTCCGCGCGGCAGGTCGTCGCCGGCGAAACGCGGCTTGTAGTGGTCTTCGATGGCGTCGGCGACATCCGCCGCCAGGCCGTCGTTCAAGGCGTAATAGCGGCCCATGATTCCTTGCAGCTCGGGGAATTCGCCCACCATGTCGGTCAGCAAGTCGGCCTTGGCCAGCTGCGCGGCCTGATCGGCCTGCCGTGCATCGATACCCAGCTTTTCGGCAATGGCGCGCGCGATCGCGCGCACGCGTTCCACGCGCTCGCCCTGCGTGCCAAGCTTGTTGTGGTAGACCACTTTCGCCAGTCCCGGCACGCGGCTTGCCAGCGTTTTCTTGCGGTCCTGGTCGAAGAAGAACTTGGCGTCGGCCAGGCGCGGGCGCACCACGCGCTCGTTGCCGCCGATCACCGCGCCGGCATCTGCGGGGCTGATGTTGCTCACGACCAGGAATCTGTTGGTGAGTTTGCCCGCTGCGTCCAGCAACGGGAAGTACTTCTGGTTGGCCTTCATCGTGAGGATGAGGCACTCTTGCGGCACGGCGAGGAACTCCGGCTCGAACTGGCAGACCAGCACGTTGGGCCGCTCGACCAGCGCCGTCACTTCGTCCAGCAGGGCCTCGTCGTCGATGGGCTTGACGCCGCCGCCGGCCTTGGCCGCCGCCGCGTCGAGCTGGCGCCGGATCTGCGCGCGGCGCGCGTCAAAGCCGGCGATCACCGCGCCGCTTTCCTGCAGCGTCGCGGAATAGCTGTCGGCGTCCTTGATGATGATGGGATCGGCTGTCGCTTCGAAGCGGTGGCCGTGCGTGGCATTGCCTGCCGTCAGGCCCAGGGCCGAGACGGGCACCACCTGCGTGCCATGCAGCGCGACCAGGCCGTGCGCGGGACGCACGAACTTCACGTCGGTCCAGCCGTCGGCCAACTGGTAGGTCATGACCTTCGGGATAGGCAGCCTGGCGATGGCCTCGTCCAGCGCCTTCTGCAGGCCGTCGGCCAGCAGGGCGCCCTTGGCGGTGCTTTCGTAGAACAAGGCCTCGGTCTTGCCGTCGGGCGCGCGATTGAGTGCCGGCACCACGGAAGCGTCGGCTCCCAGCGCCGCCAGCTTCTTGAGCAGCGCGGGCGTGGGTTGACCCGAGGCGTCCAGGCCCACGCTCACGGGCATGAGTTTCTGCGACACGGCGCGGTCGGCCGCCTGCGCGGCGACCGCGGTCAGGTGCGCGCCCAGGCGACGCGGCGAGGCATAGGCCGTGAGCTCGGAGTCCGCGCCCGACAGGCCCTGCGCTCTGAGTTGATCGGCCAGCACGCCCGCAAAGGCGTCGCCCAGTTTCCTGAGTACCTTGGGCGGCAGTTCTTCGACGAACAGTTCTACGAGAAGATTTTGATTGCTCATGTGTTTTATTCAAGCCACTTTCTTGTCGAGCTTGGCCAGTGTTTCTTCGGCCCAGGCCTTGGGCGCCATCGGAAAGCCCAGGCGCGCGCGGCTGTCCAGGTAGCTTTGCGCCACGCTGCGGGCCAGGTTGCGGATGCGGCCGATGTAGGCGGCGCGCTCGGTGACGCTGATGGCGCCGCGCGCATCGAGCAGGTTGAAGCTGTGCGCGGCCTTGAGCACTTGTTCGTAGGCCGGCAGCGCGAGCTGCGTTTCCATCAGGTGCAGGGCCTGGCGCTCGTGCGCGCCGAAGGCGGTGAAAAGGAAGTCGGCATCGCTATGCTCGAAGTTGTAGGCCGATTGCTCCCGCTCGTTTTGCAGATACACGTCGCCATAACTGAGGCCCTCGGTCCACGTCAGGTCGTAGACGTTTTCCACGCCCTGCAGGTACATGGCCAGGCGCTCCAGGCCGTAGGTGATCTCGCCGGTGGCCGGCTTGCAGTCGATGCCGCCGACCTGCTGGAAGTAGGTGAACTGGGTCACTTCCATGCCGTTGAGCCATACTTCCCAGCCCAGGCCCCAGGCGCCCAGCGTGGGGTTTTCCCAGTCGTCCTCGACGAAGCGGATGTCGTTTTTCTTCAGGTCGAAGCCCAGGGCCTGCAGGCTGCCCAGGTACAGCTCCAGGATGTCTGCCGGCGCGGGCTTGAGGACGACCTGGAACTGGTAGTAGTGCTGCAGGCGGTTGGGGTTCTGGCCGTAGCGGCCGTCCTTGGGGCGGCGCGAGGGCTGGACGTAGGCGGCCTTCCAGGGCTCGGGACCGATGGCGCGCAGGAAGGTGGCGGTATGCGAGGTGCCCGCGCCGACTTCCATGTCGTAGGGCTGCAGCAGGGCGCAGCCTTGCTTGTCCCAGTAGTTCTGGAGGGTGAGGATGATTTGCTGAAAGGTAAGCATTTTGCCGGCGAGATGGGCGGGAAACCGGGCATTTTAACTTCCTTCCTCGGGTTCCCAAGCCAGCGAGCCGAAGGACTTTGGACTGGTCTGGGTTCTTGAAGTGCCTTGATTGAGCTCTTGAGCCGCCGGCTTGGGTTCAATGAGGGACTGGTTTGAGTTCCTAAGGCGCCTTCGACAGGCCTGCGGGAGTTCCGGCGCTCGTCCGGCGGGCTGCGGTTGACCGCCGTCGCGGATCTGCAGAGGCTGCCCCCCGCACTGTTCATAAAAATGGCCGCCCGGACTCCGCGCACCGGCATTGCAAGAGAGGAAACAAGCAGCACCCGCGGACAGCCATGCGCCTGAATGAAGCGTGGTGAGTCATGCCCCATTGCGAGTTGTGTAATCGCAATGATCTGAGCGGTTAGAGGTAGTGAGATTGCCGCGGTGTGCTGCTACGACGCCTATGCCGTAAAGAGCAAGAGATTTTTAACCCTGGACTCCTGGACTGTTTTCAAGAAAGTTCGCGATCCAGGCGGAAAATGCCTGCATGAAGCTTTGCAGGAATTTTTGCGAATCTTCATTGACCAGCGTGCCGTCGGCGTCGAACAGCTTGTCAGCGCCGCCGATGTAGGCTTCCGGTTGTTGCATTGCCAGGATATTGAGGAAAGTCAGCGACTGACGCAGATGGTGATTCGCTCCAAATGCGGCGATGGCTCCGGGAGACACGCTGACTATGGCGCCGGGCTTGGCATTCCAGACGCTGCGGCCATAGGGTCGAGAACCCACGTCGATGGCGTTCTTGAGAACGGCCGGCACGCTGCGGTTGTATTCCGGCGTGACGAACAGGACAGCATCGGCGCGCGCTACCCGCTGGCGAAAGTCTTTCCAGGCGGGAGGCGCGGCTTCTGCTTCGAGGTCCTGGTTGTAGAACGGCAACTGGCCGATCTCGACGATTTCCAGCTTCAGTTCGGGCGGTGCCAGCGCCTCGAGCGCGTTTGCCATCTTACGGTTGAGAGAGTCCTTGCGCAGACTGCCCACCAGCACTACGACGTCGCGTGCCTTGCTCATATCACACTCCTTGCCATTGGCAATTGAAATTCATCGTCTTGGTAACGCTAGCCGAACCGGCCGCGACAGCGGGCGCCCGGGCCACGCGCGAGGACGACCGCCGCGCCTCGTTCTCGCACGCGAGGGCCGGATCCGGCATCTAGCGGCATCAGCATCGCCGATGTCTGGCTATTTTATGCTGAATTACTGTAATATGGAATTTAGATAAAAAATAGTGTAATAATTAAGCTGTGTAATTCATTTAATACTCATATATTGGGAGAATTGCATGAGTAACGGCACGCTTTTCGTGGCAACGGCCGGGCAGGCCATTCTGCGCAGCGCCGACGACGGCTTGACCTGGCACCGCCAGGGCCTCGGGCAAATCCTGGAGTTCGACGGCACGGTGCGTTCGCTGAGCGCCAGCCCGATCTCGGCCGAGACGGTCTATGCTGGCACCGATGTCGGCCTGTGCGTCAGCCACGACACGGGCAACGTCTGGGAAAGGGTGGACAGTCCATTCAACGGCCAGACTGTCTGGAAGGTGGCAGTCGATCCTCGAGACGCCAATCGCATTTTTGTTGGCACCGGGGCACCCTCCCGCGCGGTGCTGTGGCGCACGCTGGACGGTGGCAAGAGCTGGACGCGCGCGCCTGTCGAGATCCCCGAGTTTTGCGCAGGTGTAAGCCGGCCGCGCTTGCTCGCGTTCGCCTTCGATCCCACCGACCGTAGCCAACTCTGGTTCGGCCTGGAAGAGGGCGGGCTGTTTCACAGCCGCGACGGCGGCGACGACTGGGAGCGCGTCGACGACCGCCTGCTGTACGACTTTCACACCGATATTCACAACATCGCGGTACTGCCCAATCGAGGCAACAAAGTCGTCGTCGTGGTCTGCGTGAACGCCGTATACCGCAGCGAAGACGAAGGCCAGACCTGGACCGGCCTGCTGGCCAAGGAGGCCTGGGGTCTGTACTACATACGTGCCCTGGGCGTGCCGGCGGGCACCGAAGACACGCTCTACATCAGTATTTCCGATGGCACGCCAGGCGCCACCAGCAAAGTGCTCATCACGCAGGATGCGGCAAGAGCCTGGGAGTTCCAGCCGTTTCCACAGCAGCCCAACTCATGCATCTGGGCCATCGGCATCAACCCGGCGAACACCGCCCAGATGATTGCAGGCACCAAATACGGCGATCTGTTCACATCCACCAATAGCGGCAATACGTGGAAGAAAGAATGGCGCGAGTTCAGCGAAATCACTGACGTATTGTGGACGTCGGCGGTGGCGCGAACGAGGCCGGCCCACCAATCGATCGCCAAAAAGTGAGCGGGCAGGGCCTGCGCCAGGCCTGATACCGGAGAACGGCGGCAGGGCGGAACCTTCGGTGGGGGGGCGCTCCGTCACGGTTCCTCTTGGAAAAGACAAAATTATCATAATAAGAGAAATTAGAAAAATTCTATCCCGGGCTTTTCGCCAGTCGGCCCTGCCGGGCAGGGTTCTTCCCTCTTCAAGCGTCTGAAACAGGCGCGAAGGTCTTGCCTGCGCTTGGCTTATCGCCAAGCAAAAGATGTCTCAAAACAATATTGTAAGAATAGGTGTTTCCCCGAAGTTTATTTTATGGCTGTTTTTATAACAATATTATCAAATTACAGTAATTCAACATTTATCAGCCGACCGAACGTTACCGAGGAGACTTTCATGTCAGTCATCAAGCACCGAGCACTCATTTCGGCCTCCGTCGCAGCAGCCATTTCCATGTCCACGGCGCCGTGCCTCGCAGCGACCACTCCCATCAAGATCGGTTTCATGGTTTCCAGCACCGGGCCGGCTGCCGTCATCGGCATCCCGCAGCGCAACTCGGCGCTGCTCATGCCCAAAGAAATCGACGGCACGCCTGTGCAGATCACGGTGCTCGACGACGGCGGCAACGCGACGAACGCCGTAAACAACGTCAAGAAGCTCATCAGCGAAGACCACGTCGATGCGCTGATCGGCCCGTCGATTTCTCCCAATGCCATGGCGATCCTGAACTTCGTGGCCGAATCGAAAACGCCGCTCATCGCTGCCGTCGGAACCGACGCCGTCATCCAGCCGATGGATGCTGTCCGCGAATGGGTCTTCAAGACCGCACAGGCCAACTCGCTGATTTTGCAAGCCGAGGTCGGGAACATGGTCAAGGGCGGGATCAAGACGCTCGGTCTCCTGCGCCTAAACGACGCTCTCGGCGAGGAATGGGCCACCACCCTCAAGCCCATTATCGATAAAGCCGGCATCAAGCTCGTGGCCGACGAGCGTTTCCAGCGCAGCGACAGCAGTATTGCCGCGCAAACCATCCATCTCGTGGCAGCAAACCCCGACGCCATTCTGGTGGCGGCGGCCGGCGGCACTTCGGCGCTCGGCCAGCAGTCGCTGGTTTCGCGCGGCTATCGCGGCAAAATCTACCAGACCGAGGGCGCCGCCACCGACGACTTCGTGCGCCTTGCCAAAAAGTCGGCGGAAGGGGCGTTGATGGCCGCGGGCCCGCTGCAGGTCGTGAATCAGCTCGACAATAGCAACCCCATCAAGAAGGTTGCTCTGGGCTACATCGCCGAGTACGAAAAGGCACAAGGCACCAAACCGTCCACCTTCGGTTCCAATGTCTATGACGCCGAAATCCTTCTGAAAAATGCCGTCCCCGTGGCGCTGAAAAAGGCGCAACCGGGTACGGAACAATTCCGCAGTGCGCTGCGCGATGCGTTGGAAAACAGCAAGGACGTGGTCGGAACGCAGGGCGTGTTCAACATGACGCCCGAAAACCACAACGGGATGGACAAGCGCTCCGCGCTCATGATGGTCGTGAAAAACGGCAAATGGGTCCTCTTGAAATAAAGCCATTCGACAGATTGGGTTTTCTCATCACCACGATGGCAGCCTCATGGACTTCACTGTCGCCTTCTCTCTTTTGCAAGACGGGCTCACTAACGGCGCTGCGTATGGGCTGATAGCGCTGGCGCTCGTTCTGGCGTTTTCAGTCACACGCGTGATCCTGGTGCAGGCCGGCGAATTCGTCTCGTTCGGCGCGCTCACCATCTATACGCTGCAAAACGGCCAGACTCCCATGACAGTGTGGTTCATGCTGGCTGCCTGCTGCGTTGCCGGCGTCATGGAACTGATCCGGCTGCGCTGCGCGCACGCTCCTGCCGCGCGGTACTTGCGTCCCGTCGTCTGGTGGGTCGCCGTGCCGGCCGTCATCGCGGCCGTTACGGTCGCGGCGCCGAAAGCCCACGCACCCATGGCGCTTCAGGTTCTGCTCACGCTCGCCATCGTCGTGCCCATCGGTTCGGCCATGTATCGGGTCGTCTATCAGCCGATCGCGAATGCCTCGATCCTGGTTCTGCTCATCGTCTCGGTAGCCGCCCATTTCGTTCTCGACGGGCTGGCCTTGGCGGCGTTTGGTCCTGACGGCGCGCGCACGGCTGCGTTCACCGACACTCGCTTCGAGGTCGCCGGACAAAGCGTTGCGCTGCAAAACCTGCTCGTACTGGTCGCGAGTGCCGCGCTAATGGGCATGTTGTACTGGTTTTCTCAAAAGACCGCCCACGGGCGCGCGCTTCGCGCCACAGCCAGCAACCGGCGCGGCGCGCTCCTCATGGGCATCAGCGCAGACATGGCCGGTTTGACGAGCTTCGGGCTGACTGCGCTCATTTGCGCCATCGCGGGCATTCTCATCGCGCCCTTCGTCACCATTTACTACAACTCGGGTTTTCTTGTCAGTCTGAAAGCTTTCGTAGGAGCCACGGTCGGCGCCATGCTCAGCTATCCCTTGGCCGCGCTGGGGGCTTTGTCGATCGGCGTGTTCGAAAGCTTTGCCGCGTTTTGGTCGAGCGGCTACAAAGACGCTCTGGTATTTGCCCTGATGGTGCCGATCCTGCTGGGCTGCTCGATGTTCTCCAGTCACGTTATCGACGAAGAAGAAGAAAAAGCGGGGGGCGGAATGCGCACGGTTCCGCGCTTCATCAAAGCGCTGCGCGACGCGGCGTGGCGCGTGCCAGGAAAGCTTTGGCTCATCGCGCTGCTTGTGTTCATCGCCGTGCTGCCCTTTGGGCTGTCGCACTACTACGTCACGCTCACCAGCTACATCTATCTATACGCCATCGTCTGCCTCGGCGTCATTCTCCTGACGGGCGTGGCGGGCCAGGTGTCGTTCGGGCAGGCCGCTTTCGTCGGGGTGGGCGCCTATGCCAGCGCCGTGCTCACGAAAGCCTGGCTGATTTCTCCCTGGCTGGCCCTGCCTCTCGTTCTGCTCGCCACGGCGCTGTGCTCCTGGATTCTCGGCGCCGTGACCTTGCGCATGCGCAGCCATTATCTGCCCATCGCCACCATCGCTTGGGCGGTCAGTATTTTCTACGTGTTCTCCAATACCGACAGCATCGGCGCCTCCACGGGCATGACCGATCTTCCGCCCATTCCGTTGCCCACGTTCGGATTTGTTCATAGCTACGAGCTGCGCATCTATTACCTGGTCGCACTCGTGCTGTTCATCCTGGCGCTGGCGAGCCGGAACCTGCTCGATTCCCGCACCGGCCGGGCAATACGTTCGCTCAAGAGCAAGGCGCTCATGGCGGAAAGCATGGGCGTGAACGTCCCGCTCCTGAAAATCAAGGTGTTCGTCTTCGCCGCTGTTCTCGCCGGAATTTCGGGCTGGCTTTATGCGCATATGCAGCGCTTCATCAATCCCTCGTCTTTCGGCCTGGAAATGGGAGTGCAATACATCTTCACGGCGGTGATTGGCGGCATCGGACAACTATCCGGCGCCATCGTCGGGTCGGCGGTGGTCGGCGCGATCAGCGATTGGCTGCAAAGCATCCTGCAGATGAACGTCCTGCAGAAATTCGGCAATCTCCAGCAGGTAATCTTTGGGGTGCTTATCATTTTACTGCTGCAACGCACGCAGCATGGCATCGCGTACCTGTTCACGGCGTTCATCCGGCCGCGCAAGGTGCCCGAGAGCGGCAACGCGCTGTTGACGATGCACGCGGGTCCGGCGCCGGAGGCCGGCAAGCCGCTTCTGCGAGTGAACCGCGCCACCAAGCGGTTCGGCGGGCTGACTGCCGTGTCGGATGTCAGTTTCGATGTCGCGCCCGGGGAAATCATGGCCATGATCGGTCCCAACGGAGCGGGCAAATCGACCATGTTCAACCTGATCTCGGGCGCGCTCAAACCCACGTCCGGCGAAATCATCTTCGCCGGAAAGCGGATCAACGATCTGACCAGCCACTCCATTGCCGACACCGGCCTGTCGCGTACGTTCCAGCATGTGAAGCTGCTGGGCGAGCTGTCCGCCATCGATAATGCGGCGCTTGGGGCCTACCGCCACGGGCGGTGCGGGATGCTCGCAACCATGCTCAGGCTGGATCGCCGCGAAGAGAGGCAAGCCATGCAAGCCGCCGCCACGGCGCTCGAGCGCACCGGACTTGCCGAAGTTGCCAACCAGCCCGCCGGCTCCCTTCCCCTCGGAAAGCAGCGTATTCTGGAAGTAGCCCGCGCGCTCGTCGCTCGTCCGCAAATGCTGTTGCTCGACGAACCCGCCGCAGGCCTGCGAGCCAGCGAAAAAGACGAATTGGCCGAGTTGCTCAAGCGGCTGCAATCAGAAGGCATGACCATTTTGCTCGTCGAGCACGACATGGCGTTCGTCATGAATCTGGCCGACCGCGTCATTGTTCAGAATTTTGGGTGCACGTTGACGATTGGCACTCCCGCCCAGGTTCAGTCGCATCCCGATGTCATCGCCGCTTACCTCGGAGGGGTGGCATCATGAAAGCCGAGTCCGCAACCCCGATCCTGCAGGTCGACAACCTGTCGGTCCGCTACGGCGCGATAGAAGCCGTACGAAATGTGAACCTGACCCTGTTCGAAGGCGAGGTGGTCACCATTCTCGGCCCGAACGGCGCGGGCAAGACCACCACCATGGAAGCCCTGATGGGCATGTTGCCTTTCTCGGGCGGCGCACGCTATTGCGGCGAGAGCATCGAACATTGGACCACCACAGAGCGGGTGCGCCGCGGGTTCACCTTGGTACCCGAATCGCGCGACTTGTTTTCCGACATGACCGTGCGCGAGAACCTCGTGCTCGGCGCGTTCAGCCGCCGCTTTCACGGCAGACGCGATGTACAGGACGAACTCGACGGCGTCTATAGCGTCTTCCCGCGGTTGAAAGAGCGCGCGAGTCAGCTTGCGGGCACATTGTCGGGCGGCGAGCGCCAGATGCTGGCTATCGGCCGCGCTCTGATGCTCAAGCCCAGACTGCTCATGCTCGACGAACCGAGCCTCGGCCTCGCTCCACGCATTGTGACGGAAGTCTTCAACATCATCGGCCGGCTGCAATCACACGGTGTTTCGGTGCTGCTGGTCGAACAGAACGCGCGGGCCGCGCTTGCCATCGCGGACCGCGCCTACGTTCTCGAAACGGGCAGCATCGTCCAGGAAGGCCCGGCCGAGCTGCTCGGCCGAGACCACCGATTGACGCGAATTTATCTGGGTTTGAAGTCCTGAATCGTTTGCCTGGATAGCGCAGCGGATCTAGGTATCGATCCGACGAGGGCCAGCTCCCGAGGCGCGCAACCGGAATCCGGCAGGCGCCTTTGATGACGTGTTGCCCGTCAGCTTGCGATGCGCGCTGCGATTTCGTTGGCAGCGCTGCAAATCAAGGTGGCGAGGAATTCGCGATTGAAGGCGTTGAAGCGGTCTGAACTGCCGGCAAGCGTGATGCTGCCCAGGATCCGATGCTTTTCGTCGAAGATGGGGGCGGCAATGCCGCTGTTGTGCGGGCTGAGTTCATGTTCGCTGATGCAGTAGCCGTCTTTGCGGATGCGCAGCATGGCTTTCGAGAATTCTTTCCAGGTGCCCAGGGCCGCGCCGCTCTCTTCCGGCGGAGTTTGATCGTACAGGCGCCGCAATTGTCTAGGCAGCAGATAGGCAAGCACCACGCGAGCGGTCGCGCTGCGGAACAGGTTTATGGGCGAACCCCGGCCGAAATCCAACGCGGAGGTGTCGCTGGCCGATTTCTGCAGAATGTTGATGACCTTGGACCCGTACCACTCGCTGATGAGCAGATCGAGGCTGGTTTTGCGCACCAGATCGTCGACGATATCGCGGCTGACCGACAGCACGGGATCGAAACGGGTCATGTGGCGGTCGAGTTCGATGATGCGCGGGCCCACGGCGTAGCCGCGCGGCAGTCGCACCAGCAGGCCGGCGCCAGCCAGTTCGCGCACGTAGCGGTAGGCGCTCGAAGCGGGATAGCCGAGTTCCTTGCTGATGACGTCAATGTCGATGACGGGCTGGTCGTCCCGGAACAGGGACAGGACATCGAGCATGCGTTGAAGGCTGTTCATGGATATTTCGCGGTTTTCTGCGTGCGTTCGCAACAGTGTGCGAGTGTGAGGCAAAAGCGATATTTACGCAAAAAGGTAATTCTGCAATAAGAATTTTATTTCTCGACATACATTTCGCACATGTATTGCTGATTTACTATAATTTGATAAAATAACAAATATGAAAAGCAAGTCGGCCACGCCTGCGAGGCGTATGACGGTGAGGAGGAATCCATGGCTAGGATGACGGGAGCGCAAGCTCTATGGGCGGTGCTGGCTGCGAAGGGAGTGGACACGTGTTTCGCCAACCCCGGGACGACCGAGCTGGATATGGTGCGTGGACTCGAGCTGCGGAGCGATGTGCGCTGCGTCCTGGGCCTGCAGGAAAATATCTGCACCGGGGGCGCCGACGGGTATGGCCGCATGACCGGCCGCGCCGCCGCGACCTTGCTGCATCTGGGGCCTGGGTTCGCGAACGGCATTGCGAATCTGCACAATGCGCGCCGCGCGCACACGCCCATTGTCAATGTGATCGGGGATCACACCAGTTGGCACCTGAAATACGATGCGCCGTTGACTTCCGATATCGAGTCGCTTGCCCGCCCCGTTTCCGGCTGGGTGCATCGTATAGCCGACCCTGGCGATGTCGTGCCGGCGGCCTGCGCCGCGGTTGCCGGCAGTCGCGCGCGCGGTGGGCAAGGGGCTACGCTCATTTTCCCGGCGGATTTCCAGGCCGAGCTGCAGGATGCGCCGGTAGATATCGCCGAGGCCGGCGAGCCGCTGGCCGAGGAGGCATCCGCATCGATTGACCTGGCTGCCGCAGTAAGCAGGCTGCGCGCCGCATCCCATATTGTCTTCCTGCTTGGCGGGGGCGGCGAGCACAGCGCGCTCGGCGCGCGCGGCCAATGCGAGGTCGCCCGCATCTGCGAAGCGCTGGGGGCCACCGCATATGCCGAGACGTTCCCGTCGCGCAGCGAGCGCGGCCAAGGTCTTCCTGCGTTCGGGCGTCTGCCTTATTTTCCCGAGCCGGCCCGCGACGTACTCGACCGCGCCGATCTGGTGGTGTTGATAGGCGCAAGCGCCCCGATCACCTATTTCGGTTACGCCGGGCACCCCAGCGCGCTGGTCGAGACCGAACGCCTGTTGGTGCTGAGCCGGCCAGGCGAGGCGGTGGCCATGCAGCTCGAGCAGCTTGCCGACGCGTTGCAGGCCCCGGCATATCGGGCGCAAAGCGTTGCGTTGCCGGAAGTCGCACCCGGGCCTTTGACCCCGGCTTCCATTTCCGCCGCGCTGGCGCGCACGCTGCCAAAGGGAGCCATCGTTTCCGTCGAAGGCGGCACTTGCGGCTACCCGTTCTATGCCGCCTCCGCCGCGGCCGAAGCGCACACGACGCTGACCAATACCGGCGGGGCCATCGGACAGGGCTTGCCCGTTGCCATGGGGGCGGCCATAGCCTGTCCCGAACGCACGGTTGTCGGCCTGCTTTCCGATGGCAGTACCCAATATACCGTCCAGGCGCTTTGGACAATCGCGCATGAAAACCTTGATGTCGTGGTTTTGATTGCGGCAAATCATCAGTACGGCATTCTACGCAACGAGTTGCGCCGTGATGGCAAGCCATTGGGAGCGCGCGCCGAGACGCTGACATCTCTCGCAAATCCATGTATCGATTGGGTCGGACTGGCTCGCGCATATGGAGTCGAGGCTTCGCGCGCGCAAACCGGTGAAGAACTCGTGGCACGGCTCGATCATGCATTCTCGCGGCGCGGTCCGTTCCTCATTGAAATGTCTCTGTAAGACATACACCAGTCAGCAATGGAGCAGACTATGACTGACACTACCGATATCAAGCCCCGCATTCGCCGGACCCATCTGGCGCTGTTCGTAAAAGACCCTTTCGCCTCGGCACCCTGGTACGAAAACGTGCTCGGCATGCAGGAGGTCGCCCGCGGCGAGCGCTGGGTGTTCCTGTCGTTCGGCAAGAAGCACCATGACATCGCGCTGATTCGTGTCGACGATCCGCAGAGCACGACCCGCGGAACCGTCAACATGCAGCACTACGGGCTCGAAATCGAAGGCGATATGAATGAATTTCGACGCTTGTACGGAATGCTGATCCGAAAGAGTGTCGACGTGGTCAAGACCACCGATCACAAGGTCGGATACGGTTTGTACTTCCATGATCCCGACGGCCACCGATTCGAATTCTTTCTGGAGACCGTGCACGACGACGACGAAGGAAAGCGTGTGCTCAATGCTCACCATGCACCGAGCGATCCGTTCGATATCCAGCCTCTTTGACCTCGTATTTACTGCCTAAAAATCGGGACTCGACAAGATGAAGAAACCGAATTTCGGTAGCTACCATATCCGCAAATGGTACCTGCAGATCGAAGATACTCTCGCGGGCGAGACCGGCGCGCCGCCCGATGGAAATCCGCTGCGCAAGATCGTGATGGCCGCGTGCATCCACAACCCCTTTGCCGGGCGCTATGTGGAAGACCTCTCGCCGTTCATCGGCCCTTCGCCCGATCTCGGACGGGAGTTCGGCCGGCGCATTCACGAGGCCGCGCAGGGGCAGGCCATCGAAAGCTACGGCAAGGCCGTGCTCGTAGGTATCGATGGCGAATATGAACACGGCAACGCGCTGCTCACGAATCCGGCAGCCAATCCGGTGCGCGATGCCGTCGGCGGCGGGAAGTCTTGGGTGCCCTCGACGGGCAAGCGCGGCGGCCCAGGCACCAGTATTGACATACCGCTTGCGCACAAGGATGCCCTGTACGTGCGCTCCCACTACGACACGGTCACTGCACAGTTCAATGACGCGCCCAACCGGGACGAACTGCTCGTGATCTGGGCGTTTGCCACACGCGGCCGTCTTAATGCCCGCCTGGGGGGGCTGAAGGCATCCGAAATCAAGGGCGAAGACGGGCTGCACTGACCGGGGGCAACGGGCATGAGTCGCGAAGACCACCCCCAGGCGGTCTGAGGCGCTTTCTTGCGCAAGGAATGATATGCAGATCCGATATCCCGAACTGACTTTTTTTGTCGACGGCGTTTTCCATGGCCACGCCGGACGCCGTACCTGCGTAGTCCGCAACCCCGCCGACGAATCGGTGCTCGGGCTTCTTCCCTGGGCGGAACCCGATGAGGTCGACAGCGCGGTGAAAGCCGCGCATCGGGCTTTCCCGTCCTGGCGCGACGCGTCGCCCCTGCTGCGTTCCGACATTCTGCGCCAGGCCGCTCATCTCATTCGCGAACGGGCGGACGAAATCGCTTGCGGCATTACGCTCGACAACGGCAAGCCGTTCGCCGATGCGCGGGCCGAAGTGTTCAATTCCGCCGAACACATCGACTGGCATGCCGAAGAAGGTCGGCGCATTTACGGGCGCATCGTTCCTCCGCGCGAACCGAACGTGCGCCAATTGGTGCTGCGCGAGCCCGTCGGCGTCTGTGCCGCCATCAGCCCCTGGAACTTTCCGTTCGGGCAGGCCATCAAGAAGGTCGCGGCGGCGCTGGCGGCCGGCTGCACCATGGTGCTCAAGGGGCCGGCCGAATCGCCCAGCGCCATAGTCGCCATGGCGCATGCACTGCAGGACGCCGGGCTGCCGCCAGGCGTGTTCAACATTGTCTGGGGCAATCCGGCCGATATTTCCCGGCGCTTCATCGAATCGCCCCTGGTCCGCTCCATTTCGTTCACCGGCTCGGTGCCGATCGGCCGCGAGCTTGCCTCGCAAGCCGCGTTCCACATGAAACGCATGAGCATGGAGCTCGGAGGGCACGCGCCCGTGCTCGTATTCGACGACGCCGACCTCGATCGGGCAGCCGCGCTGCTCGCCCGCCTCAAGACCCGCAATGCGGGCCAGGTGTGCGTATCGCCGACGCGCTTTTTCGTGCAGCGAGGCGTTCACGATCGTTTCGCCGACGCCTTCCGCACGGCATTGTCGGCCGTCAAGATCGGCCAAGGCTTCGAAGAGGGCGTGCAGATGGGGCCGCTCATCCACGAGCGCCGGTTCCAGTCCATCGTCGATCTCGTCGACGACGCGCGCCGCGAAGGAGCAGACATCGTGACCGGAGGAGGGCGCATAGGCGAACGCGGCTGGTTCCACGAACCGACGCTGCTTGCGAACGTGCCCGACACGGCGCGCATCATGCAAGAAGAGCCCTTCGGACCGCTGGCCGCTCTCTCGTCTTTCTCGACTATCGACGAGGCGCTCGAACGGGCCAATGCCTTGCCGTTCGGCCTGGCGGCGTACGTTTTCACGAACTCTTTCCAGGTGTCGACTCGCGTCGCGAACGGCCTGCAAGCCGGCATGGTGAATATCAACCATTCTGGAATGGCCAACCCAGAACTGCCTTTCGGCGGCGTGAAAGACAGCGGGTTTGGCAGCGAAGGAGGAACGGAGTCGTTCGACAGTTTCCTCGTTACCAAGATGATTTCACAGGTTTGAGCAGAACGGCCTGTTCGAACTGCAGGACCCGCCGCCACCGGTATCGGCCGAGCCACCGGCCAAACTCATTCAAACATCAGGAGAAACGAACATGGATTTGAACCTCGAAGGCAAGGTCGCCGTGGTGACCGGAGGCAGTCTCGGCATCGGACGCGCCGTCGCGCAGGCTTTTGCGCGCGAAGGCGCGCGCGTGGCCATCGTCGCGCGCAGCCGCGGGCCGCTCGAACAGGCGGCGCGCGAAATCTCCGAGGCGACGGGAGGAGAGATTCTTCCCGTGCCGGCCGACGTGAGCGACACCGCTCAGGTGCAGGCTGCCATGGATCTCGTGGCCGAGCGCTTCGGACAGCTCGACATCCTGGTCAACGGCGCTGCCCACCCGGGCGGCCTGGTGCGCAGCGAAATCGAGAACGCCAGTCCCGAAGGCCTGCTCGAAGATATCAACATCAAGGTGGTGGGATACATGCGCTGCGCGAAGGCCGCCTCGGCCCACATGCGCAAGAACGGGTTCGGCCGCATCATCAACATCGGTGGGCTGACCGGGCGCGGCAGCAAACAGCTCTCCGGCATGCGCAATGTGGCCATCTGCCACATGACCAAGACCTTGTCCGACCAGTTGGGACCCGCGGGCATCACCGTCAATGTCATCCACCCGGGCGTGGTCGAAACACCGCATATTCACGAACTCTACGAAAAGGAAGCGAAGCTGCAGGGGCTGACCGCCGGCGAGGTCGAAGCCAATTATGCCAAGGCGACGCCGATTCGCCGGGTGCTGCAGACCAACGAAATCGCGGATGTGGTGCTGTTCCTCGCATCCGGCCGTGCCGCGGCCATCACGGGTGAATCGATCGCTGTCGATGGCGGTATCACGCGCGGCATTTTTCTCTGACGCCGGGCGCGCGATCTATTGTTAATTGAATCTATCAATTAATAATTATTAATTGATAGATTCAATGTTTCATTTGGGAGTCCCCATCACTGACGATCGTTTTTAGTATTACCATTAATGTGATTTTTGTTTATTTGGTACTACAAAATCATCAGATAGTGCACGAATGATCCTCTCGGCGGATCTCCACGGCAAAACATGGGGCAGGAAGGATGAAGCCCAATGCCCGCAAGGAATGCGGAGGATGCCTGGGTCATGTGTGAGAGGGGAAGAACAACCCGTTCAAAAGGAACCACCATGGATCGCCGTGACTTCAATCGCCGTCTCGCCACGCTTCTCGGGGCAGGGATGCTCCCCGCGGTCAATGCGCACGCCGCGCAAGTCGCGTTGCCGAGCATGATCGATTTGATCGTGCCTTTTGCCCCCGGCGGCGGAACGGACCAGCTTGCCCGCGCGCTCGCCCAGGTCGTTACGCCCGATTTTGCGGGCAGCAATATCGTTGTGGAAAACAAGCCTGGCGCCAATGGCGCCATTGCGGCACGCTTTGTCTCCAATCAAAAGGCGGACGGCGGCACCGTGCTGCTCGGGAGTTCAAGCACCCAGGCGCTCGGTCCGCTCATTCTCAAATTTGAAATCGATCCCATCAAAGATCTCACGCCGGTTTCGCTTCTTGCGGAGATAGCAAACGTGCTGGTGGTGCCGGCCGAATCGAAGATCAAGACCCTTGCCGACTACATCGCATACGCCAAGAATCACATCGTGACATTCGGCTCCTTCGGCGTTGGATCTTCGGGGCATCTATATGGACTGCTATTTGCGGCGAAGGAAAAAATACAGCTTACGCATGTTCCCTACAAAGGCTCGAGCCAGGCGATAACCGACATGCTCGGCGGGAACGTCGATAGCGTATTTCTGACTACCAGTGCAGTGTACGGATTGGCGAAAGCCGGCAAAGTCCGGGTGCTTGCCGTAACCGGACCGCATCGAACCGGTTTGTTCCCCGAAGTTCAGACGTTCAAGGAGCTGGCAGTCCGATCGCTCGATTTCAACGGCTGGTTCGGACTTTTCGCCCCCAAGGGGACGCCGCCGGAAATCGCCCGATCCATTGCCGATCGCACAAATTCCGCGACGAAGGATAAAGACTTCGTTCAACGCATGAAGAGCGAGGGCTATGACTGGGTTGGAGGCGGTCCGCAAGCCCTGGACCGGGAACTGCGCTCCTCGATCGATATTTACAAGAAAATCCTGGCAAAAAATCCCATTAAGATCTGAGAGTAGAAAGTCATGCATGGTATTGAATTGACGGTTCGCAAGTGGAGCGTGAGCCAGGAAGAAACCCTGACCACCGAACTGGGCATGTCCGCCGACGGCGAGCCGCTGCATAAATATGCAATTGCCGCCACGATCAAAAATCCTTATGCCGGCCAGTTTGGCCCGTCTTTGGAACCCATAGTCGCCGCGTCCGAGTCGCTGGGCCATGAGTTTGCGCGCCGCATCAAAGCGGCTGTCGGAGATCGCGCGATCGAAAGCTATGGCAAGGCTTGCATCGTCGGCACGTCAGGTGAATACGACCACGGAAATGCGTTCATCACGACGGTGTTTGCCGAGCCGATACGGGCGGCCGTGGGCGGTGCGAAGGCCTGGATCCCTTCGACGGGAAAGCGTGCGTCGCTGGGAAGCCAGATCGACGTTCCGCTGGCCCATAAAGATGCGCTCTACGTACGTTCGCATTACGATACCTACACTGTGGCATTCCCCGATGGTCCGGCGCCGGACGAGGTAGTCATTGTTGTTGCGCTTGCGACGCGCGGACGCCTTCAAGCCCGCCTTGGGGGACTAAAATCCAGCGAAATCAAGGGAGAAAATGGACTTAATTGAAGAAGCGGCGCCGCTTCGCCGCCAGGCCGAAGACGCGCTTCGCCAAAGAATCCTGTCCGGTGAACTGTTGCCGGGAGACCGGTTGAAAGAGCGCGAGCTCGTCGAGCTGCTGGGCGTAAGCCGCACATCCATTCGGGAAGCCCTGCGCCAGATCGAAGCCGAGGGTCTGGTCACGCTCGAGCCGAACAGGGGGCCCGTCGTTTCGCGCCTGAGCTATGAGGATGTCGCGGACCTATACGAAGCTCGCGGGGCCCTGGAAGCTCAAGCGTGCACCGGATTCGCATCGCGCGCCACCAGCCGCCATATGCTCGAACTGCAGGACGCTTTCGGCGAGCTTCGCACGCTCGCTCTTGCCGGCGATGTGGAGGGAACGGTCAGGCTGAGCGACCGGTTTTACGACGCGATTCTGGAAGGAAGCGGAAATCGATTGCTCAAGAGAATGTTGCGCCAGCTCCATAATCGAATCGTGCTTTTGCGGCGAACCTCGCTGTCGGAAGGCGGTAGATTGCCCGAAACTCTGGCTGAGCTTACCCAGATTTTCGAAGCATTGCTTGCGCGCGACGACCGGGCGGCCGCGGCGGCATCCCGGCATCACGTGCAACAGGCCGAACGCGTAGCGCTAAGGGTAATTCGCAATGCCGGGAAAAAATGATTCGAATCGCCAAGATCCGGCGGCTGCAGGCGCCCTCCTGGACGGTTTGAAGAGAGAATCTGCCGCATCCTGCACGGCCAGGGACTGCTACATCACGCTCAACGGACTCAAGTTCCATTATGCCGAGTGGGGGCCGGCCGATGCCCCGGCTGTGATCATGCTGCATGGCCTTCGAAGCTACGCGATGACATTCGAACCGCTGGCCACGTTGTTATGCGATCGGTTTCGCGTCATATCGCTGGATCAGCGGGGGCGAGGCCTTTCGGATTGGGACCCCGCAGCGAATTACTACGCTGACCAGTATGTGAGCGATCTGGGAGCTCTGGTCGATGCGCTCAGCCTGGACCGTTTTCACTTGCTCGGCCATTCGCTCGGAGCCATCAATGCGCTTTATTACTCAAGGGATCACGGGGAGCGCCTGCTCAGCCTGATTCTTGAGGAATACGGTCCCGGATCCGAGGCGCAGGGCGCCGGCCAGGATCGCATCAAGCGGGAGCTTGAACAAACGCCGTTGAAATTTGAATCCTGGGCCCAGGCAGCCAGGTTTTGGCGCGACGCGCGACCACATATATCCGAAGACGCGCTGGCTTCGCGTTTGAAATACTCGCTGAAGGAGACGGCTGACGGAATCGTCTGGCGCCACGATCAGGCAGGCATTGCCCAGGCCCGCCTGGAGCCCGCTCCGGGCCATGCCCTGCCCGATCTTTGGCCGGCGGTGCGCAAGCTCGGATGTCCCACGCTGTTGATGCGCGGAGCACGCTCGGACTACCTGTCCGCCGAAACTGCCGAGAAAATGGCGCGGCTGAATGAGCGGATACAGATCGAGGAGATTCCCGAGGCCGGGCATTATGCCCATGACGACAATGCATTGGCGTTCGAGCGCGCGGTGCTCCGGTTCTTGAACTCGGTCGAGACGCCATGATGTTGATCGGACTCCCTCCACCCTATCGACGGATCGCAGCGTCAGCCATTTCGGGGGTTTAAAGCCGCCGAATGAGACTGCGTGAGCCGAGGGCCCCGGAGGAATCCGAAGCGCGGGGCGGTCATCCACAGTCCACCGGGCGAGCACCGAAATTACGCCGGGCAGCCTCGGCGCCTCAAGAACTCAATCGACGCGCCTTAAGAACGCCGTCAGCGACAGCAAGTCGAACAAAGTCATCAGCAGCGGGCCGTACCGGCAAGTCGTATCATTAGCGTTTTCCCCAGTCTCCCCGCCTAGAAATCCGCCATGACCACGACCATCAAAGAAGACGACCTGATCCAGTCGATCGCCGACGGCATCCAGTTCATCAGCTACTACCACCCGACGGACTACATCCGGCACTTGGCGCGCGCCTACGAGCGCGAGGAGAGCCCCGCTGCCAAGGACGCGATCGCCCAGATCCTCACCAACTCGCGCATGAGCGCCGAGGGCCGTCGCCCCATCTGTCAGGACACCGGTATCGTCAACGTCTTCATGAAGATCGGCATGGACGTGCGCTTCGACACCCAGCGCACCCTGCAGGAACTGTGCGACGAAGGCGTGCGCCGCGGCTACCTGAACCCCGAGAACCCGCTGCGCGCCTCGGTGCTGGCCGATCCGCTGTTCGAGCGCAAGAACACCAAGGACAACACACCCTGCATCCTCAACGTCGAACTGGTGCCCGGTGACAAGGTCGACGTGCAGATCGCCTCCAAGGGCGGCGGTTCGGAGAACAAATCCAAGTTCGCCATGCTCAACCCCAGCGATTCGCTGGTGGACTGGGTGCTCAAGACCGTGCCGGCCATGGGCGCGGGCTGGTGCCCGCCGGGCATGCTGGGCATCGGCATCGGCGGCACGGCCGAAAAGGCCATGCTGATGGCCAAGCAGTCGCTGATGGAAGACATCGACATGTACGAACTGCAGGCCCGCGGTCCGCGCGACAAGACCGAGGAACTGCGCCTGGAGCTGTACGAGAAGGTCAACGCCCTGGGCATCGGCGCGCAGGGCCTGGGCGGCCTGACCACCGTGCTGGACATCAAGATCAAGATGTTCCCCACGCACGCGGCCTCCAAGCCCGTGGCCATGATCCCCAACTGCGCGGCCACGCGCCATGCGCACTTCGTGCTCGATGGATCGGGGCCGGCGCATCTGCAGGCGCCCGCGCTGTCCGAGTGGCCCGATGTGCACTGGGCGCCGGACTATAACAAGTCCAGGAAGATCGATCTGGACACGCTCACCAAGGAAGAAGTCGCCAGTTGGAAGCCGGGCCAGACCCTGCTGCTGTCGGGCAAGATGCTCACCGGCCGCGACGCCGCGCACAAGCGCATCCAGGACATGCTGGCCAAGGGCGAGAAACTGCCTGTGGACTTTGCCAATCGCGTCATCTACTACGTGGGCCCGGTCGATCCGGTGCGCGATGAAGCGGTGGGTCCGGCCGGCCCCACGACCTCGACCCGCATGGACAAGTTCACCGAGATGATGCTGGCGCAGACCGGCCTGATCGCCATGATCGGCAAGGCCGAGCGCGGCCCGGCCGCCATCGAGGCCATCAAGAAGCACAAATCGGCCTACCTGATGGCCGTGGGCGGTGCCGCTTACCTGGTGTCCAAGGCGATCCGTTCGGCCAAGGTGGTGGGCTTTGCGGACCTGGGCATGGAAGCCATCTACGAGTTCGAGGTGCAGGACATGCCCGTGACCGTGGCGGTCGACGCCAACGGCGTGTCGGTGCACAACACCGGACCCAGGGAATGGCAGGCGAAGATCGGCAAGATTCCGGTCGCGGTGGCCTGATCTGCCGGGTACCCAGACCAAGCCCCGCATCGCGGGGCTTTTTTATGTCCCATCCTGGCGAGGGATGGATCGGAATATAAACAGGGAAACTTGCAAGTTTCCCTGTTTATATTTATGCTTTATCCATGACGGGTACTCCTGTTTCATCGATATCCCTGGATGCGACCATTTCCGAACTCACGCTGGCGATTGGCCAGCTCCTGCGGCGGTTGCGCGCGGAATCGAACCCGGACGGACTGACGTGGTCGCAGACCGCCGCGTTGTCCCGCCTGGAGAAGGCAGGCCCGACGACGACGGCAGATCTCGCGCGCATGGAGTCGGTAAAACCGCAGTCCATGGGTGCCACGCTCGCCGAATTGGAGAGGGAGGGACTGATCGAACGCCAGTCTCATCCGACAGACGGCAGGCAGATTCTTTTTGCGCTGACGGCCGAAGGCGTCCAGGCGCGGCGCAAACGCAGCGCCGCCAAGCAGAAGTGGCTGCTGGCCGCGATGGCCGAGCTCGATCCCGGGGAGCGGCAGACGCTGGTGTCGGCGGCCGCTCTCATCAAGCGTTTGAGCGAAACCGAACCGGAAGGCCCGCGGGTTCGCGGCCGTTCCGGCGACGGGACGCAGCGCGATGTTTGACCAGACAGGAACAGGGGTTCAACCATGAACTGGCTTTACGATGTGGCCTATTTTTTCGGCGGCATGTTCCTCGCGAACGCGATCCCGCATCTTGTCAGCGGCATGATGGGACGGCCTTTTCAGAGTCCTTTCGCCAAGCCGCCGGGCTCAGGCCTTTCCTCGTCCACGGTGAATGTCCTGTGGGGTTTCTTCAACGCTGCCGCCGGCTATGCGCTCGTTTGCCGGGTCGGCGATTTTGGCCTGAAGAATACGGGCGACGTGCTCGCATGCGGTGCCGGTGCGCTGCTGATCGCACTTTTCTCGGCCCGGCATTTCGGCCGTTTCCACGGCGGCAATACGCCGGAGCATTCCTGAGTGTCCAGGCATGGGTGATGTCCGGGTGCGCTCGCGCGCAAGCTTCGCATCGGAAGGGCGGGACGCCCAGGCGTGGAAGATCACGGTCGTTGCAATGTTCGGCGCGCTGCTCGCACAACTGGATGCGACGATCGTCAACGTATCGCTGTCCAGCCTGGCTGCGGATTTGCACGCGCCGCTTTCGACGATTCAATGGGTCACCAGCGGGTATCTGCTCGCACTCGCATTCGCCTTGCCCTTGAACGGCTGGCTGATCGAGCGCGTTGGCGCCAAGGCGCTTTATCTTTGGTGTTTTTCGATCTTCACGATCAGCTCGGCGCTTTGCGGGCTGGCCTGGTCGGCGAGTTCGCTCATCGGTTTTCGCCTCGTGCAGGGAGCCAGTGGCGGATTGCTGGCGCCGATGGCGCAGATGATGATCAAGCGGGCGACAGGTCCGCATTTCACGCGTGTCGCGGGCTACGCCGCGCTTCCGGTGCTGCTCGGCCCGCTGCTGGGTCCGGTCATCGCCGGCGCCATATTGCACTACACGACATGGCGCGGGTTGTTCCTGGTGAATATTCCGTTCGGCGTGCTTGCCTTCGTGCTTGCGGTGCGTTTCCTGCCCGATGACGAGCAAGACTATGTCTCGCGCAAGCTCGATTGGATGGGTCTTTTCCTACTTTCGCCCGGGCTGATGCTCATCCTGTTCGGTGCGGGAAATTTCACCCGGCCAGCGGGCCTTGCCGCCACTGCGGCGGGGGCGTTCTCGCTCGCCGCCTTCCTGTATGTGGAAAAGAGCAAGGGCGCCGAAGCGTTGATCGACCTGGGCCTGCTCCGGCGGCGGGCGTTTTCAGCCGCCGCGCTTACCCAGTTCTTCTGCAACGGCGTCCTGTTCGCCGGCCAGATGCTTATCCCCTTGTTCCTGGTCCAGGCCTGCGGCCAGTCTCCGGCGGCGATGGGCTGGATGCTTGCGCCGATGGGATTGGGCATGATGGTCGCCATGCCATCGCTAGGCTTTCTCACCGGGCGTTTCGGCGACAGCCGGGTGGCCAAAGCGGGCGCGCTCTTTTCGCTCGTCTCAACCTTGGCCCTGGTCGGTCAGGCCGCGCAGGGCCTGGATCAGGCCGTCATGGCCGGCATCCTGTTCGTCCGCGGCCTGGGCCTGGGGGCGGTAGGACTGCCCGCCATTTCCCTGGCTTATGCGTCCGTCGAAAAAAACGCCCTGCCCATGGCCACCACCACGCTCAATATCGTGCAGCGAGTCGGCGGTCCCATTCTGACGACATTCTGCGCGCTGTTTCTCTCCTGGGCCTTGCAGGAGCATGTGAGTCGCTTCGGCCTGAATGCATGGGCCTGGGCGTTTCTGGCGCTTGCCGCGCTGCACCTGATCATGGCATTCGCAACCATGACGCTGCCGCTTGCGCGCCAGGCATAATCAGAAAGAGCGGGGCAGTCCCAGCACGTGCTCGGCGACGTAGGACAGAATCAGGTTGGTGGAGATGGGGGCGACCTGGTAGAGGCGGGTTTCGCGGAATTTGCGCTCGATGTCGTATTCGTGGGCGAAGCCGAAGCCGCCGTGAAACTGCAGGCAGGCATTGGCCGCTTCCCAGGACGCGTCGGCGGCCAGCAGCTTGGCCATATTGGCCTGCGTGCCGCAAGGCAGGCCCGAGTCGAAGCGGCGCGTGGCCTGGTAGCGCATGAGGCTGGCTGCTTCCACATTGATGAAGGCGCGGGCGATGGGAAACTGCACGCCCTGGTTCTGGCCGATGGGCCGGCCGAAGACGATGCGCTCTTTGACGTAGGCCGAGACCTTGTCGACGAACCAGTAGCCGTCGCCGATGCATTCGGCCGCGATCAGGGCGCGCTCGGCGTTCAGGCCGTCCAGGATGTACTTGAAGCCGCGGCCTTCTTCGCCGATGAGGTTTTCGGCGGGGATTTCCAGGTTGTCGAAAAACAGTTCGTTGGTTTCGTGGTTGACCATATTGGCGATGGGGCGCACCTGCATGCCGTGGCCGATGGCCTGGTGCAGGTCGACCAGGAAGATGGACATGCCCTCGGACTTGCGCTGGACCTGTTCGATGGGGGTGGTGCGCGCCAGCAGGATCATCAGGTCCGAGTGCTGCACGCGCGAGATCCACACCTTCTGGCCGTTGACGAGGTAGCGGTCGCCTTTTTTGACGGCGGTGGTCTTGATTTTGGTGGTATCGGTGCCGGTGGTCGGCTCGGTCACACCCATGGACTGCAGGCGCAGCTCGCCGCTGGCGATGCGTGGCAGGTATTTTTGCTTTTGCTCGGCCGAGCCGTGGCGCAGCAGCGTGCCCATGTTGTACATCTGGCCGTGGCAGGCGCCCGAGTTGCCGCCGGCGCGGTTGATTTCTTCCATGATGACCGAGGCCTCGGTCAGGCCCAGGCCCGAGCCGCCGTATTCCTGCGGGATCAGCGCGGCCAGCCAGCCGGCCCGGGTCAGCGCATCGACGAATTCCTCGGGATAGCCCTGCGCGGCATCGATCTTGCGGAAGTACTCGGCGGGAAATTGCGCGCACAAGCCGCGCACTGCCTGCCGGATGTCTTGATAGTCGTAATCGCTGGCGGAATCTGTCATGGCGGCGGGAGGCGAGTGAAATGGAATAATGGTGGAGCGAGACGATAGGAGACGCGCAATGAACCAACCTGCATCGGCCGTCTGGATAGGCCACAGTGAAATCATGCCCGATAGCCTGGACGCGACAGCAGTGGGGCGTGTGACCGCCACGCTGGGCGGTCCGGTGCTCAAGGCGGGCGATCCGCTGCCGCCTCTGTGGCAATGGGCTTTCTTTATCTCGGCGACGTCCATGGACAGTGTAGGTCCGGACGGCCTTCCGGTACGCAGCGGCTTTCTGCCGTCCGCGGGCAACGATCGCAATCGCATGTGGGCCGGCGGCCGAGTCGAATTCAATACGCCCTTGCGGGTGGGCGTTCCCGCCGAGCGTCGCTCCACCGTGATCGATGTCAAGGAAAAGGCCGGCCGCACCGGCTCGCTGATATTCTTGACTGCTCGTCACGAATATTGGCAGGACGGAGCCATCGCGATCTCGGAAGAGCGGGATATTGTCTACCGCCAGCCGTCACCGCCCAAACTGGAGGGAACCGAGCCGGCTCCGGCCGCGGCGTGGCGCGAGACCATGCATCCCACGCCGGTGCTGCTGTTCCGCTACTCGGCGGTGACCTTTAACGATCATCGCATCCATTACGACCACCCCTATGTGACGCAGCAGGAAGGCTATCCCGGCTTGGTCGTGCACGGCCCGATCATTGCCACGATGATGGTGGCGGCCTTCCAGCACGCCCATCCCGACGGCACGCTTTTGAGTTTGTCCTACCGCGGCCTGCGCCCGCTGATCGCGCCCAAGCCCTTTGACGTCGCCGGTCGCGTGATCGCACCCGGCGTGGCCCAATTGTGGGCCGAGCAGGACGGCACGCTGGCCCACCAAGCCCAATTGAGGTTCGCTTCATGAACAACGCAGCCCCTCGGCCGCTGGACGGCATCACCGTCGTCAGTTTCGAGCACGCCATCGCCGCGCCCTTTTGCACCCGCCAATTGGCGGACATGGGTGCGCGCGTCATCAAGGTCGAGCGCCCCGGCGCAGGGGATTTCGCCCGCAACTACGACGAACGGGTGCGTGGGCTGTCCTCGCATTTCGTCTGGACCAACCGCTCCAAGGAAAGCCTGACGCTGGACCTGAAGCACCCGGCGGCGCAAGACGTATTGCAGCGCCTGCTGACGCAGGCCGACGTGCTGGTGCAGAACCTCGCGCCCGGCGCCGCAGCCCGCCAGGGCCTGTCCTTCGACGCGCTGCACGCCGCGCATCCGCGGCTTATTGTGTGCGACATCTCGGGTTACGGCGAGGGCGGCCCGTACCAGGACAAGAAGGCCTACGACCTGCTCATTCAAAGCGAGAGCGGCTTTGTGTCGGTCACCGGTTCGGCCGAGGAGCCGGCCAAGGCGGGCTGTTCGATCTCGGACATCGCAGCGGCCATGTATGCCTACTCGGGCATCCTGAACGCGCTTTTGCTGCGTGGCAAGACCGGCCTAGGCAGCCGCATCGACGTGTCCATGCTCGAGAGCATGGTCGAGTGGATGGGCTTTCCCATGTACTACGCCTTCGACGGCGCGCCGCCGCCGCTGCGCGCCGGCGCGGCCCACGCCACTATCTATCCCTACGGCCCTTTCCCCGTGGGCGGGGGCAAGACCATCATGCTGGGCTTGCAGAACGAGCGCGAATGGCAGGTCTTCTGCGACAAGATTCTGGGCAATCCCGAGTTGGCGGGCGACGGGCGATTTTCTTCGAATTCGCGCCGCACGGCCAATCGCGAGGCCTTGCGTGCCATTATCGTCGAGACTTTCGCGCACATGAGCCTGGGCGAGGTGATCGACAAGCTGGAAGCCGCGCAGATCGCCAACGCCAGCGTCAACGACATGGCCGGCGTGTGGGCCCATCCGCAATTGCGCGCACGCGAGCGCTGGCGCGGCGTCGACAGCGCCAAGGGCACGTTGCCCGCGCTGCTGCCGCCGGCCTCGAGCAACGCATTCGAGCCGCGCATGGACGCAATCCCGGACATAGGCCAGCACACCGATGCGGTGCTGGCCTCGTTGGGTTTCGACGCGGGGCAAGTGTCCAGGCTGCATGCCCAGGGAGCCGTGTGATGGCGCAGGCTATTGTGCGCTCTGCTTTGTTCGTGCCGGCTTCGCGGGCCGAACGCATACCCAAGGCCCTGGCCAGCGGCGCGGACGCCGTCATCGTCGATCTCGAGGATGCGGTGGAACCCGCGGCCAAGCCCGCTGCGCGGCAGGCGCTGGCTGAATTCCTGAATGGGTGCCCGGATGCGCGCGTGTGGGTGCGCGTGAACGACGCCACGACGCCCTGGCACGAGGATGATCTGGCCGCGCTGCGGGGCAAGCCGGGCGTGGCCGCCGTCATGCTGCCCAAGGCCGAATCCGCGGCGCAGGTGGCGCACGCGGGCCAGGGCAGGCCGGTGGTACCCATCGTCGAGACCGCGCGCGGCCTGGTGCGGGTGGCCGAGGTGGCCGCGGCACCGGGCGTGGACAGGCTGGCTTTCGGTAGCCTGGACTACGGTGTGGACCTGTCGTTCACGCCCGCCACCGCGGCCGCCGACGTGCTGCTGGGCCAGGCGCGCGGCCTGGTATTGCTGCACAGCCGCGCCGCAGGCCTGGCTGCGCCGATGGACGGCGTGTATCCCGACATCGAAGACACCGAGGGGTTGAGCGCAGCGGCCGAGCGCGCCAGTCACATGGGTTTTTCGGGCATGCTGTGCATCCATCCCTCGCAGATCGAGACGGTGCACGCCGCCTTCATGCCCGCGCAAGCCGACATCGACTGGTCGCGGCGGGTGTTGACGGCGCAGCGCGAGAGCGGCGCCGGCGCTTTCCGCCTGGAAGGCAGAATGGTCGACGCGCCGGTCTTGGCGCGCGCCCGGCAGGTGCTGGCGCGCGCGGGCATTACGGCCTGAGTCGAGAGCGCCTAGGCAAATCCCGCGGGCAGGCGTTCGATTGCTTGATCCGCGATGCCCGCGATCAGCGCGTCCAGCGATCCTCGCGGCAGCGCAGCCGACGGCGCCAGATCCCGCAAAGGCCGCAGCACGAAGGCGCGTTCATGCATGCGCGGGTGCGGCAGGATCAGACGCTGCGTGCTCATCGACACTTCGCCGTATAGCAGCAAGTCCAGGTCCAGGGTGCGCGGCGCATTGCGGTAAGGGCGCTTGCGGCCGTGCTTCTGCTCTATTGCCTGCAGCCTATCGAGCAGTTGCAGGGGGGCCAGCGTCGTATCAAGCGACGCCACGGCATTGACGAAATCGGGCCCCGACGCATCGACCGGCGCGCTGCGGTAAAAGGGCGAGGCCGTGCAGGCTTGCACGTCGGGCAGGGCGCTAATCTCTTGCAGGGCGGCGCGTAGCGTCGCGCCGCTGTCTCCCAGATTCGAACCCAGGCCGATGTAGGCCCGAATGCTTGCAGGGGGCGCCGCGGCAGGCATGGCAGGTGTGTGTCAGCCCAAGGATTCGGGCGCGGCGTCGCCGCCGGCTTGCCCATCCACCGCCGGCTTGCGGCGCGGACGGCGGCGGCGCTTGCGCACCGGCGCCTCGCTGGCCGCCTCGCGCGGCAGGCGCGTGGTTTCCTCGATCATCTCGGCGCGGGTTTCGTCGTTGGCGTTGGCCAGGTCCATCCACCATTGCGCCAGCACGCTGTCGAATTCGCCGGCCGCGGCGCGCAGCTGCAGGAAGTCGCAGGCGGCGCGAAAGCGCGGCTGCTCGATCATGCGGTGGGTGGTCTTGCCCTGGCGGCGCTCGAAGCGCGGCTGCATGAACCAGATTTCGCGCATGTCGGAAGAGAAGCGGCGCTGGATGGCGAGCTTTTCGGTCTGCTCGTCGAGCACCGAGTCGGCCGCTTCGCTCAAGGCCGGAATGGTGTGCCCGCCCTGCGCCATGATCTGCTTCCAGCGCGCGTCCACCTGCGGCCACAGCAGCGCGGCAAACAGGAAGCTGGGGCTGATGCCGCGGCCCGACCGCACACGCGCATCGGTACGCTCCAGCGCTTCCTCGATGAAGCGGCGCCCGCCCGGCTGCTCCAGCACGATGTCCAACAGGGGCAGCATGCCGTGGTGCAAGCCCGCTTCGCGCAGCTGCTTGAGGCAGTCGATGGCGTGGCCGCAGGTCAGCAGCTTGAGCATTTCGTCGAACAGGCGCGAAGCCGGTACGTTTTCGATCAGCTCGGCCAGGGCGCTGATGGGTTTGCGCGAGCCCGGTTCTATCGTTCCGTTGAGCTTGGCGGCAAAGCGCACCGCGCGCAGCATGCGCACCGGGTCTTCGCGATAGCGCTGTTCCGGATTGCCGATCATGCGGATCTGGCGTTTCTTCAGGTCCTGCACGCCATTGTGGTAGTCCACGACTTGCTCGGTGTGGGGATCGTAGTAGAGCGCATTGATGGTTAAGTCGCGCCGCGCCGCGTCCTGCTCCTGCGTGCCGAACACGTTGTCGCTGAGGATGCGGCCGTGCTCATCGGTCTTCTGCTCGCCGTTGGCCGGAGCGCGGTAGGTCGAGGTCTCGATGATTTCCTGGCCGAAGACCACATGCACCAGCTGGAAGCGCCGACCGATGATGCGGGCCCGGCGGAACAGGGCGCGTACTTGCTCGGGCGTGGCGTTGGTCGCCACGTCGAAGTCCTTGGGTTCCAAGCCCAGGATCAGGTCGCGCACCGCGCCGCCCACGACATAGGCCTCGTAGCCTTGCTGTCGCAGCACTTCGCAGACTTTCACGGCATGGCGCGATACATTGCGCCGGTCTATGCCGTGCTGATCGCGGTCGATGCGCTGCGGGCCGGCGCTGGCGGACGGGGTGAAGAGGCGGCCGACGAATTTCTTGATGGTGGAAGTGATCATTTCAGTCTCCGCTCGGCCGCCCGAAGGAGGCTGAAGCTCCTTTGGGGGGCAGCGAGCGTGGGGGTCGTCATTACGACTTGGCGTCCTGGACGTGGTCGAACAGGTCGAGCACTTGCCAGCCTTGCTTCTGCGCGATGGCGCGCAGAGAGGGGCTGGGGTTGGCGGCGATGGGCCGGGTGACTTGCTCCAGCAGGGGCACGTCGTTGGTGGAATCGCTGTAGAAGAACGAGGTGCTGAAATCCGACATGGACATGCCCATGTCGGCCAGCCATTGCTTGACGCGCGTCACCTTGCCCTCCTTGAAGCTGGGCGTGCCGGCGATGCGGCCAGTGTAGCGGCCATTCGCATATTCGGGTTCGGTGCCGATCAGATGGGGTATGCCGAAGGCGCGCGCGATGGGCGCGGTGACAAAGGTGTTGGTGGCCGTAACGACCGCGCACAGGTCGCCGGCTTCCAGGTGTTCGCGCACCAGGTCGATGGCCCTGGTCTGGATGGCCGGACGGATCACTTCGCGCATGTATTGTTCGTGCCACAGCGCCAGTTCGTGGGGCGCGTGGGCCGCCAGGATGCCCAGCATGAATTGGGCTGCCTGCTCGGCCGTGAGTTCGCCGCGGTTGTATTGCGCCATCAGCTCGTCGTTGCGGCGCAGGGCCGCCTCGGGGTCGCCTATCCTGCCTGTGCGCGCCATGAATTCGGCCCACTGGTAGTCGCTATCCAGGGGCAGCAGCGTGTGGTCCAGGTCGAATAAGGCGAGGCGTCGGGCAGCGGTCATGGTGTGTGGGTTTCAGGGTCTGCAAGCATGGCGCGCAGCAGCGGCAAGGTGATGGCGCGCCGCTGCGCCAGGGAATAACGGTCCAGCGCGTCGAGCAGGGCGCTCAGCCTGCGGATGTCTCGCTCGTAGTGCGTCAGCATCCAGCTGAGCACTTCGGGCGCCAACTGCAGGCCGCGTTCGGACGCCTGGGCCGACAGGGCCGCCAGCTTGTCTGCGTCCGACAGCGGATCGAGCCGGAATACCAGCCCCCATCCCAGCCGGGTGCGCAGATCCTCGCGCAGCGGCATGGACAGGGGCGCGCGGTCTCCCGCGACAGCCAGGGCGAAGGCCCGGCCGGCAGCCGTGGATTCGCGCCAACGATTGTACAAGGCGAAGAGGGCTGCCTGTCGGGTCGGGTCCATGCGGTGCACATCGTCCACGGCAACCAGCACGGGCAGGTCGGCCTGCGGGTCGGCCTGGGCCAGGGCGAGGAAATCCTGGGCGTCCTGGTCCGCCCGCAGATAGGCGCCGCCGGGTCGGTCGGCCAGGCCGCGCAGCAGGTGGCTACGGCCGCAGCCCGCCGGACCCCAGAGATAAAGGGTCTGTCCCGCAGCCAGGCCGCGCGCGGCGGCCAGGGCCTCGCCATTGGGGCCGGCGATATAGTTGCCCAGGGTCGGGGCCGGGGCGGGTAGGACGTCTAACAGGAGTTGACGGCTCATTTGCGGGAATGCGGTGTTCAAAGAGGACAGCAGGGATCGGGCGGCGTTTCCAGTAATGCGGCTGGGCATCGTAAAATCCCGGTCTGCTGCCCAAATCCTTCAATTGTTACATAGGCCACGGTTTTTCTCATGACCAATTCCACTTCCGCCCCCCTGACCTACCGCGATGCCGGGGTCGACATCGATGCGGGCGACGCGCTGGTCGATCGCATCAAGCCGCTGGCCGCGCGCACGATGCGCGAGGGCGTGCTGGCCGGCATCGGCGGTTTCGGCGCCCTGTTCGAAGTGCCCAAGAAGTTCAGCGAGCCGGTGCTCGTGTCGGGCACCGACGGCGTAGGCACCAAGCTGCGCCTGGCTTTCGAGTGGAACCGCCACGACACGGTGGGCATCGACCTGGTGGCCATGAGCGTCAACGACATCCTGGTGCAGGGCGCCGAACCCCTCTTCTTTCTCGATTATTTTGCCTGCGGCAAGCTGTCCGTGGACACGGCCGCCGCAGTGGTGGGCGGCATCGCGCGCGGCTGCGAACTGGCCGGTTGCGCCTTGATCGGAGGCGAAACGGCCGAGATGCCCGGCATGTATCCGGACGGCGAATACGATCTGGCCGGCTTCGCGGTGGGTGCGGTCGACAAGCCGGCCATCATCGATGGCAAGTCCATCCAGGCCGGCGACGTCGTGCTGGGCCTGGCTTCCAGCGGTGCGCATTCCAACGGCTATTCCCTGGTGCGCAAGATCCTGGAGCGCGCGGGCGCGAAGCCCGAGCAGGATTTCCACGGCCAGAAGCTGGTCGACGTGGTGATGGCGCCCACGCGCATCTACGTCAAGCAGGTACTGGCCGCGCTGGCCAGGCATGGCGCCGCGATCAAGGGCCTGGCGCACATTACGGGCGGCGGCCTGCTCGACAACGTGCCCCGCATTCTGCAGCCAGGGCTGGCGGCCAGGCTGCATCGCGATGCCTGGCAGATGCCGCTATTGTTCCAGTGGCTGCAGCAGCAGGGCGGGGTGGCCGACGGCGAAATGCACCGGGTGTTCAACTGCGGCATCGGCATGGTGCTTGTGGTGCCGGCGGCGCAGGCGGACGCGGTCGCCGCGACGCTGCGCGAGCAGGGCGAGACGGTTTATGCCTTGGGCGAGATCGTCCCGCAGGCCGAGGGTATGGCGCAGACCATCGTGGTGTAAGGTTTGTTCGTGGCTAGGCCGCGCGCAAGGCATCTCTCATTTCAAGAAAGGGGATTCAAACCATGCGTCTGATTCTGCAAGTCAGCCTCATCGGCTGGATCCCCGCGGCGATAGGGTCCGTGTACGCGCTGAGCCAGTACAAGACCGATCAGAAAATCGCGAAGGCGCTGGGTTCCGGCGCGAAATCGATTTAACGCGGTTTGTCCAAAACAAAGAGCCTGTCCAACGAATCGGACGGGCTCTTTGTTTTTGTGCACTCAGCGAGCGCGGCATCATGCTCAGGGCTTGGGCCGCCTGCGCCGAACTCAGTCTATTGTCTTCCCGCCATTGTGCCAAGTTCCGCGTGTTTTCATCCGACGGCTCGTCAACGGCGACACGCCTGGCGCGCGCTGAAATCATCTCCGCAGCAACTCGGCCACGGTATCAACGACCTGATCCACCGCATCTCCAGCCATGCAGTCGATATGCATGCGATCCGGCTGCGCGCGCAGCCAGGTGATCTGGCGCTTGGCCAATTGCCGGGTCGCGGCGATGCCTTGTTCACGGGCTTGGTCCAGCGTGGTTTCGCCGTCCAGATGCGTCCATAGCTGGCGGTAGCCCACGCAGCGGATCGACGGCAGGCCGGGATGCAGATCGCCGCGCGCGCGCAAGGCTCGGACTTCGTCGAGAAAACCCGCCGCCAGCATGGCATCGAAGCGCTGGGCGATGCGGGCGTGCAGGGCCAGGCGATCGGCGGGTTCGAGGCTGACGGTGATATAGCGCCCGGCATCCTCGTTCCTGCCTATGCCGCTCAGCAGCTCCGACATGGGTTTGCCGCTCAGGATGCAGATTTCCAGCGCGCGCTGGATGCGTTGGCTGTCGTTGGGCGACAGGCGTGCGGCGGTAGCGGGATCGCGTTGGGCCAGTTGCGCATGCAGCGCGGGCCAGCCCTGTTCGCCGGCGTGCGCTTCGAGCTCTGCGCGCAAAGCCGGGTCGGCCTGAGGCAGATCGTCCAGGCCATCGCGCAGCACCTTGTAATAGAGCATCGTTCCGCCGGCCAACAGCGGCACGCGCGCGCGGGCGCGTATCTCCTCGATCAGGCGCAGGGCGTCTTCGCGGAACTGGGCGGCGGAATAGGATTCTGCCGGGTCGCGGATGTCGAGCAGGTGCTGGGGCACCAGAGCGCGCTCCTGCGCATTGGGTTTTGCGGTACCGACATCCATGCCGCGGTAGATGGTGGCCGAGTCGACGTTGATGATCTCCAGCGGCCAGCGCTGCGCCAGCGCAAGGCAGGCCGCGCTCTTGCCGGCGGCGGTCGGACCCGCCAGGCAGATCACGGGAAGGGCGCAAGAGGGATCGGACACGGGCTGCTTGGGTGAGAAAAGGACCGGGCCATTTTATCCGCGGCCTGTGCTCCGCTGCGCCGGGCGGGCGGAGCTGGCATGCCGTAGCCCGGTTTCCCTATTGCCCCAACGCCGCGAGTGCGCGGTCGATGCCCTCGGTCAGAAAATCCGCGTGCTCGGGCGCGAATACCAAGGGCGGGCGTATTTTCAGCGTGTCGGCGCGCGGCCCGGTGGCGCTCAGCAGTATGCCTTCCTCGTCGCGCAGCCGGTTGACCAGCGTCGCGGCAAACTGCGTGGCCGAGGCAGCCTGCTCGCCCGGAGCGGCGAGCTCCAGGCCGATGAACAAGCCGGCGCCGCGCACCTGCGCGATACAGGGGTGCCGCTGCTGCAGGGCGGCCAGTCGTTCGCGCAGATAAGCGCCCGTCGCAAGCGCGTTGGCCTGCAGCTTTTCCTCCTGCAGCACGTCCAGCACCGCGGCGGCGGCGGCCATCGACACCGGATTGCCGCCGAAGGTGTTGAAATACCGGCATTCACGCGCGAATGCCGCAAGCACTTCGGGGCGCACCGCCAGTCCGGCGACCGGATGGCCGTTGCCCATGGGCTTGCCCAGCGTGACGATGTCCGGCGCTGCGCCATGGCGCAGGCAGCCCCAGAAGGCTTCGCCGGTGCGGCCGAAACCGGGCTGCACTTCGTCGGCGATATATACCCCGCCCGCTGCCTGGACCGCGGCGACGGCCTGGTCCAGGAAGCCCGCGGGGTGGGTGTAGATGCCGTCGCTGGAGAAGATGGTGTCCACGAGTAGCGCGGCCACGCCCAGGCCGCCGGCCTGCAGATCGGCGATGGCCGCGCGTACGCCCTCGACGAAAGCGGCGCCGGCCTGCTGCGCGTTCAGTCCGCGCGCGCGCGGAGCCGGTACCTTGCGCACCGCGTGGCCCAGCTTGACGTAGGCGCCCAGCGAAGGGGATGCCTCGGCCAGCGCGGCCGTCACGCCGTGATAGGCGTGGTCCGTGATGATGACGCCCTGCGCCTGGGTGTGGATGCGTGCGATGCGCAGCGCCAGGTCGTTGGCTTCGCTGCCTGTGCAGGTGAACATGGCGTGTTCCAGGCCGCAGGGCATGGTCGCCAGCAGGCGCTCGGCATAATCGAGCACGCCCGCGTGCAGATAGCGCGTGTGCGTGTTGAGGACGCCTGCCTGCCGGGCGATGGCCTGGGCGATGCGCGGATGCGCGTGGCCGACGCAGGCCACGTTGTTGTAGGCGTCCAGGTAGCGGCGTCCGCCGGCATCGTATAGCCAGACGCCTTCGCCGCGCACCAGGTGCAGCGGGCGCTCGTAGAACAGGCGGTAGGCCGGACCCAGCAGGCGCGCGCGGCGTTCGAGAAGTTCGGCGTCGGATGGCGTGTGGCTCATGGCGCGCGAGGGCGGTCCAAAACGTTGTTGGCGCAGGGGCAGGCCGCGCGCAGCGCGTCGCGGGCCCAGGTCTGGTCGATGTCGCGGCAGGCGGCCAATCTGGTCCAGGACACCGCGTTGTTGCGCAGTACGTATTCGGCGTTGGAGGGATCGCGCGCGGCGCGCCAGCCTCCTACGCAGACGATCATGGCCAGACGCGCGCGTATCAGGTCGAGCAGCAGGTCCAGCTCTTCGGGACGCAGCGGATGGACCGCGTGATAGGCCGCGGCAAAGGCTGCGATGGCCTGCAGCGTGTCGCCTTCGGCATCGATGTGATAGGAGGCCGCGACCGCGACGTCCTGTATGGTGGGTCCTTGCACCATATCGCCGAAATCCAGGATGCCGCGGACCGTGTCGGGTTCGTCCGGATCGACCAGCAGGTTGAAGGGATTGAAATCGTTATGGATGGCCTGGCGCCGCAGAGCGGGCAGCCTGGGTTTGACGCAATGGGCGAAGCGGTCAAGCGCGTGCCCGGCCAGGGCCTGGCGCTGGGCCGTGCCCAGCAGGTCGGTGAGGCTGCGTACGCCCTCGGTATGCTGGATGTCCCAGGGTAGCCGGTGCGCGCTTGCCGCGTGCGTCGGCAGGCCCGCCAGCGCCATGTCCAGTCTGGCCAGGACCTGCGCGATGGCGGCCGCCTGGCGCGGCGAGCGCGGCGCCTTGGGCATGGGCAGGCCCTCTAGATAGCTCAAGAGCCGCACCACGCGCGGCGCGCCGCCGATCCGCGGCAGCGCCGAGTGGCCGCCGGCCAGGGTGGGATGCAGGCGCTGCACCGGCAGGTCGGGCGCATGGCGCCGCAGGTGCAGCAGCGCCTGGGTCTGCAGGTCGGCAACCTGCGCGGCCTCGACCGGATGCGAAATTTTCAATACCCAGCGCTGCGCCGCGGCCGACGCGGGCGTGACCAGGAAGTTGGCATCGCGGTCCCCGCTCAATGCCTGGAGGCTGCCTTGCAGGCCGTAGAGCGAGCGCAGCAGGGCGGCCGCCTGGCCGGCATCGACGGGCGCCGGCGGCGCGCTCAGCACGGCCGCCTCGGGCAGCGCATCGAAAGCGGTTGCGGGGCCGGTCATGGTCTGCGCCGATTCCATGGCATTACGCGGCCTGGCTGTAGCCCTGCAGCGCGCTCGCCAGATTGCGCGGCAGGTCGTCGCAGAGATAGCCGCCTTCCTGCACCAGCACCGTCGGCAGGCCGAGCCGGGCGATGGCCGCGCCGATCCGCGCGAAGCCCTCGGTGCTTACGGCAAGGGCGCGGTAGGGATCGCGTTCGTGCGCGTCCAGTCCCAGCGCGACGACCAGCGCGCCGGGGTGGTAGTCGCGCACGCGCCCGCAGGCCTGCTCCAGGACCTGCATATAGGCATCGTCGCCGGTGCCGCGCGCCAGCGGGTAGTTGATGTTGTAGCCCAGGCCTTCGCCTTCGCCGCGTTCGTGCCCGTGTCCGGTGAAGAACGGCGTGCAGAAATGCGGGTCGCCGTGCAGCGATACCGTCAACACGTCGCTGCGGCGCCAGAAAATGCCTTGCGTGCCGTTGCCGTGGTGTACGTCCACGTCGAGGATGGCGACGCGGTCGTGTGCGCGCCGCAGGTACTGCGCGGCGATCGCGGCGTTGTTCAGATAGGTAAAGCCGTTGGCGCGGTCGGCGTAGGCGTGGTGGCCCGGCGGACGGCACAGGGCGTAGACGGCGCGTTCGCCGCCGAGCGCCAGGTCGGCCGCATGGGTGGCCGTGTGTGCGGACCATACCGCGGCTTCCCAGGTGTGCCGGCCGATCGCGCAGGCCATGTCGCCCATGTGATACCCGGCGCGGCCCACCAGGCTGTCCGGGTAGGTGAAAGGCTGGCCGGGAAAGGGATGCACATTGGGCATGACCTCCTCGGATGCATCATCGAGCTGTTGCCAGTTCTCCCAGACGGTCTCCAGGAAATGCAGGTATTCCGGCGTATGGATGGCGGCGCGCGGCGCGGCGCCGAAGTCCCGGGCCGCGACGATGTCGTGGCCTTGCGCGCGCGCGGCATCGAGCAGCAGCAGGGCGCGTTCGGGCTGCTCGTTGCTGCGCTTCATGCGGCCGCGGACGATGAAATTCTGGGGGTCGTGCCCCCGGTGCTTATCGCTGTAGACGACTTTCATGATGAACCTCGGCGTGTCCGTATCGACTCAGGCGGATTCGGGGGCGATGCGGCCGGCCTCGTCGACGCGCGCGCGCGTCTGGTCGTGCGCGGCCTCCAGATGAAAACGCAGCGCGGCCTGCGCCGCCTCGGCGTCGCGCCGGGCGAAGGCCTGCACGATGGGGCGGTGGGATTCGGCGACGAAATGCGGATCTTCGTAGCTGGGTTCGTTCAGTGACAGGAACATCCGTACCTCCGTCTGCATATTGCCGAAGAGGCGCTGCAGGTAGCGGTTGCCGGAGATTTCCGCGATGTAGGCATGAAAGCCCAGGTCCAGCGCGACACGCTCGGCGCGGCTCAGCCGCGAGCTTTGCTCGACCATGTGGTCGACCAGGAGCGCAAGCCGCGCGAGCTGCGCATCGCTGGCCTGCGCGCAGGCCAGTCGGGCACCCAGCAGTTCCAGGTCTATGCGCACCTGGTAAAGGTCGTCGGCCTCCTGTCCGGTCAGCGTCCTGACGAAAAAGCCGTGGCGTGGCCGTGCGGTCAGCAAGCCGGCGCTCTCCAGCCGGCGGGCCGCCTCGCGCACCGGCGCGCGGCTGATGCCCATGCGGCGCGCCAGCTCGGCCTCGACGATGCGTTCGCCGGGCGCGATCTGGCCGTTGAGTATGGCGGCCTGGATGCGCGCTTCGGCGATGGCTACCAGGTCGGGCGACTGGATCGAACTGAAGAGGTCGTCGTTGTCGGGGTGGTCCATGTTCAATATCCCCGCCCGCGGTCCACCGCGCCGGTAGGGGGGCGGCCGACCAGCAGGGCTTCGTGGTTCAGGCGGGTCTGCCGCGCTATGGTCGCCGCCGAGGTGCGCGTGGCGATGTGAGGCGTCACTGTGATGCGCGGATGCGTCCAGAAAGGATGGTCCGCCGGCAGGGGTTCGGTGGCGAAGGTGTCGAGTGTAGCCGCCCCTAGTTGACCGCTGTCCAGCGCCTGCAGCAGGTCGGACTCGACCAAGTGCACGCCTCGCCCGGCGTTGATCAGATGGGCGCCGCGCGGCAGCCTGCCGAACAGCCGGGCGTCGAGGATGCCGCGCGTTTGCTCGGTAAGCGGCAGCAGGCAGACCAGGGTGTCGCACTGCGCGAGAAAACCCTCGAGCTGGTCGTCGCCATGCCAGGACCGCACGCCTTCGGGCAAGTGCGTTTTGGGCGTGCGGCTCCAGCCCGACACGGCGTAGCCTATGGCCGCCAGTGCACGCGCGCAATGCAGGCCCAGCGTGCCCAGGCCGGCGATGCCCACGCGGTGCCGGCTGGCCTGGACGATGGCTTGCTCGTGCCAGACGCCGCGCCGCTGGTTGTCCAGATAGCCGGGGATATTGCATTGGCGTTGCGTCACGGCCCAGCAGACATAGGCCGCCATGCCGCTGGCCATTTCCGGGTCGACGATGCGGCACAGGGGCGCGTCGGGCAGATCGGGGTCGGATGTGATGTGATCGACGCCGGCCCCCAGCGATTGCACCATTCTGAGATTGGGCATGCGCTGCAGGAGTCCGTGCTGCGGCATCCAGCACACCGCGATGTCGATATCGTCGAGCGCGGCCAGGTCTGCCTCGGCCCGGCCAAGACCGCCCAAGACCAGCCGGGCGCCGGGAAACTCGGCGCGGAAGGCCTCCAGCAGGTAGTCGGTCCTGAACTGGCTGCTGATCAGCGCGATGGTGAGGGGTTCAGGCATGGCCGGCCTCCTCGCGGACGTCGCGAACGTCTTGGTGCGTCAGCCTGGGAATGGCGTCGATCAGGGATCGGGTGTAGGCGTGCCGCGGATCGCCCAGTACCTGGGCTGTCGGGCCGTATTCGACCACGCGGCCGCGCTGCATGACCGCGATGTGATCGCACATCTGTCCGGCCACGCGCAAGTCATGCGTGATGAACACCATGGACAGCTTGAACTCCTCGCGCACCTGGGCGAACAGCTCGAGCACCTGGGCCTGCACCGAGACGTCCAGCGCCGACACAGGCTCGTCGGCCACCAGCAGTTCCGGTTCCATCGCCAGGGCGCGGGCGATGCCGATGCGCTGGCGCTGGCCGCCGGAGAATTCGTGCGGATACCGCTCGGCCGCCTCCGCGCCCAGGCCGACCTGCACGAGCAGGCGCAGCGCACGGGCGCGCGCCTCCTGCGGTGCCATGCCCTGCGCGATCGGTCCGGCCGCGATGGCGGCGCCGATGCGATGGCGCGGGTTGAGCGAAGCGTAAGGATCCTGGAACACCATCTGGATCTTGCCGCGCGCCATGGCGCGAAAGCGCGGACCCGGGAGCATGGACTGTCCCTGGAACAGGATGCGGCCGTTGTCGTAGGGCGTGAGGCCGACGAGGCAGCGGCCGACCGTCGATTTGCCCGAGCCCGACTCGCCCACCAAGCCCAGCGTCTCGCCGCGGCGCAGGTCGATGTCGACGTTGTCGGCCGCGAGCACCCGGCGGCCCTTGCGGAACAATCCGCCGCCGGAGGTATAGGTTTTGTTCAGGGCCTGTACCTGCAGAGCGCGGTGGGATTCGCGCTGCGCGGGCGGCTGGCGCAGGTCGTCCGAAGGAATGGCGGCCAGCAGCCTGCGGGTATAGGCATGCCGCGGCTGGCGCAATACTTGCGCGGCCGGCCCGGCCTCGACCTTGCTGCCCATTTGCATCACCAGCACCTGATCGGCGATCTCGGACACCACGCCAAAATCGTGGGTGATGAACAGCACGGCTGTGCCGTGGCGACGCTGCAGGTCGCGGATCAGCTTGAGGATCTGAGCCTGGGTGGTCACGTCCAGCGCGGTGGTGGGCTCGTCGGCGATCAGCAGGCGCGGCTCCAGCAGCAGGGCACAGGCGATCATCACGCGCTGGCGCTGCCCGCCCGAGAGCCGAAACGGATAGCTGTCGATCAACTGCCGCGGATCGGGCAGGCCCACATCGACCAGGGCCTGGACGATGCGCCGGCGCTTCTCGGCGGCCGGCAGCGCCAGGTGCGCGTCGAATACTTCGGCCAATTGGGCGCCGATGCGCATGACCGGATTGAGCGCGGTCATGGGTTCCTGGAAGATCATGCCGATGCGGCGCCCGCGCAGTGCGCGCATGGCTTCCTCATCGAACCGGAGCAGATCCTGCCCGTCGAACAGGATCTCGCCGGCCACGGGCGCCACGGCCGGCCGGGGCAGCAGTCCCATCACGGCGTTGGCGATCATGGACTTGCCGGAGCCCGATTCGCCCACGATGCACAACGTGCTGCCCGGATGCAGGCCGAAGCTGACCGAGTCCACGGCCAGCGGCCGGTCGCCGCCGTCGGGCAGTTTGATGCTCAGGCCTCGGACATCGAGCACGGGGGCCTGCCCGGCCGTCTGGTCCTGCATGGGCCGGTCGATAGCGCGCGTATTCATCGTCCACGTCCTCCGGCGCGGGTATTGAGCCCGTCGTTCAGTCCCTCGCCCACCAGGTTCAGCGCCAGCACGGTAAGCACGATGGCCAGGCCCGGAAAGGCCGCCATCCACCAGGCTTCGCGCAGCACGGTGCGGGCCGCGCCTATCATGTAGCCCCAACTCATCAGATTGGGGTCGCCCAGGCCCATGAAGCTGAGCGAGGATTCCAGCAGGATGGCGGTGGCGATCATGAGCGAGGCCATCACCACGATGGGCGACAGCGCGTTGGGCAGGATCTGCGTGAGGATGACTCGCGGGGTCGATTCGCCGGCCAGCAGCGCGGCCGAGACGAAATCGCGTTGGCGCAGCGTGAGGAACTCGCCGCGCACCAGGCGTGCCACCGGCGGCCAAGAGACCACCGCGATGGACGCGATGATGGAGTAGATGGTTGGCTGGAAGATGGCCACCAGCACGATGGCCAGCGCAAAGCTGGGCACAGCCTGAAAGAGCTCGGTAAAGCGCATCAGAAACGCATCGATCCCGTTGCCGAAATAGCCCGCGATCGCGCCCAGGCTTACGCCGATCAGTAGCGAGACCGCGGTGGAGACGACGCCGATCAGCAGCGAAATGCGGGCGCCGTAGACCACGCCGGCGAACACATCGCGTCCCATCACGTCGGTGCCCATATACAGGTGCGGCTCTCCCATGGGCGGTATGAATGGCGAGGAGACCATGTCCCAGGGATTGTCGGCGGTGAGCAAGGGGCCGAAAACGGCCACCAGCGCGATCAGAACGAGAAAGGCCAGTCCCAGCGTCGCCCCCCGGTTGCGGCGGAATCGCCGCCAAAAGCTAGTCTGTTTCATGACGGATCCTGGATTGCGGTTGGCGCGGGCGCTACGACAGTTCGATGCGCGGGTCCACGAGCGTGTAGAGAAGGTCGGTGACGAGATTCAGGATCACGGCCATGGCCGAGGCCACCAGAAAGCAGCCCAGCAGCACGGTGTAATCGCGCTCGAGCAGCGCATCGAACATCAGCCGGCCTATGCCGGGCCAGGCGAACACGGTCTCGGTCAGGACCGCCCCGCCTATCATGCCGCCGGCCTGGATGCCCGCCAGCGTGACCACGGGCAGCAAGGCATTGCGCAGGATGTGCGCGCGTTCGATGCGCAGCGGGCGCAGGCCCTTGGCGCGCGCCGTTTTGACGAAGTCCATCTGCGCCACTTCCTGCATCGAGGCGCGCGTCATGCGGGCATAGACGGCCATGTAAAAGAGCGCCAGCGTGAGCGAAGGCAGCACCAGATGCTGGAGGATGTCCCAGGCCCGTGCCAGGCCGGAAAGGTTGGCGCCCACCGTGAAATAGCCGAAGCCCGGCAGCCAGTTCAATTTGATCGAAAACAGCAGCACGGCCATCATCGCCAGCCAATACAGCGGCGTGGCATAGAACACCAGGCCCACCACGCTGATGGCGCTGTCGACCCAGGTGCCGACCTTGCGGCTGGACCAGGCGCCCAGCGCGACGCCGAAAATCAGCGACAGGATGAAGGCGCTGCCGGTCAGGAGCAGCGTGGCGGGCAGCCGCTGCATGATCAGGTTCACCACCGGCAGCTGCTGGCGGTAGGAATAGCCCAGGTCGAGATGGACGATGTGCTTGAGGTAGATGACCAGTTGCGTGCCCAGGGGCAGATCCAGGCCGAAGTGATGCCTGAGCTGGGCGACGAATTGGGGATCGGCGTTGCCGGCTTCGCCGGCCATTACCGAGGCGGGGTCGCCCGGCGCTGCGTGCACCAGCAGGAAATTGACCGTGGCAATGGCCAGGATCGCCACGATGCCCTGCGCCAGGCGCGTGAGCATGAACTGAAGCCGCTTCATCGATGCACTCGGGATCCGGAGGGTTGGAACAAAGGCCGCCGCGCCGCGGCGGCCTGGACTCAGGATGAGAGCTTGGCGTAGCCGAAGCTGTCGTCCAGGCCGATGGCGGAACTGATCAGGTTCTGGACCTTGGTGCGGTACAGAGTCGGGAAATTGATCTCGTGCAGCCAGGCCACCGGCACATCGTCGACCAGGATTTGCTGCACCTGGTCGTAGATCGCCTTGCGCTTGTCGTCGTCCAGCTCTCGCACCGCCGCCATGAACAGGGCGTCGATCTTGGGGTTGACGTAACCTTCGGCGTTGTTGAAGGGCGAGCCCTTGGCGATGTTGGTCGAGACGTAGTTGCGTGCCACCCCCAAGGCCGGGTCGCCGTACTGATACACGTAGTTGAAGGCCATGTCGAAATCCCACTGGCTCAGGCGCTGGTTCCAGCCGGCCACGTCGGTGTTCATCATGTCCACCTTGATGCCTGCCTGTGTCAGGTTCTGACGCACGATCTCGGCCTGGCGCTGCCAGCTTTCGCCGTAGGGCAGCGGCAGCAGGCGTAGCGTCTGGCCGGCGTAGCCGCCTTCTTTGAGCAATTGCTTGGCCTTGGCGATGTCGTGGGGGTACTTGGCGACCTTGTCGCTGTGGTATTTGATGTGGCTGTTGAAAGGGCCGGTGGCCGGCGTCGCATAGCCGTGCCAGGCGATCTTGGTCATGGCTTCGTGGTCGATCGCGGTCATGATCGCCTGGCGCACCTTGACGTTGTCCAGCGGCTTGGCCCGGTTGTTCAGGCACAGCCAGGAAAGCGGCGCGAAGAATTCCCAGCCCTGGGTGGTGACGGCTGCGCCGGGCAGCTTGGCCAGGCGTTCCACGTCGAAGTATTCGACCGCGCCGCCGGGAACCACGTCGATCTTGCCCGACTCGAAGGCCGCCGCGCGCGAAGCCGCATCGGGTATCACTTGGAAATAGATGTCGGCGATGCTGGGCACGCCGGGTATGTGGTAGTCGGCGTTGGCGGTGATCTGGATGTACGAACCCTTGACCCATTGCTTGAACTTGTACGGACCCGTGCCGATCGGGGTGTTGTTGGCCGGGTTGTTCAGGAAGTCGGTGTTTTCGTAGATGTGCTTGGGCACCATGGGCATGGTGCCGGTCTCGAAGATGCCCAGAAACGGGTCGAAGGGGTATTTCAGCTTGAACTCCACGGTCAGCGGGTCCAGGGCCTTGATGGTGTCGACGGCGGCCAGGTCGTAGCGGGTGCGCGGATTGGTCTTGGGCAGGAAGGTGGCGGCGGTGAACACCACGTCGTCGGCCGAGAAGGGCTTGCCGTCATGCCATTTGACGCCGGGCTTGAGCGTGAAGGTATAGGTCAGCTTGTCGGGGCTGACGGTCCACCCGGTGGCCAGGTGCGGGTGCGGCACCAGATTTTCGTCGTAGCGCAGCAGGCCCTCGTAGAGGTTGCCGGCGATCATCTGGGTGGGGCCGTTCTGCACGATGCCCATCATCAGGCCGGGCGGTTCGGGCTGCACGATGACGTTGAGCGTTCCGCCAGCACGGTTCTGGGCCAGGGTGCTCAAGGGAACTCCGGCAATGCTCAGACCCAGGCCGGCGGTTCCCATCTGGATGAATTGGCGACGTTTCATTGCTTGAAGCTCCTTGTTCGGGGCAAATGACGACAACACAAAGACCAGCGCGGTCGTGCGTGGCACGGGCCGCGATCGGAGAAAACCAAAAGGGAGAGGCTTGCGGCCTCAGTCCCGGTAGGACGACACGGCCGGTTCCAGTCGCTGTCGCAGGGCCTGCCATTCGCGTTGATAGGGATCGCTGCCGGTGGGCTGGCCCTGCGTGTCCCAGGCTTCGTACTGGCGGGCGGTCAATTCGCAGACCTCGCGGGGCAGGGGATGGACGGCCTGACCGCTGGCCTGGATGGCCATCTGCACGCGGCAGGCGCGCTCCAGGTTCAGCATGAGAATGAGCGCCTCGGCCACCGAACCGCCGCAGGTCAGCAAGCCGTGATTGCGCAGAATCATGGCCTTGGCCGTGGGGCCGAGGTCAGCCGTCAGGCGTTCGCGCTCGCCGTGATCGAGGGCGATGCCTTCGTACTCGTGGTAGGCGACCCGGTCGTGGAACTGCAGCGCCCATTGGTTGCAGGGCTGCAGGCCGCACTCGAGCGAGGCCACCGCGACGCCGGCCACGGTGTGGGTGTGCAGCACGCACTCGGCGTCGTGCCGCGCCATATGCACGGCGCTGTGGATGGTGAAGCCGGCCGGGTTCACCGAGTATTCGGTCGGCTCGACGATGCGGCCTTCGGTGTCGATTTTCACCAGCGACGAGGCGGTGATGTTCTGGAACAGCATGCCGAAGGGGTTGATCAGGAATTGGTCGTGCGTGCCCGGCACGCGTGCCGAGATATGCGTGTAGATACTGTCGTCCAGCCCGAAAAGGGCTATCAGGCGGTATGCGGCGGCGAGATCTTCGCGCACGCGGCGTTCCGCGCCGGGCGGGACGCAGGCAGAGGGCTTGAGTGCATGTAGCGCCACGCGGACATCTCCTGGCAGTTGGGACTTTGTGTTCCGGCAAGGCAACGCGGATTGCGCGGCCTTCCTGTCAACTGTCGACAGCTGTAGCTAGGCTATTGCTGCACTGCAAGGATGTAAATCAGGGTAAGCCCAGGGCGCGCCTATTGTCCGCGCATGAAGAGTTTGTCCAGGTCGCCCACGCTCCACTGCATCCAGGTGGGCCGGCCGTGATTGCATTGGTCGGCGCGCTCCGTAGCTTCCATCTGGCGCAGCAGGGCGTTCATCTCGTCCAGGGTGAGCCTGCGGTTGGCGCGCACCGAACCGTGGCAGGCCATGGTGGCAAGCAGTTCGTTGCGTTGTTCGGTGAGCAGCCGCGAGACGCCCACGGCGGCCAGGTCGCGCAGCACGGCGCGAGCCAGAGTTTCGATGTCGCCGCGCGCCAGCATGGCCGGCACGCAGCGTACGGCGATGGACGCCGGGCCGGCAGGCCGCATTTCGAAACCGAGTCCGGCAAGCTGGTCCTGGTTTTCCTCGACCAGGGCCACGTCTTTCTCGGTGGCGTGAAAAACAACGGGCACCAGCAGGTCCTGGCGCGGCAGGCTGCGCGCGTCCAGCTCGCGCTTGAGCTGTTCGTAGACCACGCGCTCGTGGGCAGCGTGCATGTCGACCAGCACCAGGCCGCGCGCGTTCTGCGCCAGGATGTAGATGCCGTGCAACTGCGCCAGGGCCATGCCCAGCGGCAGCTCGCCTTCGGGTAGGGCCGCTCTAGGTAGGGCCGCTCCAGGCAGGGGTTGCCGCGGTGCCTCGTGCGGGGCGGGGGCGGGTGCATAACCGGGCGGCAAAGCCGCGCCGTCTGTCGCGGCGGGGGCGGTATCGCCCAGCGGACGATAAAGCGCCTGCCAGTCGCGCACGGGCACCCCGGCCGGCTCCTGCAGGCGAAAGGGTACCTGCGTGTACGGGCGCGGAGCCGGCGCAGCCGATGCATAGTGCGCCTGGCCGAACGCCTGGGCGCCCAGGCCGGCGTGGGCATCAGGCACAGGCGCGGCATCCGGAGAGGCTGCCGCTTCGATCGCCGAACCCGTCTGAGTCCCGCCGGTCTGTGCCAAAACCTGCCCCACGATCTGGCCGACGAAGCGGTGCACCGCGCCGCTGTCGCGAAAGCGCACTTCGTGCTTGGCGGGATGCACGTTCACGTCCACCGCGGCGGGGTCGATGTCCAGGTACAGCACGTAGGCGGGCTGGCGCTCGCCGTGCAGCACGTCGGCATAAGCCGTGCGCAGCGCGTGGCTGACGGTGCGGTCGCGCACGTAACGGCCGTTCACGTACAGGTATTGCCGATCGGCGCGCGCCCGCGAGGCGGTGGGGCGCGACACCATGCCGGCCAGGGCGACCGCGCCGGCAGCCTGCCGCAGCGGCAGTGCCTGGCTGGTGAAGTCCTCGCCCAGTACGTCGCGTATGCGCTGGCCGGGATCGGCGGGCAGCCACTGTCGCTGGGGACGTTCATTGTGAAAGAGGCGGAAGGCGATTCCTGGATGGGCCAGGGCGATACGCTCGAGAATGTCCAGGCAGTGGCCGAACTCGGTGGCCTCGGAGCGCAGAAACTTGCGGCGCGCCGGGACCGCGTCGAACAGCTGGCGCACGTCGACCGTCGTGCCGGCCGGGCCGGATGCGGGGCAGGCCTGCGCGCTGCCGGCTTCGATCTGCCAGGCATGGTCGGCCGCGCGCGTGCGCGAGATCAGAGTCAGGCGCGCCACCGAGGCGATGGAGGCCAGCGCCTCGCCGCGAAACCCCATGGAGGCGACCGATTCCAGTTCGGCCAAGTCGCGAATCTTGCTGGTCGCATGGCGCATCAGCGCCAAAGGCAGCTCATCGGGCGGGATGCCGCCACCGTCGTCGGAGACGGCGATGCGTTTGATGCCGCCGCCCTCGAGGCGCACCTCGATGGCGCGCGCCCCGGCGTCCACGGCGTTTTCCAGCAGTTCCTTGAGCACCGAGGCCGGCCGTTCAATGACTTCGCCCGCGGCGATCTGGCTGATCAGCAGGTCGGGTAGGGCGGCAATGGGACGGCGGTCGGACATGGGGATGCGCTTAGGGTTGATGCGGTCATTTTATCCGCAGGGTGGCGCCAAACCCACAGAACCAAGGTGTTCGTTCGAATCTTAAGGTATAGTCCATAACCTTTTGTTTTTGCAAGATATTGCTATGGCTGATTTGCTGAACATGATTCTGCACATCGACCAGACGCTAGGCGTTTGGGTTAACCAGTACGGCGCCTGGGTCTATTTGGTGTTGTTCCTGATCGTGTTTGCTGAAACGGGCTTGATCGTAATGCCGTTTCTGCCTGGGGATTCCTTGCTTTTCATCGCTGGCGCATTCGGTGCCGCGGGCAGCATGAACGTGGGGCTCGTGACCGTGCTGCTGCTGCTTGCCGCCATCCTGGGCAATACGGTGAATTTTCTCATCGGGCGCACGATCGGCAAGCGGGTCTATACGGCCGACTGGCGCTTCCTGGACCGCAATGCGCTGATGCGCACGCATGTTTTCTATGAAAAACACGGCGGCAAGGCTCTGGTGTTGGCGCGTTTCATTCCAGTGGTTCGCGCCTTCGCGCCGTTCGTGGCGGGCGTGGCCGAAATGTCCTTTGCGCGCTTCCAGGTCTTCAATGTGGCTGGCGCGCTGCTGTGGGTGCTGTTGCTGGTGCTGGCGGGGTATTTCTTCGGTAACATTCCCTTCATCAAAGTGCATTTGAATACCATCGTGTTGGTTGGCTTGGCCGCCGCGGCGGTGCCCGTGGGTCTGGGCGTACTGGTCAAACTGGCTCGAAGGAAATGAGATGAGCCCGGCTTCGAGGCCCATGGCATCAACCGCCGAAAAGACACTGCCGAAACTGAAGGACGACCAGCTCGCGGTCATCGTCGCGCATAGTCCCGCTTTCGTCGTCCATATCGACTCGAGCACGCGCCTGCTGGCGGCCGCCGCATCCGCTGCCAGCCTGCTCGGCTATCCCGCCGCCTATCTGGCCCAGGTACGCCTGGGCGACCTGGTCATGCCCGAGCATGCGGGCGAGCTCCAGGAACTCGTGAACCGCGTGCTGTCGACGGGCGAACCGCAGAAAGGGGTGCTCCCGTTTCTGCTGGCCGAGGAAGGCTGCTGCTGGCTCGATCTGCTCGTGCAGTTGGCGGCCAACGCCGACGGCGACCAAGAACCGCGCTTCGATGTGTTCGGCTACGACGTCACGCTCTGGGTGAAAACGGAGCGTCAGCTGCGCGACGAGTCCCGCCGCGATCCGTTGACCGGCATGTCCAACCGCGCGCACCTGCGCGAGTGGATGATCGAGTCCATCGATAATGACATGGTGTCGGGCAAGGCTTTCGCCGTGATGATGCTGGACCTGGACGGTTTCAAGCGCATCAACGACTCCTTGGGCCACGATATAGGCGATGCCTTGCTGCACGCGGTCGGCAAGCGCCTGAAGGCCCAGTTGCATAAAGACGACGTGTTCGCCCGGCTGGGCGCGGACGAGTTCGTTCTTGTGGCAGGCGAACTGGACGCAGCCGATGCGTGGGATCGCCTGGCGGCGCGCATCATTGCGGCGATGCAGCGGCCGTTTTCGGTGGCCGGCCAGCAGCTGCGCGTGACGGTCAGCATCGGCATCGCCCTTTACCCGGAAGACGGACTCAAGAGCAGCCAGCTTCTCAAGCACGCCGACCTGGCGATGTACAGCGCCAAGGAGCGCGGCAAGAACCAATTCGTGTTCTATTCGCCGGATTTCGAGAAAGTGAAGGCGGAGGCATTCTCGCTGGAGCAGGACATGCTCTCGGGTATCAGGACGGGGGAGTTCGAGCTGTACTACCAGCCCATCGTCGATGCCCGTACCCGCGAAGTGCTCGCGGCCGAGGCGCTGATGCGCTGGAATCATCCCCATGGCCAGAGGCCGCCGACGGCGTTCATCCCGCTGGCCGAGGACAACGGCCTGATCAATCTGCTGGGCAGCTGGGCGCTGCGCATGGTGTGCGCGCAACTGGCCCGCTGGGATGCGCGCGGGATTTCGCTCGCCTACGTCGGGGTCAACGTCTCCCCGGTTCAATTCCAGAACCCGGCGTTCTCGCAATCGGTGATGAGCGCGGTGCGGGAGTCGGGCATCGATCCGGGCCGCCTCGTCCTGGAGATCACCGAAGGCACGCTGATCAAGAATCCGGAGCAGACCGAAGCCATCCTGTCCCGGCTGCACGCATTCGGCGTGCGGTTTGCCATCGACGATTTCGGCACCGGCTATTCGAACCTGTCGTACTTGCGACGATTTCCGATTTCCGAGATCAAGATCGACCGTAGTTTCGTGAGCGACATCCTGGAATCGGGCCATGATCGCGCGATCGTCTCGGCGATGCTGTCGCTCGCCCGCGAGCTCGATCTTTCCGTCGTCGCGGAAGGCGTCGAGACCGAAGAGCAGCTTGCGATTCTGGTCGAGCGCGACTGTCAGTACATCCAGGGCTGGTTGTTCTCGAAGGCCCTGCCGCCGGAAAATTTCGAACATTTCGCCGCAAATCAGGAAGTGATCTCGCCCAAAGGACGAGGCCGTGGCTCTTCCCTCTTCCGAATCTTCTGATGACCAGAAAAAAAACAGTCATCGATAAGTTGTGGAAGCGGATGAGCGTGCGCGGGGATGTTCCTTCCTTGCAGCATTCGGCCGAGCACATCATACGTTCGCTGCAGGACGAACAGGCCAGCGTGACCGATCTGACGTCGCTGGTGCTGTCCGATTTCGCCTTTTCGCAAAAGGTTTTGCGCCTTGCCAATTCGGCGATGTACCGCACGATGGGCGGCGATGTCACGACGGTGTCGCGCGCCATCATGGTGCTGGGCGTGGACACGGTGGAATACCTGGGACTCAGTCTGCAGCTGTTGAATCAGTTCCAGAGCGCAGCGGGTAGCCGCGAGGATGCGCGCGAGGTGATCGTGCGCGCCCAGATGGCAGCCGAATTCACGCGAAAAATGACGATCGCGCACGGCACGCAACCTTCCGAGGAGGCTGTGCTCTGCACCTTGATGTACCAGCTCTCGCGCCTCTTGGTGGTGCTCTATCTGGAAGACGAGTGGGCGCGGGTCCAGGCCAAGCTGGCGGCCGATCCCTCCTTGTCCGAGAGCGATGCCTGCCGGCAGATTCTGGGTGCCACTCTGGAGGAAATCGCGCAAGAGGCTGCGCAGCAGTGGAACCTGCCCAACGAGATCCGCAATTGCATGCAGGCCGACCTGCCCGATCTCGATGCGTCGACGCCGCAATCCCACGGCGAATGGCTGGGAGCGGTTGCGGCGCTGTCTTCCCGCGTCGTGTCGATGATGGAGGTCGACGCCAGCGATGAAGAGATATCCCTCTTCGTTCTGCAATATACCGAGAATTTGGCCCTGGATCCGATCATCGTGCAGGAGGCGCTCGAGCAGACGCAGGCGCTGAAGCTGGAGATCGACTCGGACAACGAAATACCGGTGGCCTCGGTGAGCGAACCGGAATTCGACAGGCCGCAGGACGCGGTCGCCAGGCTGGAGGCCGCGCTCGAGGAAATCCGCGAGAAGGCGCCTGGCCTGGGCACGACCGCGCTCACCCCCTGGGTCGTGGAAAGCATCATGAACGCGCTGAACCTGAAGACAGGGTTCATGATGTTGCTGCATCCGGGATCCCGCCGCTACATCGCCCGGTTCGGATTCGGGCCGGGCATACGCGAGCGTCTGGATAAGTTCTCCTTCGACGCGGGATTCGTGCCGGACATCTTCCATCTGGTGGTGACCAAAAAAGAACCCACGCTCTGGCTCGACGTCAAGAGGCCGAGCGTCAGCCACCGCATGCCGGCCTGGTTCACGACCGAATTCCCCAATGCGCGCTCGGTGTTGTTGGTGCCGGTGCATCTGCAGGGCAAGTGCATCGCGATGATGTGCGGTTCCTGGGGCGAAATGCCGTGCTCACGGGAACTGAGCCTGGGCGAAATCCAGGTCTTGTCCGCGCTCGCGGGCGAGATATCGGGCAGCTTCGAGCGGGCCATGGCGACCCGCTCCTCCTTCTAGTGTTAACAGGTCTTAGGGCGAATGGCACTTACTTTAGCGTGACCGAGGAGCCTGCCGGAGTTTTTGGAGGCACTCGCGAGCGACCGAGCGCTGTGAATGCTTGATACTGCTGGCGCGTCATCCAGGCCGGACGGCTTGCCGGTTTGGACCAGGTCACCAGGTGATCGCGTTTACCCAGCGACTTGCCCTGTCGGAAGTCAGTGTGCCGGCATCCGTGCTGCGCCATGACGATATCGACCCCCGCGGCAATCATCGTGGCAATCAACCAGTAGTTGCAGTAAAGCGCATCGGCCAGCATCACATCATGTCGACAGAACGTCGATTGCAACTCGCGAAACAGGGCCAACTCACCTGTGCCTTTGCCCGCGTAGGGGCCCACGGCCGCCTGCACACCAGCACCGGTGGCCAAGCAAATGACCGCCACCAGATTGACCAAGGGAAAGCCCACGCCTGAACCCTGAGAGTTCGGCTGGGGGAAGCGGGCTTGGTTGGACGGCGTATCGGGCATCGAAATCCCCGTGCCATCGACCCGCTTGACCGAACGTCTTCGCCAGTAACCGCCCGTTCTCACACTCATGCCCGGTGTGCCAGACTGAGCTCATCGGTCAACCTCAGCAACTCCTCGCCGGCCAGGAGGTTGAAAAAATCTACCGCCTCTGTCGCTGCAGCACGGCCTCGGATACGACTTCCAGTAAGTGCCATTCGCCTTAGGGCCGATTGACGGCCCCGGGTCTGTCGGCGCCTCAGGTCGCGTCGGCCACGGTTCGCGCCAGCGGCGGATGGCTGGTGAAGTAACGGTTGATGCCCTCCATGAGCGCCTGCGCGACCTGTTCCCGGTAGACGGACGTGCGCAGCTTCGCTTCTTCTTCGGGGTTGCTGATGAACGCGGATTCGACCAGCACGGAGGGAATGTCGGGCGCCTTGAGCACGGCGAACCCCGCCTGTTCGACCTGATGGCTGTGCAGGCGGTTGATCTTGGCCAGTTCGCCCAGAAAGACCGAGCCCAGCTTGAGCGAATCGTTGATCTGCGCGGTGGTGGACAGATCGAGCAGCACCCGGGCGACCTGGGCGTCGTGCGCGCCCAGATTGACGCCGCCGATGAGGTCCGAACTGTTTTCGCGGTTGGCCATCCAGCGGGCCTGCGCGCTGGACGCGCCGTGTTCGGACAGGGCGAAGACCGACGAACCCCGTGCCGAGGGCTTGATGAAGGCGTCGGCGTGGATGGAGACGAACAGGTCGGCGCCGGCACGCCGGGCCTTTTCCACGCGCACGTTCAGCGGTACGAAGAAGTCGCTGTCGCGCGTCAGGTAGGCGCGCATATTGGGCTGGCTGTTGATCATCGACTTGAGGCGGTCGGCGATATGCAGCACCACAATTTTCTCGTACAGGCCGCTCTTGCCGATGGCGCCGGGATCCTCGCCGCCGTGGCCGGGGTCCACCGCGATGGTCAGCATGCGCTTGCGCCCGGGGCGCGAGGTCATCGGCGGCTCGTCCAGGGCGACGGACGGCAGGACCGGATCGCGTGGAGCCGTCTGGCCCCGGACCAAAGGGACCGGCGCGGCTTCGCCGTTCTGCTGTTCGCTGCGCGCGATCTGATCGAGCACGTGCGCCAGCGGATCGTCGACGTCGGGGCCGGCCTGCTTGCCGTTCAGCACGGCCAGCAGCGGGTCCTGCGCAACCTTGGGATAGAGGTCCAGCACCAGGCGGTATTGATAGTCGGCCACCGGTTTGAGCGTGAAGACCTGCGGCGCCACGGGCTGCTTCAGGTCGAACACCAGGCGCACGACATTGGGGCGGTTCTGCGCGACGCGCAGGCTCTTGATGTAGGGGTCGTTGGGGCGGACTTCGGAAATCAGCTTGTCGAGCGCGTGGCTGGCTGTCAAGCCATCGATGTCGACCACCAGGCGGTCCGGGTGTTCGAGCGTGAAATGCTGGGTTTTGAGCTCGCTATCGAGTTCGAGCGTGACACGTGTGTAGGCGTCGGCGGGCCAGGTGCGTACCGCCAGGAGCGTGGCGGCCTGCGCCAGGCCAGGCACCACGGGCAGCACCAGCAACGCCGTGCCGGCGCTGATCAACCGGCGGCGGGTGGCGTTGATGGGGGCGACAGAGCAAGCGCGTTCAACCATGATAGACCTCGGGCAGTGTGGGCTGCGAGGGTTGCATCACGACCAGGCTCCGCATAGGACAGGTAAATCAGCAGATCGGGCGGGGGCAGCAGGCTGCCAGCCCGCTCCGGCCATTCGATCAAAACTACCGCATCCTCGCGCAGCAAATCGCGAAACCCTGCATCCAGCCATTCGCGCGAATCGCTAAATCTATAAAAATCAAAGTGATACAAGTATAAGTTAGAAATTTTATAGGATTCAAGCAGGGCATAGCTAGGACTTTTGATCCGGCCTTTGATACCGCATGCGCGCAACAGTGCCCGGGCAAAGGCGGTTTTGCCCGCGCCCAGGTCACCCTGCAGGTGAATGCGGCCCCCGGCCGGCAGTCCGGCCGCGCCGCTGACCAGGGGGGCCAGCCGGCCGGCCAGCGCATCGGTGGCGGCTTCGTCGGGCAGGCGCAGGGAGCGCAGGGCGAGCGGTTCGGTCATCGGAGTTCAGGGCCTTGGGGTGTAAAACAGAAGATGCGCCCGCGATTATAGGGAGCGGCCGCGTGCTTACCGGAGAACATCATGACTACAGGCAAGACCCGCGTCGAACACGACACCTTCGGTCCCATCGAGGTCCCCCAGGAGCATCTCTGGGGCGCGCAGACCCAGCGTTCCCTGCATTTCTTCGCCATCTCGACCGAGAAAATGCCGGTGGCCCTGGTGACGGCAATGGCGCGGCTCAAGTGCGCGGCAGCCCGGGTCAATGCCCAGCTGGGCGAACTCGACCCGGCGATCGCCGATGCCATCGCGCGCGCGGCGGACGAAGTCATCGCCGGCCAATGGCCGAACGAATTTCCGCTGTCGGTCTGGCAGACCGGCTCGGGCACGCAGAGCAATATGAACATGAACGAGGTGCTGGCCAACCGCGCCTCGGAACTGCTGGGCGGCGAGCGCGGCGAGGCGCGCAAGGTCCATCCCAATGATCACGTCAATCGCGGCCAGTCGTCCAACGACACCTTTCCCACGGCCATGCACGTGGCGGCCGCGCTCGAAGTGGAGCGTCACCTGCTGCCGGCGCTCAAGGCCCTGGCTGCGACGCTGGCGGCCAAGAGCCATGCCTACTACGGCATCGTGAAGATAGGCCGCACGCATTTGCAGGACGCCACGCCACTCACGCTGGGGCAGGAGCTGTCCGGCTACGTGGCTCAGCTGGACCTGGCCGAGCAGCAGATCCGCGCCACGCTACCGGGCCTGCATCAGTTGGCCATCGGCGGCACGGCCGTGGGCACCGGCCTGAACGCGCATCCCGAGTTCAGCGCGCGCGTGGCCGGGGAACTGGCGCGCGACACCGGCGTCTCTTTTGCGTCCGCGCCCAATAAATTCCAGGCGCTGGCTTCGCACGAGGCCCTGCTGTTCGCGCACGGCGCCTTGAAGACGCTGGCCGCGGGACTGATGAAGATCGCCAACGACGTGCGCTGGCTGGCCAGCGGCCCGCGCTCGGGCCTGGGCGAGATCGGCATTCCCGAGAACGAACCGGGCAGCTCCATCATGCCGGGCAAGGTCAACCCCACGCAATGCGAGGCGGTCACCATGCTGGCCGCGCAGGTCCTGGGCAACGACGTGGCCATCAATATCGGCGGGGCCAGCGGCAATTTCGAGCTCAACGTCTACAAGCCGCTCCTGATCCACAATTTCCTGCAGTCGGTGCGGCTGCTGGCCGACGGCATGGCCAGCTTCGATCATCATTGCGCCGCCGGCATCGAGCCCAACCGCGAACGCATCGCCGAGCTGGTCGAGCGCTCGTTGATGCTGGTGACCGCGCTCAATCCGCACATTGGCTACGACAAGGCTGCGCAGATCGCCAAGAAGGCGCACAAGGAGCACACCTCGCTCAAAGAGGCGGCGCTGGCGCTGGGCTATCTGACTGCGCAAGAGTTCGACCGCTGGGTTGTGCCGGCCGACATGACCTGCGCGGGGCATTGAGCTGCCGCGGCGCGGCGAGCGCAAGCAGATGCGAGAGGGCTTCTGCGCTACGTGTTTAAAGAGGTTTGCTGCTATTCTCGGACACAGGACACCCGTCGCTTCGCGAGGGCGCGGGCCTTGTCCTTGAGTAAGCCATTTGAGCAAACCACTTAAAACACGCGGCATGTGCGGTCCTTGATGGATCCGCATGACCGCATCGGAGATATCCATGATCAAAGTTCGTCCCCTGGTCCCCGCTTTGGCGCTGACCGGCGCCGCCGCATTGCTGGCCGGCATCGCCACCCCGGCTCACGCCGCCTATCCCGAGCATTCCATCCGCGTCATCGTGCCGTTCGCGGCGGGCGGTTCCACCGACATCATCGCGCGCCTGGTCACGCAGCGCATGGCCGCTGAACTGGGCCAGGCGATGGTGGTCGAGAACAAGGGCGGCGCGGGCGGCGCGGTAGGCGCAGCCGAGGCGGCGCGCGCCGCGCCGGACGGCTACGTGCTGTCGATCGCCACCGTGTCGACCATGGCGGTCAACCCCGCCTGCCGTCCGCGCGATCTGCCCTACGATCCGATCAAGGATTTCCAGCCGGTCACCAATTTCGCCAACACGGCCAATATCGTGACGGTCAATCCCAAGAAAATGCCCGTCAAGGACTTCAAGGAATTCCTCGATCTGATCAAGAAAAATCCCGGCAAGTTCTCCTATGCCAGCTCCGGCACCTGCGGCGTGCTGCACCTGATGGGCGAGTCCTTCAAGATGGCCACGGGTGCCGACATCGTGCACGTGCCCTACAAGGGCTCGGGGCCGGCCGTGTCCGATACCGTGGCCGGCCACGTCGACATGGACTTCGACAATCTGCCCTCGTCCATGCCCCAGGTCCTGGCGGGCAACCTGCGCGCCATGGCCATCGCCTGGCCCCGGCGCATCCCCGCCATCAAGGACGTGCCGACCTTCAAGGAACTGGGCTACCCGGTGCTCAACCAGCCCGTCTGGTACGGCCTGCTGGCGCCCAAGGGCACGCCCATGGACATCGTCGAAAAACTGCGCAATGCCGCCGTGGTCGCCCTGAGGGATCCGAAGATCGTCAAGGCGCTGGACGAGCAGGGCTCGGCGCCGTCGGGCAATACGCCGCAGGCGTTCGCCAAGGAGATCCAGGAGCAGTACGACTGGGCCAGGGACGTGGTGGCCAGGCAGCACATCAAGATGGATTGACGCAGGCCTCGCGCAGCGCGGCGATCAGTTCGTGGTGCAGTCCCGACATGGCGTCGTGGCCGCGCCGCATCACGCTGATCGGCACGCGCAGCGCGGGGGCGATGGGCCGCAGCCGCATGCCCGGGCGCAACATGGCGCGGGCGGTGATGGCGTCGACGATGGCTTGGCCGCAGCCCGCCTCGGCCAGAGCGCAGGCCACGTAGTGGGTCTGTACTTGCACGGACTGCGGTGCTTCCAGGTCCTGCGCGTCCAGGGCCATCTGCAGCAGCGCGCCCGCGGCATCGCGCGGATCGAGCATGATCAGCGCGTCCTGGCATAGCTGTTTCAGGCTGACCGGGCCTTCGCCCGGTTTTCTTCCCAGGTTCACCAGTTCGGTATGGCCGATCTCCTCGCGCACCAGGCCGGGGTAGTCGTGCGTGTCGAAGGTCACGGCCAGGTCCAGTTCGCGCGTGAGCAGGCCTTGCACCAGTTCCGCGCTGTGACGGGTCTGGATGTCGAAGGTCAGGCCGGGCCGGGTTTCGCGGCTGGCACGGATGACCCCCGGCAGCAGCCCCAGGCCCAGCGCGGGTGCGCAGCCCAGCCGCAGGTGGCCGTGCGGGCGCTCGCGCAGGCTCGCGGCCAACTTGCGCACGCCGTTCAGGTCCTGGCTCAGGCGGGCGATCTCGGGCGTGAGGATCTCGGCCTCGCGGGTGGCCACCAGCCGGCCCTTGACGCGCTCGAACAGCTTGAAGCCCAGATGCGCCTCGGCATTGGCCAGCAGCTTGCTGGCCGCAGGCTGCGTGATGTGCAGCGTGGCTGCGGCTTCGGTCAGGGAGCCGGTGCGGCGGATGGCTTCGAAGATTTCGATATGACGCAGGCGCATGAGCGTGCAGGGCGGACCGGGGTAAGCCTCGATTCTATGCTGGAGCCCGGATGATGTTGGGTGGTCGATATCGACCGGGAGGCGATCTTTACTGCCAAGGTGAAGCGCTGTGTGATCTTGATGCAGCAAGCCCACGGCTGTTTCGACAATTTTTCGGGATGCGATACTGCGCGTTCGAGACGGCCGGCGCCGCCTACCGCCTCGTAAGTCTCAATAAAGACAGAATCGTCAAGCCCGAGGAGGCGCCCATGATCCGCAAAACGGCCAACGCATCGAGACTTCAGGAAGAAGTCCGCAAGCGCCTGGATCGTCTGCCCGCGGTCGTCGAAGAGGGCGTGAAAATCAGCGTGCCGCGGCCCGCGCTCCTGGCCGAGCCGGACAAGACCGGCTGCAATTGGGCCATGACGCATTTGGGCAACGCGGCCGGTTTCGAGCGCGACATCGCGGCGGTGCTGCAGGCCGTGCAGCGCGAATACAACCTTGCGGATGCAGCGTCCGACCTGGCAAGCGCCGCGAACAAGCCTGGCAATCCGTTCGAGTAAAGCACGTCGAATATCTGGCGCCGCATCACCATCCGTACTCGTCGTTGCTCGCGCCCAGTTCCGGCGGCAGGCTGCGCAGTCCCCCCGGCGTGCGCGACAGCTTGATGGGCGTGCCCAGGCCCACGCATTCGCCTTCGCGCACGCGGCGCGATCGGTCAGCCAGGTGATCAGGCGGCAGACGGATACGGCGCCGCGGGTGAGTACGGTATTGCGCAGCATGCAGAGGCACTATGCGCCGCGCCGGGCGGGATCGAAATCCCGGCATTGAATTGCATCACGGCCGCCGCAGCTCGATTTCTTCATGACGCCGCGAAATGGCCTGGGCGGCGGCCCGCATGAGCGCCACCACGCGGCCGAGCTTGTCCGGCGCCAGCCGTTCGGCCATGGCGGTGACTGTCACTGCGCCAAGCGCCGAGCCACGCAGACCTGGGACGAGAACGGCCACTGCGCTGGTGCCTGGCATCAGTCCGATGGGAGCATGTGAGAAGCCCGCGGAACGCGCCTTGGCAACGCGTGCGGATATTTCCGCCGGATTTTCGCCCAGGACCGCCAGGCGCGCGGCATTGGCGGCCACCCGTGCCGCGCTTTCCTTCTCGGGCAGGCTGGCAAGCAAGGCCACACCGGAAACGCCGATGCCCAGCGGTCGGCGCACACCGACCTCGATCGATAGGACTTGAATAGAGTGATTTCCAGTACGCCGGCCTATGCAGATCGAATCGTGGCCGTGGCGTATGCTCAGAAACACTGTATCGCCGACCTGGTCCGCAAGTTCGGTGAGATAGGGGTCCGCCAATGTGAGCAGCGGAAAACGACGGGTGCGCGCCAGACCCAGCAAACTGATTTCCGGGCCGATGAGATAGCGCCGAGTATGCGGGTCCTGTTCGATGGCGCCTTCCAGGATCAGCGTCCTGAGCAGCCGGTGCACTGTCGGCCGGTTCAGGCCGGACATGCGCACCAGGTCAATCAGGCGCGCGCCACGTTCCTGGCTGCAGGCGACCAGGCGCAGGACGGCCATGGCGCGGCGTACGGTCTGGGCGCCGCCGGGAGCATCGTCGCCGATGGAATCGGTCATGAAGGAATTCCCGTAACGCGCCGCATCATTGGTCTGTGCGGCTGCCGGGCATCACCGATTTGGGCGTTTGCCTGACCGCCCGCTGGGTGATGATGCGCCCCAGGGTCGCGTAGTTGGGGCCGCCGATGCGGCAGACCGGGCGCAATTTTTCGGTATCGATCTTGCCATCCTGGGCCAGGCCGTCGCGTATATGGAAAACCAGCACTTCGCCGACGAAAAATTCCGCGCCGGTGTCGCCGTAGGGCGTAACGCTGTGAAGGCGGCATTCCATGCCGATGGGCGTGGCGGCCAGGCGCGGCGTGCCGATTGCTTCGCTGCGGACGACGTCAAGGCCCAGCAGCTCCGCCTCGCTGACCTCGGGCGGATACTCCTGCGCGCTCGCATGAATGGCATCGAGCAGGGTCTCGTCGCCCAGGTTCACCACGAAATGCCGACGCTCCAGGATATTGCGGGCGGTGTCCTTGCGCACGCCCGCCTTGCGGCCGATATTGACGCCCAACATGGGCGGCGTATTCGAGACAAAAGTAAAGCAGCTGAAGGGCGCCAGATTGACCTTGCCGCCCGGACCCAGGCTGCTAATCCAGGCGACGGGACGCGGCACGACGATGCCGCTCAAGAGTTTGTAGGTCTGTTCCGGAGTGAGCTCGGGCGCGGCGATACGCATAGGGAATAGGTCTTATCCAGACGTCCAGATATTGAACTTTTGAGAGAAACCGATGGCAGGCGAGGTCAACAAATCCCCGAGCCTATTTTCGGCGCTTGTCGAGTTGAATCGAAAGAGTGCCTGGCGACTAATCCCAATTTAAGTCCATATTCCGGACTTTTTCATGATTTTTGCGTTGTCGCCGCCGGCGCGAATTCCTAGAGTTCTCTGCACAAGACCGACACATTGGAGACGAGACCATCATGTTCAGCCGCTTTCTGATTAAAACGTGCGCCGCCGCCGCGCTTGTCAGCCTGACTACGCTGGCCCATGCCGCCTGGCCGGACAGACCGATCGACATCATCGTGCCCTATCCGCCGGGCGGCAATGTGGACGTGGCCGCCCGCCTCATCAGCCCCGGCCTGCAAGCCGCCTTGGGGCAACCGGTCATCATCGAGAACAGGGCCGGCGCGGGCGGCATGATCGCGGCCGAATTCGTCGCGCACGCCAACCCCGACGGCTACACGCTGTTCATGGCCGCCAACGGACCGCTGCTGTTCAGTCCGTTGATCTTCAATCGCCCCGACGCGTACAAATGGAAGCGGGATTTCGAACCGATCAGTTCGGTCTCTTTTACGCCGATGGTGCTGGAAACCAAGCTTTCCCTACCGGTAAAGTCCGTGGCCGATCTGATCGCACTGGCCAAGAAAGAACCGGGCAAACTGACCATGGCCTCGCCAGGGGCGGGAACGAGCAATCATCTGCTCAGCGAACTGCTGCAGCACATCACCGGCGCGCGCTGGATCACCGCGCAATACAAGGGCAATGCCCCCGCCACCAACGACCTGCTGGGCGGGCAGGTGGATTTTCAGTTCGACCAGGTTTCGGTGGCGGCGCCTTTCATCAAGGCCGGCAAGCTGCGCGCACTGGCCGTGACCACGGCCCACCGCGTGCCGCAATTGCCCGACGTGCCCACGTTCGCCCAGGCCGGCATACAAGGCATGGAGGCGTCGACTTTCACCGGTCTGCTGGCGCCCAAGGGTACGCCGCAGGAGGTCGTGGACAAGTTGAGCAAGGCGCTCATCGGAATTCTGAATCAGCCCGACATCGTCAAGCGCTTCGATGCGCTGGGCACCGAGGCGCGCGGCAGCACGCCACAGGCGTTTACCCGCTACCTAGCCTCCGAGGACGCTCGCTGGACGCCCATCATCAAGAGCGCGCACATCACCGCAAACTGAGTTTTCACTGCACGCCACGCATTTTCCGGAATCCACACATGAGTAGACGCAGCATTTACGCCGAAGGCTTCGGCCACAAGAACCCAATTCCTGCCGCCTGCCGTATCGGCAGCATGCTGTATTCGGGCAGCATCCAGGGCACCGATCCGGCCACGGGCGTCTATGGCGCATCGATAGAGCGCCAATGCGAACTGATGTTCGATCATGTGCGCCGCATCGTCGCAGCCGGTGGCGGATCGCTGGCCGACATCGTCAAGATGACGGTCTGGATGCGCGACCGCGAACAGCGCGCCGCGCTCAACGCCGCATGGCTGCGCGCCTTCCCCGACCCCGAGGATCGTCCGGCGCGCCACACCATGAAGGCGGACCTGGACGGCGACAAACTGATCGAATGCGATTTCATCGCCGTGCTGCAGGCCGGGAGCGCCGCGTGACCCAATATCAATCCTTTCAGCCCCATCCCAGCGTGCCGCGCACGCGGCTGCCCGCGGGCGCCTGCGACAGCCAGTTCCACGTCTTCGGCCCCGTCGATCGCTATCCGGTGCGTCCGGGCGCGGCATACGAAATGCCCAGCGCCACCATCGAGGTCGCCTTGAGGCTGCATCGCCTGCTGGGCATCGAGCGCGGCGTCATCGTGCAGGCCACAACGTACGGCGCCGATCACCAGGTGGTGCTGGACGGCCTGGCCGCCGCCGGCCCGAGCTATCGCGGCTGCGCCAACGCGGCCGTCCTGGCCGAGCGCGACGACGCCTACATTGCCAAGCTGCACGATGCCGGCGTGCGCGGCGCCCGCTATACCCGCCAAGGCCTTGGAATCAGTATGGAGCCGGCCGTTTTCCGGCGATCGATCGCACGTCTGCGCGAACTCGGCTGGTATGCCAAATTCCAGCCGGAACCGGACGGCATCCTGGCGCAGGCGCCGCAGTTCGAAGACCTGGACATTCCTGTGGTGATCGACCATATGGGCCGTGCCGATCCGGCCGCTGGCGAGAAAGATCCCAGCCGGCGCAAGCTGGTGGAGCTGCTCAAGCGCGGCAATGTCTGGGTGATGCTGTCCCTGACGGAAAAGCTGTCCAGAACCGGCGCCGGCTGGGACGATGTCGTGCCGCTGGCGCAGGCGATGATCGCAGCCAACCCCGACCGGGTGATTTGGGGCAGCGACTGGCCGCACCCTGTTTCGGTCAAGGCCACGCCCGATGAAGGCCGCTTGGTGGATCAGTTGGCGCGCTATGCGGGCGATGCCGGCACATTGAAGAAAATCCTGGTCGACAACCCCGCCTGCCTTTTTGGATTCGACCGATGAAACTGCTTTCCTTCGAACATCAGGGCCGCGAATGCTTCGGCCTGCTGCGCGGCGCCACCGATATCGTCGATCTGACCGGACTGGGATATGACAGTCTGCGCGCCGCGATCGCGGCTCAAGCGCTGCATGAGCTCGCGCGCCGTGCCGAAAACCTGCCCGCGGCCTTGCGCCTGGCAGACGTGAAACTGCGGCCGCCTATTCCCGTGCCCGGGAAAATCATCTGTGTCGGCGTGAACTACGGCAACCGCAATGAAGAATACAAGGACGGCAGCGTCGCGCCTTCCTACCCGAGTGTCTTCCCGCGTTTTCCGGCCTCCTTCGTCGGTCATGGACAAGCTGTGCTGCGTCCGCCCGAATCCGCGCAACTGGACTATGAAGGCGAGATCGCACTTGTCATCGGCCGGCGCGGCCGTCGTATCGCGGCGGCCGATGCCTGGTCCCACATCGCCGGCTTGACTTGCGCCAACGAGGGTACGGTGCGCGACTGGGTGCGCCATGGAAAATTCAACGTGACCCAGGGCAAGAATTTCGAGTCGAGCGGTTCGATGGGGCCATGGATGGTGACCGCCGACGCTTTCGATCCTGCCGCGCCCATGACGATCACTACCCGCGTCAACGGCGAACAGCGGCAGCACGATACGACCGCCCATCTCATGTTTGCGTTCGACGAACTGATCCGCTACATCTCGATCTGGACTGCGCTGGAGCCGGGCGACGTCATCCTCACCGGCACGCCGGTGGGCGCCGGCGTGCGCTTCACCCCGCCACGCTTTCTCGAACCTGGCGACCTCGTGGAGGTGGACGTGTCCGGCATCGGCACGTTGTCCAATCCCGTGGCCGATGAACCGGTTGCTACTGTCAGAGGAACGCCCCATGCTCAATGATCAGGACCGTGCCCGCGCCGCCGGGCTGATGCTGGAGGCCGAATTGACGGGTGTGCCGACCACGCAGTTGGCCCAGGTTTTTCCGGGAATGGAGATCGCCGATTCCTATGCCGTGCAGAAGCTCGTCATCGAGCGCAAGATCGCCCAGGGCGCCCGGTTGCGTGGGCATAAGATAGGCCTGACGTCCAAGGCCATGCAGAGCACCGTCGGAATCGACGAGCCAGACTATGGGCATCTACTCGATTCCATGTTCTTTCAGGACGGCCAGACCATTTCCACTGAAAAGCTCATCGTGCCGCGCGTGGAAGTCGAACTGGCCTTCGTGCTGGGCAAGGCGCTGCGCGGACCGGACGTCACGCTGTTCGATGTTCTGGATGCCACGGACTATGTCGTACCGGCGTTGGAGATCATCGACGGCCGCAGCAAATATCCCCGCACCCTGGTCGACAACATTGCAGACAATGCGGCCTGCGCCGGCATCGTGCTGGGAGGCCGGCCGGTGCGGCCGATGGACATCGATTTGCGCTGGGTGGGTGCCGTCCTGTTCAAGAACGGCGTCATCGAAGAATCCGGTGTGTCCGCGGCGGTGCTGGGACATCCGGCACTGGGCGTCGCCTGGCTGGCCAACAAGCTGGCGCTGCACGATACCGGCCTGGCGGCCGGGCACACCGTCCTGGCCGGCTCGTTCACCCGGACGGTGGCGGTGGGCCCGGGCGACACGCTGCATGCCGACTACGGCAGGCTGGGCTGCATCTCCGTCCATTTTTCATGATGAAGTGGCCGCTGGCGCGTGTCGTGCATTTGCCGGAACCGGAACCGGAACCGGAACCGGAACTCAGCCGCCGACGCTGGCAATCAACACTAGATTGATGCCGGTAATCACGGTGAACAGTCCCCAGGCAAGCACTTGCGTGCGCATTCCGATCGCATGCTCGCCCATCACCTTGCGGTCGCTGACCGAGCGGATCAGCGGCCACATCGCGAACGGCAGCTGCAGGCTGAGCAGCACTTGGCTCCAGACCAGCAGCTTGCCCACCGAATGATCGCCCAGCCAGAGCACGCCTAGGAGCGCCGGAACCAGCGCGAGTCCGCGCGTGATCAGGCGGCGCTGATAGCAGGGAATCTTGCGTTGCAGAAAGCCGTCCATGATCACCTGCCCCGCGATCGTGCCGGTCAGCGTGGAGCTCTGGCCCGAGGCCAGCAGCGCGATGCCGAACAGCAGGGCCGCCGCGCCGCCCGCGATCGGCGCGATCAGCTGGTAGGCCTGCTCGATGTCGGCCACGCCGGTGTGGCCGGACACATGAAAGACCGAGCCGGCCAGCACGAGAATCGCCGCATTGACGAAGGTGGCCAGCAGGAGCGACACCACGGTGTCGAGGCGGACCATCGCGAGCGTATCGCGGATCACGCCGCGCGCTCCGCCGACCACGTTGCGGGTCTGCACCACCGACGAGTGCAGGTAGAGGTTGTGCGGCATGATGGTCGCCCCGACGATGCCCAGCGCGAGCACCACCGCATCCTTGCGGTCGTGGCCTGGGTCGTTGGGCAGCAGCCCCTTGAACACGGCATGCCAGTCGGGCGACATCATCGCGCACTGCGCCACAAAGCAGGCGGCCATGGTGCCGATCAGCACCAGCACGATCGCCTCGATCTGGCGAAAGCCGCGTCCCTGCAGCCCGAGCACGATCAGCGTGTCCAGCGCCGTCAGCACGATGCCCCAAGGCAGCGTCAGGCCGAACAGCAGCTTGAAGGCCAGCGCGCAGCCCAACACCTCGGCAATATCGCAAGCAACGATGGACAGCTCGGCCGTGATCCATTGCACCATCCGCCCGAACCGGCCGTAGCGCTCGCAGCTGACCTGCGCGAGGTCCTTGCCGCAGGCCAGGCCCAGGCGCGCGGCCAGCATCTGCAGAAAGATGGCCGCCAGGCTCGACAGCGCCACGACCCACAGCAGCGCGTAGCCGAACTGCGACCCCGCCTGGATATCGGTCGCCCAGTTGCCCGGGTCCATATAGCCGATGGCGATCAGCAGGCCCGGTCCCAGGAAGCGCCTGAGCTTGGTCCAGCGCGAGGACGCGGCGTCGATCCGGATGCTGCCCTTGACCTCGGCGGGGCAGAAGGGGGCAGTGGCGGTGGTGGGAAGCCAAGACATGAAAGGTGCGCAAATAGTGAATTCTAATCTTGGCCTTCGCGCCGAGACTTCATTGCCTGTAATCATCGAGGATCGGACTGTTAAGGAGCAACAGCAAGCAGCTTGCTACACTTGCATTCCATCCGGATTTTCGGAACACAAAATGAAAGTTCCAGAGGTTTTGCTACGTGCTGCCTCGGCAGACGACAGCGCCGTCGTCGCCGCCTTGCACACGTCGAGTTGGCGCGACGCTTATCGCGCGCTCTTGCCCGCCCAATACCTGGGCGAGCGGGTTTCTCTGGACCACAGAACGCACTGGGACGCGCTCCTGTCCCGGCCGCCGAAAGAGCGCGGTCTTGTTCTCATCGCCGAGATCGATCAAAAGCCCGCCGGGTTCGTAAGTGCCGAAAAAGCCGCCAATCCGGCGTATGGCGCGCTGCTCAGCAGCCTTCACGTCATGGATGCTTTCCAGGGGCGCGGACTGGGAAGGCTCATGATTGAGGCTGTGCGCGCATGGGCGCGAGAGCAGGGCGAAACGAAAGTGCATCTCTACGCTTTGGAAGGAAATCACAAAGCGATCCGATTTTACGAAAGCAACGGCTGGAAATTCGCGGGCCTTGAATCCAGCCGCATTGGTGAGACGCCAGTCACAGACCGCCGATACGTCATTGAGGCATAAGCGTCGCGGGATGCAGGCAGAGGGAGTCTGCAATGCGTGGCCGCTTATCCCGACCTTGCCGATGTCTATGCGGCGCGCGCCGCGGTGTTCGCCGAGCGGATTCGCATCTTCGATCCTGATGCTGTCATACGACTTGCGCAAAGGCGTCGCGACGAAGCGGTCGGTTTGCTGAACCCCATGCAGGAGGCGCCGTGCCAGTACGACCTGAGCGAGGATCTCCATGCTCGTGACCCGGCGGACCAGGCCGCTCTTGCCGGTCAGGGCGCCAAGGCAGGCGAGGCGTTGATCGAAGTCGGCGTAGCGCATGGGGGGCGCGTTTTACTGTGCCCCGGGACGGGTTGGATAGCCAACAGGGACTCCTGTCGACCATGAAGCATCTTTCTTGGAGAATTTGCCGAACGACCCGCTCAATAGACCGGCGCCATGCCCGGTGGCCGATGCTTGAACCGCCGGTGCACCCAGTAATACTGCTCGGGAAATTTAACGATCTGTTCCTCAAGAAACGCATTCATGCGACGCGCGTCGTCTTCATCGCTCCCCGATGGGAAGTCCGCAAGGGGTTCGAAAATCGTCAACTTATATCCCTCGTAATTCGGAAGCACCTCGGTCACGAATGGAACGACCCTTGCGCGCCCCAGCCTGGCCAGACGTGAGACAGCCGTGAGCGTGCAGGCGGGAACGCCGAAAAACGGGACAAACACCGAGTTGTCGGCGCCTTGGTCCATATCCGCCGCCAGCATGACCGGTGTGCCGGAGCGCAGCAACTCCACGACCTTTCTGGCACTTGCCGCCCGCTCGATCATCTGTGTGCCGAATCTGCCGCGCTGCCGCTTGGCCAGGTCGCATAGCCCCTTGCTTGACATGCGTGTGAACAAAGAGGCGATGGGAGCGTGTGTGGAGTAAAGGATGCAGCCAATCTCAATGGCCACAAAATGAAAGCCCATAAAGATGGTCGGCAGATTTTTATCGGTGTCCAGATCGATTTTGCTCTCGACTTGCACGATATTGCGAATCGACTCCGCACTGCCGAACCACTGGATGCCGCGCTCGAGATAGCTGCGGACAACATGGCGAAAATGATCTCTTGCGAGTTTTTGAAGGTCGTGGTGCGTCTTCTCGGGAAAGCACAGGCGCAAGTTCACCAGGACAATGTGCTTGCGGCGGCTTGGAAGCGTATACAGCGCCGTGCCGACAACCATTCCGATGCGAGCGACAAGCTTGTAAGGAAGTACGGAAAGCGCGCGAAGCAACGCCACGACGAGCGCAAGGCTGATGCGTTGCAAGGTTGTTTCCTACGTGTAGTGGAGTGGCGGAAAGCGCAGTCAAATGCCAGGTAGGCGACCTTCGGCTCGTCGATGCTTCGCCGATATGTTTGCGCTTGAGATATCAACCGTGAACCATACAGACTCTGTATGACCATCAGGTTGCTGAGACGACCTTGCGTAGTGGCCGAGTATAGCGGACGGCCAAGGTTTGAACTGTCTTGACCGCCTCAGGCTAAAGTGACTTATTGAGACGGAACAAGGAGAGGCTGGGTATGTCTGACGTAAACCGGCTTTTTGATGACAATGCGGTGTACAAAACCCTGCTGGAGTCGACCAAGGCGATTCCTTGGAAGATCGATTGGGCCACGATGAAGTTCGCCTATATTGGCCCGCAGATCGAGGCGTTGCTGGGCTGGAGTCCTGAGAGTTGGGTGAGCGTGGAAGACTGGGCCATGCGCATGCATCCGGAGGATCGCGAATATGTGGTGAATTTCTGCGTCACCCAATCCCAGAGCGGCGTGGACCATGAGGCGGACTACCGGGCGCTGACCAAGGACAACGGCTATGTCTGGATTCGGGACGTTGTGCACGTAGTGCGCGATGACAGAGGCGAAGTCCAAGCGCTGGTCGGCTTCATGTTTGACATCACCGAACGCAAGAAAACCGAGGAAAAGCTGCTGAGCTTGCAAAAAGAGTTGGAGGTGCTGTCTTTCAAGGACGGCCTGACGAATATTGCCAACCGACGTCGCTTTGATAGCAGTTTCGAATTGGAATGGGAGCGTGCGCGCAGCGAAAGCAAACCCCTGTCTTTATTGTTGTTCGACGTGGATTTTTTCAAGCAGTACAACGATTTGTATGGCCACGCTCAGGGGGACAAATGCTTGATAGATATCGCCCAGACGCTGAGTCTGGCTCTGGAGGGCCCTCGCGATCTTCTTGCGCGCTACGGAGGCGAGGAGTTTGTCGTGCTGCTGCCCGAAGCCGATGCCGGGGCGGCCCGGAAAATCGCTGAACGCTGCCAGCGATTGCTCAAGAAAAAGTCTATCGTGCATGCATTGTCGCCGCATGGCAGATGCGTCACGGTAAGCATCGGAGCGGGGACGGTGGTGCCAGATGAGCAGGCGGAGCGTGCCGGCTTTATCAAAGCTGTAGATCAGCAACTCTATGCGGCCAAGAAAAACGGACGGCACCGCATTGAACATGTGCAGTTGCCCGAGAGCGAGCGCCTTCAGGAAGGTCTGATCTAAACGTATCAGGTGTCCCTGCGATCGGCCTGAGGCCGTATTCTCTCAGCACAGGCCGATGTGTTCGGAAGTTCCTTAAGCGACTTCCGGCTTTGCCAGGGGCCTGCGGCGAAGTTCGACCCCCTGCGCAGCTGCGACAGCGCGGGCGCGCAGTTGGCCGCAGCCGCCCTCCACGTCCTGGCCGGCGCTGTTTCTCACTTTCGTCAGCACACCGCGACTGTGCAGCTTGCGGACGATTTCACGGATGCGCTCGGAATCGGGACGCTGGTAGTCGTCCCCTTCCAGACTATTGAAGGGAATCATGTTGAGCACGCCATACTTGCCCTTGAGCAAGCGCACGACGGCGTCGAGCTCGTCGTCGCCGTCGTTGACGCCCTTGAGCAGCGTCCACTGGTATTGAATTGGATAGTCAGTATCGCGGGCGTATTTTTCGCCGAGCGCGATCAGTTCCTCCGGCGCGATTTTCGGCGCGCGCGGCAACAGGTGTTCGCGCAGCGCGGCCTTGGTCGTGTGCAGCGACAGCGCCAGCGCGGGCTTGACGCGCTGGCGCGGCAGGGCGTCGAACACGCGCAAGTCGCCCACGGTGGAGAACACCAGATTCTTGTGGCCGATATTGCCTTCGGTGCCGAGCAGGTCTATGGCTTCGAGCACGTTGTCCAGGTTGTGCGCCGGTTCGCCCATACCCATGAAAACGACTTTCCTCACCGCGCGCAGGCGCCGTGCCAGTACGACCTGAGCGAGGATCTCCATGCTCGTGACCTGGCGGATCAGGCCGCTCTTGCCGGTCATGCAGAAACGGCAGCCGACCGCGCAGCCGACCTGGGTAGAGACGCAGAGCCCGTCGCGCGGCAGCAGCACGCTTTCCACCATCTGTCCGTCGGCCAGTTCGACGAGCAGCCGTGAACCGTCGCTGCCGGCGTGTTCGGAGCGGATGCGGGCCAGGCCGTCCAGTTCCATCGTCAGGGCGGGCACGGCCTCGCGCAGCGCCCGCGGCAGAAAGTGCTCGGACAGCCGCCGCCGCGTGCCGCTGTCGAGTGCTTGACCGTCCAGCCAGACGCGCACCACCCGGCCGCGATGGACGGGCAGGGCGCCAAGGCAGGCGAGGCGTTGATCGAAGTCGGCGTAGCGCATAGATCGCGGATTTTACTGCGCCCCAGGCGCCTGTCGAATGCCGGGCGGTCTCGCCGGCAGCCACTTCCTGGGACTCCTTGAGTCCTCGGTACAGGCGACCCAATTGCGCTTCAAGTGTAAGGCTCCGGTGAGTACCGTCTAGACGCCTGGCGCCTACCAAGCCGAGAATTCTGGTTCTCGGGCACTCTCAAATTTGTGTCCATAAAAATTTCTGGACATAAATTTCGGGGCATTCATGAGCGAGACGCAGCGCAGGTATCAACAGCACTCTGTGGCCCGCAAGCGCGAGGTCGTCGAGGCATCGATGCGTCCGGGTGCATCGGTCGCGGCGCTGGCGCGTGACTACGGCATCAATGCCAACCAGGTCTGGGCCTGGCGCAAGCTGTATAGCGAAGGCCGTTTGGATACTGCGGCGAGCGTCTCTGCGGTGGTGGCAGTTGATGTCGTAGCCATGCCCGATCCCGAGCCAGTCGCGCCTGCTGCATCTGGCAGTTTGGAGATTACGATAGGCCCGTCGCGCTTGTGCGTGACGGGCAGCGTCGATCCGCTGCTGCTCAGGACAGCCATTGCCGCGTTGCGTGCCTGATGCTGCCGCCCGGCAACACGCGAGTCTGGATCGTGGCGGGCGTGACCGACATGCGGCGTGGCTTCGATGGCCTGGCCGCGTTGGTGCAGATCCAGTTGCAAGCCGACCCATTCTGCGGCCACGTGTTCGTGTTCCGTGGTCGACGTGGGGATCGGATCAAGGTGCTGTGGTTCGATGGCGATGGCATGTGCCTGTTCTGCAAGCGTCTGGAGGCAGGCCGCTTCGTGTGGCCACAGGCCGAGGCGGGTCGTATCGCGCTGACCAAGGCCCAGTTATCGATGCTGCTCGAAGGCATTGATTGGCGCAGCCCCGTGCGCACGGCCAGGCCCACGCAGGTGTAGTGCGCCGATCTACGTATCGACACCTTCTCAACCGTGCCGCACGCCGATAAAATAACGGCATGCGCGCACCTGCTTGTCTGCCCAACGATATCGATGCCCTGCGGGCATTGGTATTGGCGCACCAGGCCCAGTTGCAAGCGCATCAGCAAGAGAACCAGGCGCTGCGCGCGGAACGCGAGGCGTTCCATGCCGAGCGTGAAGCGTTCAAGCAAGGCAAGCGCGACGACAGCGACGAGATCGCCCGCTTGAAGCTCTTGCTGGCCAAGCTGCAACGCCTGCTGTTCGGCCAGCGCTCCGAGAAGCTGCAACACCAGGTCGATCAATTGCAGCTGGAGCTCGAAGAGCTTTACCTCAATCAAGCCCAACGGGTTGAACCGGCGCGTTCTGCGCAGCCTCGCGCCGAGCGCCAGGCCCCGGTGCGTCGTGCGTTGCCTGAGCACCTGCCGCGCGAAGTCATGGAACACCTTCCCGAAGCGACAGCCTGCCCGGACTGCGGCGGCGCCTGGAAGCGGCTCGGCCAGGACGTGAGCGACATGCTGGAATACGTTCCGGCCAGCCTGCGGATCATCCGCCACGTGCGCCCGCGCCTGACCTGCACGTGCTGCGAGCGCATGATGCAGGCGCCTGCGCCCAGCCGCCCGATTGCACGCGGCTGGGCCGGCCCGGGATTGCTTGCGCACGTTTGCGTGAGCAAATACGCTGACCATATCCCCTTGCATCGGCAAGCCCGCATCTACGAGCGCGAAGGCGTGGAGCTGGCCGACAGCACCCTAGCCGACTGGGTGGGTGGGGTGCACCAACTTCTTGCCCCGCTTGTAGCCGCCCTGCGCGATCACGTGTTCTCGGCCCGCAAGCTGCATACCGATGACACGCCTGTGCCGGTGCTCATGCCAGGTTCAGGCAAGACGCGCCAGGCCCGCTTGTGGACCTACGTGCGCGATGACCGGCCCCATGCCGGCGCCGCCGCGCCGGCAGCGTGGTTCCGCTACTCGCCCGACCGCAAGGGCATCCATCCGCAGACGCACTTGAAGGACTTCAGCGGCACGCTGCAAGCCGATGCCTATGCGGGCTACGACGCGATCTACGCCAGGGGACGCGTGATCGAGGCTGCGTGCTGGGCGCATGCCCGGCGCAAGTTCCACGAGATCCATGTGGATCGGCCCACGCCCATCACCACGCATGCCCTGGAGAGAATCGCCGAGCTCTACCGGATCGAAGCAGGCATCCGCGGCAGTCCACCAGAACATCGCAAGCAAGTTCGCCAAGTCGAGTCCGTGCCCATCGTGACGGCGCTGCGGGCCTGGCTCACAGAACAACTGCCCACCGTGTCGCGCAAGTCGGTTACCGCTGAGGCCATCGGCTATGCCCTGAACCAGTGGCAGGCGCTCACGCGCTACCTGGATGACGGCGAGGTCGAGATCGACAACTCGGCCGCCGAGCGTTCGGTGCGTGGCATCGCGTGCGGGCGTAAGAACTATCTCTTCTTGGGCTCGGACCGGGGTGGCGAACGCGCCGCCACGATGTACAGCCTGATGGAGACGGCCAAGTTGAACGGCATCGACCCAGAAGCCTACCTGCGCCGCGTGCTGGCCGTTATCGCTGAGTACCCGGTCAACCGGGTGGCTGATCTCTTGCCCTGGAACCTGGCCGCCCAGGCATAACCAGGTCATGTAAAAATGGCGCCATGAGCGCCAACAAGCACACCATCCTGGACCGAGACCTGTTTGTTCAAGCTCTGCGCCACATGAGCGAGCAAGACCTCATGTACCTCAACCACATGGTGGTCGAGCGCCTGCGTTTGCTGGCCCAGGCCAAGAGCACGATGCAACTGGCCCAGTTCGCCCAGGGCGACCGCGTCTGCTTCACCGATAACGATGGCCAAGTGCGAAACGGCTTGATCATGCGATTGAACAAGAAAACCGCCAGCGTGCACACCGACGACGGTCATCTCTGGAAGGTCGATCCGGTCTTCTTGAAAAAATCCAGCACCTGACCAGCTATACCGCCGACCAGAGTGATTTACAAGACGGTGCTCACCGGAGGCTTACCTTCAAGTCGCTCACGCAACACCCTATTCGGACACGCGCCCTCGTCCCGTTTTTACCTCGCTGCGCTGCGCCTTGTTATCGAGGCGACGCCGCTGCGACGAACGGGTCGGGCGCGTTGCCACACGGACTTTGCGGGTTGTGCGAACGCTTGCGATCAATTCTTCGAGACGCGCCATCGCCGCGGCCCGATTCTGTTCCTGGGTGCGGTATTCCTGCGCCTTGATGATGATCACGCCATCGCGCGTCACGCGCCGGTCGTGCAGCGCCAGCAGGCGCATCTTCAGCACTTGCGGCAGTGCGGATGCGCGCACGTCAAAGCGCAAATGGATGGCGCTCGACACTTTGTTCACATTCTGCCCGCCCGCACCCTGCGCGCGTACGGCGACAAGTTCGACTTCGTGAGGGGCGACGGTGTAGCGGGCGGTCATTTGCTTAACGCGGACAGAACCAGGTCGTAGGAGCGGCCGATCCACACCGCGCAATCGCGATGATCGCGCAGGGTGTCACCCGTGTTGGGGTGCACGAAGATGTCCAGGGCGCCGTGGTTCAGCGTCAACCAGCCAATCAGTGCGGAGAAATGGTCCGTGGCACACGCAATCTGATACGACCACTGTGTATGAGGGCCGACCGGACGCTCATGAAACCGTCCGATTTGCACGCAGGCGCCGAAATGCCGATCGATCTCCTGCCGGAACGCCCAGGCAGCATCGCGGCTTGCCGCATCGAAATAGACATGGGCATGCCAGCTTTCGATGCGGTGGGTATCAAGAATGGTCATGTCGGTCCGCTTTTGAGGTGCCGTCGGATGGTGCAATGTCCGAGTCGGCATTCAATGCTACCAGCACCGGTTTGCGTCGTGTATGCGGCAGGCTGGGCTTGATGCGCGGGCTTGCGTTTTGAAAAGTGAATCGGAAGGCCTGTCTTGAATCGAATATAGGTGCCGATGATCGGCGGGTATCTACCCACAACGGCCGCTCGCACTACGCAAATCAGATGGCCGCTTCCAGCAGTGCACAATGATTTCGTAGCTTCGACCGATACAATAGTTGAGTTGCAAAAAAAACCAATGATCGACGGAAAATTCTGATGGACGAGGCATTTCACGAGTTTGTAGCAGATCCCAGGCTGCGAAAGGCCATGGAGGGATTAAAGCGGTCGAACGATATTTTCAACATCATCGAACCAAATGAAAACCAACATTCTGAAATACTGAAATGGTTGTTTGATCCTCGCGAAGGACACAGTCAAGGTGACGGAATGTTGAAAGATTTCCTGACCGCTGCTTATGGAAATTCGTATGAAAACGTCCTTTGCAACAAAGAATTCTTTGCTGTTTGGACGCCGGGCAGGATTGCCCGAACCGGCTTCCACTCGATGATCGCAATTCGAGAGTATGTGCTCCCGAGCAAGAAGGCCCGGTTGGACCTGCTGATGATCGACCCTGTGAATCAACTCCTCGTTGTGATTGAGAACAAGCACGGCGCCAAGCTCGGGCCGGAGCAGCTTGAGACCTACTACAACGAGGTGGCAGTGTTACGTGCCCGGCCGGCATTCAAAGGTTACAAGACAGCGCATATTGTCTTGGATCGGAATTATGGCGGAGCTCGGGACGAGGACGATAATCGATCTGCACCACGTAACCGGTGGGCATTTCTCGATTACCAATGGCTCGAGGCTGGCGCTGATCGCGCGGAGCTCCAGATCAAGCGAGGAAACCAATCTGCTGCGCTCGTGATTGCTTACTGCCAGAAGCAAACTGACTACGTTCCGCCGGAGCAGAAGGAACTTGACGATGTTCTCGCGGACGTTGCGATGGAATATAGGACGGTCATTGAAGATCTCGAGAAAGCAGTAACTCTTGACGTCAGTGCGCTCACCCCGACGACATTGGACGGCGACCTGGGTGAAAAGTGGATTTTCGCCCATCACTATCCGGAGTTGATTGAACGCCTTGGTTCAAAGGCAAAGCTTTCGTTTATCGAAAGGCGCATCAAGGCCAAGCTTCCAAATCGCAAGCTCTTGACAGACTATGGGAAGCGGATCTTTTGGTTATTTGATGAAGCATGGAACCCAGTTATGGGTGCTGAAGCAGCGTCATGGCCTGTCTGCGTTGTCGCATGGGAAATGCGTGAATCGGTTCACGGGCCAGACAATTATGCGGTAGGCATTCAGTATCGACCGCTCAACCTTGAAGATGGTTACAGGGCAAAAGTCCAGGTCGCACTTGAGGAGGAATTCCCCGAACTCAAGAAGGGGCGAAGATCGGCCTCGTTCAGAATGCTTGGCAAAGTAGCCAATCTGAGTGAGTCCGAGTTGCCGATGAAGGCTCAAACAGTCTATGCACGTCTAAGAAGCGCGCTTGGACCGGTGGTTGACGACCCGGTCTGAAGCAAGTTCAGCGTCCGGTTGTCCACAAGATTGATCGGACGCGGAATTGATCAAAAGCGCTTGGCTAAGGCACACCTCTGCGGGACTGCGCGTGTCACCCACAGTCAAATGCGAGCGGCCAGTTCTCAAAAGCGGTCGCACAAGCGTCCGATTCCGAGTGCGCCGAACGGCGGTTCCTGGCCGCACTGCGCCCGATGAGACCGACTCGAAGCTCGTCGTCGCGAGAGGTGGGCCTGTCATAAATTTCGTGTTCAGAGCGGGGGAGTAATCACGCGGCGATCTGAACGAAGCGGTCAGCGAAGAGGATAGCAAACTGGTTCATGGCTTGCTTCCAATCGTGGGCCGACCGGCTCCATTTGGCCGTGATGTTGCGCAAGGCCAGCCAGATGAGTTTGGTGGCGGCCTCATCACTGGGGAAGTGACCGCGGGTCTTGATGATCTTGCGCAGTTGCGCGTTGACGCTCTCGATTGCATTGGTCGTGTAGATCGTCTTTCTGATAGCCGGTGGGAAGGCAAAGAAGGGAATCACCCGATCCCAGGCATTACGCCAGGCTGCGGTGACCGTCGGGAATTTCTGGCCCCATGGACCCGCTTCAAATGCATCCAGCTCGGCGGCGGCCGCCTCGGCGCTGGGCGCGGTGTAGATGGGCCTGATCGCCGCCGCCAGCGCCTTGCGCTCTTTCCAGTTAGCGTAAGCCAGGCTGTTACGGATCAGGTGAACGATGCAGGTCTGCGGGGTGGTTGCCGGGAACACCGCCGCCAGCGCATCGGGCAGCCCCTTCAGGCCGTCAGTGACGGCAATCAGGATATCGTTAACGCCTCGGGTTTTCAGATCGTTGAAGACCTTCATCCAGAACCTGGCACCTTCGGTATTTTCAATCCATAGACCCAGAATGTCCCGGGTGCCGTCGGCCAGAACGCCTAGCGCCAGGTACACCGCTTTGTTGCGCACCACGGCATCTTCACGGATCTTCACGCGCAGAGCGTCGAAGAACACGACCGGATACATCGGTTCGAGCGGCCGGGCCTGCCACGCCGTGACTTCGACCATGACTTCATCGGTGACCGTGCTGATGAAGTCCGGCGAAACTTCCGTGCCGTATTGCTCGAGCAAAAAACCCTGGATTTCTCGCACCGTCATGCCTCGGGCATACATGGCGATAATCTTGTCATCGAACCCGGTAAACCGCCGTTCGTGCTTAGCGATCAGAATAGGATCAAAGCTGCCGTCACGGTCTCGCGGCACCTCGATGCGCAGCGGGCCGTCTTCGGTCAGCACCGTCTTGGCGCCTTTGCCATTGCGCTGGTTAGTCACCGATTCCGGTTTGGCCATGCCAGGCTTGTAGCCCAGGTGGTGACTCATCTCGCCTGACAGCGCCCTTTCAATCAGCGCCTTCTTCAGCGCCATGACTGTGGCGTTGATCTCGGCGGCCGTCTTCGGACCGTCGCCGAGCAACTCAAGCAATTCGGCAGGTAGGGTCGGCAGTTCTGCCAACGGGGTCTTCGGCTTGCGGGGCATATCCTCTCCTTGGAGACATGTTATGCCCTGAACACGAAATTACTGATAGACCCCTCCAGTCTGGCCGATCAGACTCCGGATGAGGCATACTTCGCCACGCTGCCAGCGATTAAATCGGCAGCATGACTGCCTCGGGCGTTCCACTTATAAATCTCACAATACTGTCCAAACAAACGAGGCCACCTCTCGGTGAGCGGCGCGGCTTAACTCAATGTTGAGCGCCCGCTTTTACTAGCCGTCACCAGTTGCTCCTGGCCGACTACTGTCCGACGCAGCCGGACGTAACCGACCCAACGCAATCATTCGGCGGCGTATGCTCACCAGAGTTTTGACTCGGGATTTCGCCACGCTATTCGGAAAGCCGTGCAAGCTTGCCGAACTCGGCAGCATCGGAAACATCCAAGATCGGTGTAACCAGGCAAATGACACGCTCCCTCAAGCAAGAGGTTACGAGGCATGGATATGCCTTTGTCCAAGAGTATTGTCCGAAGATGGATATAGTTGCGCTCGCCAACGCGCTCGGCCAACCACTGACGCAGTGGGAGGGTAGACTTGTCCAAGATTTGGTCCCTCGTGCCACCGCGACACCCAATACCTATAGCGGCATCTACGGCCTCGATCGCTTTCCGTTTCACACTGATCTCGCGCATTGGCGCCTACCACCTCGTTATCTTCTACTACGATGCGTGATCGGATATGCGGATGTCTCAACGCTGTTGCTAGATGGACAAGCCATCTTCGACGCCGTGACGCTGGACATTCTGACGCGCGCCATCTTCAAGCCGCGCCGACCTCGGATCGGGGGGATCACACTGTTGCGCTTGTGCGAACCCACCGATGACGGTTATTGCTTCCGATGGGATGACGTGTTCCTCAAGCCAGCAAGCAGGATTGGGGACATCGCCAGCCAACGCATCAGGGAGCAGTTCCCCAAGTGCCAACCCTTATCGATCGCCCTCGCACAAGCTAGCGACACACTCTTGATCGACAACTGGCGCATGTTGCACGCACGCTCGCCGATTCCCGCCGAGCGTGTGGATCGGAAGATTCAGAGGATTTATTTGGAGAATCTGCGTTGAAGAGGACCGTCACACCTAAGGCAACCCCACTGTCCTGGGACCCGGAAGCTCTTTATCTGAAGGCTCAGCGCTATGTGCAGCATATGAGCGCCCTAGATAGTGATGATTGGGAATATGCCCTTTGGTCGGGTTTTTCCCTCGAATTCCTAGCGCGAGCAGCGCTCGCTAATGTCAGTCCCGCGCTGCTGGCCGAGACCGATAAGAATTGGACCAGTCTCTACCATGCACTAGGTTTTACCCCTACCGAGGAGAAGTTCGCTCCGAAGTCCATTGCGGTCAGTGAGGTCTTCAAACGCCTCACGGCGATCTTGCCGGATTTCACGAAGGAACATGAGGGCTTCGGCATCCTCCACACCGGCCGACGCAACGCCGAGCTACATACAGGCGAACTCGCCTTCGACGGAATCAAGGCCTCGGTTTGGCAGCCGCGCTTCTACCAGACGTGCGAGATTCTTCTCTCCTCTATTGGGACGACACTTGAGGATTTTTTCGGTGAGGATGAGGCGAAAGTCGCTAGGGAACTCATTGACGCCGCAGCCGACGAAAGCGCCAAGGCGGTGAAAGGCGAGGTCGAAGCTCATAAGAAAGTCTGGCTAGCCAAGGGAGAACAGGAGCGTTTGAAGCTGAGCGCGCAGGCTTCGGTCTGGGCAACTCGACAAGCCGGCCACCGTGTGTACTGCCCCGCCTGCGCTTCGCAAGCTCTGGTTGTCGGCGGGCCAGTCTCAGCGCCAGTCCAAAGGCTAAGCGACGGCGAGATCACCGAAACGCAGGAATATCTGCCCAACCGGTTCGAATGCATCGCTTGCGGCCTGAAGATTCTCGGCCTTTCTCGCCTGACGGTTGTCGGCCTCGGCGACCGCTACAAGAAGACCCAAGTCTATGATGCTGCCGAATATTATGCTCCGAACGACGACTATGCCGGCTACGAAGAAGACAATAACGAGCCCTGAGTGAAACCCGGGCAGACACATTTCGAATGTCCGGATTTGGCGGTCTTTCGCAAAGGACCATTTTCGACCCTGAATCAACATTCAGCATGGTCATTAGCAGACGGCCGCGAATAGCGCCCCATGACGCTACGCGACAATGGGCGTGAATGGCGTCTAATGTAAGAGGCGACCAGCAGCCTGTCTCTAGAACCCATGAAGTTTGCGGTGCTTAGCCAAATATTTCCGCATCCCCCTTGTGATCTTCCTTGGGTCCGCGATCTTCATACCAGCCTTAAGTCCGAACACATGCCTCGTGCTCGGCGCCAGATCGGGGCTTATGAGCATCATGCCGTCGCGAGCGAACGATATCAGGCCCTGGTCGAAGAGTCGGTCGAGAGGGGATGACAGCAGCAGGCCATTGTCAACGTCAGTCTTTTCCTTCGGCTCGGACCGCGCCCACGGGTAGATGTGCGAAGCAATCAACAGGCCGGGGTGGCCGTCACAATTGTGATCCGCAACGGCGCATTTACCTTCCCAGTGTTGCTGCACAGGGTCACGGAACTTTCTGTGGTTCTTCCGCACCCAGATAAGGCGCTGCACCATTATGCCTTCCGGCGTGGGTATCGCGGTGCGCTTGCGCGCGGTCGATCCCTTCTTGTGACTTGCCTTGCAAACCTTCACACGTGAACCACCACCGCCCCCGTTCCCGTAAAACTCGCTGTCCGAAACATGGTCCCGATCATGAACGCCAACAAGCTGAAATCGGTCGACAAGGAAACGATAGGCCGGCCCCTTCTCGCGCATTCCCGTCCACTGCACGTCGTCGAAAAAACCACACCAGATTTCGCGGCGCTTCTTGTTGCCCGATACCTCTTCGATCGCCACAACGACGAGATCATGCGGTTCCGTCAGCGCCGGCCAATGTTCCGTGTAATTGCGCTGCAGCGCGGTCATATTGTGCTCGTTGCGGTGCATCTTCTGCACTAACGCCGACGAGGCGTCGACGAATTCCCCTTGGAATATCTCCTGAATCGACTTCATCGCTGTCATGGGTGGTCCCTATGCTTGTTCGATGATTGAATTGTTAGCAATTCAGGCGGTCATGTCGAGTGTCTCTTTCTGGCCGATACCGGCCTTGTGAGCGGGACTCATCACGGTCGGCACCGTCTTGCGCCAAAAGCGCAGTGCGACCTTCACAGGCGTACCGGCGGGCGGGTGGTTCGGTGAGGGAGCCGTGCTCAAGAACGAAGCGCGCCGATACGACATCGTCGTGCTGCACAGTACGCGCATGGCGTTCATGCAACGCTCGACGTTCATGTGGCGGGTGGAAAACAGCGTCTCCATCAACGGATTTCTCATGCGTCAATTGAACGGCTGCGCAACTAGGGCAACTGAGGGAGGCTTCGGGCCGCCCGCGATTGCGGGCGGCTTATTGCGCAGACGGGTTAGCGAAACACTACCGTCTTGCTTCCATTGATCAGGATGCGGTGCTCCACATGCCAGCGCACGGCGCGCGACAGCACCAGCGATTCCACATCGCTGCCCACCTGCGCAAGCGCCTGTGCCGTCATGCTGTGGTCGACCCGCTCGATGTCCTGCTCGATGATCGGGCCTTCGTCCAGGTCGGCCGTGACATAGTGGGCGGTGGCGCCGATGATTTTCACGCCGCGCGTATGCGCCTGGTGGTAGGGGCGGGCGCCCTTGAAGCTGGGCAGGAAACTGTGGTGGATGTTGATGGCGCGGCCTTCGAGCGCGCGGCACAGGGTGTCCGACAGGATCTGCATATAGCGGGCCAGCACCACCAGGTCGATGCGTTCGCGCTCGACCAGCGCCAGCATCCGCCTTTCCTGTTCGTCCTTGGTGTCGGCGGTGACGGGCAGGTAGTGAAAGGGGATGCCGTAGGACGCGGCCAGGCCGGCGTAGTCTTCGTGGTTGGACACGATGCCGGCGATCTCGGCATGCAACTGACCGCTGCTCACGCGAAACAGCAGATCGTTCAGGCAATGCCCCTGCTTGCTCGCCATGATGAGCAGGCGCGGCTTGATGCGCGCATCGTGAATGTGCCAGGCCATGCCGTAGTCCGCGGCCAGCGCGCCGAACTGGTCGCGCAGCTCCTGCTGGGCTATTGCTGCGGGCAGGTCGAAGTGCACGCGCAGAAAGAAGCGGCCTGTCTCCTCGTCGCCGAACTGCTGCGAGTCCAGGATGTTGCAGCCCAGGTCGAACAGCAGGCCGCTCACGCGGTAGACGATGCCCGTGCGGTCGGGGCAGGAGAGGGTCAGGATGAAGTCGTTGTGCTGCATGGCGGTCAGGATTGCTTGGGGGTGAGGTCAAAGCCGCCGGCATGAAAGACCAGCGGCGGGGCCTTGCTGTGGCCGCAGTGCTCGACCTCGCCCACCATGATGAGGTGGTCGCCTTCCGGATAGCGGCTGCGGTTGCGGCACTCGAACCAGGCGGCGCTTTCGTCGGCCAGCATGACCGTGCCGCCGGGCGCGCGGGCCAGCGCGATGCCGGCGAAGCGCTGCGCCGGCTTGCCGGTGGCGAAGTGGCGCGCCAGCGCGATCTGCCTGGCCGACAGCACGTGGATTACATAGCGCTCGCACTGCAGCAGGGCGGGCAGCGACGAGGCGGACTGGGACAGACTCCACAGCACCAGCGGCGGGTTCAGCGAGACCGAGTTGAAGGAGCTGACGGTCAGCCCCACCGGCGAGCCGTCGGCCGCCTGGGCCGTGACGACCGTGACGCCGGTGGCGAAACGGCCTAGAGTGGCGCGGAAATGCGTCGCGTCGAAACGGGAGGGGGCGGACATGAGGCGGTCAGGGCGCGAGTCGGTCGATCTTCCAGCCCTGGCCCTCGGGCTGGTAGCGCAGCCGGTCGTGCAGGCGCGAAGGGCGGCCCTGCCAGAATTCAAAGCAGTCGGGCACCAGGCGATAGCCGCCCCAGTGCGCGGGGCGGGGCGGCTGGTCGCCATAGCGTGCGCGGAACTCGCGTTCGCGGGCCTCCAGCGCCTCGCGCGTGGTGGGCCGGCTTTGCTGCGAGGCCCAGGCGCCGATGCGCGAACCGGCCGGCCGGCTGTTGAAGTAGAGGTCGGACTCGTGCGCCGGCACCTGTTCGACCCGGCCTTCGATGCGCACCTGGCGCTCCAGCGGCTGCCAGAAGAACAGCAGCGTCGCGCGCGGGTTGCCGGCCAGTTCCTCGCCCTTGCGCGATTCGTAATTGGTGAAAAACGTGAAGCCGTGCGCGTCGGCGCCCTTGATGAGCACGATGCGGGCCGACGGTTGGCCGTTCGGGCCGACCGTGGCTAGGGTCATGGCATTGGGCTCGGGCACTTTGGCGGCCAGGGCCTGGTCGAACCAGCGCTGGAACTGCTCGAAGGGCGAGGCGCAGGCCTCTGCCTCGAGCAGGACGCTTTTCTCGTAGCTTTGTCGAAGATCGGAAAGAGGCATAGGGGAAACTTGCGGCGGGCGTCGGCGCCCTGATGTGTCAGGTAAGCCAGTTTACCGCTTGCGGCAGCCCTCCCGCCGGGCAGGCCTATTCCTCGGCCAGGGTCTCGCTCACGCGTTCCAGATGGCAGGCGATGGCTTCCAGGCGCGCATCGTGGATGCCCGAGGCGCGCAGGGCGCGCACGGTTTCCAGGACGTAGTCGGTGCAGGGGCCGTAGCAGCCGGCCGCGCGGCGCACGATGGTGACTAGTTCATCTTCGGGCAGGGAGCTGATGTAGGCCGGGCTTGCGCGGTTCATGACGAAGACCAGCGCCTTGACCGGGCCTGCCTCGGTTTCGCACTTGAGCCAGCGCGGCAGATAGGCGCCGGCGGACATTTCGCGTTCCCAGAGCTTGGGAAAATAGTCCGGCACCTCGGGTCCGGACAGCCGCAGCACCACGCCGCGGCAGGACCCCCCCCGGTCCAGGCCGAATACCAGGCCTGGGCATTCCGGCGTGCCGCGGTTCACCCGCGACCACAGGCATAGCGCGCGGTGATGGCCGCGCAGTGTGGCCAGCCGCCGCTCGATGTAGGAGAACTCGGGCCGCCAGATGAGCGAGCCATAGCCGTAGATCCAGACGTCTTCTCCGGGCTGCCAGTGGCTGAGGGCGGCATTCATGGATGCCTGGCGTTCTTCCGGGGTCCAGCGCTTGAAAGGGGGGAGACAGGGCGAAACGGACGAGGGCAGAGGCGAACTCACGGCGGACCGGGCGAATCAACGTAATGGCGAATGGAGACGACGCTTTTGAATTCTGTGCCTATCCTGGACGTCTGTCGATGCGCTGCGGTAGCCGGGCAGCTCGAATGTGTCATGCCCGCAACGGACGTGGGAAAATAGCGCCACCATGAATCAAGAATTGCCTGCTTCCTGCGAGATCGACGCCGACCGGCGCTTCGGCGGCCTGGCCCGCCTGTATGGGCCTCAGGCCCCGGAGCGGCTGCGGGCCGCGCGGGTGGCCGTGGCCGGCCTGGGCGGGGTGGGGTCCTGGACGGCCGAGGCGCTGGCGCGCTGCGGCGTCGGTGCCCTGACGCTGGTCGACCTGGACCATATCGCCGAATCCAACGTCAACCGCCAGATCCACGCCCTGACGCCCACCCTGGGCCAGTCCAAGATCGAGGCCATGGCCCGGCGCGTCCGCGATATCAATCCCGACTGCGTCGTGACCCGGGTGGACGACTTCGTCGAGCCGGGCAACGTGGCCGAGGTGTTTTCGGGCGATCTGGATGTCATCGTCGACTGCACCGACCAGGCCGCGGCCAAGATCGCCATGATCCTGCATGCCCGCGAGCGCGGGCTGCCCCTGGTGCTGTGCGGCGGCGCGGGCGGCAAGACTGATCCGCTGGCCCTGCGCGCGGGCGACCTGTCCGAAGCGGTGAACGACGCCTTGCTGGCCAAGCTGCGCAACACCCTGCGGCGTGAGCATGGCTTTGCGCGCGGCGCGGATAGCAACGGCAAGGCGCTCAAGCGCGTGCCGAAGATGGGCGTTCGGGCGCTGTGGTTCGACCAGCAGGCCATATTGCCGGACGCCTGGGCGCAGGCGGACGCCGCCGCGCGCCAAGGCGCACCGCAGGGCTTGTCCTGCGCGGGCTATGGGTCGGTGGTGACGGTGACCGCGGCCATGGGCATGGCCGCGGCCAACGAGGCCTTGCGCCGGATATTGGACGCTAAGCCCACGGCCTAGGCCGGTTACCAGCCCCGGGGGCCGTATCGGCGCAATTGTTCCTGTTGCTGGGGCGTCAGGGCATCCGAGATCTGCTTTTGCGTCTCCAGCCGGTTGCGCAGCATCTGCAGCCGGATATCGGAAATCGCCTTGGCGGTCGTCATCTGCGCTTCCACATCGAGGGCTTGCCGATCGAAGTCGTGCCGGTGCGCCGCGAGCATTGCGTTGTGCATCGCGGTCATCAGCGTCCATTGTTTCTTCTCGCCCGCGTCCTGGATCGCCTCGATCTTCTGGATCTGGGTTGCGTTCAGGTCGAGCGATGCGAGCGCCCGGTTCCCGGAGCCCAAGTGCCCGCCCATCATCCACGGCCCCATTCCCGAGCCGCCGTAGGCGCCATCGCCATCGTCCATCATTCCGGGACCCATGCCGTAGCCGCCGCCCCGGCCGCCCATCATTCCGGAACCCATTCGGTAACCCGGTCCATAGGCCTTCGCGGACGGCGTGCCCGTGTCGTTGGCCGGTTGTGCCGGCGACGGGGCCGACGCGAGCGCGAGCATGGGGGCAATTGCCAGGGCCAGCAAGAATCGTTTGTTCATGATCTCTCCTTTGCCTGAAAGGCGAATGACTATCCTGAACAAACGGTAAATCCAGCCGCCGGAATATTTTTGACCTGCGTCATGTCGGGGCTAATTCGGGCGAGAAGCCTGCGAACGCCTCGAAATGAAAATGATCAGCGGGCCGATCCTGCAGCCGCCATGTTTCGCTGATAAAACCCAGGAACCCCGAAGGGCCGCAGGCATAGACGTGAACCTCCGGCGCGAGCGCCGCCAGGACGGCTTCCAGCGGCCGGGCATCCGGATCGGCGCTTTCATCGCCCCAGTGCAGGCGGACGAAGGGTCAGTCCTGCACGCCCACGAACACGTGGCCGTCCTCGATCTTGACGGGATAGGTCGCGATGTCCTGGGTGATGGGCAGGCACAGGCCCTTGCCGGTGCGTATGTCGAAGCGGCCCTGGTGCAGCGGGCACTCGATCTCGTAGCCCATGAGGAAACCGTTGCACAGGCTGGCCGCGCCGTGCGTGCACACGCGGTCGGTGGCGTAGATCTCGCCTTCCACTTTGTAGAGCGCGATGGCGCGCTGGCCGGCCTCGGCCGGCGTGGCGTCCTCGTCCACCACCTCGTCCTGCGCCAGGGTCTTGATCCATTGCATGATGCCGTTTCCTCAAAGGGGGTAGATGAGCGAATTGGGAATGAGCTCGCTGTCGAAGATGCATAGCCGGGACTCGAATTTCAGGCCTTGGTCGGTGTCGCGGATCACGTCGAGGTAGCGGCCGACGTTGAACACCGACGTGGGCTGGCCCGGCTTGGTGCGAAACACGGCGTAATTCGCCTCGGCCTCGATGCGGCCGTCTTGCGCCGACAGGATGCGCGGCGCGCCCACCACGTGGCGCTGGTAGTAGGGGTCGTGGAAGATGGTCTGCGTGGTGCCGTAGATGCGGTCGCGGAGCATGCCCTGCGATTCGAATGCGAGCGTGGCCAGTGGATAGCCGCGCTCATGGTTTTCGCGCGGGATGATCTTGTAGGTGCAATCTTCCAGGAAGAAGCCGGGCCACTTGTCCCACTGGGCCGAGTCCAGGGCGGCGGCGTAGTCGGCATGCAGGCGGGCTACGCGCAGGTACAGGTCGAAATCCATGTTCAGGCCTCCATCACTTTGCGCCAGTATTCGTACATGCCGCGGATCAGAGTCTCGGTGACCATGTGGTCAGTGTTTTCGACCGTCTTGCCGCCCAGCTCGGCGACGGCGCGGTGCCAGGGTTTCTGCTCGAAGCCGCGCTGCGAGAACTCGATGACTTCGCCGTCGTCGGCGGACACGAAGCCGGCCGGGCCGAAGAGATTGGCCTGGCGCAGGCGCCGCTGGGTCATCTCGGGCGTGTCCTGGGCGAAGCCGAAGTGCGTCCAGACGAAGTCGAAGGCGTCGTGGCTGACCGGCTGGATGTGCCGGGTGGACAGCGAGTTGACCTGCTGCTGGATGATGACGCTGGGAAAGAGCGTCATCAGCACCGCGGTCGGCCCGTTCCACCAGGGCTCGGTGACGATGTCCAGAAAGCGCGGGTCGTGCAGCTGCATCTGGTCCTTGAAGCTGGTCACGCCGCGGGTGACATCGCCCTTGCCGCCCTGGCCGCGCGTCGAGATCATGGCGGCGTGGCGGTGATGGGCGTCCATCTTGAGCTCGGACTTGTTGTCGGCGCGCCAGAGCCCGAAGGTGACGAACCAGGTGTGCAGCAGGCCCGGGTGGTAGGGGTCCTTGATGTTCTCCTGCATCAGCTTCCAGTTGCCGGGGATGCGCTGGCGGCTGTAGCCGTGGATGACCAGTTCGCGGCCGTCGAAGACGCGGTCGAAGTAATGCAGGATGTCCGGGCCCAGGTAGTCTTCCAGCGGTTCGACGCCGTGGTCGAAGCTGGCGAACACGACGCCGTTGCGCACCGCCACCTTGAGTTGGGTCAGGCCGTGCGCCTCGGTCTTGAAGTCGGGCGGCATGCCGCCGTTGACCTTGCCGTCCTGCTTGACGCCGCGGCGAAAGGGCACGCCCATCAGGTTGCCCTTCAGGTCGTAGTTCCACTGGTGGTAGGGGCAGACCAGTTCGGCGCGGTTGCCATGGGGTTCGCGGCAGAACTGCATGCCGCGGTGCGCGCAGACGTTCTCGAGGACATTGATGCCGCCATCGCTGTCGCGCGTCAGGATGACCGAGCGCTCGCCCACCACCGTGCGCTTGAAGTCGCCCGAGTTGGGAATCTCGGCGGTCAGGCCGACGTAGCACCAGTGAGGGCCGTAGAAGATGCGTTCGAGTTCGCGCTGGTGCAGCGCCGCGCCGGTGTAGGCGGCGAAGGGGATGCGGTTCGTACCGCTTTCCGGCCAGACTGGCAGGATCGTGTCGGACATGCTTGTCTCCATCTTTTTGTGGATAGGCCGGGCCTTCGGGGCTGGGCCGCCTGCCTGCGTGGGCAAGGGCGATGGCGGCATCATGGAACAAGCGATAAATTAAATAAATAGAATTCAATAAATAAAAAATATCACCAACGTGAATATTGCTGGAGCAAGAATGAAGCAAACCCCATGCGCACTGCGTTCGCCGCCCCCCGAGGGAGCTTGGACCTGCTTCGGACGGCCTTGCGGAGGCTGACATGAATCTCCAGGACTTGGATCTGAACCTGCTGGTCGTCTTCGACGCCTTGCACCGGCACGGCCGCGTATCGCTGGCGGCGCAGAACCTGGGCATCTCCCAGCCGGGCGTGAGCAATGCCCTGCGGCGCCTGCGCACGCTGATGGGCGACGAATTGTTCCTGCGCACGTCGGGCGGCATGGTGCCCACGCCCTACGCGCAGTCGCTGGCCCAGCCCATCTCCGATGCGCTCGCCGTCCTGCACGCCACCCTCAACGCCCACGCCTCCTTCGATCCGCAACGCAGCGAGCGCAATTTCGTCGTCGGCGTGAACGACGTGGGCCAGCTGTATTTCCTGCCGCGCCTGATGCGCCTGCTCAGCGGCGACGCGCCGGGCGTGACGGTGCGCGCCGAGCTGATGGGCAGCCTGGATGTGAAGGCGGACATGGAGCGCGGCCGCATGGATCTGGCGCTGGGCTTTCTGCCGGAACTCAAAAGCGGCTTTTTTCAGCGCAGGCTGTTCCGCCAGCCCTACGTCTGTCTGTTCCGCCGCGACCATCCCCTGGCGCGCACGGGCGTCTCGCTCAAGCAGTTCCAGGCGGCCGAGCACGCGGCCGTGGTGTCGGTGGGCACGGGTCACGGCATCGTCGACGAAATCATCAACCGCCAGGGCCTGCGCCGCCGCGTCAAGATCACCGTGCCGCACTTCATGGCGCTCGGTCCGCTGCTGCAGGCCACCCGCATGATCGCCGTCGTGCCGCGCCGCTTCGCCGACCTGGCCTGCGAGCCGTTCGGGCTGGCGACCGCGGCTTGTCCGGTGAAGATTCCGGAGTCGGTCATCAATGTGTTCTGGCATGCCCGCAACCATCGCGAGGCGGCCAACCAGTGGCTGCGCCAGCGCGTGGTCCAGGCCTTCGCCGATTAGCCCGCGGCGGGGCCGCTACACTAGCGCAGCCGCTGCAACAATGCGCGGCACGCTTGAACTGACAAGGAGAGACATCCATGCAAAGAAAACTCATGCTCGCGCTCGCGCTTTCCGCCGCCACGGCGTTCTCGGCCGCCGCCCAGGCCGCCGAGGGCTGGCCCATCGACAAGCCCATCACCATCGTCGTGCCCTTCGCGCCGGGCGGCGCCAATGATCTGATCGCGCGCCTGTACGCCAAGGAAATCGGCCAGGACCTCAAGGCCAATGTCATCGTCGAGAACCGGCCCGGCGCCGGAGGTATCGTTGGCGCGGCCTACGTGGCCCGCTCCAGGCCCGACGGCTACGTCTTCCTGGCCGCTTCCAATGGCACGGTGACCAATTCCCTGATCCGCTCCGACCAGCCCTACAAGGACGACCAGATCGAACCGGTCGCCATGCTGGGCATCGTGCCGTCGATCATCGTCACCAACCCGTCCAACCCGGCCAACAATCTCAAGGAAGTCGTCGAAAACGCCAAGAAGTCGGGCCGCTCGATCAACTTCTCGACCGCGGGCATGGGCAGCACGCCCGACTTCGTGGGCGCCATGGTCAAGATCGAAACCGGCATGAAGATGCAGATGATCCCGTACAAGAGCGGCGCCGAGAACGTGGCGGCGGTGGTGGGCGGACAGACCGATATGACCTCCGAGGCCAGCATGGTCACGCTGCCCCTGATCAAGGCGGGCAAGCTCAAGGCGCTGGCCACGACCTGGGATCACCTGGACGCCGCGCCCGACATCAAGACCACGGCCGAGCTGGGTTTTCCCAATATCCGCATCGGCCACTGGGAAGGCCTGTACGCGCGCACCGGCACGCCGGCCGCGATCATGGACAAGATGAACGCCGCTGTGCGCAAGGCCTCGCAGTCGCCGGCGATCCTGGACGCACTCAAGCCCTACAGCGTCACGCCGGGCACGATGACCCGTCCCGTGTTCGTCAAGTTCACGCAGGACGAGCGCACCCGCCTGAGCAAGGTGGTCAAGGCCGCCAAGATGCAACCCGACTGAGCTACGCCCGCGAGGGGGTCGGCCCGGTTGGGCCAGCTCCTTCATGCGAGCTGCGGCGCATCCACGTCAGGACGGCAGGCCGCGACAGCACCCGGGCGCTGGCCGATTTCTGTGCGCCGCGATGGATCAGGCCCACGCCGAACTGCGCGTGCGTATGTCGGCCGAAGGCGAAGGCCGTATCGGCCTGGACCGCTTCGATGCCGCGCATGCGTCGGTTCCTCAGCGTGCTCCCGCCAGAAACTCGCGCAGTATCTGGCCTGTATGAGAGTCCTTGGCCTGCATCACGCTTTCGGGAGCGCCTTGCGCCACCCGCCGGCCGCCGCCGTCGCCGCCCTCGGGGCCCATGTCGATGAGCCAGTCGGCTTCGGCAATGACGTCCAGGTTGTGCTCGATGACGACCACGGTGTTGCCCGCTTCCACCAGCCGGTGCAGCACGTGGATGAGCTTTTCCACGTCGGCCATGGACAGGCCTACCGTGGGTTCGTCCAGCACATAGAGCGTGTGCGGCGTGCGCGAGGCGCGGCCGGTCTTGATGACGCCCTCGGTCATGCGCGCCTTGGCCAGCTCGGTGACCAGCTTGATGCGCTGCGCCTCGCCGCCCGACAGGGTGGGCGAGGGCTGGCCCAGCGTGAGATAGCCCAGCCCCACGTCCTGCATCAGCTGCAGGGGCCGCAAAATCCGGGAATGCGCGGAGAAGTAGTCGATGGCGTCGTCCACTTCCATGCCGAGTACGTCGCCCGCGCTCTTGTCGCGCAATCGCACGCCGAGCGTGTCGCTGTTGAAACGCGCGCCGTGGCAGCCGTCGCAGGGTACTTTCACGTCGGGCAGAAAGCTCATCTCGATGGTGCGCATGCCCTGGCCTTCGCACACGGGGCAGCGGCCTTCGCCGGTGTTGAAGGAGAAGCGCGCCGCGGTCCAGCCGCGCATGCGGGCTTCACGGGCGTCGGCGTAGAGCTTGCGCACGTCGTCCCAGAAGCCGACATAGGTGGCGGGGCAGGAGCGCGGCGTCTTGCCGATGGGGGTCTGGTCGACTTCGAGCACGCGGTCGAACTGCTCCCAGCCATCGATGGCTTCGCAGCCGTTCCATGCCGGCGCCTTGGCCACGCTCGCCCCGCCCTTGGGCGGGCGCTCCCCTTCGGGGGCCTTGTGGGTCCCATTTCTTTGCGCGACGGCGTGGACCAGGTTGTCGAGCAGGACTTCGCGTGCCAGGGTCGATTTGCCCGAGCCCGATACGCCGGTGACCACCGTCAGGCGGCCCACGGGGATGCCGGCGTCCACGCTGCGAAGATTGTGCAGGCGCGCGCCGCGCACTTCGATCATGGCCGTGTCTTTTTCGACGGCACGGCGGCCGTTGAGTGGGTGCCGCAGGGGATGGGCCAGGTAGCGGCCGGTGATCGACTCGGGTGCGGCCATCACATCCTGCACCGATCCCTGCGCCACCACGCGCCCGCCGCGCACGCCGGCGCCGGGGCCGATATCGATGAGATGCGAGGCGCGGCGTATGGTGTCCTCGTCATGCTCGACCACCACCAGGGTATTGCCATTGCCTTCCAGGCGGCCCAGGGCGTCGAGCAGGATGCGGTTGTCGCGCGGGTGCAGGCCGATGGTGGGTTCGTCCAACACATAGCAGACGCCTTGCAGGTTGGAACCCAGTTGCGCGGCCAGGCGGATGCGCTGCGCTTCGCCGCCCGATAGCGTGGGCGCGGCGCGGTCCAGCGCCAGGTAGTCCAGGCCCACTTCTTGCATGAAATTCAGGCGGCCGCGGATCTCGGTCAGGATGTCGCGCGCGATCTCGCCCTCGCGGCCGCGCGTCACCAGGCCGGTGAAGAAGGTGTGCGCGTCGCTGACGGGCAGGGCTGCCAACTCGGCGATGGAGCGGTCGCGCCACTTCACGGCCAGCGCGATGGGGTTCAGGCGCTGGCCGTGGCATGTGCCGCAGATCTTTGTCTCGCCTTCGTACCAGGCGTTCCAGGCGGTCTCTTCGCCGGTCTGCTCCGCATCGAAGCCTTGCAGCTGCAGGCCGGTGCCAAAGCAGGCGGTGCACCAGCCGTGCTTGGAGTTGTAGGAGAACAGGCGCGGGTCGGGTTCGGGAAAGCTCTTGCCGCAGGTGGGGCAGGCGCGCTTGGTGGAGAAGTGCATCTGCTGCAGGTCGCAGGCCAGCGACTGGTGCAGCTTGTCCACCGGCCATACTACCGACATCACGCCCTGGCCGTTCTCCAGGGTGTTCTTGACGGCGGCGCGCAGCTCGGCCTCGTTGGCCGGATCCACCACCACGTCGGCCACGGGCAGCTCGATGGTGTGTTCCTTGTAGCGGTCCAGGCGCGGCCAGGGCGCGACGGCAATGAACTCGCCGTCGACGCGCAGATGGGTGTGGCCCTTGGAGCCGGCCCACTTGGCCAGGTCGGTGTAGTAGCCCTTGCGCGCGGTGACCAGCGGCGCAAGCAGGCCGATATGCACGCCCTTGTGTTCGCGCAGCAGACGCGCCACGATCTGGTCGGCCGTCTGCGGTTCGACCGGCACGTGGTCGTCCGGGCAGTACTGCGTGCCCAGCTTCATGTACAGCAGGCGCAGGAAGTGGTGGATCTCGGTCATGGTCGCCACGGTGGACTTGCGTCCGCCGCGGCTGGTGCGCTGCTCGATGGCCACCGTGGGCGGAATGCCGAAGATGGCGTCCACGTCGGGCTTGCCGGCCGGCTGCACGATGGCGCGAGCGTAGGCGTTGAGCGATTCAAGATAGCGCCGCTGGCCTTCGTTGAAGAGAATGTCGAAAGCCAGGGTGGATTTGCCCGAACCCGACACGCCGGTGATGACCGTGAACTTGTCGCGCGGGATTTCCACGCTGACGTTTTTCAGGTTGTGCTCGCGCGCGTTGAGGATCTCGATGGCCTGGGCGCCGCTTTTGCGCTTGCGGCGCATGAGCGACTGCAGGGGCGTGCCGGTGCTGGCTGCCTGCTCGCCGTATGCCTTGGCGGGCTCGGCGAGAACGCTCGCCGCGGCAGGTTCGGCCGCCACGGCCTCGGTCGGCAGGATGGCGTTTTCGTAGTCGCGCAGGGCCTGGCCCGTATGCGAACGCGTGTTGGCCATGAGGTCTTGCGGCGTGCCCACGCCCACGATTTCGCCGCCCGCATCGCCGCCCTCCGGCCCCAGGTCGATGAGCCAGTCGGCCGCGCGGATCACGTCCAGGTTGTGCTCGATCACCAGCAGCGTGTGGCCGGCCGCGAGCAGCTTGCGAAAGGCGCGCATCAGGCGCGCCACGTCGTCGAAGTGCAGGCCGGTGGTGGGTTCGTCGAACAGGAACAGGCTGCCCTTCTTGGCGACCTGGGCGCTGGAGATGCCGCTGCGCGCGGCCTCGGCCAGGTGGCCGGCGAGCTTCAGGCGCTGCGCTTCGCCCCCCGACAGCGTGGGCACGGGTTGGCCCAGGCGCACGTATTCCAGGCCCACGTCGGCCAGCGGCGCCAGGCCGGTCTGCACGTCGCGCAGGCCCTTGAAGAACTCGAGCGCCTCGCTCACCGTCATGTCCAGCGCCTGGTCGATCGAGGCGCTGCGGCCCAGGTGCTCGATGCGCACTTCCAGCACTTCGGGCCGGAAGCGCTTGCCGTCGCAGTCGGGGCAGCGCAGGTAGACGTCGGACAGGAACTGCATCTCGACGTGCTCGAAGCCCGTGCCGCCGCAGGTGGGGCAGCGGCCGTCGCCGCTGTTGAAGCTGAAGGTGCCGGGCATGTAGCCGCGCTCGCGCGCCAGCGGCGCCTGCGCATAGAGCTTGCGGATGGCATCGAAGGCGCCCACGTAGCTGGCTGGGTTGGAGCGGGCCGTCTTGCCGATGGGCGTCTGGTCGACCATGACCACGTCGGCCAACTGCTCTGCGCCGAGCAGCTTGTCGTATTCGCCGGGAGCTTCGGTGGGCTTGCCCTGGTACTTGAGCAGCGCCGGATAGAGCACGTCCTGCACCAGCGTGGATTTGCCCGATCCCGACACGCCGGTGACGCACACCAGCCGGCCCAGCGGCAGTTCGATCGAGACGTTGCGCAGATTGTGGGCGCGCGCGCCTTCGAGGATGAGGCGCGGCGTGTTGGCCGCGACCTGCATGGGGCGTGGGGCCTCGACGCGCTTGCGTCCGCCCAGGTAGTCGCCGGTGAGCGTGGGCGCGGCGCGCAGTCGCTCGGGGCTGCCGTCGAACACGATATGGCCGCCGCGCTCGCCCGGCCCGGGGCCGATATCGATGATGCGGTCGGCCGCCACCATGACCTGCGGATCGTGCTCGACCACCACCAGCGTGTTGCCGGCATCGCGCAGGCGATGCATGACTTCGACCACGCGATGCATATCGCGCGGATGCAGGCCGATGGAGGGCTCGTCCAGCACGAACAGAGTGTTGACCAGCGACGTGCCCAGCGCCGTGGTCAGGTTGATGCGCTGGACCTCGCCGCCGGACAGGGTGCGGCTCTGGCGGTCCAGCGTCACATAGCCCAGCCCCACGTCGCACAGGAATTTCAGGCGCGCGCGCACCTCGGTGAGCAGCAGGTCGGCGGCCGCGTCGAGCGCGCCCTCGAAGCGCAGCGCGTCGAAGAAGCGCTTCACGCGCTCGATGGGCAGCAGCATCATGTCGTGCATCGACAGGCCGGGCATGGTGTCGAGCTGTTCGCGCGTCCACTGCGCGCCGGCGGGCATGAAGCGGCGGTAGCGGCCGCTCTCGTCCAATACCTGATCCGCATCGGCCCGGCTGCCCAGGCGCCACAGCAGGGCATCGGGCTTGAGCCGCGCGCCCTTGCACACCGGGCAGGGCGTATAGCTGCGGTACTTGGACAGCAGCACGCGCACGTGCATCTTGTAGGCCTTGGTTTCGAGCCAGTCGAAGAATCGGTCCACGCCGTACCACTGCGTCTTCCAAGCCTGGTTGCCGCCCTTCCAGTCGGGCGTGCCGCCCAGCACCCAGGCGCGCTGCGCCTCGCTCAAGGCTTTCCAGGGTACCGACAGGGGGATGCCGGCCTTGGGCGCGTATTTTTGCAGCTCGGCCTGGCATTCCTTGAACGAAGGCGTTTGCCAGGGCTTGATGGCGCCTTCCAGCAGGGTCTTGTTCTCGTCGGGGATGACCAGGCCCAGGTCGATGCCGATGACGCGGCCGAAGCCGCGGCAGGCATCGCAGGCGCCCAGCGGCGAGTTGAATGAGAAGCTGCTGGGCAGCGGATCGCTGTATTCGATGTCGCAGTCGGCGCAGTGCAGGCGGTCGCTGTATTTCCAGACGGCGGCGTTGTTGCCCTCGTCGTCCAGCGCGTAGACGGAAAGATGGCCCGCGCCCATGCGCAGCGCGGTGTCCAGGGCTTCCATGACGCGTTCGCGCTCGGTGCCCGCGTAGCGGAAACGGTCCTGCACCACGTGCAGGATGCGCTGCATGTCGACGGCGGGGGCGGCGGCCTTGCCGCCCTTGCCCTTGCCCGCCGGTTTATTGGCCGCCTTGCCGCCATGGGATGCCGCGTTCGCGCGCGGCGCTTCCTCGGCATGCACGCGCGTGTAGCCCTGCTGGTCGAGAAAACCGCGCACCTCGTCTTCGGTGAAATTGGCCGGCACCCCCAGCGGGAAGGTGACGACCAGGCGCGGATCCCCGGCCGTTTGCGCCCGCTCCGCCAGGGACGCGCGGATGGTATCGGGCGTGTCGCGCCGCACCGGCCGGCCGCAACCGCGGCAGTGCAGGACGGCTCCGCGCGCGTACAGCAGCTTGAGGTGGTCGTTGAGTTCGGTCATGGTGCCGACCGTGCTGCGCGAGCTGCGCACCGGATTGGTCTGGTCGATGGCGATGGCGGGCAGGATGCCTTCGATGCGCTCGACCTGCGGCTTGTCCATGCGGTCCAGGAACTGGCGCGCATAGGGCGAGAAGGTCTCGACGTAGCGGCGCTGGCCTTCGGCGTAGAGCGTGTCGAAGGCCAGCGAACTCTTGCCCGAGCCGGAGACGCCGGTCAAGACGACCAGCTCGCCGGTGGCGATGGTCAGGTCCAGGTTCTTGAGATTGTTCTGGCGGGCGCCAACAATGCGGATTTCGGAGCTCATGGGCAGGTCGTAACGGGTGCGGTTCGGCGGTCGGATATCTGTATATATAAACAGTATCCCAGATTTGTGACGGATGCCAGACAGTCCGCCGGGTCGGGTATCGTGCTTAGAAATCGGGGAAAAGCTTTTAAATAATTTGATAACGGCAAAAAAGCCAGGAAGGAGACAAGCAATGCTCGCAACCATGATGAATGTGCCGCTGCTGCTGTCCTCGATACTGCGGCATGCCGCAGGCTGCCACGGCGACGGCGAAATCGTGTCCGCGACCGTGGAAGGGGGGCTGCACCGCTACACCTACGGCGAGATGGCCTCGCGCAGCCGCAAGCTCGCCAATGCGCTGTCCCGGCTCGGCCTGAAAAGCGGCGACCGGGTCGGCACGCTGGCCTGGAACGGCTATCGGCACCTCGAACTCTATTTCGGCGTGGCGGGCTGCGGCCTGGTCTGCCACACCATCAATCCCCGTCTGTTCCGCGAGCAGATCGCCTACATCGTCAAGCATGCCGGCGACAGCGTGCTGTGCTTTGACCTGACCTTTCTGCCCATCGTGCAGGAGATGGCCGCGCAGCTCAAAGACCTGAAGGCGCTGGTGGCCCTGACCGACGCGGCGCATATGCCCAGGTCCGAGGCCTTGCCCGGCCTGCTGTGCTATGAAACGCTGATCGCCGGCGAGTCGGACACCTTCGACTGGCCGCACCTGGACGAGAACGCGGCCTCGGGTCTTTGCTATACCTCCGGCACGACGGGCGAACCCAAGGGCGTGCTCTACAGCCACCGCTCCAGCGTGCTGCATGCCATGTCCATCGCCCTGCCCGATGTGTTCGATCTTTCCGCCGAGGACGTCGTCTGCCCCATCGTGCCGATGTTCCACGTCAATGCCTGGGGCCTGCCGTTCAGCGTTCCGATGGTGGGCGCCAAGCTGGTGCTGCCCGGCCCGCACCTGGACGGCGCCAGCCTGCATGCCCTGTTCGAGAGCGAAGGCGTGACGTTCACCGCCGGGGTTCCCACCGTATGGCTGGGGCTGCTCGACTGGATGGACGCCCACGCGTGCGGATTCTCGGCGCTCAAGCGCGTGGCCATCGGCGGTTCGGCGGCTGCGCCCGTCATGTTCCGCCGCTTTCACGACAAGGGCGTCCAGGTGCGGCATGCCTGGGGCATGACGGAGACGAGTCCGGTGGGCCTGGCTGCGGCGCTCAAGTCCAAGCACCTGGCGCTGCCGCCGGAAGAACGCCTTGCGCTGCAGTGCAAGCAGGGGCGTCCGGTGTTCGGCATGGAGTTTCGCATCGTCGATCAGGACGGCCGGGAAGTGCCGCATGACGGCAAGCGCTTTGGCGCCATGCTCGTGCGCGGACCCTGGGTGGCGCAAGGCTACTTCAACGCGCCGCAAAGCGCCGCCCACGCGGACTATCCCGGCTGGTTCAGCACCGATGACGTGGTCACGATGGACCCGGACGGCTTTGTCCGCATCGTCGACCGTACCAAGGACATGGTGAAATCCGGCGGCGAATGGATTTCCTCGATCGAGCTCGAGAATATCGCCATGGCCCATCCGGCCATCATGGAAGCGGCGATCGTGGCCCGCGCCGACGCGCGCTGGGGCGAGCGCCCGGTGCTGGTCGCGGTTCTCAAGCCCAATGCGCGCTTCACGCCCGAGGACATGCGCGCCCATTACGAGAGCAGGACTTCGAAGTGGTGCGTGCCGGACGATCTGGTGATCGTGGACGAACTGCCGCACACGGCGACCGGAAAGCTCTCGAAAAAGACCCTCCGCCGCCTGATCGAGGCCGATGGCGCCGCATAGCGGATGCCCCGCCAGGGGCTCAGCGCTTATCATGTCGGGCTGTCCCGGGGCGGATCGGCACGCTCCGGATTTCCACGAACCGCATGCAATCCATGAAACCAGCTGATTCCGCCACCCGCTTCGATGTGGCAGGCCTGGGCGAGGCCCTGATCGAATTCAACCAGACTCTGCCGGGGCAGCCCCAGTACCTGCAAGGCTTTGGCGGCGACACCTGCAACGCGGTCATCGCGGCGGTGCGCCAAGGCGCGCGCGGCGCCTACCTGACGCGCGTGGGGGACGATGCCTTCGGCCGGCAGATCGTGGATCTGTTGCGCGCCGAGAACGTCGATACCTCCGGCGTGGTGGTCGATCCCGATACCTATACCGGTCTGTATTTCGTGCAGCACGGCCCCGAGGGCCATGTGTTCAGCTATATGCGCGGCGACTCGGCGGCGGCCCGCATGAAGCCGGTCATGCTGGCGCACGGCCTGGTAGAGCAGTCGCGCTTCCTGCATGTCTCGGGCATCAGCCTGGCCATCAGTGCCGGCGCCTGCGACACGGTGTTCGCCGCCATCGCGCGCGCCCGGTCCGCCGGCACCCAGGTCAGCCTGGATTCCAACCTGCGCCTGCGGCTCTGGCCCCTGGACCGCGCCCGCGCCATCCTGCGCGAGGCGCTGTGCCTGGCCGATCTGTTCCTGCCCAGCATGGACGACATGCGCCACGTCACCGGCCACGAAGATCCGTACCAGACGCTGGACTGGATACGCCGGGCCGGCGCGCGGGGCGTGGTGGCGCTCAAGCTGGGCAAGGAGGGCGCCGTGCTGGACGACGGCGTCTCGCGCACCCTCGTTCCGGGCCGGGCCGTGCAGGCCGTGGACGCCACCGGCGCGGGCGACTGCTTCGCGGGCAGCCTGCTGGCGCGCCGCTGCCTGGGCGATGACTGGCTGGCGGCCGTGCGCTACGCCAACGTGGCCGCGGGCCTGTCCACTCTGGGATATGGCGCGGTCGCGCCCCTGCCTACGCCGGAACAGGTGAAGGCGGCGCTGGCGGCCGGGTAAAGCCGTTGCCCAGGGTTAATTTGCCGGCCAGGGGCGTTTTGGGCTAGAATGTTTGATTGCCCCATTTTGCCGTTGGCGGCTTTTTTGCCCGCGGTTTGTCCCAAAGCCAGTAATCCCACACCCCCAAACCCCAAGTTTCAGGAGTCAGCCATGGCCGAACGTAAGCGCGTACGCCGCAACACCCTGGAGCGCCGTTGCCTTGGCAAGGCGTTCAAGCGTCTTTTCGTGAAATCGCCCAAGGGCGTTTTCAAGATGCTGGAGAAGGTCAAGCGCGTGTAATCGCGGTTCGATCACTCCGACAAAAAGCCCCGCTCATCGCATAGCGGGGCTTTTTGTTTTTGCACGGGTCCGGCCCTACTCCTGGAAGATGGCTTAGCCATGCGGGCGCCGTTGCCGCCTTGGGCATATAGGTAAACTGTCACGCTCTGGCTGTGTTCCCCCCATGCATCCCATGTCGCCTTCTTCCCAGCGCTCGTGCGCGCCTGTCGTCGTGTGGTTTCGAGACGATCAGCGCCTGACCGACCATCCCGCGCTCGAGCACGCCGTCGCCACAGGCCTGCCTGTGGTGTGCGTGTATGTCCACGATCCACAGCCGCGGGGAACCCGCCTGCCGGGCGCCGCCGTGCGCTGGTGGCTGCATGAATCGCTGCGCGAACTCGACGCGGTGTTGACCGCGATGGGGGGAGAGTTGGTGCTGCTGCGGGGGTCCGAGCGAGAGGTGATCGAAGCATTCGCCACGAACATCGGCGCGGCCGCGGTGTGCTGGAACCGCCGTTATTCGCCGGCGCAGCGCGAGACGGACGCGGCCATCAAGTCGGCGCTGAAAGCGCGCGGCATCGCGGTGTCGACCTTCAACGGGCATCTGCTGCGCGAGCCGTGGACGGTGATGACGCGCGAGGAGCAGCCCTTCCAGGTATTTGGCGCCTACTGGCGCGCAGCGCGCCGCGAGTATGCGCCCGCGCCGCCGCGGCCCGCGCCCGAGCGCATCGACTTCTTTGCCGTGCCTCAGGGCGCGGCCTCATCTATGACGGATCTGCCTTCGCTGGCGCTGCAGCCTCGCGCGCCCGACTGGGCCGGCGGGCTGCGCGAAACATGGCAATGCGGCGAAGCGGCGGGGCTGCGCCAGTTGCAGGCGTTCCTGGCGGACACGCTGGCCGGGTATGCGGACAAGCGCGACATCCCCGCGCTGCGCGCGACCAGCCGGCTGTCCCCATACCTGCGCTTTGGCAATCTTTCGGTGCGGCAGGTTTGGTACGCGGCGCTGTCGGCGGCGTCGGCCGGTGGCGGCAAGCTGGATGCGGGCGCTATCGCGGGCGCCGATCTGGACAAGTTTCTCGATGAAATCGGCTGGCGCGAGTTCTCGTACTACCTGCTCTACCACTTCGCTGCGCTGCACCAGGTTAATTTCAGGCGGCAATTCGATGCCATGCCCTGGCGCGACGATCCCCAGGCGCTAGGCGCGTGGCAGCGCGGCCATACCGGCTATCCGCTGGTCGATGCGGGCATGCGCGAGCTATGGCATACGGGCTGGATGCACAACCGGGTGCGCATGGTGGCGGCGTCGTTCCTCGTCAAGCATCTGCTCATCGACTGGCGCGTGGGCGAGGCCTGGTTCTGGGACACGCTGGTGGACGCGGACGAGGCCAGCAACCCCGCGAGCTGGCAGTGGGTGGCCGGCAGCGGCGCGGACGCGGCGCCGTACTTCCGCATTTTCAATCCGGTGCTGCAGAGCCAGAAGTTTGATCCGCGGGGCGACTACCTGCGGCGCTGGGTGCCCGAGATCGCGCGCTTGCCCGACGCGTCCATCCACGCTCCGTGGCTCGCTCAGCCGGCGCAGCTGGCTGCCGCGTCGATGCAGCCGGGTCGCGATTATCCGCTGCCGGTGGTGTCCCATCGGGACGCGCGCGCGCGCGCACTCGCCGCCATGGAAGGTCTGCGCGGGCACGCCAGCCTCGGCCCTTCCATCGAATAGCCGCCGAACAGCTACTGCGACTGTTCCCGGGTGGCCGATCGCATTCAGCGCGCATAGCTGCTGGTTGGCATATTCGACTTTTCCGCCGCAAACGACGACCAGGATGCCGTCGTGCAGCCAGATCAGGAGCGCGCGGAACCTGGAGGCGATGCGCGTCTTGAACACATTACTGGTCATGCGGGTGTGAGGCGCCGGGCCGCCACAATGGTGGCAAGGACGATCGACGGCTTTGTGTCGAGCGGCTTGCCATGGGCATGTCCGATTCAGTGGCGGCGGCGGTTGGCGATGAGCGCGCCTTGATCGCCCAGGTCCCACCACAGGCCGGCCATGATGCCTAGCGCCTCGCGCATGACCGGCGCGAGTACGTGCTCGTTGGGCGCATGCTGGTTGCAGGCGGGGTAGGAGTGCGGCAGCCAGAGCGTGGGCAGGCCCAGCGTCTTGGCGAAGACGTCGTTGGGCACGGTGCCGCCCAGGTTGGGCAGCAGCGCGGGCTTCTTGCCCGTCGTGGCGCGCATCGAGTCGAGCACCCATTGCACCCAGGGATCGTCCAGGTCCAGGCGCGTGGCGGGCGTGCCGCGCGTGACCTTGACCGCCACGTCGTCAAAGCCGTGCCGCGCGAAGTGGCGCTCCAGGTGCGCCTGCATGTTCTCCCAGTCCGTGCCGACGACAAAGCGCAGTTGGCAGCTTGCCTTGGCTGAGGGCGGGATGGCGTTGACGGGGGCATCGGGGTTGCCGGATTTCATCGCGAGCACTTCGAGCGCGTTCCAGCCGATCACGCGCTCGGTCGGCGTGAGGCCCGGTTCGCCCCAGGTCGGGTCGATGTCGGGCGAGCTCTCGTCGCGGCCGAGCTCGATGTCGGCCAGCGCCTCGCGCACGGCGGCGCTGATGGGCGGCGGGCGCAGGCCTTCGACCTCGATGCGTCCGTTGCGATCGAGGAGACTGGCGATGGCATGCGAGAGCACGACCGCCGGATTGCGCAGCACGCCGCCCCAGTTGCCCGAGTGATGCCCGCCTTCGCGCAGGTTCACCGTCAACTCGAACGGCACCGCGCCGCGCGATCCGAGAAACAGCGTGGGGCGTTCCGCCGACACGCGCGGTCCGTCCGAGGCGATGAACACGTCGGCCGCGAGCACATCCTTGTGCGCGGCGCAGACCTCGTCCAGCCCGGGCGAGCCGATCTCCTCGCCGGTCTCGAAGATTACTTTCACGTTGTAGCCGAGCTTGCCCGCGCGCGCCTGCAGCACTGCCGCCAGCGCCGCGAAGTTGACCGAGTGCTGGCCCTTGTTGTCCGCCGTGCCGCGGCCGTACCAGCGGTCCTGGTCGACCACGATCTCCCAGGGCTTGAGTCCCGCGCGCCACTGCTCGTCGTAGCCGCGCACCACGTCGCCGTGGCCGTAAGTGAGCACCGTAGGCAGTCCGTCGGCTTCGTGGCGCTCGGCGATCAGGAACGGAGGTCCGCCCGCCACGGGGTTTTCGACCACGCGCGCGGTAAAGCCCAGATGTTTGAGCGTGTCGCTGACTTCGTCGGTCAGGTAGGCGCCGAGCGCGGGATTCGTCCCGTTCTGGCTCTCGGTGCGAAATGCGACGCGCCGCCGCAGGTCCGCGTAGAAACCGCCCGAATCAAAGGCATTGAATGCGGCCGCAATGGCGTGTTCGCGCGTGCTCGGGGATTCCTTCACGATTTCTCCGGTGGGTAGTTGATGGGGAGTTGATCCGATTATGCGCGGCAGGGTGGCCGCGCCGCAAGGCGGCCGCGGCCCGGCGGCGCCTATCCTGCGCGCAGGCCCTCGCGGCCGGCGGCAGCAGCACGCTGCGGTTGTGCCTTAAGAGCAACGGTGCGCCCTGCCACGCTTCGAGCCGGCGCGCGTGCGGACTCACCACGTTGTTGGTCACGCGCAACGCCGCCGCAGCGTCCTTGAAACTGCCGTGCCGGCCGGCAGCCTCGAAGGCCCGCAGGGCATTGAGCCAGGGCAATAGCCGTTTCATTTATGGATGGGTTTTCTAATCGCGCATGAGGCGATCGGGACCCTCGCGCGCTCTGGGGATCGTGATGATAGGGGGCGACATCATCGCGATCGCCCTGTTTGGGCAGCACGTATCGCGCGCGGGTACGCGGGCCGCTCAGAACTCTTCCAGAAAGCGCATGCGGAAGCGGCGCCCCTTGATATTGCTGTTGGACAGGCGTGAAAAGGCCTGCTTGGCGATCTGGCGGTCCAGCGCCACATAAGCGTTGAATTCGGTGATGTTGATCTTGCCGACCTGCTCGAAAGCCAGGCCGCCATCGCCGGTCAGCGCGCCCAGCAGATCGCCGGGACGCAGCTTGTCTTTCTTGCCGCCCTGGATGCACAAGGTGATCATGGGCGCGCGCAGCGGGCGGTCGGACGTGGGCCGCAGCGCTTTGAGATCGGCCCATTTCAGCGGGGCGCCCTGGTATTGCTCGATCAGGGTGGCCCAGCGCATTTCCTCGGGTGAACACAGGCTCAGCGCCAGCCCCTTCTGCTCGCCGCGGCCGCTGCGGCCGATGCGGTGCACGTGGACCTCGGTGTCGCGGGTCACGTCCACATTGATCACGGCGCCCAGGTTCTGAATGTCCAGTCCGCGGGCGGCCACGTCGGTGGCCACCAGCACCGCGCAGCTCTGGTTGGCGAACTGGATCAGGATCTCGTCGCGCTCGCGCTGCTCCAGGTCGCCGTTGAGCGCCTGGGCGCTGATACCCTGGGCCTGCAGGCGCTCGACCAGGTCGTGACTGCGGATCTTGGTATTGCAGAACGCCAGCGTGGAGGCCGGACGGAAATGGGCCAGCAGCGCGACCACGGCGTCCAGTCGCTGGTCTTCGCCGATTTCGTAGAAGATCTGCTCGATGCGGCTGGCCTCGTGCTGGGCCTGGACCTTGACCTCGGCCGGGTTGCGCAGGAAGCGGGCGCTGAGCTTGCGGATGTTGTCGGGATAGGTGGCCGAGAACAGCAAGGTCTGGCGCTTGGCCGGGCAATGCGAGGCGATGGCGGCGATGTCGTCGTAGAAACCCATGTCCACCATGCGGTCGGCCTCGTCCAGCACCAGCGTGTTCAGGCCGGACAGATCCAGGCTGCCGCGCGCCAGGTGATCCTGGATGCGGCCGGGCGTGCCCACCACCAGGTGGGCGCCGCGGGCGAGCGATTCGGCCTGCGGGCGCGCGGCGGCGCCGCCGCATAGCGTCAGCACCTTGACATTGGGAATCAGGCGGGCCAGCCGGCGCAGTTCCTGGGCCACCTGGTCGGCCAGTTCGCGGGTGGGGCAGAGCAGCAGCGCTTGCGGGGACAAGCGATCCAGGTCCAGCTTTTGCAGCACGCCCAGGCCGAAGGCCGCCGTCTTGCCGCTGCCGGTCTTGGCCTGCGCGATCAGGTCGCGGCCCTCCAGGATGAGCGGCAGGCTTTGCGCCTGGATGGGCGTCATCTGTTCGAAGCCCAGGCTTTGCAGGTTGTCCAGCAAGGCGGGCAGCAGGGGCAGGCAGGAGAAGGAAGTGTCGATCACGATAATCCGAAGGGCTGCGGATGGCGCTCATTCAGGGAGCGCAGCGCAAATTTTTCATGCATCGAAATGCTCAAGGAGCAAATGCTCCAGCGGTTCGCGCTGCGTGCGGGAACCCAAATCGATGGGCCTTTCTTGCATCCATTCCTGCATCTTCTTGGGCAGCGACTCTATCTATGCGTCGAAAGCGGCAGGATTGGCAAGCAGTTCGTCGATGGCTTTCTCGCGCCATGTCAGGTAAATGTTAAGGAGCTAGGGGAAACCGGCTTGATCGCGGCCTTCGGCGCTGATGCGCGCCGCGGGCGGGTGGGCGCTGCCCTAGCGGCCGGCTTTGGAGCGTCCGGTTGGAAACCAGCGCGGCAGCATGGTGGTGAGCACGTCGTCCTTGAGAACGAAGTGATGGAAAAGCGCGGCCAGCGCGTGCAGTCCCGCAATCCACAGGATCGTGTCGCCCAGCAATGTGTGGATCGAGGCGAACGCCGCACCGGCGCCGTGCGAAGCGCCGATCAAGGGTTGGACGTCGGTCCCGGCAAGCAGCGTCAGAGGATGCCCTTCGAGCCAGGCTCCGGTGATGGCGGTCAGCGGAAGAGCGAGCAACAGCAGATAGAGCAGCCATTGGACGGCTTTTGCCATGAACTCCATCCAGCGGGCGATCTGCGGCGCCTGGGGGCGCGGGGTCATTGCCCGCCACAGCAGGCGCAGCAGAGTCAGCGTGAAGACGCACAGGCCAAGTGTCTCGTGCAGCCGGCGGTCGAACTCGTGCGCGGACGAGTAGACGCGCTGCTCGGGGCCTCCCGGCCCATAAATGAACGCCACGAGGACGAGGATGGCCGTGCACCAATGCAAGAGTTGGGCAACCGAGCCGTATCGGGTGGCGGGGCTTTTTGCCATGGCGTTCTCTATCTGTGGCATCGGATGAAGGGCGGGCCTGCGTGTATCGCGGGGCGGCGAGTTGCCGCCGGATGGCTAGTGTCCTGTCCCATAAGTTCGCGCCCATGAAATCGCGTCTTCGCACGCAAGGCGTTGTTGCGAATCCTCGCGATAGCTCGGGCTATCGCTGTGGTTCGCGCCCAGCCTTGCGGGCCAATCCGTCAATTTCAACTTGGCCGTGAAATTATGGGGCAGAACACCAGCGCGCCTGCCGGCAAGGGTAGCATGGCGCGCGCCGGCAGTCCTGCCCTCGGGCGCTGTTGGCCGGCCCGGGGCCGGTCCTGTCGCCTGCGCCCGATGCCTCAGGCGGTTCGCGCGCCCAGCCCGGCGAGGATTTCGTCGTTGTGCTCGCCGACCTTGGGCAGCGGGCGGCGCACGCCCGGCCGCTGGCCGCTCATCATCAGCGGCAGCAGCACGGTGTGGCCCGTGGAGCCGTCGTCCATCTGCATCGGCACCAGGCCGCCGCTTGCCTTGAGGTGCGGATCGTCGAGCAATTGGTCCGGGCGGACGATGGGCGCGTAGGGTATGCCGGCCGCTTCCAGCCTGGGCGCGAGCGTTGCGGCCTCCTGCCCGGCCAGGATGCCGCCCAGGTCCCGCAGCAGCTGCGGCCGCACCGCCACGCGCAGCGCGTTGCTGGCGTATTGCGGATTGTCGAGTAGTTCCGGGTGATCCAGCAGCTGGCACAGGGTGGTGAACTGCTTGTCGCTCACCGCGCCGATGAACAGTTGCTCGCCATGGGCCAATGTGAAGACATCGTAGACGCTCCATGCCGATACGCGCGAGGGCATGGGCGGCGGTGCCACGCCGGTCATGGCGTACTGCTGCATATGCTGGGATGCCAGGAACACGCAATTCTCGAACAATCCGCTCTGTATCTCCTGGCCCTTGCCGGTGCGGTCGCGTTCGCGCAGCGCAGCCAGCACGCCGAGGGCGCCGAACATGCCGCCCATGATGTCGTTGACGGAGGTGCCGGCGCGCAGCGGGCGCCCGGCGGGTCCGGTCATATACGACAGCCCACCCATCATCTGCACGACTTCGTCCAGCGCCAGGCGATGCGCATAGGGCCCTGGCAGGAAGCCCTTGTGCGACACGTAGACCAGGTGCGGATAATGGGCCGACAGCGACGCGTAATCGAGCCCGAGCGTTTGCATCAGCCCCGGGCGGAAGTTCTCCACTACCACGTCGCACTGGCCGGCAAGTTCGCGCGCGGTGGCGCGCCCCTCGTCGGTCGTGATGTCCAGCACCACGCTTTTCTTGTTGCGGTTGAAGGCGCGAAAGAAGCCGATGCCCAGTCCGGGCAGGTTGCGCGTCTTGTCTCCGCCGGGCGGCTCGATCTTGATGACCTCCGCGCCCAGGTCGGCCAGGATCATTCCGCAGGTCGGGCCCATGACCATGTGCGTGAATTCGAGTACGCGGATGCCATCCAGCGGCAGCGGTGAATTGTCGTGATGCATAGTGCTCAGATCGTGGAAGTGGTTCGGTGAGGAGCCGGGTGCAAGGTCCGGGGCAGGCCGGCGCGCCACAGCGTGCCGCGCAGCGTCTCGCCGCTCAGCCAGCCGGCCAGGCGTTCGCGCAGGGCGAGCAGGCCGCCGATGTCCAGCCCCGTGGCCATGCCCATGCGATCGAGCATGAAGGCCAGGTCCTCCGTGGTGAGGTTGCCGCTTGCGCCGGGCGCGTGCGGGCAGCCGCCGATACCGCCCAGGCAGGCGTCAAAGCGCGTCACGCCGGCCTGCAGGGCGGCATGGACATTGGCCAGCCCCAGGCCGCGCGTGTCGTGAAAGTGCCCGCACCAGAACCGCTCGCCGGCCAGGTCGACGGCGCGCTCGAACAGGCGCGATACGGCGGCCGGATCGGCATAGCCCACCGTGTCGGCCAGGCTCACGCGGTCGGCGCCCGCATCGAGCAGGGCCTGCATCAGGCGCAGTACCTCGTCCGGGTCGACCTCGCCCTGCAGCGTGCATCCGAACGCGGTGCCGACGCCGCCCTCGATCAAGGTCTTCGCGCCGGCGGCGTCGCGCGCTGCACGGATGCGCGCCACTTCGACGACCACGTCGTCGGGCGCCTTGCGCAGGTTGGCCAGGCTGTGGGCGCGGCTGGCCGACAGGGGCACGATCATCAGGTCCACGCCGCAGGCGATGGCGTCCTGCGCACCGCGCAGATTCGGCACCAGCGCCGACACGAACAGGCCGGGCAGCGTGCGCGCGTAAGCGGCGATCTCGGCGGTGTCCGCCAGTTGCGGCAGCAGGCGCGCGGGCACGAACGAGCCGACTTCGATCTCGCGCAGGCCGGCCGCGTGCGCGGCCTGCACCCATTCACGCTTGCGCGCGGTGGAAAGAATCGTCTGAATGCTCTGCAGCCCGTCGCGCAATCCGACTTCGCGGATCACGGCGGCGCTGGGAAAGGGGGCGTTCATAAGGGATACGGCGTCGAAGGGGGCATGCGATGCCCTGACTGTATGCCGTTCTCGGTTGAGGCAACAGCGATCAAATGCGCACGGTTTGGTTCCGGATGGGAAAGCCTGGCGGGCGGTGCGCGGGCATTCCAGAATTTCCGGATATATCTGGGAAAGCTAGAATTTCCTCCTATTCGTTCCAAATGGGAACGTCTTGTGGAGCCTTTCCCATGCGCGACCTGGACCTCACTACCTTGCGTCTATTCGCCGCCGTCTGCGAAACGCGCAATATGGCGCGCGCCGGCGAGCAGGAAAACATCGTCGCCTCGGCCATCAGCAAGCGGCTGGCACAGCTGGAAGACACCGTCGGGGCGGTCCTGCTCGAACGCGGGCGCCGCGGCGCCATTCCCACGCCGGCCGGCGAAATCGTGCTGGCCCACGCCCGCGCCATGCTGGCCGCGGCCGACCGCGTGGCGCGCGACATGGCCGATTACGGCGACGGCATCCGTGGCCAGGTCCGAGTGCTGGCAACCGTATCGTCGATGGCCGAGTTCCTGCCCGACGATATCGCGTCGTTTCTGAGCCGCCCGCAAAGCCGCGACATCCGCGTGACGGTGGAGGAGAGCCTGAGCAGCGATATCGTGCGCGCGCTGCGCGAAGGGTCCGCGCCGCTGGGCGTGTGCTGGGACGCGGCCGACCTGGAGGGGTTCGAAACCCGGTCCTACCGCACCGACCACCTGGCCGTGGCCGTGCACGCGGCGCATCCCCTGGCGGCGCGCAGGCATTGCCGCTTCGACGACACGCTTGAGTTCGACCATGTCGGCCTGCCGGCGCAGACGGCCGTGCACACCATGCTCGCGCGCCATGCCGCGATCCTCGGCCGGGCGATCAAATACCGCGCCGTGGTATCGACCTTCGATGCGTCCTTGCGCTGCGTGCGGGCCGGACTGGGCCTGGCTATCGTGCCGGGCGAGGTTGCCGAGCCCTTCGTCCCGGCCTTCGGTCTACGGGTGGTGCCCTTGAGCGACGAATGGGCGCGGCGCCGCTTTGCGGTGTGCTTTCGCGACCCGGGATCGCTGTCGCCGGCCGCGCGGCTGTTTGTCGAGCACCTGGCTGCGTGCGAAACCAAGGCCGCCGCCGCCAGGCAGGCAAGCCCGGCCAAGAGAAAGAAGGCGGCGCGCAGTCCTCTTGCGCGCCGCTAATGCGGTAGGGCCCGGGGCGCGGCTAGCGCGACAGTTCTTCCAGCCGCAAGCCGTTGCTCCTGGGACCGAAGCCGCCGATCGCCAGCATCACCACGAGCATGCACACGGTGATTCCGGCAAACACGCCCGGTACGCCGAAGTGGCGCAGCAGGAAGGCGATCAGGAAACCCGAGAACATGGCGCCGATGCGGCTGGCCGAATACACGATGCCGTTGGCGCGACAGCGCACGAAGGTGGGGAAGAGCTCGGCCTGATAGGCGTGATAGCAGACCGAGATGGTTTGCCCCGCCAGGCTGATCAGCACGCCCAGCACGGTCAGCGCGAGCGGACTCTGCAATTGCCCGAACGCCACGCCAAACACGATGACCGCAAACGCCGCGCCGACGATCAGCCACTTGCGCTGAATGCGGTCCGCATAGGCCATGGCCAGCAGCGGCCCCACGGGCAGCGCAATGGCAATGATGAAGGCGTACAGCAGGCTCTTGGTAACGGCGATGCCGTGGCCGATGAGCAGGGTCGGCACCCAGCTGGCAAATCCGTAGTAGCCGATGGCCTGGAAGAAGTTGAATACGATCAGCATGACCAGACGCGAACGGTAGGGCGGCTGCCACAGCTGCGCCAGCGATGCACGGCGGTGCGGCGGCTGTGCGACAGCCTGCGGCGGCGGCAAAGCCTTGCCGGATTCGCGCTCGGCGGCCGCTTCCATCTGGCCGACGATGGCGTCCGCCTGCTCGGTGCGGCCGTGCAGGGCCAGCCAGCGCGGACTTTCCGGTCCGGCAAGGCGGATGAACCACACCAGCACCGCGCCGGCCGAGCCCAGCAGCACCACCCAGCGCCAGCCTTCGAATCCCAGCAAGATCGTCGGCACGAGCCAGTACGACAGGATGGCGGCGGCCGGCGCCGCGGCGAACATCACCATCTGGTTGAACGCCATGGCGCGGCCGCGCATGTGCTGCGGCACCAGTTCGGTGACGTAGCTGTCGATGGTCACGATCTCGATACCCACGCCGATGCCGGTGATGAAGCGCCAGACCAGCAAGCCTTCCGGACTGTGTTGGCAGGCCATGATGGCGGAACTGATCGAGTACCACAGCAGCGACACCGTGAACACGGTGCGGCGCCCATAGCGGTCGGGCAACCAGCCCAGCGCGAACGTGCCGACGAAAAGCCCCGCGAACGTGGCGGCAATGAACCCGGCCATGCCATGCAGGCCGAAGAACGCATCGGTCGTGGCCCTGAGCAGGCCGCTCTTTTCCATGCCGGGGGCGATATAGCCCATGAAGATCAGGTCGTAGATCTCGAAGAAGCCGCCCAGCGAGATCAGCAACACCAGCATCCACAAATTTCGCGTGATGGGCAGGCGGTCCATCCGCGCCGAGAGCGCAATGGCGGCGCGGGTGTCTTGAACGGTTTGCGTTGCGGCAGTCGGCGCGTTGTCCGCTGTCATGGGGGGCTGCATGCTTGTCTCCTTGTCGCATGACCGCGCTTCTGTAGAGCGTTCGGTCCGGGGCGCCGATACCGGCGTCGTAGGCCGATGTGGACAGGGGCGTCTTCGGATTGCGTGGCGGCCTGTGCCTTATCGGGTGGCTGCCAATGTAGCGATTCCGGTATGCGAGCAAGGCGCTATTTGGGAAAGGCTGAAGTTCCGATAGGGAAATGTCTGGCGGGGTCTGTGTTTTCAAGCTGAGGGGCGGAAAACCAAGTTCAAGCCCGTCAGGGCCTCACACCTTTGAGCGCCGGATCCCGGCGGCACACGCTGAGCGGGCGAGCATGGGCCGCACGAATGCGCACGACCTCATGGCTGCGCAGGTCGACCGCCACGTTCAGGCAGGCACAGCCGTATCCGTAGTGCCCGTTGGTGTTGACCCATTGTGAGTCCTTGAAATCGGGCCAGTCGCCCTCGGCCTGATGACCGCCCTGGACGCTGACAAGCCACTGGCCGTCACGGTCGAATAACGAGACATTCTGGGGCGTCGGGTTGTCCCACCAGCCGCAGCGGAGTTGATCCTTCTGCGTTGGACTGCCCGCGTATGCGGCGCCTGCCAGCAGCGCGGCACACATCCCGCCCAGCAACATTCCCGCAGTATTCATAAACCTCCCGTGCGAGACGACATACTGAGTTCTCTTTCGTGGTGTGGCAGGCGCTAGTCGCCGCCAAGAGGGCCGCCCAGGCGCAGACGCCCTTCTTCCAGCCAGGCTTCAAAATCCTCGCCGCTCTTGCCGTTCACGTACATCACCTGATACCACTTTTTGTAGGGTTTGTAGACGGTGACCGTGTCGCCGGGGATGAGAAACGTATGCTTAGAAATACATCGGGAGGCGGGAGCCGAATAGAAATAGGCACGCCCCGAACCGGTGACCGTGGCAGAAAGCGGCGGCCTGAAGTTGCCGTCTGGACCTCCGGTATTTTTGGCAAGCCGCTGACATCCTTGCGCGCTCGCGGCAGACGTGTGCGGCGCGGCCAAATTCGCGCACAAGGCAAGGATGATGATTGCTGCCCGTTGACATTTTATCGAGCTATCGCGCACAAGCATGGCCATTTGTCCGTTCCTTGGGCCGTCTTTCCAGGTCGTCGTAGCGTGATGGCTCGGGTAGCCCTGCAGGTCGCGCGGCTTACTGGGCGGGCATCCTGCAGGTGCAACTGCGTAAGATCGCACGCTCGAAGCTTGCTATCAACGGCAGTGAACAGACGCTTCGCCTTCATCAGCCCAGCATCGGCGAAATTCGAGTGTGTGACCAGGGCGCAGATGAATGCCCCGGTTTCACGCGTTCCGGCCCGATCCCTCACGCTTTCCCGAACTCTCTCGAGTCGGGTCAAGCCAGAAGGACGCGCCAGCGTCAGAAATCGCGATGTCACGCTGCGTCAGCGCGCGCTTGGCGCCGCAGCACGACATGCGTGGCCTTCTCCGACGCGACGAATTCAACGCATCCGTATCCCCGCGCCCGCAAGTCGACGCCCGCGAACAGCGGCTCTCCCTGGCCCAGCAGGATCGGGGAGATGGCAAAGTGCCGTTCGTCGATCAGGCCCTCGCGAAGATACTGTCGGATTGTGTCTGGCCCGCCGCCGATCCGCGCGTCCTTTCCGGCAGCGGCCTCGCGTGTGCGGTCGAGCGCTTCGCGCAGGCCTCCTGTCACGAAGTGGAACGTCGTGCCGCCGTCCTTGCCGAACAAGGTTTTCTGAAACATGCGTGTCGGGAACAGCCACTGGTGCAGTTCCGTCCCGCCTATGCCGAGCGGATTGTCGAGGTCTTGATCCGGGCCTGCTCCGTATCCGTCCAGCGAGATAGTCAAGCTCTGAACGCGAACGCGTGTCATCGTTTGTCTCCGTGTAAGTTCTGGTGCAAGGTGGACGGAAAATCTGCACGGTCAGCCGGATTTGGAGGGAATTTATTGGCGCTGTTTTTTGCCTGACTACTTATCTTAGTTCGATCGCCATGGTTATTCCTGACAAGCCACTGCGATTTGCGTCAGTTTCCCCCGCAGCCAGGCGCTTCCCGGATCGGCCTGATCGGGAAGGGCGAGGCGGAGGTCGGGATGCAGGGTCATGTGTCGCAGGCGGGCGGCCGAAGGCGCGGTTGCGAACTGGCTAGCGGCTGTTCAGCGCATCAGTGCTTGTATCGCATCGGCCGGGCGATCCATTTCCGGCCCTGCGGTCAGGTGGCCGCCTCGGCGCCCGAGTTAGACGCAGATCCCCAATTGCTTGGCCCGCCGCATCTTGCGCACGGTCGCATCGAAAAGCTTGATGGCGAAGGCATCGTCCTGGATCAGGCCCGCGGCCAGTCCCGAGCAGCGGCTCTTGATGCCGTCGTCCAGGGCGATGTTCGAGCCCGGCAGGCAGCCCGCGTGATACTGGATCTCGGCCGCGCGCTGCACCGTCCACAGCAGCATGAAGGTGCTGGGAATGTCTTTCTCGCACACCGCGATGCCGTGGTTGCGCAGGGCCAGCACGTGCTTGTCGCCCAGGCTGGCGAGCATGCGCGCCTTCTCGTCGGCGAACAGGGTGATGCCTTCGAAGTCGTGATAGCCCACGCGGCCGAACAGCTGCGCGCCGTAGAAGTCGTCGTGGTGAAAGCCGTCCTGCTTGAGGGTGATGGCCGAGACGGGATTGGTGTGGGTGTGGACGATACAGTGCACGTCGGGCCGCGCGCCGTGGATGGCGCTGTGCAGGGCGAAGCCGGCCGGGTTGGCGGGGTAGGGCGAGGGGTCGATCAGATTGCCGTCCAGGTCGACTTTGAGCAGGTTATCGGGCGTGACTTCGTAATAGTTCAGGCCGAAGGGGTTGACCAGGTAGTGGTTGGCCGGACCGGGCAGGCGGGCCGAAATGTGGTTGAAGATCATTTCGGTCCAGCCCAGGTAGTCGACCAGATGGTAGAAGTCGGCCAGCTGTACGCGCAGCCGCCATTCCTCGTCAGGGATGTGGGCCGGCTTGATATGGGCGGAGTTGTCGGCGTGCAAGGTGTTCTCCTGGGTGGGGGTCTGGATCGAGGCAGAGGCCGCTGGAGGGTGGGTCATGGAGGCTGGGTTCAATAGCCGGAGCGGCGCTCGTCGCGGAAACGCGTGATCGACAGCACCGCGCGGGTCACGGGCATGGAAATAGCGTAGCGCTCGGCCAGCTCCAGCACGGCATCGCCGATGGCGGCCAGTTCCAGCGGGCGGCCCGCCTGGAAGTCCTGCAGCATCGAGGTGCGAAACGAACCCAGCTTGGCGGCGCGGTCGAGCATGGCGAGCCGGGTTTCGGTGAGCTGCGCGCCGTAGGCCTGGGCCACGGCGATGGTTTCGTCGATGATGCTTGCCGCGACCGGGCGCAGCGGGCCGGGGCTGTAGATCTGACCCAGCGTGGCGCCGCCGGCGGCGACGGACACGGGGTTGGAGCTGAGGTTGGCGGCGACCTTGGACCAGACGTTGTCGCGGATGCGGTCGCTGGCTTGGGCGGCGATGCCCGCCGCGCTCAATGTGTCGCACAGCCGGCGCACGCGATCGGTCGCCGGGCCGCCCGGTTCGCCCAGGATCAGCTTGTGCGGGCTGTTCGAGACGACCGCGCCCGGCCCGGTGGTCTCGGCCGTCATGTAAACCACGCAGCCCACGAGCCGCGCCAGCGGGGTCACGGCCAGCAGCGCCCCGCCCGGGTCCACGGCCTGGACGTGCTTGCCCGCGTGCGGGCCGCCTTCGGCGTGGAAGTACCACCAGGGTATGCCGTTGATGGTGGGCACGATGACGGTATCGGGGCCGATCATCGGCGCGCACAGCGCCAGCACCTCGGCCAGCTGGTGGGTCTTGGTGCAGAGAAAAAGCACGTCCTGCAGGCCGAATTCGGCCTTGTCGCTGGCCGGCACGCGCACGTGCGCCTGACCGCAGAGGTCGTGCAAGGTCAGGCCCTTCTCGCGCAGCGCGGCCAGGGTGGCGCCGCGCGCCAGCACGCTGACATCCTGGCCGGCATGGGCCAGGCGCGCGGCCAGCACCCCGCCGATGGCGCCGGCGCCGGCTATGCCGATGCGCATATCGACTCCGTCATTTTCAATGGCCTCCCATGCCCAGGTAGACCTCGATCACGCGCGGGTCCTTGGCCAGTTCGGCGGCCGGACCCTCGAGCGTGACGGCACCGGTCTCCAGCACATAGGCATAGTCGGCCACCTGCAGGGCCGCGCGGGCATTTTGCTCGACCAGCAGGATGGACACGCCCAGCTTGCGCAGTTCGGACACGATGCGCAGCACTTCGCGCACGATGCGCGGGGCCAGGCCCAGGCTGGGTTCGTCGAGCATCAGCAGCTTGGGCTTGGCCATGAGCGCGCGGCCCACGGCCAGCATCTGGCGCTCGCCGCCCGACAGCGTGCCGGACAACTGGGCGCGGCGCTCCTTCAGGCGGGGAAAGAGATCGTAGACTTCGCGCAGGGATTCGGACTGGTCGCGCTCGCCTTTGCGATAGCGGTGAAAGCCGCCGAGCACCAGGTTGTCTTCCACGCTCATCTCGGCGAACAGCTCACGCTTTTCCGGAACCAGGCCCATGCCGGCAGCGACCATTTCCTCGATCTGCGCCTGTTCGCGGGCCTGGCCGCAGAAATGGATGGCGCCGCGCGAAGGCAGCACGCCCATGATGGCCGAGAGCAGCGTGGTCTTGCCGGCGCCGTTGGGGCCGATGACGGTGACGATCTGGCCCGGAGCCACATCGAGATTGACGCCTGCGACCGCGGTCACCTTGCCGTAGGCGACCTGCAGGCCGCGGATTTCCAGCAATTTGTTCATATTGCCCCCTTGGCGCTACGCGCCGTCCCCCCGAGGAGGAATGCGTCCTCGAGGCGGCTCGGCGGACGCGTCATCGTCGATCCCGCCCAGATAGGCCTCGAGCACGGCCGGGTTGGTCTGGATGTCGGCCGGCAGGCCTTCGGCGATCTTCTGGCCGAAGTCCATCACCACGACGCGGTCGACCAGATTCATGACGAAGTCCATATCGTGTTCGACCAGCAGCACGGCCATGCCTTCGGAACCCAGGCGCGACAGCAGCTGGGCCAGTTCCTGCTTTTCCTGGTGGCGCAGGCCGGCGGCGGGTTCGTCGAGCAGCAGCACGAAGGGGTCGGCGGCCAGGGCGCGCGCGACTTCCAGAATGCGTTGCTGTCCCAGGGCCAGCGCGCCGGCGGGCGTGTGCATGTGCGGGCCCAGGCCCACGCGTTCGATCTGGCGGGCCGCCTCGGCCAGCAGGCGCGCTTCCTCGGCGCGGTCGCGGCGCCAGGCCGAGCGCAGGATGCCGCTGGTGCCGCGCAGGTGCGCGCCGATGGCCACGTTTTCCAGCACGCTCATGCGGCCCAGCAGGCGCACGTGCTGGAAGGTGCGCGACAGGCCCAGCCTGGCGACGGCGCGCGCGCCGAGGCCGGTGACGTCCCGGCCGCGCAGCGTGACGCGGCCCGAGGTGGGCGTATCCACGCCGGAGATCTGATTGAACATGGTGCTCTTGCCGGCGCCGTTCGGGCCGATCAGCGCCAGGATCTCGCCGGCGCGGATGTCCAGCGACATCTGGTCGTTGGCCACCAGGCCGCCGAAGCGGCGGGTGATCTCGCGCGCCTGCAGCACCACCTCGCCGCGCGCCGGCATGGGCTGGCGGGGCAGCGGCTCGGCCGTGGCGTCGATGCGGCGCTGCGCGGCGCGCACCGGTACGCGCCGCGACAGGGTGGGCCACAGGCCGACGCGCGCGCGGTGCAGCAGCAGCACCATGCCGAAGCCGAAGACGATGGTCTCGAAATTGCCGGTATGGCCCAAGAGGCGCGGCAGCAGGTCCTGCAGCCACTGGTTCAGCACGGTGAAAATGCCGGCGCCGATCACCGCGCCCCATACGTAGCCTATGCCGCCGATCACCGCCATGAACAGGTACTCGATGCCCTGTTCGACGCTGAAGGGGTTGGGGTTGATGAAGCGCTGGAAATGCGCGTACAGCCAACCCGCCGCGCAGGCCTGCAGCGCGGCGATGATGAAGATGATCATGCGCGCCTGGGCCGTATCCACGCCCATGGACTCGGCCATGACGCGGCCGCCGCGCAGGGCGCGGATGGCGCGGCCCATGCGCGAGTCCAGCAGGTTCTGCGTGGTCCAGACGCCCAGCAACAGGAAGACCCAGATCAGGTAGTAGATCTGGTTGCCGTGCATGAGCTGCAGGCCGAAGACCGAAATCGGCGGAATGTCGCTCAGGCCGGTGTAGCCGCCCAGCCCGTCGACCGTGCTAAAGAGATAGAACAGGCTCAGGCCCCAGGCCAGCGTGCCCAGTGGCAGGAAATGCCCGGAAAGCTTGAGGGTGATGGCGCCCAGCACATAGGCCACGGCCAGCGTGATCAGCAGTCCGGCCAGCAGTCCGATCCAGGGCGTGCCCAACCAGGCCAGGGCATGGGGCAGGCGGGACGCGTTCAGGCAGAGTACGGCGCTGGTGTAGGCGCCCAGCCCGACGAAAGCCGCCTGGCCAAAGGAGGTCAGGCCGCCGACGCCGGTGAGCAGAACCAGGCCGACGGCGGTCAGCGCGGACAGCCCGATGTAGTCGAGCAGGGTGACGTAGAAAGGCGGCAGGAACAGCGGGGCCAGCGCCAGCAGGACGATGAAGATCGAGACCAGATGGCGCGGACGCAGCCTCGTGTCGGACAGGTGTCCTGCCTGGCGCCGCGCGTCTTCTCCCCGGGCGGGGAGCGTGTGCTTGAGGGGGGGCGGCGCGTTCATGCTTGCTCCTCCTCTTCCTCGACGTGCCGGCTCTTGAGCGAGCGCCAGAGCAGCACGGGGATGATCAGGGTGAAGACGATGACGCCCTTGTACGCGCTGGCGTAGAACGAGGAAAACGATTCGATCAGGCCGACCAGCAACGAGCCGGCCGCGGCGGCCGGATAGCTGACCAGGCCGCCGATGATGGCGCCGACGAAACCCTTCAGGCCCAGCAGGAAGCCCGAGTCGAAATACAAGGTGGTGATGGGGGCGATGAGCAGCCCCGAGACGGCCCCGACCAGGGCCGCGAAGAAGAAGGTGATCTTGCCGGCGAACGTGGGCGAAATGCCCATGAGCCGGGCGCCGACCCGGTTGTAGGCCACGGCGCGCAGGGCCTTGCCGTACATGGTGCGGCCGAAGAACAGATAGAGCGCGACGATCAGCAGGATGGACACCAGCACGACGCACGCGGCCTGGCCGTTGATGCGCAAGGTGCTGCCCAGCGAGAGCGTGGCGTCGACGAAGGGCGTGGTGCGGCCGCCGTCGGCGCCGAAGGCCAGCAGGCCCAGGCCTTGCAGCGCCAGGTGCAGGGCGATGGAAACGATCAGCAGCACCAGCGGCGAGGCGGTGGCGATGGGCTGGTAGAACAGCCGGTAAATCTGCGGCCCCATCGGCACGACCAGGGCCAGCGTGAGCAGAGCCTGAACCGCCATGGGCAGCGAGGCCAGCGGCAATAGATGGAACAGCGCCGCCAGCGCGAAGGGATAGGCCAGCTTGCACAGCCAGAGCACGGACACGCGCACGCGCCCGGCTCGCTTGTATATCGTCCACAGATCGGCCAGCGCTTCGCAGAGGGCGAAGGCCATCAGCAGCCACACCAGCGCCGCCGGCTTGCCGGCCTGGATGGCCGCCATGGTCAGCGCGCTGTAGGCCGCGAATTCGCCCTGCGGGATGAAGAGCACCCGCGTGACAGTGAACACCAGCAAGATGGACAAGGCCAACAGCGCGTAGATCGCGCCGTTGGTCAAGCCGTCTTGTGCGAGTAGCAGAACGATCTGTGCATTCATAGGTATGAACCTGGAGGTCGTCTTACTTGAGCAGCGTCCAGTGGCCGTTCTTGACCGTGATCAGTTCGCGCCCGCGCTTGTCGAAACCGCTGTGGTCTTCGGGCGTCATGTTGTAGACCCCCTGCGTGCCGACCAGCTCCTTGGTCTGCTCCAGGGCGTCGCGCAGCGCGCTGCGGAATGCCTTGGTGCCGGGCTTGCCCGATTTTTCGGCGATGGGAATGGCGTGTTCGAGCAGCAGACCGGCATCGTAGACGTTGGCGCCGAAGGTGGCCGGTTCGTGGCCGTAGAGCTTCTTGTAGGCGTCGACGTATTTCTCGGCGACGGCCTTGGACGGGTTGCTGTCGGAAATCTCGGGCAGCACCAGCATCAGGCTGGCGGCCAGGATGGTGCCGTTGACTTCCTTGCCGCCCAGTTTGAGGAAGGCATCGAGCGCGGCGCCATGGGTCTGGTAGAACTGGCCCTTGTAGCCCTGGTCGACCAGGGTCTTCTCGGGCAGCACGCTGGCGCCGCCCGGCGCGGCCACCAGCACGGCCTGCGGGTTGGCGGCCAGGATGTGCAAGGCCTGGCCGGTGACCGAGGTGTCGACGCGGGAGAAGCGTTCGTTGGCGACGATCTTGATGCCGGCCTTTGCGGCCAGTTCGCTCGTGACCTTGTACCAGTTCTCGCCGAAGGGATCGGACAGACCGATAAAGCCCAGCGTCTTGATGCCGCTCTTGCTCATCTGGTCGATCAGCGCCTGGGCGATGAGGCCGTCGTTCTGCGTGGTCTTGAAGACCCACTTCTTCTGCGGCGTCATGGGCAGCACCGCGGCGGCGGTGCCCACCGGGGCCAGCAGGGGCACGCCGGCCTCGGCCACGAACGGAATCACGGCCATGGCGTTGGGCGAGCCCGACGGTCCGATGATGGCGTCGACATGATCTTCGGAAATCAGCTTCTTGACGTCGGTGACCGAGGCCGTGGTGTCGCTGCCGTCGTCCAGCGAGATGTATTGCACCGTCAGGTCGCCGATCTTGGTCGGCAGCAGCGGCACGGTGTTCTTCTGCGGGATGCCGACCAGCGCCGTGGGGCCGGTTGCCGAGGTAACCACCCCGATCTTGACCTGGGCCATGGCCGGCAGGCTGAAGAGAGCTGCGACGGCCGTGGCGGCCAGGGTCAGTTTCATGGACTTCATGACAAATCCTCCAGTCTTATCGGTAAGTGATGCTGCGGGAAATGGATACTGCGATGAAAAGGAAAAGCGGGTTCAAGACTTGCCCGGCACCATGGCCAGCACGCGCAGCGGGCTGCCCGAGCCATGCCGGATCTTCAGCGGCGCGGAGAAGATTACCGCACCGGTGGGTGGCAGCTGGTCCAGGTTGGTCATGCACTGCAGGCCGTAGCGGCTGTTGCCGTGCATGAAGTAGTGGCAGGGAAAGGGCGGATCGAAGTGCATGGCCTGGCCGGCGTCGGTGCCGACCGATTCGGTGCCGAAACCGTGCACGTCGCGTTCCTTGATGAGCCAGGGCACGACCTGGGCGTCCGGGCCGGGCGTGTGCTGGCCGTCGGACTGCATGTTCAGGTAGTCCACCGCCTTGTCGCGCTTGGACCAGTCGGTGCGCATGAATACCCATGCGCCGGCCGGGATGCGGCCGTGGCGGGCTTCCCATTGCTCGACGTAGTCGATGGTGAGCAGGAAGTCGGGATCGCCGGAGCTGGGCCCGGAGCAGTCGATCACGCAGGCGCTGGCGACGAAGGCCGAGAGCGGGACGGTGTCGACGGTATTGTCGGGCAGGTCCTTGCCCGAAACCCAGTGCACCGGCGCATCGAAGTGCGTGCCGGTGTGCTCCGAGCACGAGAAGTTGTTCCAGTACCAAGCCGGCCCGCGCTCGTCGTAGCGCGAGATCTCTTCGATGCGAAAGGGCCAGGCCTGGCCGAATTCCGGCGGCAGCACGATGGTGGGAAATTCCGGCGTCAGCGTTTCGGTGAGATCGACGATGCGTATCCCGCCGTTGGCCAGCGCGCCCATGAACTGGGCGAGGATTTGTGCGCTCATGTCAGCTCCGCCGGGCCGCTCGCAAGGAGTTGACGCGCCCCTTCGGGGGGCAACGAGCATAGTGAGTGTGGGGGTCGTTTCATCTCGCTTCCTTATGTGAGGGGTGGGCTCAGGCGCCCAGTTCGCGTTCGAGTCCCTTGGGGTTTTCGGCCAGGCGCTCGCGGAATTCCTTGGCCACGTCGCCCACGTAGACTTCTTCCAGGCCGTCCTTGAGCGCGCCGACGATGGCCTGGGCCACCGCCTTGGGCGCCACGCGCGGCGGCGGCGTCAGTTGCTCCCACTCGTGGTCGAGCGGGCCGGGAAAGACATTGAGCACGCGCACGCCCGAAGGCCGCATCTCGGCGCGCAGCCCCTGCGCCAGCGACAGCGCGGCCGCCTTGGAGGCCGACCAGACGGCGCGCGCCGGCAGGTTCATCTGCGCATAGATGGACAACACGTTGACCCAGGCCACGGCGTTGCGCGTGCCGTCGGCGGCGCGGGCGCACAGGGCCGGGCCGAAGGCATGGGCCAGCCGCATCATGCCCAGCACATTGATGTCGAACAGATTGCGCGCGGTGTTGACGTCCCGGGCGTGCAGCAGGCCACCCTCGCGTTCCATGTCGGCGGTGTTGACCAGGATCTCGACCTTGCCGCCGTACTCGCCGGCGGCGCGCTCGAGCGAGTCGGTGTCGGTGACATCCAGCGGGACCACTTTGATGCGCGGGTCGGCCGCCAGCTTCTCGAAGGCCGGCACCTTGCGCCAGAGCTGGGGGTCACCCAGGATGACTTCGGTGGCGCCCGCATCGAGCAGGGCTTGCGTCACGGCCATGCCCACGGCCGACTTGCCGTCGGTGACCAGCGCGCGGCGCAACTTCGGGTCGCAGGCGGTTTCGCGCAGGATCTTGTCGTCTTCCATATTGGGGGTGCTCTCGGTTGGCAGGGCCAGCATGACGGCCTGGCCGGCGCGGTCCAGTTTCAAGACCAGCCGGACGTCGTCGCCGTCGGCCAGGTCGCCGTGCACGTGGGCCACCACGGACGGGCCGGCCTGCATGCGCACGGTGCCGACGCGCCAGGGCAGGCGTTCGCGGAAATACAGGTCGTTGCTGTGATGCAGGGTCGTGCTCACCAGCAGGCTGCCCAGGGGCGATACGGGCTTCCAGGGCAAGTGCTCGGACAGGCAGTGCACGCAGACTTCGCGCGGCGGATACTGCACGGTGCCGCACTCGGCGCATTGCTGCAATTCGAAGCGGCCCTCGGCCGCGGCGGCCGTCAGGCCCAATGCGCTGCGGCTGCGCGCGCCCGGCGGGCGCGTGGGTTGGCGGCTGCGGGCGACGGGGTCTTTCTTGGGGGGATTGCGCAAGGCCTGCGTCATTTTGCAATCCCCAGAATAGCCGCCGCGGTGCACAGCCCGCGGTCGTAGTTGATCATGCCGAAGCCGCTCACCAGGCCGATGCGGGCGCCGGCCACTTGTGTTCCACCCGCCGTGTTGCTGAGCTGGCGCAGCGCTTCGACCATGCCCAGGTAGCCGCCGGCGGCGCCGGCCTGGCCGACCGATAGCTGGCCGCCGCTGGTGTTCAAGGGCAGAGTGCCGTCCACGGTGAAGGTGTTGCGGCGCACGTAGTCGGGCGCCTCGCCCTTGGCGCATAAACCGAGATCTTCGATCTGCATGAAGTTGATGACGGGGTAGTCGTCGTAGGCCTGCATGAAGTCGATGTCGGCGGGCGCGGCGCCGGCCTGGGCATACAGCTCGTCCACATCCATGGTCCAGCCGCCGCGCGTCTGGATGGGGTCTTCGTGCCAGGCATTGTGGCGTTCGATGGTGCCCAGGATGCGGGCATAGGGCAGGCCCAGGTCCCGGGCGCGCCTTTCTTCCATGACCAGGAACCCCTCGGCGCCGGCGCAGGGCATCACGCAGTCGAACAGGTGAATGGGATCGGTGATGACGCGTGCTTGCAGATATTGATCGAGCGTCAGCGGCTTTTTCATGAGCGCGTGCGGGTAGCGCATTGCATTCTCGCGCTGGGCCACGCAGAGCTTGCCGAAGTCCTCGCGCGTGGCGCCGTAGGCGCGCATGTAGTGCGCCGTGAGCAGCGCGAAGCTGGCGTTGGGGCCGCCCGCGCCGTAGGGATACACGCCGTCCTGCGCGAAGCGCGAGAACTGGCTGACCGTGTTGCGGAAGGAGTCGACGTGATTCGTGTCGCCCGCGATGCATGCGACCACGTCGGCGTCGCCCGCCTGCACGGCGCGGGCCGCGCGGCGCAAGCCCACCACGCCGCTGGCGCCGCCGGTGGGGATGTGATCGAGCCAGCGCGGGCTCATGCCCAGATGCTGCATCAGGCCCACGGCGGTGTCGGGGGCGAGGGTGAAGCTCGATACGCAGACCCCGTCGACGGCGTCCTTGGGCAGGCCGGACTGGCGCACCAGCGCGCCCAAAGCGCGGCCCAGCCACCCGTGGGCCGCGTGCGTCGAATAGCGCTGGTAGGGGATGGTAACGGGCAGGGCCGCAACAACGCCGTCATAGCTCTGGCGCGCCATTAGTGCGCCCCTTCCTGGCGCTTTGCGCCGCCGGGCCGCGCCGAAGCGGAAAGGTCCCCTTGGGGGGCAGCGAGTCCATCGGATGCGGCGTGGGGGCGTTTCTTGAGCGCGGTGGTGTCGACGCAGTTGGACTGGCCCAGGTAGGTGGGCGCGAGCTTTTTCATCTCGCCGCGCTGGATTTTGTTGGTGGTGGTGAGCGGCAGGGCGTCGACGAAGACCACGTAGCCGGGCACTTTGTAATAGGCCAGTTCTCCCAGGCTCCATTGCACCAGGTCGCGCGCGGCCGCCGTCAGATCGCCGGGCATGGACTCGGGAACGATGCAGGCCAGCACCTCGTCGCCGCGCAGGGCGTCCGGCACGGCGGCCACCGCCACGGTCTTGACCAGGGGGTGGTTGAGCAGGAGGGTTTCCACTTCCACCGCCGAGATGTTCTCGCCGCTGCGGCGGATGACGTTCTTCTTGCGGTCGACGAAGCGGATCATGCCGTCGGCGTCGCGGCGCACCAGGTCGCCGGTGTGGAACCAGCCGCCCGCCCAGGCTTCGTCGGTGGCCTGCGGATCTTTGAGATAACCGGCAAAGAAACCGAAGCGCGGGTTGTCGCCCGCGTGGCGCACCAGCAGTTCGCCGGGTGCGCCGACGGCGGCATCCTGGCCGTCCTCGGCCACGATGCGCACCTCGACATCGGGCTCCTGCGTGCCGATGCTGCTGCTGCCCACGAAGCGCGGTTCCCGGGTGGCGCCGATGACTGCGCCGTTGCCGGTCTCGGTCATGGCCCAGGCCTCGATCAGCGCAAAGCCGAAGCGTTCTTCGAAGGCGGCATGCAGCGAGCGCTCGACGCCGGCGCCAAAGCCGAAGCGCACCTCGTGTCTGCGGTCGTCGGGGCTGGGGGCCGCCTTCATGAGAATGGCCGGCATTACGCCCAGGTAATGGACCACGGTGGCGCGCGAGCGGCGCACGCTGTCCCACCAGGTCTTGGGATGGAAGCGGTCGAGCACGATGAGGCAGCCGCCGGTGGTGATCATGGCCAGGGTCGAGACGGCTTTGGCGTTCATGTGCACCATGGGCAGGGGCGTGATCATGCGCTCTTGGCCATCGCGCAATGTGCACAGGCCGCCGATCGTGGCGTACCAGTTGCCGCATTGCAGGTAGTACTCGTTGGTGAGGATGCAGCCCTTGGGACGGCCGGTGGTGCCCGAGGTATAGAGCAGGCCGCACTCGGTGGCGGTGCCTAGGGGCTGGCCGGCCAGCGGCGCGGGCGTCAGCGCGGGCGGGGGCGCGTCGTCCGCGCCGACGGCCTGCAGCGGCCGGCCGGCGCGCTGCGCGGCCTGTTTCAGGCCGGCATGCCGCTCGGGCAGGGCTACGGCCAGGATCAGTTCGGAATGGCCGATCAGGTATTCCAGTTCGGCGGCGCGCAGATCGGCATTGATGGGCACGACGGACACGCCCAGCGCGTTCAGCGCGAACCAGTGCAGGAAAAAGGCCGGGCGATTCTCCAGCAGCAGGCCTACGCGATGGCCGTGGCCGTAGCCCGCGGCGGCGTAGGCCTGGCGCAGGCGATCGATGCGAACCAGCGCGTCGGCGTAGCTCAGTTCGCCGGCCAAGATGCCGTAGGCCTCGGCGGTTTCGGGCAGGACACACAGGAAAGGATTCTTGCCCCACTTGGCAGCGGTGCCGCAAAAAACCTCGTAAACCGTTTTGGCGCTCACAGACATTCCCTTGGATACCGTCTTACATCAAAAGCTGGATATTGCCGAAGGCCGCTTCGCAGTTCACCAGGTCGACCTGTTTGAAGCGGATTTTCAGCTGGCCGTCTTCCTCGGCCAGGTGGTGCGTGGCCCAGCCGGCATACAGTACCTGCTCGTCGCCGCGCGTCTCTACGTAATGGAACGCCGTGCGCGTGACATAGCAGCCTTGCTCGGGCCGGTGCTCGGCGTGGCCGGTTTCGATGGACGGCATCTGCAGCAGATGATGGCAGCGGCTCCTGGGCTGCTGCGAGAACGTGCGCTGCCCGGCCAGGCGTTCGACGCGCACGCGCAAAAGCAGCTTGTTCTCGTGCATCAGCGAGGTGTGCAGGCGCGCGTCGGGCTGGCCGTGCGTGAGCGGCATCCAGTACCAGGCGTCATCGCTGTAGAGATCGAGCCAATCGTCGAATTTTTGCTCGTCGATCAGACGCGCTTCGCGATAGACGAAGGCGACGAGTTGTTGGTCGGTGCGGCTCATTTCGCGCCCTCCGTCATATAGCGGGCCCAGGCGCGGTACTGGTTGCGCATCTGCCCTTCGCTGGTGCCGTTGACGACTTCGTTCTCGCGCCCGGTCTCGCCGGGTTCGAGCAGGCGAGCCACGTTGACCCAATCGCGGGTGCGCGCGTGCGAGAGGCCCTGCTGGGCGCGTTCGTACATTTCGAGGTCGTCGTGTCCGACCATGGAGGTCGGCGCGTTGATGAGGCGGTTATACATGGTGGTGCGCTCGAGCAGCATGTCGGGAGCGCCCACCAGACGGAAGGTCCACGATTCCACCAGCGTGCGGTCGGCCGCCAGCGGCCTGAAGATGCGCAGGATCTGGATGGGGCCCTTGACCATAATGTGCGGGAACAAAATGGTGTTGTGCCGCGTTTCGCCCAGGATCTGTTGTGCGCGCTCTTCGCCGTAGGCGGCGACCATCGAATCCCAATAGCCGGGAATGTGCGAATAGTTGGAGTGGATCGACCCCGACACGCCGGTATGGCCGTGTCCGTTCTTCCAGACGCGGATGCCGGTGTTCTCGTAGAACTCATAGGGCGAAATGAAGGGCGCGAAAAGTTCCACGGCCATGGGCTTGGGCGTGCCTTCGGGCGCCTCCTGCCAGACGCGCACCGCGGTGCCCGCCGAGGATTCATGCGCCACCATGGGGTGGCAGGTGTCGGTCTGGTTGTCGACCAGCATCTTCCAGTTGCAGCGGTGCATGTAGCGCAGCACGCCGCCGGCTACCTCCAGCTTTCCCTCGGGCGAGCGGTCGACCATATTGTCGAGGGTGCTGAGCGATTCGCCGAAGAAGTCCTCGAAGGATTCGCCGGTCGCGCTCAGGCGGCAGAAGACAAAGCCGCGGTAGTTGCGCACAGCAGCTACCGCCTCCAGGCCCCGGCTGGCTTCCATGTCATCGAATCCGGTATTTTCGTAGCCTTTCTTGATCGGCACCGACAGCAGGCTGCCGTCGGTCTTGAAGGTCCAGGCGTGATAAGGGCAGCGGAAGAACTTGCCGGTGTTGCCGTGGCCCTCGGGCGCGACCTGCACGCCCTTGTGGGCGCAGCGGTTGTACAGCACGCGAATGCTCTGGTCGCCGTGACGCACCATGATCACCGACTGGTCGCCCACGGTGGTGGTGTAGAAGTCGCCGGGCTTGGGTACCTGGCTTTCGTGGCCCACGTAGACCCAGGTCACGGCGAACAGGCGCTCCATCTCGATCTGGTAGAGCTCCTGGCTGATGAACAGGTCCTTGTGGACCTGCGTGTCCTGCACCAGGTCGCGGATGGCCTGGGGATTGCCGCGGTAGGTGGGCTCAGGCATGGGATGGCTCCTCGATACGTCTTACAGATCCAGCACCAGGCGGCCCGACTTGGCGCGCGAGACGCAGATCTGGATGACATTGCCCTTGGCTTTTTCGGCCTCGGACAGGTAGTAGTCGCGGTGGTCGGGCGTGCCTTCGAGCACGGTGGCCTGGCAGACCCCGCATTCGCCGCGCTTGCAGTCGTACATGGGATCGCAGCCGGCTTCTTCGAGCACTTCAAGAATGGTCTTGTCGGCGGGGATGGTGAACACCTTGCCGGATTGCTTGAGATCGACCTCGAAGGCGCCGTCGCCGGCCTGCGGCACGGCAGCGGTGAAGAGTTCGAAATGCACGCGTCTGCTGTCCCAGTCGCGCGCTTTCGCGCCGGCGATGACCGCGTCGATCAACCCTTTGGGGCCGCACACGTAGACGTGTTCGCCGGCTGGGGCGGCGTCGAGCAGGGCATCGAGATGGAAGGCCGAGTCAGGGTCGTCGTCGGCGTGGATGACCAGCCTGTCGCCGGCCAGCGCCCGCAACGCGTCGACGAAGGCCAGCTGGCTCCGGCTGCGGCCGCTGTAGTGCAGGGTGTAGTGGCTGCCCTTGCTGGCGAGCGAGGCCGCCATGCTGGCGATGGGCGTGATGCCGATGCCGCCGGCGATCAGCACGGTGCTGCCGGGATGGTCCGCCAGGGGGAATTCATTGGCCGGGCCTTGTGCGGTGATGACCTCACCTACTTTGAGCGCGTGCATGTAGCGCGAGCCGCCCTGGCTGTTTTCTTCGAGGCGCACGCCCAGGCGGTACTGCGCGGGGGCGCCGAAGGGTTCGCTGCCGGTATTGATCAGCGAGTAGTTGCGCGGATCGTGCAGGCCGGGTACCTGGACCTTGATGTGCGCGCCGGGGCTGTAGGCCGGCAGGACACCGCCGTCGGCGCTTTCCAGCCGGAAGGAGCGGATCAGGGGGGATTCCTGGCGGACTTCGCGGACGATGAGCTTGAGGGTATGCATGGCGTGGCTTTCGTGAGGACGATCAGGCCGTCCTGGCGGCCGAGGGGGGGTGCAGTTTTTCGGCGGCCTGGCGTTCCAGCGGGGCGCACTGGACCTCGGCCAGTGCCGTGGCGCGCAGTTCGCGCACGGCCTGCGCGGCGTCGGGGCGGCCCAGCATTGCTTCGGCGGTCTGGATCAGGGTGCGGTACTTGCCGCCGCCGCGCACATGGGTGTCGCTATAGCCCTTGACCAGGCGGCGACACTCCACCACTTCGACGGCGAGCGCATAGTCGCGCGGCGCGATCCGGGCGACCAGGGCCAGCCATTGCGCAAGGCTGGCCGCTTCGGATTGATGGCGCAGCGTGCCGCGGCGCCAGCGGCGCATGCCAGCCATGCAATAGAGCGAGAGAAAGCCCAGGAGTTTGCCGCTTTGCAGGCGCTTGCCTCGGACCAGGCGGCGTTCGATGAACTTGCCCAGCGGCGCGTTTTCCAGCCAGCGGCCCATTTTCGTGGGCAGGGTGCCGCAGATTTCTTCCAGGCGCGGATGCATGAAGTCGACGATGTAGAGCTGCTGCCCTTCCTTGACGCCGGCTTCCTGTCCCACGCGCGCAAAGCGTGCGCCGCGGGTCTTGAGGTCGGCTACGCGGATGACGTCGTCGTAGCTCATGGCCACGGCCACGTAGCGCGCGGCCGAGCGGGTCAGCGCCCAGTCCGCTGTCTCGCCGCCGTACTGCGCATCGAGCTGGTGGATGGTGGCCATGTGTTCGAGGTATTCATGGGCGTAGGCCAGGTCCTGGTAGTCGATCAGGCGGCGCAGGCCGGCCACCAGCATGGGGCGGGCCTGCGCTGCAAAGCCGGTGTGCACGCGGTCCAGCAGCGCCTGCACGCGCTTGTTCGAGGCCGCCATGGGGACGTCGGGCTCGGGGTGGGTGAGATCGATGGAGGGGGCGCTGGCCGGCGCATTGGCGGCGCCGTCCAAGCCGAGCGAAAAGGCGCGCAGGCTGGCCTCGACGCCGACGCCGGCGCGGCGGATGGTGGCTTCGAATTCGTCCCGCGTGAAGGGCAGGGCCTTGCTGCCGGCGATGGCGCCGAACAGGCTGGCGCTGATCACGCTGCCGGCTTTCTCCGCGGTGGCTTGCAGGTCGAAGCAGATGAAGCGCTTGGCGGCATCGCGGGCGACCTCTATTACCTTGTTGGGATCGGCGATGCCGTTGCCGGGCGCGGTCTTCTCGTCGATGGCGTAGCTGCGGTGCGAGGAGCTGATGAGCACGCTGCGGTCGGGCGTGACCAGGCCGCGCTGCATGGCGCGGCCGGCTTCCATCAGCTCGGCTGCGACGATCAGGTCGACGTCGCCGGGCGTGGGCATGAGCGCCAGCGTCGGGCCGTGGCCGGCGCGCGCGATGTCCTCGGCTGGCACGATTTCCAGGTAATAGATGGTGGCGCCGGTGCGCTGCGCCACGCCGGGCACCGAGGTGGTCTGCGCCCACCAACCGGCATGCTCGGCCATGTCGACGATCCAGTCGGCCAGCACGCCGCCGCCCTGGCCGCCCATGGCCAGCACGGCGATCTTGATCGGGTTGGAGGGAATCAGGTTTGCCGTGGAATCCATGATGAGGTCCAGATCCTTGCTTACAGCGCGTAGCGGGCCAGCCGGGCCGCGCGGCGGCGCTGCAGAAAGCCGATGACCGCGCCGCGCGCGCGCGCGGCGTAGCGGTCCCATTTGGTGGGGTTGTGCACGACATCGGCGCGGTAGAACGATGGGCAGAGCACGGCGGCGTCCGCGACTTCGCCGCAATTGCCGCAGCCCACGCAGCTGCTGTCCACCGAGGCCACGGGGTCGACCTTGAGCGGATCGCCGCTGTCCTTGAGCGACAGCGAGGGGCAGCCGGAAAGGCGGATGCAGGCGTGGTCGCCCGAGCACACGTCGGCGTCCACGCCGAAGCGCTCCTTGACCCTGCGCTTGCCTTCCTTGACCGCCTTGTTGAAGGCCGGCTTGACGCGGCGCTGCTTGTTCAGCATGCATTCGGACTGCGCAATGATGACCTTGGGGCCGGCGGCGTCGGTGGTGAGCGCCTCTTCGAGGATGGCGCGCGCGCGGGTCACATCGTAGGTGTGGTCGATGACCCGCAGCCATGCCACGCCCACGCCGCGCACCGCGGCCTCGATGGGGTTGTTGGTGACGCGCGTCGCGTTCTGTGCGCGCGAGGACAGGATGTCCTGGCCGCCGGTGGCCGAGGAATAGTAGTTGTCGACGATGACGATGACGCCGTCGTACTTGTTGAACACCGCGTTGCCGATGCCGGAAGTCAGGCCGTTGTGCCAGAAGCCGCCGTCGCCCATGATGGAGATGGCGCGCTTGGCGCCCTTGATGTTGAAGGCCGAATTGCTAGCCGCGCCCAGGCCGTAGCCCATCGTGGTGGCGCCCAGGTTGAAGGGCGGCAGGATGGAGAACAGGTGGCAGCCGATGTCGCAGCTGATGTGGTGTTCGCCCAGTTTTTCCTGCGCCAGCGTGATGGCCGAGAAGATGGGCCGTTCCGGGCAGCCCGTGCACAGGCCTGCAGGCCGCTGCGGCACAACCCTGGCCAGATCGGCGATGCGTTTGTGCAGCGTGATGGGCTGCTCGGCAGGGCGCGGGCGCGAGACCTCGGTGATCTCGGCTTGATTTTCGCCGCCGGGCTGCCCCAAGGCGGAAGCGGTCCCCTCGGGGGGCAGCAAGCCGCCAGGCGCGGCGTGCGGGCCTTTGTCAGCTGCTTGCGCGTCGGCGGCCACGGCACGGTGCGCGTGCAGGGCTTCGGGCTTCCATTGCTTCAGGAAAGCCTCGACGCCGCTGCGCAGCACGGTGGTGGTGTATTCGCCGGCCATGGGCAGGACATTCTTGCCCCACAGGGGCGTGGCAATGTCCGCCTTGCGCAAGATGGCGTGGATGTTCTGTTCGAGGTAGTCGGGCTGGCCTTCTTCGAGCAGCAGCACGGCTTTCTTGTCGCGGCAGAACGCGACGATTTCGCTGTCAATGACGGGATAGACCACGTTCATCACGTACAGCGGGACGCGGCTGTTGCCGAAGTGGTCGGCCAGGCCCAGCAGCTGCAGCGCGCGGATGGCGTTGTTGTAGACGCCGCCCTGCACGATCAGGCCGATGTCCCGCATGTCGCCGTCGAAGAACTCGTTGAGCTTGCGCGCCTTGATGAACTCGATCGCGGCGGGCCAGCGGGTCTTGACCTTTTCGTGCTCGTGCGCATAGGCGGCCGGCGGCAGCACGATGCGGCTGAGGTCGCGCCGGGGCGATTCCATGGCCTGGGCCAGGGTGTAGGCGGGGCGCTTGTTGTCCTTGGCGATAAAGCGGCCGTGCACATGGCAGGCGCGCACGCGCACCTGCATCATCACAGGGGTGTTGCTGGCCTCGGAAAGCTCGAAGGCGTCCTCGACCGACTTGACCATGGTTTCCAGGTTGGGGCGCGGATCGAGCAGCCACATCTGCGACTTCATGGCGAAGGCGTGAGTGCGCTCCTGCATGATGGAGGAGCCTTCGCCGTAGTCCTCGCCCACGATCACCACCGCCCCGCCCGTGACGCCGCCGGAGGCCAGGTTGGCCAGCGCGTCGGAAGCCACATTGGTGCCCACGGTGGACTTCCACGCCACCGCGCCGCGGATGGGATACATGACCGAGGCGGCCAGCGTGGCCGCCGCCGTGGCCTCGGATGCGCTGGTTTCCAGGTGCACGCCGAGCTCTTCGAGGATGTCGTTGGCATCCGAGAGCACGTCGATCAGGTGCGAGATGGGCGAGCCCTGGTAGCCGCCCACATAGGCGACGCCCGATTGCAGCAGCGCTTTGGTGATGGCAAGAATGCCTTCGCCGCGGAACTCCTCGCCGGCGCCGATGCGCAGTTGCTCGACTTCTTTCTTGAACGATCGCTCAGCCATGATTTTTTTCTCCCGGAAAACTACTTTAGGAGTCAACTTTTTAGATGTCAATTAAAAAGATGAATTTTCATGAAAATAAAAAATTATCTCGGTAAAACAAGGGTGTATATACTCGTTATCCATGCGAGAAATGATGCACCGCTCTTGTTCTTTCCGTGCACTTTTTCGTGATTCGTAAGGGTAAACACGGATGGAACACGGTGCGCAGCAGGACGTGAATCCGATGCCTTCGTTCATTGACGGCTATCTGCCCTATCTGCTGGCGCAGGTGAGCCACAGCATCTCGGCTGAATTCCATGTCCAGGCCCACGAGGCCGGTCTATCGGTGACGCAATGGCGCGTGCTGAGCAGCCTGTGCAGCAGCGGCGGCGGCATGACGATAGGCGAGCTGGCCTTTCATACCGTCACCAAGCAGCCCACGCTGAGCAAGGTGGTGCAGCGCATGGCGGTCGACGGCCTGGTGGCGCGCACCGATGTGCGTGCGGATCGGCGCCAGACGCGCGTTTCCTTGACGGCCAAGGGAGGCCGACTGGTCGAGGTCTTATGCCGGCAGGCGATGCAGCATCAGAGGGCGGTGCTGCAGCCCCTGGGCGAGGCGCGCGCCGCGGAATTGATGCAGATGCTGCGGACCTTGATGATGTCGCACGCGCTGCCGCCCGAATGAGATCGGACCCCAAGCCAGGTCAGGCTTGGTCGTCCTCGTCCTCGTCCTCGTCGTCTTCCAGCGGCGGCAGTTCTTCCTCTTCAAGCGAGAAGGGCAGTACTTCGGCCAGTACGTCCGACCACGCGCTTTCTTCGCCGTCCCTGTCGATCTTGACGAAGCGTTCGCCTTCGTTGGCAGAGAGTTGGATGGCCAGCAGATAGAGGCAGTCGTAGGCGTCGGCGCTTTCGGGCAGGCCGCCGCTCTGGCCCAGGAGACGCGCTTCCTTGCCGCCCAGATGCACATGCAGGCGGTCTTCGTCCGCGGCGGATTTGTCCTTTTCGTCCAGCGTCGAGCCGAAGGTGACCCATTCGGCGCCGTCTTCGTCCGTGTCCACTTCGGCCAGCACCGGACGGCCCAGGTACGCCGTCAAGGCGTCGGCCGTCTTGGCGAGCATGTCCAGCTCGGCTTGCGTGAAGCGCAGCGGGGCGGCGGGAGAGGAAGACTTTACGGTCATGGCGCGCTAGGTGGAAACCGGGGCCTGCATTGTAGTGCGGCGCAGGCTCTTCCAGAGCCGGTATCCCGCCAGCGCCGCGCCGAATCCGGAGAGCGCGGCCACGCCCAGGGCCCAGCGCGGCCCGAATTGATTGGCGACCCAGCCGACAAAGGGTGCGCCGATGGGCGTGCTGCCCATCAGCACGGCCATCAGGATGGCGATGACACGACCGCGCATGGCGGGTTCGGTGGACATCTGCACCAGGCTGTTGGTCGAGACCGTGATGGTCTGGGCCGCGATGCCCAGCACGACGAGCGTGGCGCCGAAGAGCCAGTAGGTCGGCATGAGCGCCGCGGCCGTGCATCCCAGGCCGAACAGGATGGCGCCGGCGTAGATCCAGCGCAGCCTGGGTCTTTCACGTCCCGCGGCCATCAGCGCGCCGCAGACCGAGCCCACGGCCATCATGGTAGTGAGCAGGCCGTAGCCGCTGGCGTTGGCATGAAAGGCCGTGACCGCCATGGTGGAAATGAAGATGGGGAAGTTCAGGCCGAACGCGCCGACCAGGAAGATCGTGAGCAGAAGGGCGCGCAGGTCGTCGCGCTGCCAGACATAGCGCAGGCCCGCGGCCAGGCTGCCGTGCCTGCCCTGGGCGCGCTCCTTGCGGGGATACAGCTGCGAGAGGTCAAGCCGCCGCAGGGCGACGAGGACCGCGACGAAGGAGGCGGCGTTCAGGACGAAGGCCCAGCCCGTGCCCGCCGCTGCAATGACCGTGCCCGCCAACGCGGGCCCCACCATGCGGGCCATGTTGAACGAGGTGGAATTCAGGGCCACGGCATTGGACAGATCCTGCTCACCCACGAGATCGGCCACGAAGGTCTGCCGCGCCGGCGTGTCGAAGGCGGTGGTGCAGCCCAGCGCGAGCGCGAAGCCGTAGACCTGCCAGAGCTGCGCCGCGCCACTCAGCACGAGCAGGCCCAGGCCCAGCGCGAGCAGGCCCATGAGGCCCTGGGTGCAGAGCAGCAGCTTGCGGCGGTCGAAGTGGTCGGCGGCATAGCCGGTCAGCCCGATCAGCAGCACCTGGGGACCGAACTGCAGGGACATGGTGATGCCGACGGCAGCGGCGTCGTGGTGCGTCAGCTCGGTCAGGACCAGCCAGTCCTGGGCGGTGCGCTGCATCCAGGAGCCGATGTTCGAAATCAGCGCGCAGCCGGCCCAGAGGCGGTAATTGCGCACGCGCAGCGAGCGGAACATGGGTTTCATGTTCGGGTGCGTTCAAGCAGGTCCAGGACTTCGCGGGTGGAACCGGTTTCGCCCAGGCGGGGGAAGATGCGCGTCAGGCTGTTCTGGTGGGCGTCGGTGTTCAGGTCGGTCATGGCGTCCACGGCCAGCGTCACGTTGTAGCCCAGCTCGTAGGCCTGGCGCGCGGTCGATTCGACGCCGATGCTGGTGGCGATGCCGCACAGCACGATCTGGGTGATGTCCAGGCTCCTGAGCTGGGCATCGAGGTCGGTGTGCATGAAGGCGCCCCAGGTGCGCTTGGTGACGAGGCGGTCCTGCGGCTGCCGCGCGATCTCGGGGATAAGGTCGGCCCAGTCGGGCGGCAGCGTGCCGGCGCGCCTTGCCTGTTCGGTGCGGCCCGGCGCGCCGCCCGCCACATTGACCAGCACCACGGGCAAGTCGTGCCTGCGGAATGCCTCGGCCAGTTCGGCGCAGCGTTCGATGACCGGCGCGGCCGGATGCGGCAGGGTGGGCAGGGCGACGACACCCTTTTGCAGATCGATGACGACCAGAGCGGTCTTGGGGTCGAGCGTGGTGAGCGGCATGGAAGGTATGGATATTCGGTTCGTTTAGGTAGGTTCCAAAATAGTAGAGAATGTCCTCGCATATTTCAAATCCAGGCCGCACGCATTGATTTCAATTTGTTTTTTTTGTTATTTTTATAGGATTTTTCATTCTTGATAAAATGCGAGGATAAATTGAATATTTCTCAAATTCTCGTCCTCTGGATTCGCGTCTCCCCGCCCGATCGACCATGGCCATTGCAGCAAGCTCCGACCCCGTAGCCGCCGGTACGCTGGCGCCCAAGCGCGAGCGCGGCCGCCAGCGCGTTCAGGCCATTATGTCGGCCGCCATGGAGGTGTTCGCCGAGAAGGGTTTCGATGCCGCGACGATGACCGAGATCGCGGTGCGGTCCGACACCGCCGTCGGCTCGTTGTATCGGTTTTTCTCTTCCAAGGAGGCGCTGGCCGATGCCTTGCTGCTGCGTTATACCCAGCACGCGGAGCAGGGGCTGGAAGAAATCAAGCGTCAGGTGCCCGGCCTGTCGGTCCAGAGTGTGGCCGGGTTGCTGGTCGATTTCATGGTGGCCTTGCAGACGCAGCGCCGCTACGCCCTGGTGCTGCTGGATGCGCGCGGCGGCAGCGGTGATCGCCGCACGCAGTTCCGGCGCGCGATACGGGCGGGCCTGGCCGCCATCCTGCGCAAGGTTTCGGATACGCTGACGCCGGCCCGGGCCCGGGCCATGGCGCCCGTGCTGTTGCATCTGCTCAAGGGGGTGTCCCTGGTGCGCGACGAGGAGCCGGCCGTGCAGGCCTCGCTCACGGGCGAGATCCGCGAGCTCGTGCGACTTTATTTGCTGTCGGTGCGTTAGGGCCGGTCCATCGGCTTGCCTTTCAGTCCCGTCCGCGCATGGACGGCGCGGCTCCTTCCTGTCCGCTCAGCATTCGGCCATGCCCCACCCAGCGCAGATAGCTGCCGTCCAGGCCGGCCACGCTGCAGCAGCCCAGCAAGCCGAGCGTGCGGTCGATTTCCGTCTTCAGGATGTGCAGGGCGCGCTCGACGCCCGGCTGGCCGGCGGCCGCCAGGCCCCAGGTCGTGGCCCGGCCGACCAGTACCGCGTCCGCGCCCAGGGCCATGGCCTTGAGTATGTCCGAGCCACGGCGGAATCCTCCGTCCAGCATCACGGCCAGCCTGCCGTCGACCTGGCGCACGACCTCGGGCAGCACGTCCATCGCGGATACCGCGCCGTCGAGCTGCCTGCCGCCATGGTTGGACAGAACGATGCCGTCCAGGCCGGCTTGCACGGCTTTCTGCGCATCCGGCGCGCACATCACGCCTTTGACCAGCAGCTTACCGGGCCAGAGGCCGCGCAGCCATGCGATGTCGTCCCAGGACAGGGACGGGTCCAACTGCCGGCCCAGGGTGACCGTGGCTCCCTTGACGCTGTTCTGGCCCGGCGGCAGCAGGTCGCCCAGATTGGCGAACCGCGGCATCCCGCTGGGCCACAGCACATTGGCCATCCAGCGCGGGTGGCACAGTACGTCGAGCTTGTTGCGCAGGGTCAGTTGCAAGGGTCTGGCGTAGTTGCGCAGGTCCCATTCGCGCTTGCCGAAGACGGCGCTGTCGGTGGTCACCACCAGCGCTTCGACGCCCGCGGCCTGCGCGCGCGCGGCAAGTTTGGCGACGGCGTCGCGCGAGCGGTACAGATAGACCTGCATCCAGATGCGTCCGCCCGCGCGCCGCACCACCTCTTCCAGCGCGACGGTCGACACATTGCTCAGCACGAAAGGCACCCCTGCGGCGGCGGCGGCGCTGGCCATCTTGACGTCGCCTTCGCGGAACATCATGCCGCTGTAGCCGGTCGGGCCTATCATAAAGGGGGCTTCGATGCGCTTGCCGAACAGTTCCGAGCTCGTGCTGCGCCGCGCGACGTTGACCAGCGTGCGCGGCACAAAGGCGATTTCGTCGAAGACGTCGCGGTTGCGCCGCAGGGTGGCTTCGTCGTCGCTGCCGCCCTCGATGTATTCAAAACAGAAATTCGGCAGCCGGCCGCGCGCCATTTCCCGCAGGTCGTCGATGCCGTGGGCGCGATCGACATCGCGCCCCGAATAAAAACGGCGTTTCAATTGCCAGCTCCTCGTGTTCCCGGTGCCCGATGCGGCATCGCCCGGCCCGTTCAGGTCACCACGCCTACTTGCCAGGGGATGAATTCGCTCTGTCCGTAACCGTGCAGCTCGCTCTTGGAGCGCTGGCCGGAGGCGCAGGCCAGCATCATCTGAAAGATGGCTTGCCCGAGTTCATCGATGCCGGCCGTGCCGTCGACAATGCCGCCGCAGTTGATGTCCATGTCCTCTTCCTGGCGCATCCACAGCGCCGTGTTGGTCGCGAGCTTGAGCGAGGGCGACGGGGCGCAGCCATAGGCGGAACCGCGCCCGGTGGTGAAGCAGATCAGGTTGGCGCCCGAGGCGACCTGGCCCGTGGCCGAAACGGGATCGTAGCCGGGCGAGTCCATGAACACGAAGCCCTTGGCGCGGATCGGCTGCGCGTATTCGTAGACCTCGACCAGGTCGGTGGTGCCGCCCTTGGCTACCGCGCCGAGCGATTTTTCCAGGATGGTCGTCAAGCCGCCGGCCTTGTTGCCCGCCGACGGGTTGTTGTTGAGTTCGCCGCCGTTGCGCGCGCAGTAGTCCTGCCACCAGGCGATGCGCTTGAGCAGTTTCTCGCCGACGGCCGGGCTCACCGCGCGGCGCGTCAGCAGGTGTTCCGCGCCGTAGACCTCGGGGGTCTCGGAGAGGATGGCGGTGCCGCCATGCCGCACGAGCCGGTCGACCGCCGCGCCCAGCGCGGGATTGGCGGAGATGCCCGAATAGCCGTCCGAGCCGCCGCACTGCAGGCCGACGCACAGGTGCGACGCGGGCACCGGTTCGCGCCGCACGCGGTTCGCTTGCTCGAGCATTTCCTTGACCATGGCGATGCCGCGCGCGATGGTCTTGCGCGTGCCGCCGGTGTCCTGGATGGTGAAGCTGCGCTGCCTGAGGCTGCTGTCGCCCAGTCCGCCGGATTCGAGCACGCCTTCGATCTGGTTGGTTTCGCAGCCCAGGCCGACAAAGAGCGCCGCCGCGAAGTTCGGATGCACCGCGTAGCCGGCCAGCGTGCGGCGCAGTATGCCGATGCCTTCGCCCTGCATGTCGATGCCGCAGCCCAGTCCGTGGGTCAGCGCGATCACGCCGTCTACGTTCGGGTAGTCCATGAGCGCCTGCGGGTTCACGTCGCGCCGGAAGTGATCGGCGATGGCGCGGGCGACCGTCGCCGAGCAGTTCACGCTCGTCAGGATGCCGATGTAGTTGCGGGTCGCGATCCGTCCGTCCGCGCGGCGTATGCCCATGAAATGGGCAGGTTCGTCCACATAGACCGTCGGGTGCGTGTCGATGCCGAAGGCGTGATCGCGCTCGAATTCGGACATGCCCAGGTTGTGCGTGTGCACATGCTGCCCGCGCGCAATGTCCTGGCTCGCCACGCCGATGATCTGGCTGTAGCGCTTGACCGGTTCGCCTGCCTTGATCGCGCGCGTCGCGATCTTGTGCCCGGGCGGAATCAGGCCCGAGACGGTCAGGTCTTCCGTATCGATGCGCGTGCCCGACATGAGTTGGCGCGTGGCGATGACGACGTCGTCGTTGGGGTGCAGGCGGATGGCCGCATGTTTGGCAGAAGCTTGAGTCGACATGAAAGTTCTCGAAAGCAGCAGAGGCGGGAGCCGGCGACGGGCTCCCGCGGTCTTGGTCTAGCGGTCGCTTGCCGCGTCGATGGACAGCGGTTCGACGCGGCCCACGAGGACGAGATAGCTGAACGCGCCGAGGAAGCAGAATCCTCCTGCCACGACGAGCGGAATGGTGAAGGACCCCTTGGTCATCGCGAGCATGATGCCCGTGAACGTGGTGATCACGATGCCGGCCAGGTTCGAGGCGAAGTTCTGGATGCCGCCGATCGAAGCGACATAGTCCGGAGTCGGCGCGACGTCGCTGGGCAACGACCAGATGCTGGCCGCCGCGAAGGCCAGGCTGCCGTAGGCGATGCCGAAGAACGCCAGCATCAGATACGTGTTGGTGGTGAAGGCCGACAGCGTGATGATCGAGGACATCAGCATGCCGCCGACCATGCAGGTCTTGCGCGCGGCGGTCAGGCTCCAACCACGGCGGTACAGCGCATCGGACACCCAGCCACCGAGCCAGCCGCTGGGTATGGCCATCAGCGCCGGGATCATGCCCAGCGTGCCGAGCGAGGTCAGCGAGAAACCGCGCGCCTGCACCAGGTAGCTCGGGAACCAGGTGATGAAGAAATAGATCACGAAGTTCAGGCAGAAGAAGCCGAGCATCATGCCCCACAGCGTGCGGTGGCGAAACAGCGAGCCCAGCGGCACCTTGACTGCCGTCCTGGGGGCGGTGGGCACGACGTCGTGCTCGCCGGTCATATCGCCGTGCGCCGGGCCGCGATAGATGGCGAACCAGCCGATGACCCACACCACGCCGAGCAGGCCGGTGATGACGAAGGCCGCCTTCCAGCCGAGCTGGCTGATGATCAGCGCCACGATCGGGATCGACAGCGCCGAGCCGACGCGCGAGCCACTGTCGAAGATGCTGGTGGCGATGGCGCGTTCCTGCGGCTTGAACCACTGGCTCACGAGTTTGGCGCACGAGGGGTAGGCGCCGGCTTCGCCGATGCCCAGCAGGAGCCGGCAGCCGAACATGCCCGCGGCGCTCGACACCGCGGCGGTGGCCGCCGTGAAGATCGACCACCAGCCCACCGCGATGGGCAGCGCGATGCGGGCGCCGACACGGTCGGCGAACCAGCCGAACGGTATCTGCATGAACGCGTAGGTCCAGAAGAACCCGCTCAGGATCAAGCCCATCTGGGCAGGGCCGATGCCCAGTTCTTTCTCGATCGACGGCGCGGCAACCGCCAGGTTCGCCCGGTCGATGTAGTTGATGGCGATGGCGAGAAAGCAAAGAAATATCACCATCCAACGCATTTTTCTCATGAAATGTCTCCTCTTTTCGGCATCTGTATTGTTGAAAGTCCCGCCTCGATGCCTGCAGGCGATTTACCGTGTCATGCGCATTGCTCCAGAGCCTGGTTCAAGCGCGGCTGCCCGATTTGCAGGCCGAGCTCGTGCGCCAGGTCGACCGCCGGCTTGAATCGGCGCAGTTTTTTTTGCCCTTGGTTGCGATGGATGTCGGCCAGGCGATGATCGAGGAAGGGGTTCTCGAAACGCTCGCGCACCTCCTGCAGGTAGATGCGGGCCTGCTCGCCTTGGCCGAGCGCATCGAATACCGGCAGCACCTCGTCCCGCCAAAGCGATTCGAGGCTGGCGCGCAGGACCGGATCGTGCATGGCATGCAGCACGTTTTCGTCGGCGTCGCGACCGTCGGCCTGCCAGCGCTCGGCCAGCCAGGTGTGGCCCAGGTTGAGTAGCAGCAGCTTCAGGCGCTCGTAGCGCGGCAGGTCGTCGGTGACCACTATTGCTTCGTGTCCGCAAGGCAGCACCATGCCGGCGCGCCGTTCTATTGCCCATAAGGCGTAGGGTTCGGCGTAGGCGCCCACAGGCCTGATCGGCTCGGAGACGATACGGTCCACCAGCGAATTGACCCAGACGCAGCCCTGCTCGATGTAGCGGATGAACGCGGGATCGCAGTGCCACGCGCGGGCGATATCGGCGACGATGCCGCGCAAGGTGTCGCCGTTGCTCGATACGAGTTCGCAGGGCAGCAGCGTCAGCGGCTCGGCCCCCGCCCGGAACCGCGCATAGAGCAGCACTGCGAGCTTGGCCGCGAATCCGCGGGGAACGCGCGCGCCGTCGCTGAGCAGGTCGGCGGTGTCTTCGGCATCGCAGGCATAGCCGCTGTCGCCCGTGTTTGAGATGACGACCCGCGCGTCGCGTGCGAAGCGCTCGATCACCCCGGGCCAGTGGGCATCGGCGTTGAGCGCCTCGTCGATGGCGCGGCACGTTACCGTGGTGTCGATCACCGTTTCGTGCCGTATGCCCTGGATGCGCACGTCGTAGCGCTTGCGCGCGCGCAAGGCATCGACGCGGGCGCGGCTTTCGGGGTTGGAGGTCGTCTGCACGACCGTCACGTGCCCCAGCGCGCGGCCGGCCTCCAGCGCCTCGGAGACGAAGAGGTCGGCGTGCGCCTGCAGGAACCGGCTCGTGCCGAATTGAAGGATCGGATTGCCCATCGTCGGGTTGCCGGCTCAGCAGGCTACCAGCGCCTTGATGACGCCGGCTTTCGGATCCAGCAGCTTGGGAAATTCGGCGGGCAGGGTGTCCAGTTCGAGCGTGTGCGTATTGAGCGCCGCGGTCGCAATCTTGCCGGCGCGCATGGCATCGAGCACTTTCTCGAAGTCGGCGACTGTGGCGTTGCGGCTGGCAAGCAGGGTGGTTTCGCGCTTGTGCAATTCCGGGTCGGCAAACGAAATGCGGTCGCTGACGATGGAAACCAGCACGTACTTGCCGCCGTGCGCGACGAATTGCAGGCCGCGCTCCATGGCTTTGATGTTGCCGGTCGCGTCGAACACCGCGTCGAAGAACTCGCCATCGGTGATCCTGGCTAGTTCGGCCGCGTCGGTCGCCGCCTCGGTGCTGTCCAGCAGTACGGTGTGATCTGCCTTCAGGGGGCCGGCGCAGACCGCGAGCCGGTCTTGCCGGCCGTCGAGCACGCTGACCTGCGCGCCGGCCAGCTTGGCGAAGATCGCCACCGCCATGCCGATGGGGCCGGCGCCCACGACCAGCACGCGCTGTCCGGGCCTGGGGTCGGCGCGCGAGACGGCGTGGGCGCCGATGGCGAGGAACTCGATCATCGCGGCCTGGTCGAGCGTGACGCCGTCGGCCTTGAAGACGAAGGCCTGCGGCACCGCCAGGTATTCGGCCATGCCGCCGTCTGTGTGCACGCCCAGCACCTTGATGTTGACACAGCAGTTGCCCTTGCCTGCGCGGCATGCGATGCAGCGCCCGCACGACAGATAAGGCATCACGTAGACTGGGTCTCCCGCCGCGACGCGCGCGCCGGCAGGGGCCGACTCGACGATGCCGGCCAGTTCGTGTCCCATGACGCGCGGATAGGCGAGATAAGGCTGGTTGCCGGTGAAAATATGCAGATCGGTGCCGCAGACGCCGACCCGCCGGATGCGGATCAGTACGTCGTCGGGGCCGGCGGTCGGTACGGGGCGTTCGGCCATGGCCAACTGGCCGGGTTGTTCGCAGATAACAGTCTTCATTGAATGATTTACCAAACTTGATTTATCAAATTTCCGGCCTTACCAATTTGAAAAATTTAAAATTAACCGGCATATTGGTCAAGCCAATTACTCTAAACCTCGGGAAATTCCGGACATGACAGCCAAACCCTCCGATCCCCGCCGCCTCTATCTTCAGATCGCCGACACATTGCGCGACCTGATCACCCAGCCGGAGTTCGTGCCGAACGGCCGCCTGCCGCCCGAGCGCGCGCTGGCCGAGACGCTGGGCGTGTCGCGGCCCTCGGTGCGCGAAGCCCTGGTGGCGCTCGAACTGGAGGGCCTGGTCGAGATTCGGATGGGTTCGGGGGTCTATGTGTGCCCGACGCCGCCCGAGCCGGGCGCGGCGGCCTTTTCCCAGGCCGAACTGGGCGAGAGCCTGCTGGACATCATGGGCGCGCGTTGCGTGATCGAGGGCGCGATCGCCGGCAGCGTCGCGCCGTTCTGCAAACCCAAGGACTTGAAGGCCCTGCGCGGCATCTACAGCGAAATGGTGCGCGAGGTCAGGGCGGGAAGAATCCCGGTCGCCCCCGATCGGGCCTTCCATCTCGCGATTGCGCAGATGTCCGGCAACGAGGTGCTGGTGCGCACGGTGGCTTCACTCTTCGATGCCCGGCACAGTCCCTTGTCGGAGAAGCTGCGCGGTCACTTCGAGGACGAAAGCACCTGGCGCACGACGCACGACGAGCATCGGGCCATACTGCAAGCGCTGGAAGACCACGACCCGATTCAGGCCCAGGCGGCCATGCAGCGCCACCTGCGCCACTCGCTGGAGCGGGTCATCGCCGGCGGGCAGCGCACCGGCCCGGGCGTCGACAGTCCCTAGGGGGCGGGCCGGCGCCGCACCGTGGCGGCCAGGTAGGCCACGCAGCTGAGCGTCGTGATCCAGAAGCTGCACGGCCAGTCGGTCCAGTAGGCCAGGGCGATGCCCAGCCAGGCCGAGGCCAGGGCCAGCGCCGCCGACAGCGCCAGGCCGCTGCCCACGCGGTGCGTCAGGCGCTGCGCGGCGGCGGGAGGACCGACCATCAACGAGAAGACCAGCAGCACGCCCACAACCTGGGTGCTCAGGACCGTGGCCAGCGCAGCGACAGCCATGAAAAGCGAGGCGTATAGGCGCAGCGATACGCCCTTGGCCTGGGCCAGTTCGGGCTGCAGGCTGGCGAACAGCAAGGGCCGGGAGATCAGCGCCAGCCCGGCCAGGCAGGCCAGTCCCAGCCACAGCAGCACGTGCACCCTGTGCGCGGAGACGGCCAGCACATTGCCGAACAGCAGGGCCGTGGTCTGCGTGGCGTTCGAGGTATAGAAATGCAGGAACAGCAGGCCCAGGCCCAGCGAGAACGACAGGGCGATGCCGATGGCCACGTCGCGCTGCGCCAGCTTCTCGCCCAGCAGACCGATGCAGACGCCGCCGGCCAGGGCTGCGGCCAGCATGCCCTGCAGTGGCGCCAGGCCGATCAGCGCGGCGCCGGCGGCGCCGGAAAAGCCCACATGCGACAGGGCGTGGCCGGCGAAGGTCTGGCCGCGCAGGACCAGGAAGTAACCGACCATGGCCGCCACGACGGCGACGATGCCGGCGGCCGCGTAGGCGTTGCGCATGAATTCGTAGGCGAACACGATGAGTCCTTGATCCAGTGTGGGGCGGTCGCGCGCCTCAGGGGTGGTGATGGTCTTCGTGGTCGTCGTGCCGGTGCGCGCCGCCGTCGGCATCCATGCCTTCGGCCGTGATGAAGATGTGGCCTGCTGCATGCACGACCTCAATGGGCGTGCCGTACAGGCGCGAGAGCACGGGGCCGGTGATCACTTCCTGCACCGTTCCCAGGGCGGCATGGCGCTGGCCCAGGTACAGGACGCGGTCCAGCGCGCCCAGCAGCGGGTTGAGCTCGTGCGTGCTGAACAACACGGTGATGCCCAGCGCGGTCTGCAGGGATTTCACTTGTCGGATCAAGTCCTGCTGGCGGCGCGGGTCCAGGCTGATGAGGGGTTCGTCCAGCAGCAGCAGGCGGGGCTGGCCCAGCAGCGCCTGCGCCAGCAGCAAGCGCTGGCGCTCGCCGCCCGAGAGCTCGGCGATGGGGCGGTCGGCCAGTTCGCGGGCGCCGGCCAGATCCAGCACCCGGTCGATCTCGCGGCGCGCCTGCCTGTCATGCCGGGCCAGGCCCGGGCGATGTCCGTCCAGTGCGCAGGCCACCATGTGCCAGCCGCTCAGACGCACGCCGGGCAGGGCGCTGCGCGTCTGCGGCAGATAGCCGATGGCCGGGTTGCCGCGCCGCGCGGCTTCGCCCAGTACACGGATGCTTCCGCTTGCCGGTTCGATCAGGCCCAGCAGCGCGCGCATGAGGGTGGTCTTGCCGGCGCCGTTGGCGCCCAGCACGCCGACGAATTCACGCGCGCCGATTTCCAGGCTCACATCGTCCAGCACGAGCCGGCCTCCCAGGACCAGGCGCAGGTGTTCCAGTTCGATGGCGTTGGTCGGCATTTATTTCGCCAGGGCCTGCTGCAGTTTGTTCAGTACGTCCAGCATCCAGGACTGGTAGGTCATGCCTTGCGGTTCGGTCTCGGTGACGGCAAGTACGGAAACGCCGGAATGCTGGGCAACGGTCTTCATGCGGTCGGCCAGGGGATCGGTGGCCTGACTGTTGTAGACCAGCAGTTTAACGGCGCGCGTCTGCAGGCTTTGTTCGAAGGCGGCCAAGTCCGAGGCGCTGGGTTCGGTGTCGTTCATCACCGCGACCTGGAACGCGGCATTGCGGTTGCGCAGGCCTACTGCGTCCATCAAATAGCCGAACACGGGCTCGGTGGCCGTGACCGGCGTGCCGGAATATTGCGTGCGCAAGGCCGCGATCTTCTCCAGCACGGGGTGCATGGAGGCTTGAAAGCCGGCCAGCCGCTTGCGGAAATCGGCCGCGTGCGCAGGGTCGGCCGCGGCCAGTCTTTCAGTCAGCACGGCTGCGTAGGTGAGCATGGTCTGCGGGTCGTACCAGATGTGCGGGTTGTCGCCGTCCCGGCGTGCGGCAAGGGGCGCGACCACGAGCAATTTCGGCGCGCCGGCACGGGATGCCTGAGCCAGCTTGGCCATCCAGTCGTCGTAGCCTATGCCGCTTTGCACGACGATCTGCGCGGTGGCGATGCTGCGCGCCGTCGAGGGCGATGCTTCGAATAGATGCGGGTCCTGGTCGGGCGATTGCAGGATGCTGGTGACGGTCACGTCGCGCCCGCCGATCTGCTGAGCGAGATCGCCGTAGAAGTTCTCGGCGGCGACGATGGCGACGGGGGCGGCCCCAGCGCAGGCGGGCAGCAAAGACAGGCCGGCGGCGAGCCAGGCGGCAAGACGTAGTCGGAACATGGCGTTGGGCGTAGGAGGCGGGGTTGGAAAAGATTATTTTGGAATATTATATCATTTCCTTGTGTGGCCTTTGAGGGCGATCCGGCGGTCAGCCGATCCTGCGTGATTCATGCCGTCCGGGCGGACAGCCTAAAATGCGGCCTTCTCCGCAATTTTCCTACCGATCCGCGATGGCCCAATACGTCTACACCATGAATCGCGTCGGCAAGATCGTGCCGCCCAAGCGCCAGATCCTGCGCGACATTTCTCTGTCCTTTTTCCCTGGCGCCAAGATCGGCGTGCTGGGCCTGAACGGCTCGGGCAAGTCCACCCTGCTCAAGATCATGGCCGGCGTGGACAAGGAAATCGAAGGCGAAGCCATTCCTCTGCCGGGCCTGAACATCGGCTACCTGCCGCAGGAGCCGCAACTCAATCCCGAGCACACCGTGCGCCAGGCGGTGGAAGAGGGGCTGGGCGCGGCGATGGCCGCCAAAAAGCGCCTGGACGAGGTCTACGCCGCTTACGCCGAACCCGATGCCGATTTCGACAAGCTGGCCGCCGAGCAGGCCGAGTTGGAAGCCGTCATCGCGGCGGCCGCCTCCAGCGGCGCCGACGACATCGAACACCAGATGGAAATTGCCGCCGACGCGCTGCGCCTGCCGCCCTGGGACGCCAATGTCGGCGTGCTGTCTGGCGGCGAAAAACGCCGCGTGGCACTGTGCCGTCTGCTGCTGTCCAAGCCCGACATGCTGCTGCTGGACGAACCCACCAACCACCTGGACGCGGAAAGCGTGGAATGGCTCGAGCAGTTTCTGCACAAGTTCCCCGGCACCGTGGTGGGCGTGACCCACGACCGCTACTTCCTGGACAATGCCGCCGAATGGATCCTGGAGCTGGACCGCGGCCACGGCATTCCCTGGAAGGGCAACTACAGTTCCTGGCTGGAGCAGAAGGACGCGCGCCTGAAGCAGGAAGAGGCCAGCGAATCGGCCCGCCAGAAGACGATCAAGAAAGAGCTGGAATGGGTGCGCCAGAACCCCAAGGGCCGCCAGGCCAAGGCCAAGGCGCGCATTGCCCGCTTCGAAGAGCTGTCGTCCTACGAATACCAAAAGCGCAACGAGACCCAGGAAATCTTCATCCCCGTGGGCGAGCGCCTGGGCAACGAGGTCATCGAGTTCGACGGCGTGAGCAAGGCCTACGGCGACCGCCTGCTGATCGACAACCTCAGCTTCAAGGTGCCGCCCGGCGCCATCGTCGGCATCATCGGCCCCAACGGCGCGGGCAAGTCCACGCTGTTTCGCATGATCGCCGGCCGCGAGCAGCCCGATTCGGGCGAGGTCAAGATCGGTCAGACGGTCAAACTGGCCTACGTCGACCAGTCGCGCGACGAACTGGAAGACAAGAAGACGGTGTTCAACGCGATCGCCGACGGCGCCGATCTGCTCACCGTGGGCAAGTTCGAGATGTCCTCGCGCGCCTACCTGGGCCGCTTCAACTTCAAAGGTAGCGACCAGAGCAAGGTGGTGGGCCAACTGTCCGGCGGCGAACGCGGCCGCCTGCACATGGCCAAGACACTGATCGCCGGCGGCAACGTGCTGCTGCTGGACGAACCCTCCAACGACCTGGACGTGGAAACCCTGCGTGCGCTGGAAGACGGCCTGCTCGAGTTTCCCGGCAGCATCATGGTCATCAGCCACGACCGCTGGTTCCTGGACCGCATCGCCACGCACATTCTGGCCTTCGAGGGGGATTCGCAGGTCGTGTTTTTCGACGGCAACTATCAGGAATACGAGGCCGACAAGAAGAAGCGCCTGGGCGAAGAGGGTGCCAAACCCCGGCGGTTGCGCTACAAGGCCTTGAAATAATTGTTAAAAATACAGAGTTGGATACAAATTGCCGGTCCGACATTTGGCTTGCGAACGAACTTAATGTAATACTTTAAGTATCAAAGTGAAGCGGGAGCACCCACCATGTCCGTCCGTACTTTTTCCCGGCTGAGTCTCGTCGTTCTGCTGGCGGCATCCCTGTCGGGCTGCGCCACCTGGGACAGCATGAGTCCCAATGCCCGGGCCACGATAGGTGGCGCCGCCATCGGCGCCGTTGCCGGCGCCGTCATCTTCGGCGGCGCGGTCGCCACCGTGGGGAGTGCGGCGGCCGGCGGTCTCATCGGCGATCTGCTCACCCACTAATCTGTCGCACCCAAGCCACGACGCCCGAGGCTCAGGTCTCGGGCGTTTTTACTTTCAGGGGGCGCAGGCGGATCAGTAGTGGATGCCGCCCGATACCTCGATCCGCTGCGCGTTGATCCAGCGGTTTTCGTCGGCCAGCAGCATCGAGATGGCGCCGCCGATGTCGTCCGGCAGGCCGACGCGGCCCAGGGGTGTCTGCCGCGCGATGGCTGCATTCATCTGGGTGTTGTCGCGCACCGCGCCGCCGCCGAAGTCGGTCTCGATAGCCCCCGGGGCCACGGTATTGACCGCGATGCCGCGCGGCCCCAGTTCCTGGGCCAAATAGCGCGTCAGCACTTCCACGCCGCCCTTCATGCACGCATAGGCGGCAAAGCTTGGCAGCGAGAAGCGGGTCAGGCCGCTGGACAGATTGACGATACGCCCGCCGTCGGCAATGAGCGGCAGCAGTGCCTGGACGAGGAAGAACGGACCCTTCAGGTGCTGGCGCAGCATGGCATCGAACTGCGCTTCGGTGGTCTCGGCCACGCTGGCGTTGACGCCGGTGCCGGCGTTGTTGACCAGGTAGTCGAAATTTTCGCGCTGCCAGTGGCGGGCCAGCGTTTCCTTGACCTGGCGGGCGAAGGCGGGCAATGAGCCGACCTCTTCCACATTGAGCTGCAAGGCCACGGCACGGGCACCCAGGGCGGCGGCTTCGGCCACGACCTTGTCGGCCTCGGTCTGGTTGCTGTTGTAGGTGAAGAGGGCGTCGATGCCGCGGCGGGCGGCATGCAGCAGAGTGCTTTTGCCCAGACCGCGGCTGGCGCCGGTGATGAGCAGGATCTTGCGGGACATGGATGACTCCTGGTGGGATGCGCCCTGGAAGCGGGGGCGGTGGAGTGCATCTTAATTGGATGATTTGAATGGATAAATAAGGTAAAAATGTTTTTTCTGTTCAAGAAAAAATAACAATAAACCTATCGCGCCACCTCGACCATGAATCACTACGATGCGATGCGGCTTTTTGTCCAGGCCGCGGAAACTGCCAGTTTCACGCAGGCGGCCGACATCCTGGGCGTGCCCAAGGCCTCGGTGTCCAACGCCGTCAAGCAGATGGAAGCCCGGCTGGGCGCGCGCCTGTTCACGCGCACCACGCGCCGTGTGGCGCTGACACAGGAAGGCCGCATGTGCCTGGATCGCTGCAAGGACATCCTGGCCGACATCGGCGAACTGGACTCGCTGTTTTCCACGGACAAGACCGTCAGCGGCCGGCTGCGGGTGGACATGCCGCATTCGCTGGCCTGTGCGCTGGTGATTCCTCATTTGCCGTTTTTTTTCGAGCAGCATCCCGGCCTGGAGTTGGATCTGTCGACCACCGATCGATCCGTGGACCTGCTGCGCGAGGGTTTCGACTGCGTGCTGCGGGTCGGTGCGGTACGTGAGTCGACGCTGATCGCCCGGCCCTTGGGCGCGCTGCCGCAGGTCAACTGCGCCAGCGCGCGCTATCTCGAAAAATTCGGCGAGCCGCGCACGCTGGACGATCTGCGCCAGCATCGGCTGGTCATGTACGCGGCGGCGCCGAGCGCGCGCGACCCGGGCTGGCAGTATTTCGACGGCGAGCGCTATGCGCACGTGCCCATGGGCGGTGTGCTGACGGTCAACGGGGTGGATGCCTATCAGGCAGCCTGTCTGGCCGGACTGGGCATGATCCAGGCGCCGGCCTATGGCCTGCGGGATCATCTGGCTTCGAGGGCACTGCGGGAAGTGATGCCGCACTGGCGGGCCGCGCCGCTGCCGGTGACACTGCTTTACGCGGACCGGCGGCACGCGCCCTTGCGGCTGCGCGTGTTCATGCAGTGGCTGTCGCAGCTGATCGGCCAAGCCTATCCGCCCGCCGCGCGGGGGGCGCGGCAGCTCTGACGGCAGGGTTCAGACTCCGGCCTGCGGCATCTCGATCTTGACTTCCAGCACTTCGAGGTTGTCCTCCCGCTCGACGTTGACCTTGATGTCTTCGGGATTGATCTTGACGTACTTGGAGATCACCGCGATGAGCTCCTGCTGCAGCTGAGGCAGGTAGTCGGGCGCGGCGCTCTGGCCCGCCGAGCGCTCGTGCGCCAGGATGATCTGCAGGCGTTCCTTGGCGACCGACGCGGTGTTCTTCTTCTGGCCGAACAGGCTGGACAGAGACAGAAAGGCCATGGGTCATTTCCCCCCGAAAAAGCGCTTGAGCAGTCCCGGCTTGTTGTAGTCGGTAAAGCGCAGGGAACGTTCCTCGCCCAGATAGCGCGCGACCACATCCTGGTAGGCCTCGGCCACGTCGGTGCCTTTCAGGTGAATGGCGGGCAAGCCCTGATTGGACGCCTGCAGCACTGACTCGGACTCGGGGATCACGCCGATGAGCTTGATGCGCAGGATGTCCTCGATGTCGGTGAGCGAGAGCATTTCGCCTTCGCTGACGCGTTTGGGGTTGTAGCGGGTGAGAAGCAGGTATTCTTTGACCGGCTCGACGCCGTCGACGGCGCGCTTGGACTTGGCGGCCAGGATGCCCAGGATGCGGTCCGAGTCGCGCACCGAGGAAACCTCGGGGTTGGTCACCACCAGCGCGTCGTCGGCGAAGTAGGCGGCCATGAGCGCGCCCGTCTCGATGCCGGCGGGCGAGTCGCAGACGATGTAGTCAAAGCCCATTTCCTTGAGGTCGTCCATGACCTTGCCCACGCCCTCCTGGGTGAGCGCATCCTTGTCGCGGGTTTGCGAGGCGGGCAGCACGAAGAGGTTTTCGAGCTGCTTGTCCTTGATGAGGGCCTGATTGAGCGAGGCCTCGCCCTGGATGACGTTGACGAAGTCGTACACCACGCGGCGTTCGCAGCCCATGATGAGGTCCAGGTTGCGCAGGCCCACGTCGAAATCGATCACGGCGGTCTTGTGGCCGCGCATGGCCAAGCCGGAAGAGAAGCTGGCGCTGGTCGTGGTCTTGCCCACGCCGCCCTTGCCGGAAGTCACCACCACGATGCGTGTCATGACCGTTGGGTCCCTTTAATTATGAAATTCACTGATGAAAAAACCGAGTTATGGTAAAGCAAAAAGCACCGCAGGCTTTTTTCCAAATGTGTGGCGGGCATACCTTCTGTTCACGGGTGCATCCCGCTTTGCCGCCGGGCCGTCCAAACCCGAAGCGCCCCTTAGGGGGGCTGTGCCTGGCCAAGTCCGGGCGGCGCGCGGTTCGCGAGGCGGGCGGCAGGCCTGAAAGACGCAGTATGGGGGTATTTTCTTCTATTCGCCCAGCGCTTCGATTTTCAGGGTTTCGCCTTGCAGCCAGACCAGCGCCGGCTTGCCGTGCACCTGGGCGTCGAGCTTTTCCTCGATCACCCGGTAGACGCCGGCCACCGCCAACAGTTCGGGATCGAGCTGCGTGGTGAAGATGCGGGCCGAGGTGTCGCCGCGCGCGCCGGCCATGGCCTTGCCGCGCAGCGGTCCGTACACATGCACATTGCCGTCGGCGATGACCTCGGCGCCCTGGCTCACCATGCCTATCACCACCAGGTCGGTGTTGCGTGCGTAGATGCGCTGGCCCGAGCGCAGGGGGCGGTTGACGATCATGGCCGCGGTGGCGGGCGCGGGCGCCTCGGCGGAGAGTTCCTGCGCGGCGGCGGGCGGCTGTTGCGCTTGGGCAGGCTCGGCCGGGGCCGGTTGCGCGATCGCCGCACGTGGCGCCGTGGTGGACAGGTCTACCGGCACCAGGCCCGCCGCGCGAGCGGCCTGCAGATTGCCTGATTCGGCCACGACACCGATGACGGGCAGCTTGTGGTCCTGCAAGGCGGCCAGCAGGCGTGGCCAGTCCACCATGCCGTCCTCGATGCGGCTGGCGTCGACGACGACGGGTTCGTTCTCGAAGAATCCGCCGGCATCCTTCATGCGTTGCGTCAGCGCCGCCTCGATGCGCGCGGGGTCGGCGCTGTGCAGCATCAGGCGCACGGTGTAGAGCGTGGCGCTTTTGAAATCCAAGGCAAATTCGTCGCCCATCAAACCCCCCACGAATCGCGCAGCGTGACGATGCGGTTGAGCACGGGCGCTTCTGGTGTGGAGGTAATGCGGTCGGCCGTGAAGTAGCCCAGGCGCTCGAACTGCCAGGTGGCACCGGGGGCGGCCACCGTGCCGGGCTCCAGCCAGGCGCGCACAGTCTGGCGCGAGTTGGGGTTCAGGCAGGCGAGAAAATCCTTGTCGCCGGCATCGGGCATCGGATCGGCGAAGAGGCGATCGTACAGATGCACGATGGCCGGCACGGCATGCGCCGCGCTGACCCAGGTGATGTTGCCCTTGACCTTGACGCTATCGGCGCCGGGGGTGCCGCTGCGGGTCTCGGGCAAGTATTCGGCCTGCACCGCGACGACATTGCCCGCGGCATCTTTGGTGCAGCCGGTGCATTTGATCACATAGCCGTACTTCAGGCGCACCAGGTTGCCGGGAAAGAGCCGGAAGTACTTCTTGGGCGCTTCCTCGCGGAAATCGTCGCGTTCGATCCAGAGTTCGCGCGTCAGGGGGAATTCGCGGTTGCCGGCCTCGGGCGCATGCGGGTTGCATGGGGCCTGGCACATCTCCGACTGGCCTTCTGGGTAGTTGGTGATGACCAGCTTGATCGGATCCAGCACGGCGACCGAGCGCGCCGCGACAGGGTCGAGGTCGTCGCGCACGGCCTGCTCCAGCAGGCTGTATTCGATGCGCGAATCGGACTTGGACACGGCCGTGCGGTCGCAGAACAGGCGTATGGCCGAGGGCGTGTAGCCGCGCCGGCGCAGGCCGAAAAGGGTGGGCATGCGAGGGTCGTCCCAGCCGTCGACATGGCCTTCCCTGACCAGTTGCAGCAGCTTGCGTTTGCTGGTGACCACGTAGGTCACGTTCAGCCGGGCGAATTCGTACTGGCGCGGCAGCGGCCGGTTCAGCTTGCCCAGTTCGGCCAGGCGGGCCAGCAGCCAATCGTAGAAAGGGCGCTGGTCTTCGAATTCCAGCGTGCAGATGCTGTGCGTGATGCCTTCGAGCGCGTCCTCGATGGGATGCGCGTAGGTGTACATGGGATAGATGCACCACGCGTCGCCGGTGCGATGATGATGGGCGTGGCGCACGCGGTAGATGACCGGGTCGCGCAGGTTGATGTTGGGCGAGGCCATGTCGATCTTGGCGCGCAGCACCAGGCTGCCGTCCGGGTGCTGGCCGTCGCGCATCTCGCGCAGCAGGGCCAACGACTCGGCGGCGGGGCGCTCGCGCCAGGGCGAGTTCACGCCCGGCTCGGTCAGGGTGCCGCGGTTGGCGCGGATCTGGTCGGGGGTCTGCGCGTCCACATAGGCATGCCCGGCCTGGATCAGCGCTTCAGCGAATTCGTACATCCAGTCGAAGTAGTCGCTGGCGTAGTACCGGTTGTCGTTGCCATCGGCCTTCCAGTCAAAGCCCAGCCAATGCACGGCCTCGGCGATGGCGTCGACGTACTCCTGGTCTTCCTTCTCGGGGTTGGTGTCGTCAAAGCGCAGGTGGCAGACGCCGCCGAACTCGCCGGCCAGTCCGAAATTCACGCAGATGCTCTTGGCGTGGCCCAGGTGCAGATAGCCGTTGGGCTCGGGCGGGAAGCGGGTGCGGATCCTGGCCGGGTCGGGCTGGCCCTGGTTTTGCGAGGTGGCCGGGCCGGGGTGGCCGGACCAGCGCTTGCCCTGATAGCGGCCGGCCGCCAGGTCGGCCTCGATGATGGGGCGCAGGAAGTTGCTGGCCGCGTAGTTGACAGCTACGTTGCCGGATACGTCGGGCGTCGGTTTTGCGTCGCTGAGTTTGCCAGGAGTGGTCATGCTTTCGGTGAAAAACGGCAACAAAGAGTCAATTTTGCCACGTCCGCGCGCCGAGAGCGGCCCGAGACCGTTGCGGGCCGCGCGCGGCCCGGTCATCCGCGTTGCATAACAGGCTCTACACTAGCGCCCATCATGGATATGACCCCGCTCCTGCTGGCCGAGATCCAATTTCTGGCCAGCTTCAGTTTTCTGGCGCTGTTCATGGCTCTGGCCTTGGCGCTTTCATGGATGCTGCTGTTTTTCAAGCTGCGTGCCCGGCTGACCGGCGACGCTGGCTGGACGGCGGCCTACCGGTTCTGGGTGCGCATCTTCGCCCTGTGCTTTGTCCTGGCCCTGGCCGGCTGCCTGCCGGTACTGGCCCAGCTCGGCAGCCTCTGGGGCGGCCTCATGGACAAGATCGGCAATGTGGCCGGACCGCTGCTGGGCTATGCCGTGCTGTCGGTGTTCGTGCTGAAGTCTTGCTTCCTGGGCGTGATGTTGTTCGGCCAGCGGCGGGTATCCGACACCGTCCATACCTTATCCGTCTTCATGGTGGCCCTGGGCCTGTTCCTGGCCGTGGCCTGGCTGGCGGCGGTGCATTCCTGGATGCAGACTCCCGACGGCGTCGCCATGGTGGACGGGCGCTACCAGGTCTATGACTGGCTGCAGGTGATCTTCAATCCTTCTTTCGGCTGGACCCTGCTGCTGATCGTGCTGGGCGCGGCGCTGGCCGCGGCCTTCATGATCATGGGCGTTGCCGCGCTGCAGGCCCTGCGCCGCCCGCCCGGCGACGGCGAGCGCTGCGCTTTCAAGACAGCCTTGATCGTTGCGGTGCTGGCCTCCCTGCTGCAGGCCCTGGCGGCCTCGGGCATGGGCGATGTCATCAGCCGCTATCAGCCGGTCAAGGCCGCTGCTTTGGCGGGTTATTGGCACAGCGGCGACGAACCCGAACTGATCCTGTTGGGCTGGCCCGACGCGCGCACCCAGACCAACCGCGTTCTGCTGGCCATCCACGGCGCAGGCGGGCGCTGGCTGGGACGCGACAGCAAGGGCTATCTCGGGCTGGACAAGTTCACCGGCCCGCGTCCGCCGGTTGCCCTGTCGTTCTGGCTGCTGCGCGCCTCGGTGCTGCTGGCCACGTTGATGGGCCTGGCGTCGGTGCTGACCTTGATTCGCACCCTGAGGCGGCACATGGACTTGTCGGTGCTGGGAGCGCGCTGGCGCAAGATGCTGGTGGGCATGAGTTTCTCAGGCGCTGCGCTGGTGGTTCTGGGTTGGTGCGTGTCGCTGGTGGGACTGCTGCCCTTCGCGGTCAACCGCAGCATCAACCTGAGCGACGTGTTCAGTCCGACGGCTTCGGGTATCTTGCTGCTCGGTATCGCGGGCTATGGTGCGTTGTACGGGGTGCTGATCTCGGCCTTCGTGGGCATGCTGTTGCACGCGGTGCGCTACGGCGTGGTGCCGGTGCGCAAGACGACGGGAGCCCCCGCATGATCGCCGAACTGGCCGCTTCGCAGGGACTCGCGATCAGTGATCCGGCCTTCTGGATGCCCCTGGTCTTCATGGTCATTTTGCTGCTGCTGATCGCGGCAGCCCTGGTGTTCGATGGCTTTGACATCGGCGTGGGGCTGCTGCTGCAGCTGGCGCCGGCGGAATTGCGGCCGCAGATGCTGTCCATGCTCAGTGCCTGGCGCGATGCCAATGAATTCTGGCCGTTGCTGGGCGTGGGCCTGTTCTGCGCGGCTTTCCCTTTTGCCTGGGGACCCGTGCTGGGCAATCTTTATGGTCCCCTGGCCTGCATGACCCTGGGCATGATGCTGCGCAGCGTGGCTTTCGAGTTCCGCCTGCGTGCCAGCACCGAGCGCAAGCCGCGCTGGATACTGGGCTTTTGGTTGGGGTCGCTGCTGGCGGCGCTGGGGCAGGGGGCGGCCTTGGGTCGAATCGTCACCAGCTACCAGGCGGACGCGGGCTACCTGGGTTTTTCGTTATTCGTGGGTGTGTGCGCCGTGGCGGCTTATGCGCTGCTGGGCGCCTGCTGGCTGGTGATGCGGGTCGAGGGCGAGCTGCAGCGCCGCGCGATCGTCTGGGCGCGCCATACCGTGCGCTGGACGGCGGTGGGCATGGTGGCAATCGCCGTGACGCTGGGCCTGGTCAACTCGGGCGTGTTCGCCAAATGGAGCGACGTGCAGCACTTGGGTTTCGCAGCCACGATGTGGGCCGTGATGCTGATGTGTTTCGTCGGCATGGAAATCGCACTGGCCCGACTGGCATCCAAGCCCGACCAGCAGCGCAGCTGGCTGCCTTTCACCCTGTGCGTGGCGCTCTATCTGTTGATGCTGGCCGGATTGGCCTACAGCTTCTTTCCCTACCTGGTGCTGGACGACATGACTCTTTGGGACAGCGCGGGCTCGGTGGCCTCGATGCGCATGACCCTGGCCGGCGCGATCGTCGGCGTGCCGGTGGTGCTGGTGTTCAATGTGTTGACCTACCGCACGGTGTTCGGCAAGGCGCGAGGCTGACGCCCTGCGTGTCTGTCAGCGCACCTGACCGAGGATGTCCGCGCCGTAGGCTTCGAGTTTGCGCGCGCCCACGCCGCTGATGTGCCCCAGTTCGTCCAGCGTTGCCGGCCGCGCCATGGCGATCTCGCGCAGCGTGGCGTCGTGGAAGATCACATAGGCCGGTACGCCGTGGCTCTTGGCTACTTCGCCGCGCCAGGCGCGCAGGGTTTCGAACAAGGGCAGCGCTTCGGCCGGCAGGTCCACCGCCGGGGCCTTGCCGCGCGCGCCCCCGCGCGGTGTTTTTTCCCTCTTTTCCAGGTCGCGGCGCAGCATGATCTTGCGTTCGCCCTTGAGCACGGCCCGGCTGGCTTCGGTCAGGGCGAAGGTGCCGTAGCCCTCGCCGTCGACCATCAGGAGGTCTTGCGCCAGCAACTGGCGCAGCACGCCGCGCCAGGTCTGCTCGGAAATGTCCTGTCCCACGCCGAACACGCTCAGCGATTCGTGGTCGTGCTGCCGCGTGCGGTCGGTGCTCTTGCCGCGCAGGATGTCGATCAAATGCCCCGCGCCGTAGCGCTGTCCGCGTTGCTGCAGGCGGTACACCGCCGACAGGGCCTTCTGCGCCGCCACCGTGCCGTCCCAGGACTCCGGCGGAGTCAGGCACACATCGCAGTTGCCGCAGGCCGTGATCGTCTGGCCGAAATAGGCCAGAAGGCGCACACGGCGGCATTCCACCGTCTCGCACAAGCCCAGCATGGCGTCCAGGTTCTGCCCCAGGCGGCGGCGAAACACGTCGTCGCCCGGCGATTCGTCGATCATGCGGCGCTGCTGGACCACGTCCTGCAGGCCATAGGCCAGCCAGGCCGAGGCCGGTTGGCCATCGCGGCCGGCTCGACCGGTTTCCTGGTAATAGCCTTCCACCGATTTGGGCAGGTCGATATGCGCCACGAAGCGCACGTCCGGCTTGTCGATGCCCATTCCGAAGGCGATGGTGGCCACCATCACCACGCCGTCTTCGCGCAGAAAGCGCGACTGGTTGGCCGCGCGCACCGAGGCGCTCAGCCCCGCGTGATAAGGCAGAGCGTCGATGCCGTGCTCGCACAGGAAATCCGCGGTCTCTTGCACCCGGTTGCGCGACAGGCCGTACACCACGCCCGAATCGCCCGGATGCTCGCCGCGGATCAAGTCCAGCAGCTGCCGGCGCACGTCGTTCTTCTCGACGATGCGATAGCGGATATTGGGCCGGTCGAAGCTGGCCACGAAATGCCGGGCCGCATCCAGCGCCAGCCGCTGCGCGATCTCCGCGCGCGTCAGGGCTGTCGCCGTGGCGGTCAGGGCGATGCGCGGCACCTGAGGCCAGCGTTCGTGCAGCATGGACAGCTGCAGGTACTCGGGCCGGAAATCGTGCCCCCACTGCGACACGCAATGCGCTTCGTCGATGGCAAAGAGCGCGATCCGGCCGCGTTCCAGCAGTTGCAGGCAGCGGTCGGTCATCAGCCGCTCGGGCGCCACGTAGAGCAGGTCCAGCTCGCCTGCCAGGAATGCCCGCTCGACGTCCTTTGCCTGCTGCCAGTCCTGCGTGGAATTGAGAAAAGCCGCCCGCACGCCCAGTTCGGTCAGCGCGTCGACCTGATCCTGCATCAGCGCGATGAGCGGCGACACCACCACGCCTGTGCCTTCGCGCACCAGCGCCGGGATCTGGTAGCAGAGGGACTTGCCGCCGCCCGTGGGCATGAGGACCAGGGCATCGCCGCCGCCGGTCACATGATCGACGATGGCCTGCTGTTCACCGCGGAAAGATTCGTAACCGAAGACGCGCCGCAGGACGGAGAGAGCTGGCGAGTCAGGCATGGGAGAAACTGAGAAAGGGCATGGCGAAATTTTACGCACTATCGGGAGTAAACATGTTTTTGAGCCGCATCGGGGTTGCAGGCGCAAAGCATCTCAAGCTGTGGCGCTGTCACTACTTCTGCCCTCATCAGCCTACCCGCCGGACGCAGGGCGGTTTAAGAAGCGTCGATGGCAGCCCGAAAAATTCGACGGTACAGCACAAACCTGCGGGCAATTCCAAAGACGGTAGTGTTTTCAATACATTACCCGCCCCCTTGCGCCCATCAAGCCCAAGCGCGACTATTCCATCCATGGAATCAACCCACACCAAACTGCTTGTCGTCGACGACGACCCCGCCCTGCGGCAACTGCTGGCCGACTATCTCAACCGGCACGGCTACGACACGCTGCTGGCCCCGGACGCGAGCGATCTGCCGGCCCGCATCGCCCGTTATTCGCCCGATCTGCTGGTCCTGGACCGCATGCTGCCCGGCGGTGACGGCGCCGAGGCCTGTCGCCGCCTGCGCGAGCAGGGCGAGGACATCCCCGTCGTTCTGCTGACCGCGCGCGATGAGGCCGTCGACCGCATCATCGGCCTGGAAGCCGGCGCCGACGACTATCTGGGCAAGCCTTTCGACCCGCGCGAACTGCTGGCGCGGATCGAGGCCGTCCTGCGCCGCAAGCGGGGGCCCTCGGCGCTCACCAAGGATGCCCCGGTTGCCTTCGGCCCCTTCGTGTTCGATCCGGCCACGCGCCAGCTCACGCGCGACGATGCCCTGGTCAAGCTGACCGGTGGCGAAATTAATCTGCTCGAAGCCCTGGTCAAGAACGCCGGCAAACCCCTGTCGCGCGAACGCCTGCTGTCGCTGGCGCGCGACGACGATGGCGAGCGCAACGATCGCGCCATCGACATCGCCATCCTGCGCCTGAGGCGCGCCATCGAGGACGATCCCAAGCAACCGCGTTGGATCCAGACCGTCTGGGGCATCGGCTACCGGTTCTCTCCCTGATGGGTTTTTTGCGTTTGCTGGTGCCGCGATCGCTGCGCGCGCGCCTGATCCTGCTGGTTCTGGGCTCGGCGCTGCTGGCCCAGGCGGCCACGCTGGCCACCGTTACCTATCTGCGCAACCAGTTCCTGGACAAGGTGGCCATCGAGTACGTGGCCACGACCATCCGCACTTTGCGCGCCGCCCTGGCGCAGATTCCTGCCGAAGATCGCGCCAGTTTCGTGCGCGTGGCCTCGCAGGGGCAGTGGCATCTGTGGTCGCGCCTGCTGCCGCCGGAAGCGCGCCTTCAGCGGCGTCCCGACCGCCGCTGGCGCGATCACGAACCCCCGCCGCTGCCCCCCGAATACGACGGCATCCGCGACGCCATGCGCGGTCCGCTGCTCATGCTCAACCGGCGGCTCAACGACGGTACGCGCGTGGCCTTGTCGCGCGGTCCCCGGCCCGAGGTCTTCATTTCGCTGGCGCCCGATCCCACCTACGAGGACATGCCGCAGCTGCACGAGTGGCTGGTCATTCCCATCGAGCGCCTGACGCCCGCGTTCTCCACCTCGCTCCTGGCCATCTGGCTGGGCGGCATGGGTCTGGTGCTGATTCTGTCAGTGGGCTTCTCCTGGCATATCACCGGCCCCATGACCCGCCTGGCCGAGGCCGCCGACCAACTGGCCGCCGGCCAGCCGCAGCGCGTCGAGCCGGCCGGCCCGCGGGAAATCCGCGTGGTGGGCGAGCGCTTTAACGCCATGCTCGACGCCCTGGCTGAATCCGATTCCGTGCGGCGCACCCTGCTTTCCGGTCTGCCCCACGATCTCAAGGGGCCTTTGTCCCGCATGTGGCTGCGCATTGAAATGGCGGACGACTCGTCCGTCAAGGAAGGGCTGCGCAAGGACCTGCAGGACATGCAGTACATGGTCGATCAGTTCATCGGCTTCGCGCGCGGGACCGATCCGGCCGGCTACAACTATGCGCCGCTTTCCTTGCCCGAGTGGCTGGCCGAGCGCGTGCATGCCTGGAGCGACGCGGGCACCGACATCACCCTGAAAGCGCCCGAAGACGCCAATATGGTCATCAGTGGCGATGCCGTGGCCCTGGGGCGCTTGCTGGACAATCTGGTCGGCAATGCCCTGCATCACGGCGCCACGCCTATCGACGTGGTCCTGCGCCAGGAGGGCGATGTGGCTGTGCTGGATGTTTCAGACCACGGCCCCGGCATCGAACCCGAACGCCGCCAGGAAGCCCTGCGCCCCTTCGCGCGGCTGGACGGCGCACGTACGCGCTCGGGCAATGTGGGTCTGGGCCTGGCGCTGGCCGAGGCCATCGCTTTGGCGCATCACGGCAAGCTGGAACTGCGCGACGCGCAGGGGGGCGGCCTGCTGGTGCGCATCAGGCTGCCTATCCCCGCCGCCATCTGAACCGCCCGAAAATCAGAACAGACCACCGCTGTCGCTGGCGGAGCGCCCCGTCGGCGGCGTAAGGCCCAGGTGGCGCCAGGTGGTCTGGGTCGCCATGCGCCCGCGCGGCGTGCGCTGCAAATAGCCATGCTGGATCAGATAGGGCTCGATCACGTCCTCGATGGTGTCGCGTTCCTCGCCGATGGCCGCGGCCAGGCTGTCCACGCCCACCGGGCCGCCGTCGAACCTGTGCACCACAGCTTCAAGCAGCTTGCGGTCCATCAGATCCAGGCCCTGCGGATCGACTTCCAGCATGGCGAGCGCCCGGCCCGCCACGTCGGCATCGATGATGCCGCTGGCCTTGACCTGGGCGTAATCGCGCACGCGACGCAGCAGGCGATTGGCGATGCGCGGCGTGCCGCGGGATCGGCGCGCCACTTCCTGCGCGCCTTCGGGGGTGATTGTGGCGTTGAGCAGGCCCGCGCTGCGCGTGACGATGCGCGAGAGTTCTTCGGCGTTGTAGAACTCCAGGCGCGAGACGATGCCGAAGCGGTCGCGCAGCGGATTGGTGAGCATCCCGGCGCGCGTGGTGGCGCCCACCAGGGTGAAGGGCTGCAGGTCGAGCTTGACGCTGCGCGCGGACGGGCCTTCGCCGATGAGGATGTCGATCTGAAAATCCTCGAGCGCCGGATAGAGGATTTCCTCGACGACCGGCGAGAGTCGGTGGATCTCGTCGATGAAGAGTACGTCGTTGCGCTCCAGGTTGGTCAGTAGCGCGGCCAGGTCGCCGGGGCGCTCCAGCACGGGACCCGAGGTCTGGCGCAGTTGCACGCCCATTTCGTAGGCGATGATGTGGGCCAGCGTGGTCTTGCCCAGCCCGGGCGGTCCGAAGAGCAGTACGTGATCGAGCGCCTCGCTGCGCTTGCGGGCCGCGGCGATGAAGATTTCCAGCTGCTCGCGCGCCCGGACCTGGCCGACATATTCCTGCAGCGCCTTCGGGCGCAGGGCGCGCTCGATCGATTCCTCGTTGGGCGAAACAGCTTGTGGCGCGACCAGGCGCGCCGGTTCGGGTAAGGAGGAAAGCGAGTCGTTCTGAATGGCCATGCGTGCATCGTACCGCACCCTTGCGCGGTTGGAATTTGTCGGCGATGCTGTGCGCGGCCGCAACCTTCCACCCCCAAACAGGAATCGCGCATGAAAGCCGTATTCGTCGACGCGACCCCGGTCTTGTCGGCCGTGGCCGGGCGCCTGCATCGCTCCGATGATCCGGAGTGAGTCATCAACCGTCAGCCCGACATCACGCCCGCGCAGGTTCCGGCGGCGCTGGGCGGCGCCGAGATCGCCATCATCGACCACACCCGCCTGCCGACCGAAATCGCCAGAACCTGCCGCCGCCTGAAGCATGTGGTGTTCCTGGGCACCGGGCCGCGTTCCTATATGAACCCGCAGCAGCAAATCGTATCCCGGTGTGACCTTTGTCGAACTGGACGATCTGCTCGCGCAAAGCCATGTAGTCTCGCTGCATCTGCTGCTCGACGAACAGACGCGCGGCCTGATATCCCCCCAACGCATCGCCGCAATGCGCGATAGCGTCATTCTCGTCAATACCGCGCGCGGCGGCATCGTCGACGAAGCCGCCATATAAATTAGACCCACTCGAAAATCGTGCTGACCCACGCTTTAGGGTTTCCCCATGCCGTGTTCCGCACTGCCCACCTACGCCGATGCCGCCTTACGATCATGAGGATGTGATCGCCGGACAGTTGTGGGCTGCGGCGCGGTCGAAAGCCGCGCTCGCAGGCGTCCGTTCAGCGCGCCAGCGCCTTGAGCGCGTGCTTGATGCCCTCCGACACGCCCACACCCTGGGGCAACTGCTTGAGCGCGGCCATGGATTCCTTGTCCGAATAGCCCAGGGCCAGCAGTGCGTTGAGAATGTCGGTCTGGTTGTCGGGTACGGCGTGGATGACGGCGCCGACGTCGGCGCCCAACTTGCCGCGCAGCTCCAGAAGCAGCCGTTCGGCGGTCTTCTTGCCGATGCCGGGCACGCGCGTGAGCCGTGCGGATTCCTGAAGGGTGACGGCCTGGGCCAGTTCGGACACCGACATGCCCGAGAGCACCGCCAGCGCGATGCGCGCGCCGATGCCGGTGACCTTGATCAGTTGCCGGAAGGCGCTGCGTTCCCCGGCGTTGGCGAAACCGAACAGCAGGTGCGCGTCCTCGCGCACTACCAGGTGGGTATGGAGCGTCACCTTCGCGCCGGTCTCGGGCAAGGTATAGAGCGTGCTCATGGGCACGTCGATTTCATAGCCCACGCCGCCCACGTCCACGCAAATCGTGGGTGGGGTCTTTTCGAGCAGGGTTCCGGTTATGCGTCCGATCATGCGGCGAGATTCTACGCTGCCCGGGCCGCGTCCGGTTGCGCGGTCGCGGCCCCTAGCCGCGCAGCCGCCCGGCCCGCACCCGCGCGCGCGAACTGGGCGAGCCCTGCGCCTGCGTCAGCCGCTGCTGCATGGGCCCCACATGCGCGTGGCAGATGGCGCATGCCAGGGCGTCGGCCGAGTCGGGCGCAGGCGTGCCGTTCAGGGACAGCAGCCGCTGCACCATCATCTGCACCTGCTCTTTCGCCGCGCGGCCGGTGCCGACCACGGCTTTCTTGATCTGCAGGGCGGTGTACTCGTGTACATCGAGCCGGCTGTCGGCCAGTGCGCACAAGGCGGCGCCGCGCGCCTGGCCCAGCAACAGGGTCGAGGCCGGATTGGTGTTGAGAAAGACGATTTCGAGCGCGGCCACGTCGGGCTGCGTGTCCTGGGCGACCTGGCGCAGGTTATCCAGGATCACCTTGAGCCGCTCGGGCAGCGGCAGCGCGGGCGGGACCACGATGGTCCCGCTGGCCACATAGCGCAGCCGCATACCTTCGGAATCGATGACGCCGAAGCCGGTGCGGCGCAGGCCGGGATCGATGCCGAGCACCCTCATGTGCGCGTCAGGCCGCGAGGCATCGAAGCGTCCGTAGCCATTTGCGCCTAATGGCGGAAATGGCGGGTGCCCGTGAGCACCATGGCGATGCCGCGCTCTTCGGCCGCGGCGATCACCTCGTCGTCGCGCACGCTGCCGCCGGGCTGGATCACGCAGGTCGCGCCAGCATCGACGATCACGTCCAGGCCGTCGCGGAAGGGAAAGAAGGCGTCGGAGGCGGCCGCCGAGCCTTGCAGCGACAGGCCCGCGTTGGCGGCCTTGATCGAGGCGATGCGCGCCGAGTCGATGCGGCTCATCTGGCCCGCGCCCACGCCCAGCGTCAGGCCGTTGCCGGCGAAGACGATGGCGTTGGACTTGACGAACTTGGCCACCTTCCAGGCGAACAGCAGGTTGTTCATCTCGTTCTCGGTGGGCTTGCGCGAGGTGACGACCTTGAAGTTCTCGAACGCGGGATCGTAGAAATCCGGCGTCTGCACCAGCCAGCCGCCGCCCACGCGCTTGACGTCGTAGGGGTTCTGGCCGTCGCCCAGCGGCACGATCAGCACGCGCACGTTCTTCTTGGCGGCCAGCAGCGCCAGCGCATCGTCGTCGTAGGCGGGAGCCAGCAGCACTTCCATGAACTGCTTGCTCACGGCTTCGGCCGTGGCCAGGTCGACCTTGCGGTTGAAGGCGATGATGCCGCCGAAGGCCGAGGTGGGATCGGTCTTGAAGGCCTGGCGATAGGCGGTGAACGCATCGGCCGCCACGGCCACGCCGCAGGGGTTGGCATGTTTGATGATGACGCAGGCCGCAAGCGCGAAGCTGCGTACGCATTCCCAGGCGGCATCGGCGTCCGCGATGTTGTTGTACGAGAGTTCCTTGCCCTGCAGTTGCGCGTAGCCAGCCAGCAGGCCCACAGGGCGCTGCGGATCGACGTAGAAGGCCGCGGTCTGGTGCGGGTTTTCGCCGTAGCGCAAGGTCTGCTCGCGCTGGATCTGCAGGGTCAGCACGCCCGGATATTCGGCGCGTTCCGGGACGGCGTTCTGCTCGGGCGTGGAGTCTTTCAGGCTGCTCAGATAGGCGGCGATGGCGCCGTCGTAGGAGGCCGTGTGGGCGTAGACCTTGCCGGCCAGCTCCAGGCGCAGCGAGTAGGAGGTGCCGTCGTTCTCGTCGATCTCGTCCAGCACGCGGGCGTAGTCGCAGGGGTCGATCACCACCGTAACGCCGCCCGCTTCGGTACCGTGGTTCTTGGCCGCGGCGCGCAGCATGGCCGGGCCGCCGATGTCGATGTTCTCCACGGCGTCTGCGAAGGTGCAGTCCGGCTTGATGATGGTTTCGCGGAAGGGATAGAGATTGACCACTAGCAGGTCGATGCGGTCGATGCCGTGTTCAGCGATAGTCTTGAGGTGTTCGGCGCTGTCGCGGCGGGCCAGCAGGCCGCCATGGATCTTGGGATGCAGGGTCTTGACGCGGCCATCCAGGATCTCGGGCGAGCCGGTGTGCGTGGCCACCTCGGTCACGGGCAGTCCGGCCTGGGCCAGCAGCTTGGCGGTGCCGCCGGTGGACAGCAGGCGCACGCCGCGCTGGTGCAGCGCCTGGGCGAATTCGACGATGCCGGTCTTGTCGGAGACCGAGAGGAGGGCGGTTTCTATTTTCATGGGGTGGGTGTCAGGGCTGCAGGTTGTGCGCCAGCAATTTCTTGCGCAGCGTATTGCGGGTGATGCCGAGCATTTCGGAAGCGCGCGACTGGTTGCCGCCGGCGCGCTCCATGGCGACTTCAAGAACGGGCCGCTCGACGCAGTGCATCACCATGTCCCACATGTCGTGGGGGGCGGAGCCGTCGAGGTCTTCGAAGTAGCGCGCCAGGCTGGTGCGCACGCATTCTTCCAGGGCAGTTTGCTTGCTCATTGTTATGGTTGCAGATCGTTTTAATCGGGTAATGGCTGGTGGATGTCAGGCCGCTAGGCGCTGCGGTTGGCCGCCGTCTTGCGTCAACTGGTCGAACCACCGCGCCACGGCTTGCGCCTGGCCTGCTGTGTTGTCGATCAGGTTCATGCGCGAGCGGAAATCTTCCGCGCCGGGCAGGCCCTCGATGTACCAGCCGATATGCTTGCGTGCCGTGCGTACGCCGGTGTGCTCGCCGTAGAAACGGTAGTGATCGTCCAGATGTTCCAGCAGCAAGTCGCGCATCTCGGCTTGCGAGGGCGCGGCGAGCTTGTCGCCGGTGCGCAAGTAATGATCGATTTCGCGGAATATCCAGGGCCGCCCCTGGGCTGCGCGTCCGATCATCACGGCGTCGGCGCCAGTGTAATCCAGGACGGCGCGCGCCTTCTCGGGCGAGTCGATATCGCCGTTGGCCACGACCGGGATGGCGAGCGCCGCCTTGACTTCGCGCAGAGTGTCGTACTCGGCCTGGCCGGCATAGAGGTCGGCGCGGGTGCGCCCGTGCAGGGTCAGCGCGGCGATGCCAGCATCCTGCGCCATGCGGGCGATGCGCAGCGCGTTCTTGTGCTCGCGGTCCCAGCCGGTGCGGGTCTTGAGCGTCACCGGCACGCCCAGCGGAGCGCAGGCCGCGACCACGGCATCGAGTATGCGACGTACCAGGTCTTCATGGCGCAGCAGGGCCGAACCGCTGGCGAGATTGCATACCTTCTTTGCGGGGCAACCCATGTTGATGTCGATGATGCGGGCGCCGCGCTGGGCGTTGAAGACGGCGGCCTCAGCCATCATGGCGGGGTCGGCGCCGGCGATCTGCACGGACACGGGGGCGATTTCGCCATCGTGGTTCAGGCGGCGCGAGGTCTTGACGCTGTCCCAGAGCCTGGGGTTGCTGGCGGCCATCTCAGATACTGCGTAGCCCGCGCCCAGGCGCTTGCACAGCTGCCGGAAGGGGCGATCGGTGACGCCGGCCATGGGGGCGACAAGTACATTGTTCGGAAGGGTCCATGAGCCGATTTGCATGATTGCGCAGATTTTAACCAACTCGGGAGAGGGGGGGCTGCTGGAGTTTTTTGTTCGAGTTCTCAAGCCCAATTGCAGTAATTCGGCCGTTCGTTCAAGCCATCGGGCGCCTGGGTAACTCAACTTCCGAAATACCACGCCAGCCAGGCGGCGAACACCAAGTAGAAGCCGCCCGCCCAGGCCAGCACGCCCGCCGTCACCCGGCCTTGGCGCAAACGCAACCACAGCAGAACGATGGTCGCCAGCGTTACTAGCCCCGACATTAGCAGCGGCGCATCGAACAGCCAAGGCGTCATGAAAATGCCCAGGGCACTGGGAATCGTCGCCTGTATCATCATGGCGCCCGATATATTGGCCAGGGCGAGGTGCGCCTTGCCCTGGCGCACCCAGATCAGCGCGTTGAGTATTTCCGGCAATTCGGTGGCCACCGGAGCCAACAGCAAAGCCGCCACGTGCGGCGACATGCCCATGAATGCGCCCAGTTCGCCGATTTGCTGCACGAACACGCGCGACGCCGCGGTGATCACCACCAGGGCCAGCAGCGTCTGGCCGCCTGCCCAGAGCAAGCCGGGATTGGCCGCGCGAGGACGCAGCTTGAGCGGTTCGAGGTCCGCCTGGTCGATGCGCTCTTCGTCGCAGGCCAGTTCGCGCTTGACGTAGACCGCATACACGGCCACGAACAGGATGCCCAGCCAGGGTTTCCAGGCGAAGGTCAGCAAGCCCAATCCCAGCTTGACTACGAACACGGCCATGAACCAGGCCTGGTCGCGCGCCAGGCGCCGCTGGGCTTTTTCTTCGATCCGCGGCGCCGCGCCTTTGCGGACCATGGACAGCAGCACCAGACCGACCACGGCGTAGGCCACCGTGGACAGCACCAGCGGACCGCCCATGGCCGCCCCCACGCCGATGTCCTTTTGCGCGGGCGTGCGGCCGAACATCACCGCCATGAAAGTCACCACGCTTTCCGGCAGGGCCGTGCCGAATGCGGCCAGCACCGTGCCCGTGGCCGTCGCGCTCATCGAGAACCGATGGCCGACCCATTCGACGCTATTGACGAAATACTCGCAGGCCAGATAGATCAGGGCCGCGGACAACAGGAAGAGGAATAGGGCGGTCAGCATGAATAGGCGGCCGGGCAAGCGAACACGATGGCGCAGCGGCGCGGCTCGCCCGGCAGGGTGAACGCGTCGTGGCCAAAGGTCTCGCCGGGCTGCGGGCGCCGAAGGTCGAAGGCGCCGCGGGCTGCCTGCGCCATGGGATACCTGCAGTACGGTATCGCCAAGTCTGTTGACGCAGGCTCCCTGGTGGACGGTTCCACCGGGATGGCTACTCCCCAATGACGGAAGGGCGGGCGCATTGTAGCAGCCGGCCCTGGCGAGTAAAGTAGGCGCATGAGCCTGCCCGCCACCGATATCGCCCCTTTCCGTGAACGCCGCCGTCGGCTGCTTGCGCACATGCGCGCCCAGGGCGGCGGCATCGCGGTCCTGCCCACCGCGCCGCACGCCGTGCGCAACCGCGACGCCGAATACCCCTACCGCCACGACAGCGACTTTTACTACCTGAGCGGCTTCATCGAGCCCGAGGCGTGGCTGGTGCTGATCGCGGGCGCCGACGATCACGCGCTGCTGTTCTGCCAGCCGCGCGATCCCAAGATGGAGACCTGGACGGGCTTGCGCGTCGGTCCCGAGGCCGCAGCCGAACGCTTCGACCTGGATGAGGCCTACAGCACCGAGGAACTCGACGACATCCTGCCCGAACTGCTGCTCGACCAGCCCACGCTGTACGCGCCGTTCGATCGCGGCGAGATCGTGGACGGACCCGTGCAGGCGTGGCTGCAAGCCGCCCGCGGCCAGACCCGGCAGGGTCGCAGGCTGCCGCGGCGCGTGCAGGATATCTCGCCCATTTTGGCCGAGATGCGTCTGGTCAAAGATGCCGTCGAGATTGCCACCATGCGCCGCGCCGCGCGTATTTCGGCGGGCGCTCACGCCCGCGCCATGCGCGCCGTGCGGCCCGGCATGCGCGAATACGAGCTGGAGGCCGAACTGCTCTACGAATTCCGCCGCCACGGCGCTCAGGCTCCGGCCTACACCAGCATCGTCGCAGGCGGCGCCAATGCCTGCATCCTGCACTATCCCGCGGGCGAGGCCGAACTGCGCGACGGCGACCTGGTGCTGATCGATGCCGCCTGCGAGCTCGACAGCTACGCCTCCGACATCACCCGCACTTTTCCCGTGAACGGCCGCTACAGCGGTCCGCAGCGCGCGCTTTACGACCTGACCGTGGCGGCCCAGCAGGCCGCCGCCGATGCGATTCGTCCCGGCCGGCCCTTTAACGCCGGCCACCAGGCCGCCCTGCGCGTGCTGGCGCAGGGCATGCTCGACGAAAAGCTGCTCAAGGGTACGCTGGACGGTGTGCTGGAGTCGGGCGCCTACAGCCGCTTCTATATGCACCAGACCGGCCATTGGCTTGGGCTGGATGTGCACGATGTGGGCGATTACCGCGATCCGGCGGCGCCTTATGCCGACGACGCCCGTCCTTGGCGCGCGCTCGCTCCCGGCATGATGCTCACCATTGAGCCAGGTATCTACGTCACTGCGGCCGACGACGTGCCATCCCAGTTCTGGAACATCGGCATACGCACCGAGGACGATGCGCTGGTCACCGAGACGGGCTGCGAACTCATCACGCGCGGCGTGCCGGTGGATGCCCGTGAAATCGAAGCTCTGATGCGGGAATGAAGCCTCATTCCGGCCGCAGGGCGTCGGCCGGCGAAAAGGCGTGCGCATCCGCGGGGCCTGCCGGGATCGCCGCGCGCAGCGTCGTCCAGCGCAGGCCGGCTTGCTGCGCGGCCCGCAGGACGACGGGCAGCACATCCAGTACCACCGGCCTGCCATTCGCATCGCGTCCTGCGTTGCCGTCGTGCAGTAGCAGGATGTCGCGCGCGCTCAGCCCTTCTGTCAGGCGCCGGGCGACCCGGTGCGTGTCGCGGGCGCGGGTATCGAAACCGCGCCGCGTCCAGCTGGCCAGGTGCAGACCCAGTGCGCACAGCACTGGCTCGAGAAAAGGATTGCGCAGCCCGGCAGGCGCGCGAAAGAACAATGGGCGCGTGCCGCTGAGTTCGGTCAGCGTCTGCTGCGCGGCCTCGATCTCGCGCCGCAGCCAACGCGGCCCCCGCAGCGAGAAAAGCAGGCGGTGGCGATGGCTGTGGTTCTCGATTGCGTGGCCGCGCGCCGCGATGGCCTCGATCCAGTGCGGATGCCGGCGCGCCGCTTCGCCGATGCAGAAGAACGTGGCACGGGCGCCGTGGCGCTCGAGCAGGTCCAGCACGCGCGGGGTGATCTCGGGATCGGGGCCGTCGTCGATCGTGAGCGCGATCTGATCGCCGGCGCTCGCCGGCAGCATCGTCAGATTAGGCCCGAGCAGATTGCTGCGGGGCCAGAGGCCGCAACCCACCACGGCTGCATGCGATGCAAAGGCACTGGCTGCGGCCCACGGCCACGAAGCCGGATGGGCCGCGATCACCGCCACGGCGCCGGCATGCATGGCCGCGGCGCCCGCAACAAGGGGGGCGGGCCGCCAGCGGCGCGCAGCGCTCGTCATGCCTGCTTCTGCCGGCGGCAAAGGAGCCTCGGGTACGAAGGAACTCATGTCGGACTCTGGTGGTGTTCGCTTGCGCAAGCTGCGGCTAAGCTAGGCGCAAGCTTAGCCAAAGTCGAGCGAGAATGCGCTGCAAACGGCTCGCATCATTGAAACCGCAGTCAAAATGTTGTATCCGTGTCGAACCTGCGCAGATCCGGCCTGCTTGGCCGCACCTTGCCGGCCGTACTTCGCCGGCCGCACGGCCAGACCTATAAAATCTCCCTATGCCTACCGCTGATTTCGACATCGCCATTCTGGGCGCCGGCCCCGTGGGCCAGGTGCTGGCGCTTCTGCTGGCGCGCCTGGTGCGCGATCCCGCGCGTATCGCGCTGCTGGCCGGTGACGGCGGCGCGGCCCAGCCCGCCCCGGCCGACGACCCGCGCATCATCGCCATCAACCACGGCAGCCGCGTGCTGCTCGAAAGCCTGGGGGCCTGGCCGGCCCGCTCGGCGGCCATCGAGCATATCCACGTTTCGCAGCGCGGCCGCCTGGGCCGTGCCGTCATTGCTCGCGAAGACTTCGGGGTGCCGGCCCTGGGCAATACCGTTTCCTATGCCGACCTGCATGCCCGGCTGCTGGAGCGCACTGCCGCCTGCGGCGTCAGCCTGATGTCCGGGCCGCCCGCCGCGGTCGAGGGCCAGCAAGCAGACCTTGTCCAGGTCCGGCAGGGTGGCACGGAACTGGGTTGTGCCATCGCCGTGCGTTGCGACGGGGCCGGCGGCCAGGACGTGCAGCGCGACTACGGCCAGCATGCCATTCTCACCCGGGTCAGCGCCACCCTGGCCCGGCCCGGCTGGGCCTGGGAGCGGTTCACCCGCGAAGGCCCCCTGGCACTATTGCCCCATCCGCAGATAAACGGCGATTACGCCGTGGTCTGGTGCTGCGAACCCGCGCATGCAAGCGCCATCGCCCAGGCCGGCGACGACGAATTCTCCAAGGCCCTCACCGCGACCTTCGGTACGCGTTTGGGCCGTCTGCGCAGCACTGCTGCACGCCAGGTCTTTCCCCTGCACCTTAAGGCGCGCCATGCCCAGGCTCAGGGCCGCCTCGCCACCATAGGCAACGCCGCCCAGACCCTGCACCCCGTCGCAGGCCAGGGCCTGAATCTTGGACTGCGCGATGCCGCGCAACTGGCCCAGGCCCTGGGACCCTGGCTGGCCGGGCAGGACGGCAGCCCGGTCACCCTGCTCGCCGATTTCGCCCGTACCCGCTTGCCCGACCGGCTCGTTACCGCCGGCATCACCGACATCATGCCGCGCGCCTTCGCCACAGGCATGGCTCCGATCGAGCATGCCTGCGGGCTTGCGTTGCTGGCGCTGGATCTTTCCGCTTCGCTGCGCGCGCCGTTGACCCGGCATTTTCTGCAGGGCTTGCGCAAATAGGCAGTGGCTTCGATCGGGTTCTTAACGCACAGCGAGAATTAACGGCGCGTGCCCCAGCAACGATCGGTCGATGTATCGACACAGTGCGAGATGCTGCAAGTCGGTCGGGCCGCGCAAAGGCTGGGGGTTGTGGCCTGTTGGAGGCTGCCGAGGGCTTGAGAAGGGAGGGTAGGGGCTTTCCGGGCGCGCTGTCTATGTCCCGCAGGGGCCAGTTCGCGCTCGGCCCGCCCGACGTGTCAAGAACGCAATCTAAGCCGCCCTGAGCCCCAACGCCGCTTACTCGGGAATCAGCCCGTGATATTTGCGGCCGAAGGCGATATTGGCCTGGAACAAGCCGGCCTTGCTGCCGCAGTCATAACGCGTGCCTTCGTAGCGATGGGCGTAGACCTCGCGCTCGCGCATCAGCGAAGCGATGGCGTCGGTGAGCTGGATCTCGTTGCCGGCGCCGCGCTCGGTCTTGCGCAGATGATCGAAGATGGCCGATTCGAGCACATAGCGGCCCACCACCGCCAAGGTCGAGGGCGCGTCCTCGGGCTTGGGCTTCTCGACGATGTGCGTGACGCGTTCGGTGCGCGCGTTCAGGCGCTGGCCCGCCACGATGCCGTACTTGCTGGTGTCCTCGCGCGGCACGTCCTGCACGCCCAGCACGCTGGCGTTGTTGCTCATCGCCGTGTCGATCAATTGCTTGGTGACCGAGGTATCGGAATCGATCAGATCGTCGGCCAGCAGCACGGCGAAGGGCTCGCTGCCCACCGCGGGCTGTGCCGTGAGCACGGCGTGACCCAGACCCAGCGCGGCTTTCTGGCGGATGAACAGACAACTGACGTAATCGGGCAGGATGTCCCTCGCCAAGGACAGCAGTTCTATCTTGCCTTTTTGCTCGAGCTCGCGCTCGAGTTCGGGCGAGGCGTCGAAATGGTCTTCGATAGCGCGCTTGTTGCGGCCGGTCACGAAAATCAAATGTGTGATGCCGGCGGCCACTGCTTCCTCGACGGCATACTGGATCAGCGGCTTGTCGACCACGGGCAGCATTTCCTTTGGCATGGCCTTGGTGGCGGGCAGAAAACGGGTGCCCAGGCCTGCGACGGGGAAAACAGCTTTGCGGATGGGTATCATGAAAAATGGCTCCTGCTCGAGCACAGAGGGTTGCAAATTTGCCTTCGGGGTGCCTCAAGACGCGAGCGCGCGAGCATCCGAAATAGGGTCACTATCATAGTGCTTATTGCAAAGGGGACGTGCTACTGATGTTGCTGAATGCAAAGCGTATTGTGACCGGAACACTCTGCCTGGCGCTGACTGGGCCGGGCTTGCCGGCGATGGCCCAGCCGATCGGCCTGCCGTCGATGGGCGCGGCTTCCTCCGATGAGCTAACCCCGGATGCGGAGCGCCAGCTCGGCGAAGCCATCATGTCGCAAGGGCGGCTCGATCCCACCTACATCGACGATGCCGAACTCAATCAATATCTCACGCGCGTGGGTCGCAAGCTGGCGGCATACGCGCCCAACCCGGTTCCGCCCATCGAAATGTTCGGCGTGCTCGACCCCGAGATCAATGCCTTTACATTGCCGGGCGGCTTCATCGGCGTGAACACCGGCCTGATCCTGGCTTGCGAGAGCGAGTCCGAGTTGGCCGGCGTGCTCGGGCACGAGATCGGCCACGTCGCCCAGCGCCATATCGCCCGGGGCATGACGCAGAGTGGGCAGAACGGCATGATCGCGCTGGCCAGTGTGGCTGCGGCCCTGATCGCGGGGCTGGCGGCCAGGTCCGGCGATCTGGCCATGGGCATAGCTACTTTCGGTCAGGCCGCCGCGATCAGCCGGCAGTTGGAATTCTCGCGCGACGCCGAGCGCGAGGCCGATCGCGCCGGCCTGCGCATGCTTTACAAGGCCGGTTACGACCCCAAGGGCATGGCCAGCCTATTCGGCCGCCTGATGATGGACTCGCGCTTGAACGACGGCACGGGCGGCGGACCCTGGGCCAGGACCCATCCGCAATCGATCGAGCGCATGACCGACATGCAGAACCGCATCCGGGATCTGCCCACGGTGCATTACACCAATACGGCGGATTTCTGGTTTCTGCGTGCCAAGGTGCGTGTGCTGCAAGGCGGCGATTCTCAGGCCTTGCGCGACATTCGCGAAACGTTGCGCTCCGAAGTCGTATCCGACGCGGGCGTGCGGCGCGCCGCCGCGCTCTATGGACTTTCGCGCTATTGGCTGCGCCGCGATGACCTGACGCAGGCCGCTGCGTATTGGAATCAGGCCAAAGCGGCATGGCCCGACGGAGCGCCCGAATTGGCCAGATTGGGTATCGACATCGCCCTGGCGCGCAAGGACGTGCCCGATGCCCTTGCACAGGCGCAGGCTGCGGTCAAGCGCTGGCCCGGCCGGCAGGCCTTGGCTATGTCGTATGCCACGGCCCTGCAGAGCGCGGGGCGCACGACCGCCGCGCAGGCCTATCTGCGCGCCAAGGCCAAGGAATGGGGCAAGGACCAGCCCGATCTATACCAGATGCTGGCTCGCAGCGAGGACCGCAGCGGCAGCAAGGTGGCGGCGCGGCGAGATATGGCGCAGTACTACCTGTTGACGGGGGCCTATGCCGCCGCGGCCTATCAGCTGCAGCAGGCGCGCAGCCTGTCCACCGATTTCTACGAGCAGTCGGAGCTGGATGCGCAATTAAACGATGTCCGGCAGCGTCTGCAGGACGAGCGCGATCTGCTCCGGCGATTCAAGGGCGTCATTCCGAAGGGCTAGGACCTATTCGTGTTGTAGGTCCGCGCCGAAAGTCCGGTTTGGCCTTCGCACTCGCCTTCAGGCGCCCGTCTCGAAGAAGCGGCCCAGGCGTTCGGGTAGCCAGTTCAGGTTGGCGGGAAAGCGGCCCACGGCAAAGCCGGCATGGCCGCCCAACTCGGGCTGGTGCAGGAGCACGCGGTCCGAACATTGTTCGGGTGTGGGTAGCGACCGGGCAGGCAGGAAGGGATCGTTGCGCGCGTTGAGCACCAGCGTGGGCACGCGCACCGACGCCAGCCAGGGCTTGCTCGATGCCTTGCTCCAGTAGTCGAGCGCATTGCGAAAACCGTGCATGGGCGCGGTATAGGTGTCGTCGAAATCGTGCAGGTCATGCGCCTGGACGATGCGCATGACGTCGATCACGCCCGGATAGCGGCTGGCTTTTTCCAGCACCTTGCGGCGCATGGTGCGCAGGAAGTAGCGGGTGTAGATCTGCCGTCCGACGATACCGTGGCCCAGGGCTGCGCCGCCGGCCACCAGGTCCAGCGGCACCGAGACGCCGGCGCAGGCTGTCAGCCAGCCGGCTTCGTGCTCCTGTTCGCCGAGGTATTTGAGCAGCGCGTTGCCGCCCAGCGATACGCCCGCGGCGTACCAGCGCGCGCGCGGCAGGCGCCGGCGCACCGCGTCGAGCATGAAGGCAATATCGGCTGAGTCGCCCGAATGATAGGCGCGCGCAAGGCGGTTGGGCGAACCCGAACAACCGCGAAAGTGCGCCACCACCACCACCCATCCGCGCGAACGGAAATGCGCCGCGATGGTCTGGGCGTAGTTGCTGCCGCTGCTGCCTTCCAGGCCATGGAACAGAATCAGAGCCGGCGCGCCGGGTTCCTGCGGCAGGGCCTGCCAGTCGGTCGGAGTGATCCAGCGCGCGGCGGCCGAGGCGCCCGCTTCCAGCGGCGCCGCTTCGGCGGGCGGGCGGGCGGGGGGCTTGTGCGGAAAAAGACCGGGACCGGCCCAGTCGAAATCGACGAAATCCCGGTCTGGGGTCTCGACGCGATCGCGCGCGAAAGCGATGCGGTGATACCGCGCCAAGAGCGAAGCGTGGATCGTCTGGAGGTGTCCTCCAGGCAGCCAGGAAGGAACGTCGCAGGAAGAGGTGTCTAGCTTCGCAGCCAAGACAGGCTCCTGTGCTGCGCCTGTCTCCCGAGCAGGACGTGTTCGCCTTGGGAGCGGTCCGGCGTTACAGCCATCAGTGGCCGTGCTTGACCACGGTGCCCGGCTTGAGACGGTATTCGGCGCTGCAATAGGGGCAGCGCACCGAGCCGGCATCGGTCACGTCCAGGAACACGCGCGGATGCATGCTCCAGAGATGGGCCTTGGGGCCGGGGCAGAACAGGGGCAGGTCTTCGGCACCGACGAGGATGGCGTCCTGGGCGGTGGCGGGTGCGGCTGCGGTCATGGTGTTTCCTGAAATGATGCGTGCTTAAGGTTGAAAGACGTCAGACCAGCGTGAGCCAGTGCGCATACTTGGGATTGCGCCCGGCCACCAGGTCGAAAAAGGCGTTCTGCAGTTGGGCGGTGATCGGGCCGCGCGAGCCTGAACCGATGCGGCGGTTGTCGATCTCGCGGATGGGCGTGACTTCGGCGGCGGTGCCGGTGAAGAAGGCTTCGTCGGCGATATAGAGGTCGTCGCGCGTGAGGCGGCGGGTGATCACCTTGACGCCCAGGTCGGCGGCCAGGGCATGCACGGTGGAACGCGTGATGCCGGTCAGAGCCGATGCGATCTCGGGTTCGTAGAGCACGCCGTCCTTGACGATGAAGACGTTCTCGCCCGAGCCTTCGGCCACGAAGCCCTCGGTGTCCAGCAGCAGCGCCTCGTCATAGCCGTCCTGCAGGGCTTCATTGTTGGCGAGGATGGAGTTGGCGTAGGTGGAAGCCACCTTGGCGCGCGGCATCGTCACGTTGACATGCTGGCGGGCGTAGGAGGAAATCTTCACGCGGATGCCCTGGGCCAGAGCCTGCTCGCCCAGATAGGCGCCCCAGGGCCAGGCCGCGATGGCCACGTGCACCTTGGCACCCTTGGGGGAGACGCCCATCTTCTCCGAGCCGTAGAAGACCAGGGGACGCAGATAGCAGGATTCGAGCTTGTTGGCCTTGACCACCTCGCGCTGCGCCTGGTTGAGCGCGGCGGCATCGAAAGGTACCGCCATCTGGTAGATGTGCGCGGAATTGAGCAGGCGCCGGGTGTGGTCCTGCAGGCGGAAGATGGCGGTGCCCTGGTCGGTCTTGTAGGCGCGCACGCCCTCGAAGACCGACAGGCCGTAGTGCAGGGAGTGCGTCAGCACATGCGTGGTGGCTTCGCGCCACGGCACGAGCTTGCCGTCATACCAAATGAAGCCGTCTCGGTCTGCCATCGACATGATGGTGCCCTCCCATGGAATGTCGCGTTATTGTATCAAGCCGCGAGAGTTACAATGCGCGCCATCATGCTGTATCGCACCGTCCGCATGGAGCCCGCCAGTGGCTTCTGAATCCCCCGACTTTGCGCTGGACGCAGTTTCGCGGCATGCATGCCGCGACGCCTTCCGGGAAGGCGTGCGCCAGATCGCGCCGGCGATCATCGCCAACAGCGTATGGGGCCTGGTGACCGGCGTGGCCATGGTGAAGTCGGGCATGAGCGTGCTCGTGGCCCTGATCATCACGATCATTGTCTATTCCGGCACCATGCAGTTGATGGTGCTGCCGCTTCTGGCAGCCAGCGCGCCCTTGTGGCTGGTGTTCGCGGCGGGCCTCATGGTCAATGCGCGATTCGTGATTTTCAACGCCGGCCTGTATCCGTTTTTTCGCGACCGGACGGTGTGGCAGCGCATGGCCCTGGGCTTCTTCAATTCCGACGCGGCCTTCGCCATGTACATGACGCGCTACGCGGACTCCCCCGCATTGGCCACGCCGTCGCAGCGCTGGTTCTACATCGGCATGATTTTCCCTTGCTGGCTCAGCTGGCAAGTCTTTTCCATCGTCGGCATCTACCTGAGCACGTTCGTGCCCGAGTCTTGGTCGCTGGAGTTCGCCGCCACCCTGGCCATCCTGGCCATCGTGGTGCCTATGGCCAGGACGCGGCCCATGGTTGCCACCGTGCTTTCGGCGGGTGCGGTCGCGTGGGTGGGGCAGTTACTGCCCATGCGGCTGGGCTTGTTGGCCGCGGTCGTGGTGGGCATCGTGGCGGGCATGGTGGTCGAACGGCGCCAGCACAGGATGAGGGCATGATGCCGAGCCAGTCCTACTATTTCTGGGCCGTCGTGGTGATGATCGTCTGCGCTTTTCTCACGCGCGCCGGCTATATGATCGTTGGAGGCAACCTGCCCCTGCCGGACGGGGTGCGGCACGCGCTGCGCTATGCGCCGGTGGCGGCGCTGACGGCCATTATCGTGCCGGACATGCTGCCCTGGCACGCAGGCGGGGGGCCGGCGTTCGACTACAAGCTGTTAGCCGGTGTCGCCGCCACGCTCGTTTTTCTGCGCACCCGCAGTTCGACGCTGGTGATCGTCGTGGGGATGCTCGTCCTTTGGCTGCTGCGCTGGATCGCCTGAGGCCAGTGCGTGGTTCCCGTTCAGGGTCATCGGGCCCTAGCCTGCGGCGTGTTCGGCCGCGCGCCTGGCCTTTTCCGCCAGCGTGTCTTTCGACAAGTGCCGGATGGCGGCGCGCGGAATGAGCAGCACCAGGGCCAGGATGCAGGCCGACACCCCGAAGACCGAGATGAAGGTCAGGTGCAGCGAATGCTGCAGAACTTCGCTCACCACCGCGCTGCGTGCGTCGTTGGACCGCAGCGCATGCTTGATCTGGTCCGAGGTGATGGCCGAGCCGGTGCGGTTGTTGTTCAGGCCGTAGTTCAGCACGGCGCCGAACAGCGCCGCGCCCAGCGTGCTGCCCAGATTGCGCGAGAACAGGTTGGACGCCATGGCGCTGCCCTGCTGGGAGCGGTCGACGATTTCGGGGATCAGGATCAGGCTGCCGATGCTCAGCAGGCCCATGCCGAAACCCATGATCAGCGAGCCGATGCCGGCCTGCACAGGCGAGCTGCCCGGATGCAGGAACACCATGAAAAGCGCGCCCAGCGGAATGAAGACGCTGCCGGCGATCATGACGGGACGCAGGCCCGTCCGGGTGAAATTGCGCGCCGCCACCGTGGCGCCGCAAGGCCAGCCCAGCATGATCAGGGTCAGCACCATGCCGGCCACGATGGGAGTCTGGTGCAGCACGCCCTGGGCATACATGGGCAGGAAGGTGGTCAGGCCGAGCAGCGCCATACCTGCCAGCAGCGTGGCCGTGTTGGTCGCTGCGATGGCGCGCCCGCCCCACAGTGCGAACGACACCATCGGGTCGGCCACGCGCCGCTCTTGCCAGACGAAGCCGATCGCCGACGCCGCGCACAGGGCCAGCAGCTTCCATATCCAGCCGGACGGCAGGTCCACGCCGTCGGAGAGCACCATCATCAGCGAGGCCATGGCGACGGTAAAGAGCAGGGCGCCGAGCATGTCGACGGACGGCCGCTGGAGCGGCGTGTCGTGGCGCATATAGCGCACGAAAATGCCCGCGGCGATCAGGCCTATGGGAAGGTTGATCCAGAAGATCCAGGACCAGGACAGGTGATGGATGATGACGCCGCCCACCATGGGTCCGAGCACGGCTGCGATGGCCCACACGCTGGCCAGGTAGCCCTGCACCTTGCCGCGTTCTGCCGCGGGATAATAGTCGGCCACGATGATCACGCACAGGGGCTGGATGGCGGCCGCCCCGATGCCCTGGATCAGGCGAAAGGCGATAAGCCAGGGCATGCTGGGGGCAAAGCCCGCCAGCAGCGAGCCCACCAGGAAGATGGCAATGCCCAGCAGCATCATGGGCCGCCGGCCGATCACATCGGCCAGCTTGCCGAACACCACGGTCATGGTGGTCTGGGCCAGCAGGAAAGAGGAGAACACCCAGCTGTACAGGTCCAGGCCGCTCAAGTCGGCCACGATCTGGGGCATGACGGTCGAGACGATGGTGGCCTCGATGGCCACCATGACCTGGGCGGTCATGACGGCGGCCACGATGAATGGCCGGTGGGCGTGGTTGGAGGTGGGCATTGAGCGGTGGCAATAGGGGCGCCCGTTGCGGGAGCGCAACCTGGGCAGCGGGCAAGCGCAACCCACCACTATAAAAGATTTTGGCTCGGGATAACCCTAGACTGCTAAAATCGTTCATCTACACCTATCCGGGGCGTTTTTTTGTGCGCTGTCCGGAGTCTATTCGATGACCCAATCTATCCCTACTGACGCGCCCGCTGCGGATGCAGCACTTGCACTTACCTTCGCGGATTTCGACCTGCATCCGCAGTTGTTGAAGTCCATTGCCGATACCGGCTATTTGACGCCCACGCCCATTCAGGTGCAGGCGATTCCGGTAGTATCGGAAGGGCGTGACGTCATGGGCGCGGCGCAGACCGGGACCGGCAAGACGGCGGCCTTCACGCTGCCCATCCTGCATCGGCTGATGCCGCTGGCCAACACCAGCGCCTCACCTGCCCGCCATCCGGTGCGCGCGCTCATCCTGGCGCCCACGCGCGAGTTGGCGGACCAGGTCTACGAGAGCGTCAAGCGCTATTCCAAGCACACGCCCCTGCGCTCGGCCGTGGTGTTCGGCGGGGTGGACATAGGCCCGCAGAGAGAAGCGCTGCGCGCTGGCTGCGAAGTGCTGGTGGCCACTCCGGGCCGCCTGCTGGATCACGTCGAACAGAAGAACGTCAACCTCGGCCAGGTAGGCATCCTGGTTCTAGACGAGGCCGACCGCATGCTGGACATGGGCTTTCTGCCCGATTTGGATCGCATCATCAAGCTGCTGCCGGTGCAGCGCCAGGGCCTGCTTTTCTCGGCCACATTCAGCAACGAAATCCGCAAGCTTGCCCGCACCTTCCTGAACCAGCCGGTCGAGCTCGAAGTCGCCGCGCGCAACGCCACGGCCGACACGGTCACGCAGATCGCTTATCCCCTGTCGGGCGAAGCCAAGCGCGCCGCGGTGGTGCACCTGGTCAAATCGCGTGGACTCAAGCAGGTCATCGTTTTCTCGAACACCAAGATCGGCACGGCGCGCCTGGCGCGCCAGCTCGATCGCGACGGCGTCAAGGCCGAGTCCATCCACGGCGACAAGAGCCAGCTCGACCGCATGAAGGCGCTGGACGCGTTCAAGGCCGGCGAACTCGAAGTGCTGGTAGCCACTGACGTGGCCGCGCGCGGCCTGGACGTGGCCGGCGTGCCCTGCGTCATCAATTACGACCTGCCGCGCAATGCCGAGGACTACGTGCACCGCATCGGCCGCACGGGCCGCGCCGGCGCCAAGGGCGAGGCCATCTCCCTGTTCGCCCCCGAAGAAGAGCGCTACCTGCAAGACATCGAAAGCCTCATCAAGCGCCAGGTTCCGCGCGGCAAGCTGGATCTGCCGGCCGACGCCGTAAGCCATGGCCAAGGCCGCGGCGAGCGTCAAGAGCGCGGCGAACGCGGCGACCGGCGCGAGCGTCCCGGGCGCGAACATCGCGCGCCGCGCGCCGAGCCCATCGACGAATTCTTCCTCAAGCCCTACGAGCCCGCTCAGGACAGCGCCGGCCAGCCGGCCGGGTCCGCTGGGACGGCATCGGCCAAGCCCGCGGTCGGCAACCGGCCGCTGGCGGCTCTGCTGGGCGGCGGCCGCAAGGCCTCCTAAGCGGCCTGCCTGAGCAGCTGCGCTACGTCGGGCAGCTGCGTGCCGACGGCGGGGCCCTCGGCGCTTAGACTGTCCAGCAGGCGCTCCAGATGCCCAATGTGCGGCAACATCGGGCCGTAGAACAGCACCCGTTCTCCCGCCTGGATGAGCAGGGTGGGAAAGTTCTCCACGTCTTCGTCGCCCAGCAGGTCGGGTTCGTCCTCGATGTCTATCCAGGCGTAGACGTGCTGCGGCCGGGCCTCGGACAAGGCTTGCATCTTGGGGCGGTATTCGGTGCAGGTGCTGCACCAGGCGGCGCAGAAACAGGCCACCAGCCAGGTGTCGGGGGCGGCCAGTGCCTGGCGCAGTGCCGCGCCATCGGTAGCGGGAACGAAGAGGGGCATGTAGGCGGAGCGAAGGATCTTTGACCTATGATACCCGCCATCGCGTTCTACCCTTTTCGTGTCTGCCATCCATGGTTTTCGCTCGTCGTAGTGCATCCCCGCCCCCGGACGCTTATGCCGCCGTGGCGAGGGCGTTCAAGCGCGCGCTGGTGTCGCAATGCCACCCGTCCATGCTGTTCGCGGTGCTGCTGCCCTTGCTGATCGCACTGGTGGGGGCCGTTCTGATGATGTGGCTCTTCTGGATGCCGCTCACCGACTGGCTGCGCATGGAGCTTGCCCGCTGGGGCGCGATGGAGCGCGTCGACGACTGGCTGGCCACGGTCGGCATGTTCTCGCTCAAGGTCTATCTCACGCCCATTATTGCTGCCGCCATCCTGCTGCCGGTTTCGGGCGTCCTGGGACTGGCCATCGCGGCGGTGTTCGTCATGCCGCTGGTGCTGCGCCACCTGGAGCGCGGCGATTATGCAGGCTTGGCGCGGCAGGGCCGCAATGCCCTGGCCGTCAGCGTCTGGAACGCTTTCTGGGTAAGCCTGGTTTTTGCCGCAGGCTGGCTGTTGACGCTGCCCCTGTGGCTGGTGCCGCCCATGGCGATCGTGCTGCATGTCGCCTGGTGGGCCTTCGCCTTTTCGCGCATGCTGCGCGTGGACGCCATCGTCGACCATGCCAGCCCGGCCGAGCGGCGCCTGCTGCTCGCGCGACACAATCTGCCCTTGTGGGGCATAGGCATCGTCTGTGCCCTCATCAATCTGCTGCCGCCCGCCTGGGTGGTGTTACCGGTGTACGGCAGCCTTGTGTATGCGCATTACGGGCTGGACGCGCTTGCGCGCCTGCGCGACGAGCGTACGATCGACGTTTGATTCAGAGGATATTGCGCATGACTACTTCTTCCCGCCGCATCGGCCTGATCATTGTCGGCGATGAAATTCTGTCTGGCCGCCATCACGACAAGCATTTTGCGAAAGTGGTCGAATTGCTGGGCGCGCGCGGCCTGCAACTGGCCTGGGCGCAGATCCTGGGTGATGACCGCGACATGCTGATTGCGGCCTATAAGCGCAGCTTCGCTTCGGGCGACATTGTTTTTTCCTGCGGCGGCATCGGCGGCACGCCCGATGACCATACGCGCCAGGCCGCGGCCGCGGCGTTGGGGCTGCCGCTGGAACTGCATCCGCAGGCCCGCGAGGCCATCACCCTGCGCACCCTGGAAATGGCGCGCAAGGAAGGCCGTCCCGAGCCGGACATGGACACGCCCGAAAACCAGCAGCGCCTGCAGATGGGCGTATTTCCGCGAGGCTGCGAGGTGGTGCCCAATCCCTACAACCGCATCCCAGGTTTCTACATCCAGGACCATACGTTCGTGCCGGGTTTTCCGGTGATGGCCTGGCCCATGCTCGAATGGACGCTGGACACGCGCTACCTCGCGCTGCACCACATCGAGCAGCGCGCCGAGCACGCCTTCCTGGTCTACGGCATTCCCGAGTCGCGCATCACTCCGGCCATGGTGGCCGTCGAGCAGCGCTGGCCTGGTGTACGCGCCTTCAGCCTGCCCTCCGTGGGCGAGGACGGACGCCGTCCACACATCGAACTGGGCGTCAAGGGCGAACCCGGCCCTTCGGCCGAGGCGCTGGCCTTTCTGCGGGCCGAAGCCGAGCGCCTGGGTGGGCGCATGACGCCTTAGGCCCGCGGTTTTTGCGGACGGATTGCCAAAACCCGTCTTGGATTTCATAATGCGGGATATGGCTGCCTCGCGTTCCGATACTTCTATCCCGACCGCGCAGGCGGATGCCGCGTCCAAAAGCGGCGTCCGTTCATCCGCGGTCGCCATCCAGGTCATAGACCGGGCCATGCGCCTGCTCGATGCCCTGGCCGCCCACCACGACCCGGTCACCCTCAAGGAACTGTCGGCCACCACCGGCCTGCACGCATCCACGGCGCACCGCATCCTCAACGATCTGGTGGTCGGGCGTTATGTGGAACGGGTCGACAACGGCCTGTACCAGCTAGGCATGCGCCTGCTGGAGCTGGGGTCGCTGGTCAAGGGGCGTCTGAACGTGCGCGAAGCGGCCCAGTCGGCCATGCGCACCCTGCACCATCAGACGGGGCAGACGGTCAATCTTTCGGTGCAGCAGGGCGATGAAATCGTCTACATCGACCGTGCCTGGAGCGAGCGCTCGGGCATGCAGGTGGTGCGCGCCATCGGCGGCCGGGCGCCGCTGCATCTGACGTCCACGGGCAAGCTGTTTTTGTCCGTGGCCGATGCCAAACAGGTGCGCTCTTATGCGCAGCGTACCGGGCTGGCCGGCCATACGCGCAACAGCCTGACCGACATCGACCAGCTGCAGCGCGAACTGGCCCAGGTGCGCCGCCATGGCTACGCGCGCGACAACGAAGAACTGGAGCCCGGCGTGCGCTGCATCGCCGCAGGCATCCAGGATGATACCGGCAAGCTGGTGGCCGGCCTGTCCATCTCGGCGCCGGCCGAGCGCATGCGCGACGAATGGATAGACCTGCTGGTCCATACCGCCGCTGGAATATCCGAAGCCCTGGGCTACGAACCTTCCTCCGTTCACCCCTAAAGGGTCAGGCGGCGAACTGCGCGCTCCATTGCGCCAGTTGGCTCGCGGTGATGCCCACGCCGCCGCAAAGAATGACCGCGACAGAACGGGCCTCTTTCAGAAGCGCCGACCGGCCATGCAGCGCCGCCACCGAAGCGCCGCACGCCGGCTCGACCAGGATGCGATGCTCCAGCAGCACCTGCTCGCAAGCCGCGACCGCCGCGGCGTCCGAAACGACGATGCTCTCGATGGTGTGTTCATTCGTGAGCGCGTAAGCGCGATCGCAGACCTGCCTGGCGCCCAGGGAGGTCGCGATCGACGATATTCCGGGTAGCAATACCGGCGCCCCGGCTTGCACGGCCTGGGAGTAGGAGTCCGCTCCGGCCGTTTCGGCGGCGATCACGGGAACGCTGCGCCAGCCATTGCGCTGCAGGCCCTGGATCACGCCGCACAGCAGCCCGCCGCCGCCCACGGAGCAAATGACCAAGTCCGGCCGCTCGCCTTGCCGGGCCAGTTCGTCGATCATGCTCGCATGGCCTTGCCACAGCAGCGGATCGTCGAACGGATGTATGAAGGCATCGGCAGGCGTCATGAGTTCGAGCGCATGCGCATTGGCCTCCATCCACGACGCGCCGTGCACGAGCACCTCGGCGCCTTCGGAACGGATCAAATGCTTGGCGCGCTCAGACGTCGTGGCGGGGACCACCACGATCACCGGCGTATCGAGCATGCGTCCGGCGTAGGCCACCGCGTAGCCGGCATTGCCGCCGGAGGATGAGATGAACCTGCGGGCGCCGCGGGCCTTGTATGTTTCGCAGGCGTGGCCGATGCCGCGCGTCTTGAACGAACCGCTGGGCTGCAGCGCTTCCATTTTCAGGCGCACTCGTTTGCCGGTGCTCAGGGACAGTGCCCGGGATTCCAGCACGGGGGTTTCGATGTGGATGGTCATGCGCGTATTCCGCAACTGCGTTTCGGGTGAAGAAAGGGAGTGCGACAGACGGGGTTTGCAACCACGCCGCCGCTGGCGCCTTGGGCGAGTTCGATCGGCGCGAGCCGCCGGTCATGGCACTGGTGGATGCGGCCTGCGGGCTGGCTTGCCCGGGCCTGCTCGCCGTGCCGATGATACGCCTTGAAGACACCCCGATCCGTTGCGATGAGGTACGACTTCGATCCCGCTACTTTGAAGTGGCCTCGTGGACTCAGGAACGCGCCGCCGTCAGGAGAGTGGGGGCCTACGGGAACCCTAGCTGGCGCCCCGGTGCGTCCAGATCGATGTCGACGAATGCCGTCGCGCAATGCGGGTTGCGGGCCAGGATATGGAATTTTTCCGGCCAGGAAAAAAAGCCTGGCATATGAACTGACCCCCAGAAGTTGGACTAGATCCAACCTGCGGGGGGCAGTTCAATAGCGGGGCTTTTTCCAGTTCGGGCCGTCCGGCGATTTACTGCTGCTTCACCCCGGCCTTTTTGAACAGTTCGGCCCATTGGGGCACCTGCTGCTTGACCTTGGCCTGCAGCGCTTCGGGGTTGGCCTCGCTGGTCAGCACATTGGCGCCCAGTTGCCGCATACTGCTCTGGAACTTGGGGTCGGCCAGCGCGGCCTGCAGACTCTTGACCAGCTTGTCGATCACGGGCTTGGGCGTGCCTTTGGGCGCCCACAGGCCGTGCCAGATGCCGACCTGAAAGCCCTTGAAGCCGGACTCGTCCATGGTGGGCAGGTCGGGCAGCGTCGGCACCCGCGCCATACTGGTGACGGCATAGGCCTTGACCGTCTTGGCGCGGATCTGCTGCGTGGTGTTGGTGGTCTGGTCGCACAGCATGTCTACCTGCTTGCTCAGCAGGTCGTTCATGGCCGGCGCCGTGCCCTTGTACGGCACGGTCAGCAGGTTCACGCCGAACGCTTCGTTGAGCATGACGCCGCACAGGTGGCTGGCCGCGCCGATCCCGGCATTGGCCAGGGTGATCTTGCTGGCGTTCTCCTTGACGTAGGCGGCCAGTTCCTTGATGTTCTTGGGCGGAAAATCGGAGCGGGCCAGCACCGTCATCGGCACGTCCACGACCAGGCCGACGGGTTCGAAGCTGGTGTAGGGATCGTAGCCCGGTTTTTTATAGAGGCTGGGTGCGGTGGAGAAACCCACGTGCATCAGCAACAGGGTGTAGCCGTCGGCTGGCGCGCGCGCCACGAAACTGGTGCCGATGGTGCCGCCGGCGCCGCCCTTGTTTTCGACAATGACGCCCTGGCCCAGATTTTTGGTCATGGCCTGGGCCAGGTTGCGGGCCACGGTGTCGGTGGGGCCGCCCGCGGCAAATGGGACCACGAAGTTGATAGTGTGATCGGGGTAGTCGGCGGCGTGGGCGCCGGTGGCGGCGAGCAGAGCCACCGTGCCCAGCGTTGCCGCCAGGTTGCGGGTCAAGCGATTCATGTCTTCTCCAATGAGGGAGGCAGGGAGCCTTGGTGCTTTTTGTTGTTCCCACGCCGGGCGCGGGGTTTTGCCGGCCGATCGTATGGGTGATCGGAAGTCTAGGGAAAACGGCTGAGAAGGGTTACCCCGGATTTCCCTTAGTAAAAGCTGAATGGATTGCATGCTGCATTGCAATATTGTTTTTCAGGAGCGGCGCCCAAGATGCTTCACCTCGGTAGTGCCTATTTATATTGCGCTGCACAAAAAATTCTTGACATGCCCTGCCATAAGCCTAAAATAGCATTTGTGCGATGCAACAAATGCATTTACACGGCGGTAGCAGCAAGGCCGCCCAACTTATCTCAAGTAAGGAGAGATTCATGAGCGCCATCCCGCAACAAGTTCTGGCCCGCCAGAAAGCCGCCGTCAACACCTTCGTCGCCGCCCAGACCGCCATGTTCGAAGGCTTCGAAAAGCTGATCGACCTGAACCTGAAGGTTGTCAAGGCTACCCTGGACGAGGTTTCGCAAAAGTCCCAGCAAGCCGCCGACCTGAAGGACGCCCAGGATGTGTCCTCGTTCATCTCCGCTTCCGCTCAGCCCAGCGCCGACAAGGCCCTGGCCTATAGCAAGCATGTGTACGACATCTTCGCCGGCATGCAGACCGAACTGTCGAAGCTGGCCGAAGCTCAGATCGCCGAAGGCCGCGAGCAAGTCAGCGCCGCCGTCGAGCAACTGACCAAGAACGCTCCCGCCGGTTCGGAAAGCGCCGTCGCCATGCTGAAGTCTTCGCTGGCCACCGCCACCAGCGCTTACGATTCGCTGACCAAAGCTGCCAAGCAGGCCGCCGAAGTCGCCGAAAATAACCTGAGCGCCGCCGCCAACGCCACTTACAAGGCCGCGACGGATGCCGCCGAAGCTGCCGGCAAGGCGACCTCGCGCCGCCGCGCTGCCTGAACCGGGCAGGCTTGGCCCTTCATGGAGCTAAGTGCAGCAGTACCCGTATGATGAGCAGGGCCACCCCAAGGGTGGCCCTGTTTTTTTCGTCTGCCGCAAGGCGATGGACTTGCGCGCGCTGGCGCGGGTTCGCCCGGGCCGGCTAGCCGGCAAAGCCGCCGGCATCCAGAAATGCCTGTTCCTCGGCCGTGGTGTCGCGCAAAAGCAAGGTGTTGCGATGGGGAAAGCGCCCAAACCGCAGGACGATGTCCCGGTGTTCCCGCGCATGGGACATGAAATCCGCCCCCAGCTTTGCATGCAGCGTCATCGACAGGTTCTGGTCCGCCAGGTCTTCTGAGTGTGCGAAAGGCAGGCAGAAAAACAGGCGCAGCGCCTCTTGCACCCGCTCCATGTGATCCTGTGCCTGGGCTTGCCGGGCATAGCGTCGCGCCAGCGGGTCGGTCGCATACATGTGCGCCGTACCACGGAAGGCGTTGCGTGGAAACTGGTCCAGCAGAATGAGCAGGGCCAGCGACCCCGTGGACTCTTGGCTCCATCCTTCGAGTTCCCGACGCGCGGCAGCCAGGTGCAGGTCCAGGAAGCGCTCGCGGAACGCCCGGTCGAAGGACTCGCTCTTGCGGAACCAGTGGGTCTTGGAGCGCCGCCAGAATTCGACGACGGGTTCGGCCTGTTCGAGCGATGCGGACATGCGGCCGTCTTCCGTGCGTGTGGGCGCGGGTTCAGGCCAACGCCCGCACGCATTCGGCCACCAGGGCCGGGCCGCGGTAGATCAGGCCGGTATACAGCTGCACTGCGTCTGCGCCGGCGGCGATTTTTTCGCGCGCGTCCTTGCCCGACAGGATGCCGCCCACGCCGATGATGGCCAATGCGCGGCCAGCTCGCTTGCGCAGGCGCTCGATCACGGCCAGGGACAGCCCATGCACCGGTGTGCCCGACAGGCCGCCCGCTTCGTCCGCGTGCGGCAGGCCTTTGACGGAATCGCGCGATAGCGTGGTGTTGGTGGCGATCACGCCGTCCACACCGTGGCGCGGCAGCAGGTCGGCGATGACGTCGATCTGTTCCTGGGTCAGGTCGGGAGCGATCTTGACCGCCAGGGGGACATGGCGGCCATGCCTGTCGGCCAGTTCGGCGCGCTTGTCGCGCAGCCGTTCGAGCAGGGCGGACAGTTCGTCCTCGCCTTGCAGGGCGCGCAGGTTGTGGGTGTTGGGCGATGAGATGTTCACCGTGACGTAGTCGGCGTGCGGATACACGCCGGCCAGGCCCAGCAGGTAGTCGTCGGCGGCACGCTCTATGGGCGTATCGGCGTTCTTGCCGATGTTCAGTCCCAGCACGCCGCCCTGCTTGCGCCAATGGCTGCGCTGAACATTGGCCAGGAACGCGTCCAGCCCCTGGTTGTTGAAACCCAGTCGATTGATGAGCGCGTTGGCTTTGGGCAGGCGGAACATGCGCGGCTTGGGGTTGCCCGGCTGGGCTCGCGGCGTGACCGTGCCGACCTCGATGAAGCCGAATCCCATATTGCCCAGGGCGTCGATGTAGGCGCCGTTCTTGTCCAGGCCGGCGGCCAGGCCGACGGGGTTGGCCAGCGCCAGGCCCATGAGGGAGGTGGGCGCCTTGGGGCTGGCGTGCAGCAGGGCCCGCATGGCGCCGCAGTCGTAGGCGCGCTGCAGGTTGGTCAGCGTGATTTCGTGGGCGGTTTCCGCGTCCATCGCGAAGAGGGCGGCGCGGGCCAGGGGGTAGGCGTTGAATAGGATCGACATGGTGATTGCTATTGTAAGTTGTCGAGTTCTTTAGACGTCCGTCTTGGCCTTGCCAGCGCCAACAGGTTACTGCCAGCGCTCGTCGATCAGTTTTTGCTGCGGCTGGAAGCTGGCCTTGTAAGACATCTTGCGGCTTTCGGCGATCCAGTAGCCCAGGTAGAGCCAGGGCAGTTCGAGCAGCTGGCATTGCGCGATCTGCCACATGATGCCGTAGGTGCCCAGGCTTCCGGCCATGTCGGGTTCGTAGAAGGTGTAGACCGAGGACAGACCGTCGTCCAGTACGTCGATGATGGCCACCATGGCCAATTCGTCTGCGGGGGTGCGAAATTCGACCAGGCGGGTATTGACGCGGGTGGTCAGCAGGAACTGGGCATACTGGGTGCGGCTGTCCTCATCCATGCCGCCGCCCGGGTGGCGACCCTGCTGGTAGCGGCAGTAGAGCTTGTAGTGTTCGGACGACCAGGCCGGTTCGGCGACGAAGGCCCGCAGTGATTGGTGCTGCTTCCAGGCGCGGCGCTGGCTGCGGTTGGGGGTGTATGCGGCGGCGTCCACGCGCACCGGGATGCACGCCTTGCAGTGGTCGCAATGCGGGCGATAGGTGAACAGGCCGCTGCGGCGAAAGCCCTGCTCGACCAGTTGGGAGTAGGTGCCGGCATTGATCAGGTGGGCGGGGGCGGCGACCTGCGAGCGGGCCTGCCGGTCAGGCAGGTAGCTGCACGGGTAGGGCGCCGTGGAATAGAACTGCAGCGTGCAGAAAGGAAGCTCGTTTAGCTGGCTCATGGTTGAGTGCCGGGGGCGGGTCGCTGTCTTTATTATCGCGCCAGATTCCTATTGCGCCAGATTCGAGCTCTTTGGGATGCCCAGGGACCCTGCGCAATTGCCCAGTTCGCTGCCGATGGCGTCTGCGCGCAGGAATTGCGCAGGCCCCCTCGGTTGGCAGCATCTGCCGGCTTATAGCGGCTTTAGCTCGCCTGCCAGATTGAGGATGCCGGGACGCCATGGCGGCGCGGGCTCATCGACCGTACGCGCCAGGTGCCGGATGAACTGCGCGCGATCGACCGGCCTGGCGCCCAGGCTGGCCAGGTGCCGGGTCTCCTGTTGGCAGTCTATCCACGCCACGCCGTTGGCGCGCAAGAACGCGACCAGGTAGGCCAGGGCGATCTTCGAGGCATCGGTCTGGCGCGCGAACATCGATTCGCCGAAGAACATCCGGCCCAGGCTCACGCCGTACAGGCCCCCGGCAAGCTTGCCGTCCATCCATGTCTCGATGCTGTGCACGCTGCCGGCTTCGTGCCAGGCGCGGTAGGCATGCTGCATCTCGGGCATTATCCAGGTGCCGTTCTGGTTGTCGCGCGGCGCGGCGCAGCCGGTCAGGACATCGGCGAAGGCGGTGTCGACTTTGACGACCACGCTTGGGGTTGGACCGGCGGATTCGGCCTCGATGCGGCGCAGGCGCTTGCGCAATGAGTGCGAAGGGGCAAAGTCGGCGCAAGCCAGGACCATGCGCGGATGCATGCTCCACCACAATATGGGTTCTCCCGGCGCATACCAGGGGAAGATGCCTTGCCGATAGGCCTGCGCAAGCCGGGCGACGGACAGATCCGCGCCGAAGGCCAGCAGGCCGGGCGGATCATCGAGCGCCTGGTCCGCGGGCGGGAAGGGCGTATCGAGGTTTAGCCAGGTCAGTTTCAATTCAGAGCGGTGTTTTCAATGCGTATTGCCGTACCGGGAATACGCCGCGTTTGCTGTCCTCGACATAGTGACGCAGGGTGGACGACACCGAATGAAAGGACAACTCGTTCCACGGGATGTCGGCCAGGTCGAAATAGCGCGCGTCCAGGCTTTCCTGGCCGGGGTCCAGCTTGGAATCGGACGCCTCGGCCAGATAGAAGATGTGTACCTGGCCGATGTGAGGCAGGTCCACCATGGTGTAGAGCGGGCCGATTTGCACGCACGCGCCCGACTCCTCCAGCGTTTCGCGCTCGGCGCCCTGCACCGTGCTTTCGTTCAGTTCCATGAAGCCGGCGGGCAGGGTCCAGGTGTCGTAGCGCGGCTCGATGGCGCGCCGGCACAGCAGTATCTTGCCCTGCCAGCGCGGCAAGGTGCCCACTACCACGCGCGGGTTCTGGTAGTGGATAGCGCCGCAATGGTCGCAGATATCGCGTTCGCGATTGTCGTCTTTGGGAATGCCGCGCCGTATCGACGAACCGCATTGCGAGCAGAACCGGGCGATGCGGGGGGCCGGGAAATAGCGGGTGGGCGCGGAGGCTGTCATGCCGAGGATTTTAACCGCCTGCCCGGGGGCGCGGATTAGCCTGAAAGCCCAGGCGAGAGGGGACATCGGTCCGAGCCAGGCGCACAAGCGGCGCAGCCGGGCCGTCGTCCAGCGAAATGCTGGGCAGTGCGGCTCGGACGTCCTCCATGCCTTGCTCCAGTACGCTCAGAACGGGTTCTCCCGCCGCCGTGCGCAGGCGCTCCAGCACGTAGGCCAGTTCGCGGTCTTCCACCATTCCGGGCCCCTGGTCGGTGGCGGCATATAGCCGGCCTTGCTCGTCCAGCCACCAGTTCGTCACCCGGTCTATGGCCAGGCCGGTGTGTGTCTGCAGGCCGGGGCCGGCGTCGGACCGGCGCAGCAGATAGGGCGCGGCATCCAGGCGTACATACACCCGTTGCGGGCCGTTCTGTACAAACCAGTCCTGGCCTTCGCAGGCGTAGTTGCGATTCATGAAAGCCAGCACGCCGGGGTGGGCGACGGCCTGCCCCGGGCCGTCCGCTGCTGCGTCGCCCGCAGGGTGCAGCCGCCAGCGGCCGCGCGCATCCAGCGACAGCCAGCCGTAGGCGGCCGGCACGTCGGGCCAGCGTGCCATGGCCTTGATGACTTCTTCGTCCATGATGCGATTATCTACCGGACTGCTCAATCTGCATTAAGCCCGTTGAATCGGGCATTCGGACCGGCGCTGGCGAAATGGAAAGACTTGATCCTGGTCAAGATCATGGCCAGGTCCGCTGGCTATGTTGGTATGGCCTTCATCCATTCGGGAGATTTCCATGAAACATCGCTGGCAAGATTGGGCCATGACAATTGTCGGCCTCTACGTCATTGTCTCGCCCTGGGTCATTCCCTATTTCTGGCCCGATTCATCGATCAGCTCGCTGGCACAATGGAATCAAGTCATCGTCGGAGCCGCGGTGGTGATTGTCGCGATTGCATGGCTCGCGTCTGCGCAGATATGGGAGGAATATGCCATGGGTATAGTGGGTCTATGGCTGCTCATGTCGCCCTGGCTGCTCGGTTTTAGCCGCGAGGCTGCATTTGCCTTGAGTGCCGTGATTGCCGGCTTGATCATCATTGCACTGGCGGCGGGCGCTTTGCTTTTTGTCCGTTATCACGACGAGTACGAGGCCTGACAGCCGACCGACTCCCCAAGGCTATTGCGCCGGTGCTGCCCGCCGAGGCGCTCGCGAAATCACGATTGCAGTGTGTGCGTGGCTATCCGCTTTCCTTGATTCACGTCAATAAGGCTAGCGCTTGCGAAGCTAGGATGGGTACTCGTCAAGCCAGCAGTTTTCGTTCCGAGGCGCGCATGAACGACGAGCCACTTATCGCCTATGAACCGGCGCCGCCTGTCCCGGCCAGGGCGGTGACTGCCGAGTCCGAGCGCGTCATCGATCTTCCCACGCCGGACTATCAAAATGGCATGCCCCTGATGCAGGCATTGCTGCGCCGCGCGAGCTGCCGTGCATTCACATCCGCGGAACTGCCTATGAACACCCTCGGGGCGCTGTTGTGGGCGGCTGACGGGGTAAATCGTCCCGCGTCCGGCGGCCGTACGGCGCCGTGATGCATCGCCTCATACTCAAGCACGCGGTGGATGCGCGCGGCCAGACCGGTTACCAGGATTTCGTGGGCCACGCTCCCCTGGATCTGGTTTACGTCGTCCAGACCTCGCGCCTGATTGAAATGTCGGTGGAGCAGTGCAAGCGGTTCTCTGCCGTGACCACGGGAGCCATTGCGCAGAATGTGGCCCTGTATTGCGCTTCGGCAGGCTTGAGCAGTGTGGTGCGCGGTTGGCTTTCTGAAAGGATATTGTCCGACGCGCTGTCCTTGAATGAAGACGAAGTGCCGATTCTCGCCCAGACAATCGGCTTCCCGACCTCGAAGTAGAGGCGCAGGCTTGGCAAGGTTCAATATGTCTTTCAAAATTCCCAATCTCGCATGGATTGCCGTCTGTGACGGCGCCAAGGGCATCGTGTTTCGCAATGAGGGCGAACGCGGATCGCTGAATTTATGCACCGTTTCCGTCATGGGCGCGGAACTTAGGGCCGCGCATGAACACGGAAGCGACAGGCCGGACAGAATTGTTTCTCCTACGGGTTCGGGACGTCATGCGGTCGAGACCGTCGATAGGCACCGGCTCGCGGAAATTCACTTTCTGGAAGACTTTGCGAGGAGCTTGGACGACATGGTGCCGCAGCATGCGTTGCAGGCAACCCTGATCGTCATCGCACCACCACGCGCCTTGGGTATCTTGCGCCGCAAGCTCAGTGCGCGCCTGCGGCAAATGCTCAAGAGGGAAATCGCTCGGGATCTAACGGGCCATACGGTGGATCAGATCGAAACATTCTTGTCGATTCCCGACTGAAATCCGGGTGCGCGCAAATGCCCGAAAGGCGCCTTGGCAATGATCAAAGTCAATGCGCCTGATCGCGTGCGGTTCGCCGCGCGTATCGTCGCGGCCGCCTCGCTTGCCATGAGCGCTTGCATGGCGGCAGGCCAGATCTTGCCGCGGGGTGGCCTCTGACGTCGGCTCCGTTGACCCAGGTCAATATTGCACGCGGCGTCTTACTTATCCTGAATGCATATCTCTTGGGCAGGTTTCGAGTGCGAAGCCATTGCCACAGGGCATGGCGCGATGCTGTTTGACTGAACGGGTCGATCATGGGCAAGAAACGATGGCAGTCGAACAGAAAGCAACTGCCTGATTAGGGGAACCCTCCATGTACCACCGTATTCTTCTGGCTGTCGATGGCAGCGATACATCGCAGCGGGCGCTCAGCCACGCCATCGATCTTGCGAAATCACAAGACGCGTCGCTGCTGGCGAGCTATGTGGTCGAGTATCCCAGCGCCGTCTATTCGTCGGCCTATTTCGAGATCGAGCCTTTCCGTGAGGCGGTGATAGCCGATGGTCGCCATGCGCTCGCGAATGCTCAGTTCAGCATGAACGAAGCGGGCGTCAAGGGCCAGACGCGGCTGATCGATCCGGGCCTGCTCTCCGGCGGGGTGGCGGACGAAATCGGCAAAATCGCGGACGAGACCAAGGCCGATGTGGTGGTCATGGGCACGCACGGCAGGCGCGGATTTCGCCGATTGATGATGGGTAGCGTCGCGGAAACATTCGTGCGCCAGTCGCGCTGCCCGGTCATCCTCGTGCCGCATCATGAGCAGGCCGGCTTCGGCGCGACGCCATGACGCGTTGCAGTCCGGCCAGAGAACAACGAGAAGCGAGTCTCATGCCGCCCGCAGGCTGGCCAGGTCCTTGATGCGAATCTGGCGGGCCTGCAGGTCTATCAGTCCGCGGTCATGCAGACGTGCCATCATGCGGCTCACCGTTTCCAGCTTCATGCCCAGGTAACAGCCTATCTCTTCCCGGTTCATGAGCAGGTTGAACTCCAAAGGCGAGTATCCGCGCACGGCATAGCGGTCGGACAGGTTTACAAGAAACGCGGCGACGCGTTCTTCCGCGCTCAGGTGGCCCAGCAGCATCAGCAGGTTGGCTTCGCGGGAGATTTCCTCGCTCATTGCCTGGTTCAAGTAACCGCGCACCGCGCGCAGCGAGTCCGCCAGACGTTCCAGGTTTTGATAGGGAAATATGCACACGACACTGCTTTCCAGCGCGATCGCATCGGTGGGGTGTACGGATGAGGCGATCGCATCCAGGCCGAGAAATTCGCCGGCAAGCTGGAATCCCGTGATCTGATGGCGGCCGTCGGCGCGCATGAGTACCGTCTTGGACGAGCCTGCGCGTGTCACATACAGATTGCGGAACGGATCGCCGGCCCGGAAGATGGCTTGGCCTGCGCCGATATTGCGCATCGTTCGCCCCAGGTCTCGCGCACTATCTTGGTGGAGCGGGTCCAGGTGGGACCAGATGCAAAGCTGGCGGTTCGTGCATTCATTGCAGTCGTTCAAGGCGACCATGGGCGGCTTGCCGCCGCGGGGCATGGGCATTTCATGGATCGGTGCGGCGGCGGTCATGGCTTTCTCCCTCGAGCATATGGCATGAGTGGCATTCTGGCCCGCATCCGGGCGCGCGCCTATCAGGCGTGGCGGCAAAGATCAGGTAAGGGTTTCCCTACAGAATTTTTCAACCGCGTTTCAGCTGCAGTTACTTCAGCAGCCCGCTTTCCGAGGCGTAGCGGGCCAGTTCGACATTGCTGCGCACGCCGATCTTTTCGAGGATTCGAGCCCTGTAGGTCGTCACCGTTTTTGGGCTCAGGTGCATCCGCTCTGCAATCTCGATCAGGCTTTTTCCGACGGCGATCATCTTCAGGACTTCCAGTTCGCGGTTCGACAAGGTCTCATGCGACCCCGATGGCGCGCCGCTCACCCTGCTCGCCAGGTGTTCGGTCAGTACGGAGCTGACATACTTGCCGCCGGTGGCCGCCTTGCGTATCGCTTCGATCAGGGTTGTGCCCGGACTATCCTTGGTCAGGTAGCCCGCCGCGCCCAGCCGCAGGGCCCGGATGGCATAGATCTCCTCGGAATACGTGCTCAGGATCAGGACAGCCATACCCGGAACGTCGCGCCTGAGCGCCTGCAGCAGATCCAGGCCGTTGCGCCCCGGCAGTGCAATGTCCACCAGTGCGACGTCGAAATGATGCCCCGTGATCAGGTCCAGGGCTTCTGACGCCGACGCCGCCTCGCCCGTCACGTGAATATCGGGAGTGTCGCTGAGCATCAGGCGGACTCCGCTGCGCACCACCGCATGGTCATCGACCAGAAGCACGTCAAGGCTGGGGAGCATCATGGATGGCCCTCAGAGGAATCCGCACCCGTACGGCGGTGCCGCGGCTGCCTTCGCTGTGGATGATCAGATCTCCGCCAAGATGGCGCGCCCGTTCACGCATGCCGAATATGCCCCACGAGTCGCCAATAGGGAATTTCGACGCATCGATGCCCTTGCCGTCATCCGATATGTCCAGCTCGAGCGTGGGGCCATTGGTGTTGGCGCGTATGGTCACCATCGAGGCCTGGGCGTGCCGGGTGACATTGGTGAGCGCCTCCTGCACGATACGAAACAGCATGGTCGCCATATCCGGATCCAGGGTGGAAACCTTGGCTGTGGGGGAGATCAGGCACTTGTGCCGCAGGCCGGACTGGGATTCGACCTGCTCCGCATACCAGGCGATGGCCTCCCAGAGTCCCAACTGATCCAGGACACTGGGCCGCAGATCGGCGATCACGCGGCGCACGGCGGCGATCGCTTCATCGGCCAGCCGCACCGCGTCTGTGAGCAAGACATCCACGGCCCGTCCGTCGCGCTGCGCGCGCGCTATCGACACGGACACGTAGGCCTTGATTCCCGTCAGCATGCCGCCCAGTTCATCGTGGATCTCCTGGGCAATGCGCTTGCGTTCCTGCTCCTTGATACGGTCCTGGTGCGCCGACAGACGGCGCAGCGCCTCGCGGGATGCCTGCAATTCCTGTTCGTCCGCCTTGCTCTGCGTGATGTCGAACATGACGCCCTGCAGGAAAATCGGGCGCTGCTTGTCGTCGCGCAGGATGTTGGCGTGGTCTCTGAACCAGAGGTGCCTGCCCTCGCGTGTCATGACGCGGTAGCTGGTACGCAGCGGCTTGCCGCTCTCCATACTGTGGGCAAGCAGGCTTTCGACCCGAGCGCGATCTCCCGGATGGATGCGGGACAGGTGAAACGCCCTGCCTGCCGTCCAGTCTTGCGGCGAGTAACCAAGCATCCCAATCTGCGGACTGACATAAGGGTCGTCCCCATCGTCGCGCAATGGATACACGTAGGTAATAGCCGGCATCTGTTCGACCAGCAGCCGGTACTTGGCCACCGCCTGGCGTTGCGAGTCCGCCATCCGGCGAGTTTGCAGCATGCGATGTACAACGGCTGGCAGCAGCTTCAGGTATTGAAGTTCCAGATCCTTGATCAGGTATTCCGACACGCCGCAGCGCATCAGTTCCGCGGCAATGGTCGAGCTGTCATGACCGGTCAGTACCAGAATCGGCGGCGGTTCAGTCCGCTTTCCATTCGCGCTTGCATGAAGCGATGCGACAAATTCAAGGCCCGTTTGATCCGGAAGCCGGTAATCGAGGATGATGGCATCGGGCTGTTCCGTCCGGATGCGCTGCAAACCGGCTTGCCCCGTTTGCGCCTCCAGCACCGTGTAGTCATGGGTCGTGTCCAAAGCCAGAGCCCGCGCGCAGGCCATGCGATCGACATCCTCGTCATCGACCAGCAGGATTCGGATCGGTCGCTTGTTCATGGTCAGGGCAATTCGCTGCGTGTCCAATATTGGTCGATATGGCGCATCATCTGAACCAACTGCCGATAATTTATGGGCTTTGCCATATAAACCGCCACGCCGAGGTTCAAGCTGTTCACGGTGTTCTGTTGCTCGGCCGACGTGGCCAGGACGATGACGGGCTGCCGGCGCAACTGTTCGTCCCCCCTGAGGGCATTCTTCATCTTCGTCGACGACCCGTATGGGTCGATCCGATTGCTTCATCCCGCATCCTCTGTTCTTATGGGCCTCGCGTGGCGCGAGGAAGCGTGAACGAGAACGTACTCCCGAGACGCGGCGTCGATTCGACGTGAATCCTTCCCCCATACATTTCGACGATTTTCTTGACCAAGGCCAGGCCGATTCCGGTGCCGGTCGTTTCTTCCCTGGATGCGAGCGTCTGGAAAAGCTGGAAGATGCGGTCGACATGGCGCGGCTCGATGCCCATGCCGTTATCGGACACCGAGAAGACCGGATCGCCGTCTTGCTGGCTGCATCCCACCCAAATTTCTCCGCGCTCCTTGTCGGAATGCTGAATCGCATTCGCGAGTAGGTTTTGAAACAACTGGTGCATGCGGGCGCGGTCCGCCGTTACCGCGGGCAGGCGCGGGTCCACACGGATGAGGATATGATCCGCGGGCGCCAGGGAATCGATAATTTCTCTGGTCAATTCGACCATATCGACCCGCTCCGGCGCTTCATTGTCGCTTCGCACGCGCGAATATTCGAGGATGCCGTCGATCAGGGCGCCCATGCGCGCGACCCGCGCGGAAAGCTGATGCAGTTGCTGGCGGCCCTGATCTCCCAACGGGTCCGCATAATCGGTGCCAATCCAGTTGGCCAAGGCGCTGATGCCCCGCAGGGGAGCCTTCAGGTCGTGCGAAACGACATAGGCGAAGTTCGTGAGTTCTTCATTGGCGCGGGTCAATTCGGCCAGCAGGCGCACGACTTCCGCCTCCGAGCGTTTGCGCTCGGAGATATCCCGGACCATGCCGGTGAACATGCGCGTTGTCCCGATATGCATCTCGGCGACGGCCAGATCCATCGGAAAACAGGTGCCGTCCTTGCGTTGTCCCATCACTTCCCGCCCGATGCCGATGATGCGTTTCTCGCCGGTCGTGAGATAGCGCTGTAGAAATCCGTCATGCAATTGGCGATAGGCAGTGGGCATCAGCATCGATACGTTATTGCCCACCGTCTCATGCTCCCCATAACCGAACATGCGGATCGCCGCGGGATTCATCCGTTCGATGGTGCCATGTCTGTCGATGGTGATGATGGCATCGACAGCGGTGTCCACAATGGCGCGCATTCGCGCCTCGCTATCGAGCAATGCCTGTTGGGTTTGCTTGCTTGACGTCAGGTCTCGGACTGTAGCGAGCACGAGCGGCATGCCCCAGTGGGTCTGAAGGGCCGAAAAATGCACCTGGGCGGGAAATTGGCTGCAATCCTTGCGACACGCTGCAAGCTCTTTCAGCCCGCACGCCTGCGCTGCCGCATGCACGCCTGAACCAAGGCCCGGGAACAAGGTGGCGAGCGATGCGCCGTGCAATTGTCCGCAGCCGTAGCCGAAAAGCCGTTCGACCGACCCATTGACCAGGAGCAGACGGCCGTCGCCGTCCGCGATCAGCATGGGTTCGGTCGCTGAGGTGAGCAACCAGCTCATGGTCTGGCTTTCGACGGCGTGGTTTTCCATGGCCACCTGGGGCGTTGTTGTCGCGCGCAGCCGAGCGCGCAACCCGATCGTTCGGGGGAGGGGCTATTCGATTGAGGCGTTGCCGGGACGCGCACGCAATTTTTTCGCCTTCGCGGCCGATTGATAAAGATCAATGAAGAATCCGGCCGGCCGCACATACTGTGAGCGTCTTAGATAGACGAGTTGATCATGGATCGACGGAAAACGTATGACATTGCGTATCTGGCCGATCGCACCCTGCGTTTCGTCTTGGCATGGGGCGTTTCGCGCGGAACCACGCGCGAAGCTCTTGAATGGGCAGTCTGGTTACTCCATGACACAAAAGCCGATATCTGCGCCCGCCATCGGCATGAAGGCGCACGGGAGTTGTGTTCGCCTAACAGCGCCAATCTGACATTGAAAATCCTATCCTGGAGCTTGAAATGAAGAAAGACCAAGAGTTGCGCCAGTTTGTCATCGACGAATTGGAATTCGAACCCAGCGTGGATGCCAGCCGCATCGGGGTTGCCGTGGGCGACGGCATCGTCACGCTGAGCGGACATGTCTCGACGTATGACCAAAAGTGCACGGCCGAACGCGCAGCGTTGAGGGTGAAAGGTATACGTGGCATCGCGCAGGAAATTCACGTGACGTATCCCGGCCTGCCGCAGACCGACGACGACCAGATCGCCAAGCGCGCGCTGGACATCATCGCCTGGAACGTAGCGATTCCTCAGGAGACCATCCAGGTGAAAGTCCAGGAAGGCTGGGTGACGCTGACAGGCTCGGTGCCGTGGCAGTTTCAGCGGGACGCCGCAACCAGTTCCGTGCGCCGTCTTTCCGGCGTGTTGGGAGTAAACAATCTCATCACTATCGCGCCCCATGTTCATGCTTCTGACGTAAAAGCCACTATCCAGGCTGCGCTGCACCGCAACGCCGACGTGGACGCGGCTGCCATTCGTGTCGATGTCGACGGCAGCAACAAGATCACGCTTACCGGGAAGGTCAAGTCCTGGGCCGAGCGCACTGCCGCGGAACGGGCGGCCTGGTCGATCGCGGGGGTCGATTCGGTGGAAGATCGCCTGTCGATCGGCTAAAGACGTCGCCATGAGGCGCCGATGAAGGACGCTTCCCAGCCAGTGCGCGGCTCCTTTTAGCGTTAACAGGCCCTAGTTGTAGCCACGCATTGCGCCCTGGACCGCGGCGACGTGGCGCAATTGCTGCTCGGCGGGCCATCGCCCTAACGATCCAGAATGTCCCGTTCGATCCGGTGGGCGATGGCTTGGGCGTGCGCCGTGGCGTCCAGCACCTTCCAGTCGCGTACGGCCTGGCTGCGCGATGCTTGAACCGCCAGAAGCTTCACGGTTGCATCCGATACATCGTGCGTGCGGCCGATGACGCGCCTCTCGCGCACGTCGAGCGGCGCGTTTAGCCAATACCCGGAAAAGGGAACTCCGATGTCCCGGGCGAAATTTTGCAGCGCCTGCCGGCGCGACGCGGATTCGTAGACGCCGTCCAGCACGACGCAATACCCTTGCTTCAATACGATCCGGGCTTGTTGCAATAAAAGGGCGTAGACCTCGTCCGATATCTGCGGGATATAGGCCGAATCCGGCAGACGCTTCTCGGGTTCCACCGCGAACAGTCGCTTGCGGATTCGATCGGTATTGAGGATGCGCGCGCCCGGGACCGGTCCCAGGCGATGCGCGAGAGCTGCCGCCACAGTCGATTTTCCCGAACCGCTCAATCCGCCGATGCATATCAGCCGTGCCTGGCCCGGCTTCAGGCAACGGCGCGCCAGCGCCAGATACTGGCGTGCCGAGAGTCCGGCTCCAGGCACTGCGCAGGCAGGCGAAGCCGATTCCTTGTGCAGAAGAACCAGCGATCGGACGCAGCTGCGCATCGCTATGAAAAGCGGCATCAAACTCAGGCCCTCGTCGTCGTCGCCGCATAGATCGAGGTATCGGTTCAAGAGGCTGTTCGCGTCGTGGGCCCGGCCCAGGCTCAAGAAGTCCATTAAGGGAAACGCAAGATCGTAGAGGACATCCGTGGTGGCCAGCTCGTCGCTGAACTCCAGGCAATCGAAGAGAACGGGGCGGCCGTCCAGGACGTAGATATTGTCCAGGTGCAGATCGCCGTGGCAGCGGCGCACCTTGCCGCGCGACGCACGCGCGTCCAGCAGGTCCGCGTGTTCGCGCCAGGCGGCCCTGAGTCTGCGGTCGATTCCGGCATAGCGTGCACTCAGGGGGGAGGCAGCGATCGATGCGGCGTTCAGGTCCAGTACCTCCCGCACGCGTCTGCCGCCGTCGATGTCCCGGGATAAGGGGGCCCGGGCATGCGAGTCGGCGATCACGGCCGCAAGCGATGCGAGCAGCGCGGGGGTCACCTTGCCGGCCGTCGTCATCCGGTCGAGCAGACAGTCTTGATCGAATCTGGCCATTTTTATGACGGGTTCGACCAATTCGCCTTCCCCGCCTATCTGCAGCGCGCCGTCCGTCTTGCGCGTGATGCGCAAGACGCAGTCATACAGCTCGGGGGCATAGGCGCGGTTGAGCTCGAGTTCTTTTTCGCAGGCTTGCAGCCTGTCCTGCGCGGTCGCGTAGTTCACGTACGGCAATCGCACGCCGCGTTTGAACTTGTAGGCGTGCGTACCGATCAGGAGAATTTTTGAAATCGAAGTCTCCAGCACCATCTTGTCCGGATCGGCACCAGCCGATTCCTGCTCTGCGGCAAGAAAGTTCAACGCCGCATCCAGGGCGTTGTCGGAAGACGAGTACATATAAGCCCTATCGCGCAGCTTGACGCCGCTCATGGATGCGCTGGCAGTCGGAGCATCGGATCGCGATCGGGATGGCCAGCAGGCGCGACTGCCGTATCGGCAGGCCGCACTCCAGGCAGGTGCCATAGCTTCCATCCGAAATTCTTTGCAAGGCGGCCTGGGCTGCGTCGGCCATGACATGGTCAATGTCGGCCTGCGCCCCGTCGATTTCCTGCTCACGCCGCGATTCGGCGCGTTCTGTCGGGTCCTGGACTTTCGGATACTCGTCGTTGACGGTGTCCAGGCTACGCGTCTGAGCAGCCCAAGCCTCGTGCAGGGCATTCTCGCGCAGGGCGACCAGGCGCGCTTTCAGCAGTTCAAGCGCGGACGCCGACAAATGGTTCATCGCTTTTTCTCCTGGCGCAAACTCAAATAAGTGCGCTTCGCTTACGGGTGCGATTTGCCGCGCAGATCACGCCCGCATGGGAAATTTGCCAGAATCTTTACGCGGCCGCCTTGATCCAGGACAAAGGCAGGCACCTGCAAGCGCATGAGTTGAGGTGGAGCAAAACAGGCCAGCAAGGCAGGTGCACCATGCCCTTTGCCAAACTGCTCATTTGGATTCATTCGAATGTGGTCCCGCCCGCGGCGGCCAAATGAAAAAGGGGCGAATCTGCGATTCGCCCCTTTTATCAATACCTTGCGTATGCTCTTGATTGCAGCCTGCGGCGCATATCGAAATTCTGGAGCGGGAAACGAGTCTCGAACTCGCGACCTCAACCTTGGCAAGGTTGCGCTCTACCAACTGAGCTATTCCCGCATGCTGGCTATGTCTTTGGCACGAGTGCCTCGGTCATCAGCAAGAGCAGGATTATACATAAATTTTTGCGTTTGTCTTTTGGGATAAGGCCCGGCGCGCCTCGCCGAATTCCTCTATTCGCCCATCCGTGTCCGATAGAGGTATCGAGCAAGGGCGATCACCGCTGATCCCATTTGTCGAGCATGCCGTAGAACCCTACCGCCAAGGGCAAGAACCAGGGCTTGCCATGAAAGTAGGGTCTGGTCTCGAATTTAAGATCGGAGTAGACCGTCTTGCCCAGATCGGAGCCCAGCATCTGGTGTGCGATCTTGTGGCCGAGCCAGCTTGCACGGGCCACGCCGGTGCCGTTGTATCCCCCTGAAAAAAACATACCGTCGATCCTCGCGGTATGCGCAAGATGATCGAATGTAAATCCGAGTTGCCCGTGCCAATAATGGGACAGCTTGGTGTTTTCCAGTTCGGGGAATACCTTGAGTAATAGGCTGCGGATGTATTTTGCGTTGGCCACGGCGACTTTTTCCCTATTGCTCATATCGAGCACTCGGCCGCCGAAGAGGATCCGCGTTCCATCCGGCGAGGGGCGGTAGTAGGTCACCACCCGCTGGCTCCCGGCGAGCATCCGGCGCTTGGGCATGAGCCGGTCCATGACCGCGGGTGCCAGCGGCTCGGTCGCAATGATGCCGCTGCCCACAGGAATGATGCGCCGCTTCAGATAGGGGTGCAGCGCAGCGCTGTAGCCGTTGGTCGCGAGCAGCACCTGGCCGGCCGCGACCTCGCGCTCGCGGACCCTGAACGTGAATCCGCCCGATTTTGCGTGAAGATCGCTGACGCGCGCGTTGCTGAAGATGCGTACGCCCGCGCGCGTCGCGGCGCTCGCAAGCCCCTGGACATATTTGCCCGGATGGATGCCCGCGTATCCGGGCATGACGATGCCGCCGTGATAGAGGTCCGTCCCGATTTCCTGGTGCTGTTCGGCGCGGGAGACGAGATACGCATCGCAGGGCATGGCTTGCCTGAGCCGCTCGATGTCGCGGCCCAGCTTGTCATAGATGCGCGGCGTCATCGCCCCGCGGAAATAGCCAACCACCTTGAGATCGCAATCGATCTGTTCACGCGCGACGACATCTTTGACGTGCTGCAAGGACAGGAAGCTCTCCTGGACCAGGCGGCGGGCGACATCCGGTCCGTAGGCCATGCCGGTATCGAAAAAAGCCCAGCCAGGCCCCAGCAGCCCGCCGTTGCGCGAGGAGGCGCCCCAGCCCGGCGCCTCGGCGTCGAACACGCAGACCTGCTTGCCCGCTTTTGCCAGGACGAGGGCGGCATTCAGGCCGGTGAAACCGCCGCCCACAATGGCCACTTCGATATGGGCGGGCAGCTCGTCGGTGTTTGACGCTTGGGGCTTAGCGGCCTCCCACCAGTACGGGGTGTCGACGGCATTTTCGGAAAAAAAAGGGGCGTGGATACGGGGCATGTTTTTTCTTAATCTGGCAAGCGTTCGCGCAAGTTACCGTTATGCAGGAAAGCGTCGGGTTCCCGCCGTGTTTTAGCTTACAGCGACTTCCCGATAAGCTGAGTTCAATGATGAGTTAAACGGGCTTTAAGCCGCCCCTGCGCGCTGGCCAGGAGGCATTGCAAGAATGGCTTGCCGTCCATCACGTGCGATGATGTCGGGAACGCAGTCTGTGCATATCGCATGAATGTAAGGAGGCCGCTGATGAAAGTCGCTTTAGGGCAATTCGCCGTAGGCAAGGTGTGGGAAGACAATGCCCGCACGTGCATGGACCTGATGGCGCGTGCCAACGCCGCTGGCGCCGATCTGCTGGTATTGCCGGAGGCCGTCCTGGCCTGCGACATGGCCGACCCGGACCTGGTGCGCCGCGCGGCGCAGCCGCTGGATGGGCCGTTCGTCACGCAACTGCTGGACGCCAGCCGTGGCTCGCGCATGACGTCCATGATGACGGTGCATGTTCCGACCGAGGACGGGCGCGCCTGGAACACCTTGATCGCGATCCGCGACGGCGAGCTTGTCGCGCGGTACCGCAAGCTGCATCTCTACGATGCGTTCTCGATGAAGGAGTCGAGCCGGGTCGAGGCGGGGGGCGAGGTGCCGCCGCTAGTCGAGGTGGCGGGGCTGCGCGTGGGCCTGATGACGTGTTACGACGTGCGGTTTCCCGAACTGGCGCGACGCCTGGCGCTGGACGGCGCCGATCTGTTGGTCTTGCCGTCCGCGTGGGTCAAGGGGCCGCACAAGGAAATGCACTGGGAGGTCATGGTCACCGCGCGCGCCCTGGACAACACGGTCTACGTCGCGGCGTGCGGCGAATGCGGTCCGCGCAATATCGGCAACAGCATGGTGGTCGATCCGCTGGGCGTGGCCATAGCGCGAGCGGCCGAGAACCCCGCGCTCGTGTTCGCCGAAATCGACCCCGCGCGTCTCACGCATGCCCGCGCGTCACTGCCCGTTCTGAAAAACCGCCGCTTTGCCGCGCCCGAGTTGGGCTAGGGTCTGGGCTGCTACCAGGATGAATGGACCAGGCGCTGGTATTCGGCCTCGTTCAGGCGCCGCGCTTCCTTCTCGGCATATTCGCGTTCGCCCGGGTCGTAGTGCCCGTTGTACATGCAGGAGCTGCCGCGGCGGCAGCTGGAGTCCACCGCAAAAGGCGCGCCGGCCGCGGACGCGGTGGACGCGGCCGGATGCCGGGTGCTCGAGCACCCGGACAGCGCAGCCATCAGGGTGATGAGTGTCGTGGCCAGGGCAAGTCGCCGGGTGTGCATGCAAACGCCTCATCATGTGCAACAGGAAATTCCGCCGTTTTATCACCTCTGTCCCGGGCCGGTGGCGTCTTCTTGAGAGCAAATGCATCAAAACGCAGTGCGGCCGCGGGTTTGACACACGGTCGAGTATGTGCGCCCAGCGGCGAACCCTTGTGGCGGACGGTCGTGGCGAATCGACGGGGTCCCCCACGGGCTGCGGCAATTTGCAGTCAATAATCCCAGAAAAGTAAAAGGCTCACCAAGGCGGTGAGCCAATGTCTTGATAAAGCAGGGGAATTCTGGAGGCGCAAGCCGGAATCGAACCGACGTACACGGATTTGCAATCCGCTGCATGACCACTCTGCCATTGCGCCTTGGCAAGCTCTCTACTATACAACAAACCTCAAGCGGTGGGCATGGCAGCGCCTGAAAGGCCAACCCGCAAGTGCGCAAGCTCTGTTAGCCCCGTTCCTGGGGCACATGGGACGGCAAACGAAAGAGGCACACCGCGCCGGTCGAGGTCACGTGGCGGACGGGATGGGTTGGGCGTAGACCTTATCTCGGCCTAGGGACTTGGCGTGGTACAGCGCTTCGTCCGCCCGCGCCAGCAGCGTGGGGAAATCCAGGGCGTGGCGGCGAAAGCTCGCCACGCCGATGCTGATCGTCACGGGCCGGCTCAAGCCGGGATGCGAAGCGGTGGCCACGGCCAGGCGGATGCGTTCGGCCATCGCCGTCACTTCGTTGTCCGAGATGCCCAGGCACAACAGCGCGAACTCCTCGCCGCCATAGCGGAACAGCGCATCCTGTTTGCGCAAGATCGAGAGTATCGTTTCGACCACGCTGCGGATGACGCGGTCCCCGGCCGGGTGGCCGTATTGATCGTTGATGCGCTTGAAATCGTCGATGTCTATCATCAGCAGGCTCAAGGGCAACTTGTTCTGCGCCGAGTTTTGCAGCGTCGCCGGACCCTTGAGGTCGAACTGGCCGCGATCCTGCAGGCCGGTCAGTGCATCGCGGCCCACCTGCTCGATCAGCTTCTCGTATCGGTGGCGATAGGTGAGGCGGTCGAATACATCGCGGGACGCGGTTGCTGGAATGCCGGGCGTATCGGTTTCCACGTAGCGCAGATAGACCGTCACCATGAGGCTGAAGAAGGCGGAGGCGATCATCTTGGCGATCCATCCGCCGTATAGGGCCGACATCGGTACGTGGGCCAGATAGTGCAGGCCGCTGAAGAAACAGATCTGATCGAAGGTCAGCACGATGGCCAGGCTGGTGAAGATCCGGCCGAACAGGCGCCGCGTCACGATGGTTGCACGCAGCTTTTCGTACAGGAGCACGAGCGCGATCAGGTCGATGAACAGCAAACCGGTGCCCAGGATCATGAGCAGGCCCATTTGGTCGAGAAATTGCAGGTCGGGCTTGTAGCCGGGCAGGCTTGCCGGATCGAAGTTCAGGCGCAGCAGCAGGCCCAGCATCAGCATGAGCGCGTTGCCGATCAGCAGGCCATAGATGGGCTGGCGCATGTTCTCGGCATCTTCCTTGATGTAGAGCAGCAGGAAGACGGCCAGTTTGCCCGAGAAGAGTATGGTCGATCCCGGCGAGATCAGACCGAACGGCGATGGGATGAAGTAGACGGCGGCAAGGTAGGTCTCGAGGAAATGCATGGCCCCGAGCACGCAGAAGAAAACCCCGAGTCCCAGTGTCCTGCGATAGTAGAAAGTCGTCGCCAAGACGGTGAAAAAGGCCAGGGCCTGCAGCAGCAGGAGGAGGATGCCGGACATATCGCGAGGAGTTTCCCTCGTGCTAGAGGAGTGGACGGCGCTTTCCTGATCCGTCTTGTTCAGTCACAAAAACTTAACATGCTTCGCCGGGGTCTGCCAGCGCGCGCCTTGGCAAAACGGTGGAAGTGACCCAGCGCTTATTCCGGATTCCGCACCGGGTCGCCGCGTTTATAAGTTATGTGGCCCTGTGATGAAACGCCCGGCGAAGGCCGCCTGCCTCAGGTCGTGGGCATGGCGATGCCGAACAAGGCGAACAGCGCGCCGCAAGTCATGTTGAAGCGGCGTCCATGGCGCGCCAGCCAGGGCTGGACGCGGTGGGCCAGGCGGGCCAGCAGATATTCGTACATGAACTCGATGATGACGAACGTGGCGGCCATGATGGCCAATTGCAGCGCGAGGCTGCGCTCGGGGTCGAGGAACTGCGGCAGGAAGGCGCCGTAGAACAGCAGCGCCTTGGGATTGGATACGGCCGACAGACAACCCTGGCGAAAGAGGCGCGCGCCGCGCACGCAGACGGCGGCCGTGTCGGACTGCGCTTGGACCTGCACCCCGGGCGAGCGCCACAGGTTCACGCCCAGCCATATCAGGTAGGCCCCACCCACCCATTTCAGAACGATAAGGGCCGGCTCCCAGGCCTGGATCAGCGCGCCGATGCCCAGCATGGACAAGGCGATCAGGCCCGTGAAGCCCAGCGCGCCGCCGCTGATCGTGCACAGCGTCTTGCGGTGGCCGTGCAGAGCGCCGTGGGTCAGCGCCAACAGCGTGTTGGGGCCAGGCGTGATGGACAGGCCGGTCGATGCGAGCAGGTACAAGAGCCAGGTATGCAATGCCATGGGGCGCCTCGGGACGGCAATAAATGAAAACAGGGCAACAAGCTTAGCTCATTGCCCTGCGTGGCGGCCAGCAGATCGGCCGCATCGATGGCCAGCGCGGTCTATTCGCCCAGATAGGCGGCGCGCACGCGCGGATCGTGCAGCATTTCCTGCGCGTCACCGGCCATGGTGATGGAACCCGAGTCCATGACGTAGCCGCGGTTGGCGGCCTGCAGGGCCAGGCGGGCGTTCTGCTCGACCAGCAGAACGGTGATGCCTTCCTGGGAGATCTCGCGCACGACCTCGAAGATCTTGTCGACCAGAATGGGCGACAGGCCCATCGAGGGCTCGTCCAGCAGCAGCAGCTTGGGCTGGCTGAGCACGGCACGCGACATGGCCAGCATCTGCTGCTCGCCCCCTGAGAGCGTTCCGGCCAGTTGGGTGGCGCGTTCCTTCAGGCGCGGGAAGAAGGTGAACATGCGCTCGATGTCGGCCTCGATGCCGGCCTTGTCGTTGCGCTTGTAGGCACCCATCATCAAGTTTTCGTAGATGGTCATGCGCGCGAAGATGCCGCGGCCCTCGGGCACCATGACCAGTCCGCGAGACAGCAGCTCGTGCGTGGGCACTCCCTTGATCGACTGGCCCATGTACTGGATGTCGCCCTCGGAGTAGGGCTTCAGGCCCGTGATGGCGCGCATGGTGGTGCTCTTGCCGGCGCCGTTGGCGCCGATCAGCGTGACCAGTTCGCCCTTGCGCACTTCCAGGTCCACACCCTTGACGGCCTGGATGCCGCCGTAGTTGACCTGCAGGCCCGAGATTTTGAGTACGATTTCGGACATGGTTCAGTGACCTCCCGCGCCCAGATAGGCTTCGATGACCTTGGGATCCTTCCGGACATCTTCGGGCAGTCCTTCAGCGATGATTTTTCCGTAATCGAGCACGGTCATGTGGTCGCACAGACCCATGACCAGCTTGACGTCGTGTTCGATCAGCAAAATAGTGCGGCCGTCGGCGCGGATCTTGTCGAGCAGGCTGGTGAGATCCACCTTTTCGGTGGCGTTCATGCCCGCCGCCGGTTCGTCCAGCGCCAGCAGCTTGGGTTCGGTCGCCAGCGCGCGGGCGATCTCCAGCCGGCGTTGGTGGCCGTAGGAGAGGTTGCGCGAGGTGTAGTGGGCGTATTGCGAAATGCCCACGTAGTCGAGCAGTTCCATGGCGCGATCGCGGATCGCTTTTTCCTCCCGGCGCTCGGCCGGGGTGCGAAAGACCGCGCCGATGATGGTCTGGTGCGTGCGCACGTGGCGGCCCACCATGACGTTTTCCAGGGCGGTCATGCCGCCGAACAGGCGGATGTTCTGGAACGTGCGGGCGATGCCGGCCTGGGTGACCTGGTGCACGGCCTCGGGCGTATAAGGCTTGCCCTCGAGGATGAACTCGCCCGAATCGGGTGTGTACAGGCCGGTGATGACGTTGAAGAACGTGGTCTTGCCGGCGCCGTTGGGGCCGATCAGGCCGTAGATCTCGCCAGCCTGGATTTGCAGGCCCACGTCGGAGAGCGCCTGCAGGCCGCCGAAGCGTTTGTTCACGCCTGTGACGGAAAGTCGGATGTCTTGGCTCATATTGCTTTGCGTATCGGTGGGTCTTGGCTTTATGCGGCCGCTTGCTTGCCGTTCTGCTTGCTCAGCTTGGCCATGCGGTCTTCATGTTTGGGCGCTGGCCACAGGCCTGCCGGGCGGTACAGCATGATCAACACCATGGAGATGCCGTAGACGCCCTGGCGGATGATGGACGGACTGACGATCTCGTGGCCGAAGAGATGTTGCTGTATCGGACCCACGGTAACGCGCAGGACCTCGGGGAAGATCGACATCAGCAGGGCGCCCAGGATCACGCCCGGAATATGGCCCATGCCGCCCAGCACCACGCAGGCCAGCACCACGGTCGATTCCCAGAAAGTGAAGGATTCAGGCGACACGAAGCCTTGGAAAGCGCCGAACATGGAACCGGCCAGCCCACCGAAGGAAGCACCCATGGCGAAGGCCAGCAGCTTCATATTGCGGGTGTTGATGCCCATGGCCTTGGCGGCCAGTTCGTCCTCGCGGATGGCGGCCCAGGCGCGGCCGATGCGCGAGCTTTGCAGGCGGGTACACACCGCGATCACGAGCAGCGAGCCAAGCAGGAACAGGTAGTAGTACTGCATGGACCCGGTGATCGTGAAGCCGAACAACGTGTGGTCCTTGTCCAGGCTGAACGCCCCGAAATGAACGGGATCGACGTTGTTGATGCCCTGGGGGCCGTTGGTGAAGTTGATCGGGCTATACAGGTTGTTCATGAAAATGCGCACGATCTCCCCGAAGCCCAGCGTCACGATGGCCAGGTAGTCGCCGCGCAGGCGCAGTGTGGGCGCACCCAGCAGGACGCCGAAAAACGCCGCCAGGACCATGCCGACCACCGCGATGAGCAGGTAGGGCGAGTGCATGCCGCCGGGAAGCGCGTGGGCAATCCATTCGAAGTGGGTGGGCAGGTGGGGCGAGGACAGTAGCGCCGCCGTGTAAGCGCCCACGGCATAGAACGCGATATAGCCCAGGTCGAGCAGGCCGGTGAAGCCCACCACGACATTCAGGCCTAGCGCCAGCATTACATAGAGCATGGCGAAGTCGAGTACGCGCACCCAGTAATTGCCGCCCAGGGTGCCGACCACCTCGGGGACGATCAGGATCAGTGCGGCGTAGACGATGTACAGAAGGAGTTTTTTATTGGAGTTCATGTCGCGGTCTCCTTTAAGCGCGATCGGCCACGCGTTCGCCCAGCAAGCCGGAGGGCCTGAAGACCAGCACGATGATCAGCACGATGAATGCGAAGACGTCTTGGTAGTTGCTGCCGAACACGCCGTGGGTGAGCTGGCCGATATAGCCGGCGCCCAACTGTTCGATCAGGCCCAGCACGATGCCGCCCACCATGGCGCCGCCCAGGTTGCCGATGCCGCCGAGCACTGCCGCGGTAAAGGCTTTCAGTCCGGGGATGAAGCCCATGTAGAAGTGCACATGGCCGTATTCCAGGGCCATCATCAGGCCGGCCAGAGCGGCCAGCGCCGAGCCGATCATGAAGGTGGCCGAGATCACGAAGTTCGGGTTCACGCCCATCAGGCTGGCGTTTTTGGGGTTCTCGGCGATGGCGCGCATCGCGCGGCCCAGCTTGGTCTTGTGCACCAGCAGCAACAGCCCGCCCATGACCAGGAACGCAGTCACGATGATTGTGATCTCGGTTCCGGAGATCACCGCGCCGATGGTCGTGTTCGTCTGTGCAATGACGTTGAGCGGATCGGTGGGCAGCAGTTGCGGGAAGGGCAAGGGATCAGGCGACCAGACGATCATGGCGATGGTTTCGAGCGTGATGGACATGCCGATGGCCGTGAGCAGCGGCGCCAGTCGCGGCGCGTTGCGCAGCGGCCGGTAGGCCACCTTCTCGATTGTGAAGCCCACCATGGCGCAGACCGTGGCCGACACAACCAGGGATATCAGCACGATGGGGACGTTGCCCAGATGGGGGAAGTGGTGCTGCAGCAGGTTGACCGTCGTGTAGGCGACCATGGCGCCAATCATGAGGATGTCGCCGTGCGCGAAGTTGATGATGCCGAGAATGCCGTACACCATCGTGTAGCCCAGGGCGATGATGGCATACATGCTGCCCAGTACCAGGCCGTTGATAACTTGTTGAACGAATATGTCCATGACGATTCAGATATGTCTTTCGCGCCCGCCAGCGGGCACCTTGCGGCGCGCGGGTAGGCTGGAGGTCGGGGTGCGAGAAGTGAAACGCCGTCCGGGGAGAGGGCGAGTCTTGAGAAAACGAAAAGAAAGTCCAGCGGCCGGATTGCTTGCGGGAGCCCGCGGGCCCCCGCAAGATCCAGGCTGGATTACATCTTCATAACGTCAAGCAGGGTCATCTTGCCGCCGACATACTTGTACAGCGAGATCGAGGCACCCTTCAGGTCGCCGTGCTGGTCGAACTGGATGTTGCCGGTCAGGCCGTTGTAGTTGGTCGAGGGCATGGCACCCAGGATGCCGGCGCGCGTGATCGAGTTCGAGCGCTTCATGGCGTCGACGATCACGTGGACAGCGTCGTACGCCGAGGGCGAGTAGACGACCGGGTCGTGGCCGAACGCGGCCTTCAGGTCTTTGGCGAACTTGGCGCCGCCCGCCATCTTGGACAGATCGCCGCCGGCGATCGAGCAGATGATGCCGTCGGTGGCGCTACCGGCCAGCTTGCTCAGGTCGGGAGTGCAGACACCGTCGCCCGACATGATGCGAGCCTTGATGGCCAGCTGTTGGGCCTGCTTGGCGAACGGGCCGCCGGTGGCATCCATGCCGCCGAAGAAGATCGCGTCGGGCCGCTCGGCCTTGATCTTGGTCAGGATGGCCTTGAAGTCCGTAGCCTTGTCGTTGGTGGCGTCGCGCGACAGCACCTGGATACCTTCGGCCTTGGCGGTCTTGGCGTACTCGTCGGCCAGGCCTTGGCCGTAGGCCGTGGCGTCGTCGACGATGGCGACCTTCTTGATGCCCAGCTTCTGGGCATATTTGGCCAGGGCGGGGCCTTGCTGGGCGTCGGTGCCGATCACGCGGAAGGTGGTCTTGTAGCCCTGCAGCGTGTATTGCGGGTTGGTCGAGGCCGGGGTGATCTCGGTCACGCCGTTGTCGCTGTAGATCTTGGAAGCGGGGATCGAAACGCCGGAGTTCAGGTGGCCCACCACGGCTACGACGCCGTCGTCAACCAGCTTCTGGGCAACTTGCGTGCCGGTCTTGGGGTCGGCCTGGTCGTCTTGCGAATCCAGGACGAGTTTGACTTTCTGGCCGCCGATGACGAGGTTGCCGGCCTTGTTGATTTCGTCGACGGCGAGCTGGGCACCGTCGGCCTGGTCCTGGCCGATGTGGGCGATGCTGCCGGTCAGCGGGGCGGCGCTGCCGATCTTGACGGTAACGTCGGCAGAGGCGGTTTGGCCGAATGCCAGGGCGACGCCGGCGAGGATCAGAGCTGCGCTGGTGGGTTTGAGTTGAAACTTCATATGCTTAGGCCCCTTCAATTGGGTTGCTGTTGATACATGCCTACGGAGTCATCCGGAGTCTTCCACCGAAATTGTCGGCAGTGCGAGATTTTTGCATGTATTCCTAATTGCAATTAATAATTTTTGATTTGATAAGTAATTGATTTTAATGAATTTCCAAGTTCTTGGGGAAAATCCCTATGGGGTCCGAGACCATGTTTTCAACGGTTAGTCAGCGCTACGGAAGGGATCGGTATCTAATTTTCCCATATTCCTTTCATTTGGGGACGCATCAACCCGCGGCGTGACGCCGGGCACGCTGCGCACTTCACGCAGCGGCCGGGGGGTATGGGTCGGCGCCAACGATGAAATCAATACTGCGCGCGACGTGGGCAAGACCAGCAGCTTCAATATCGAGGCGTTCCATTGGCCGTACGGTCTGCTGGACTACATCGTGGAAGGGCAGCCTCGGCACTATCACGCCGTGGCACGCAACCACGCCGTGTCGACCGCGTGGTGCTGGCCGGATGCATGAATGAGGGTGTATTCGGGCAGGCGCCGAAAATGACAAAAAAGGGCCAATCTCTCGATTTGGCCCCTAATTTTTAATCGGTGCAATGACCTGGCGCGCCTTTTCTAAGGGCGCCGGCAAAAAGCCGAGCTGTGAGTTTTGTTTTTCCCCAACTATTTTTGGCTTTTTCCTACTACTTTTTTCCTACTACTCATGCACGCCGCCGAGCGTCCATGAGCCAAATTCTTGGAGCGGGAAACGAGTCTCGAACTCGCGACCTCAACCTTGGCAAGGTTGCGCTCTACCAACTGAGCTATTCCCGCGTCGTGCCTCAGCTTGTTTGCTGCCGCACATTTATTGCCCTGCGCATCGCGTATCATGAGCAAAGAAAAAGACTATAGCAATAATTCGCCGATGATGTCAAACCTGTCTGCCGCAGTCCCCCCACTCTGCGATCTGAAACCCGAGGCACGCGACCTGACCGCGTGCAATACGCTGGGCCTGGCTTCCCATGCTTCGGCCTGCGTCGTGATCGAGCGCATCGGGCAGCTCGATGCCCTGTCGGAGCTGGCCCGGTGTCATGCCTCCCTGCTCATCCTGGGCGGCGGCAGCAATGTGGTGCTGCCGGACCGAGTTCCCGGCCTGGTGGCGCGCGTGGCTCTGCGCGGCCTGTGCCGGGTCCAGGAGCGCGAAGACGCCTGGATCGTCGAAGCCGCGGCGGGCGAGGCCTGGCACGACGTAGTGTCGGCCTGCATTGCCCAGGGCTGGGACGGCCTGGAAAATCTCGCGTTGATCCCCGGTACGGTCGGGGCCGCGCCGGTGCAGAACATCGGCGCTTATGGCGTGGAGCTGGCCGATCGCTTGGACAGCGTGCAGGCCTGGCATATTCCCGGGCGCCGCATGGTGCATATGACGGCGGCCGATTGCCGGTTCGCCTATCGCGACAGCGTGTTCAAGCGCGCGCATCCAGGCGAATGGCTGATCGTTTCCGTGCGCCTGGCCTTGCCGCGCCCCTGGCGGCCAGTGCTGGACTATCCCGACCTGCAACGCGACGCAGGGCTGTCTGCCGGCGCGCCGCCGACGGCTCGCACCATTTTCGATGCGGTGTGCCGCATTCGCCGTGCCAAGCTGCCGGACCCGGCGACGATCGGCAATGCCGGCAGCTTCTTCAAGAACCCGTTGGTCGACGCGCGCGCGCACGATAGGCTGTTGGCGCGTTTTCCTGGACTGGTGTCGTATGTGCAGTCCGATGGTCGCTACAAGCTGGCGGCGGGTTGGCTGATCGATCAGTGCGGGTGGAAGGGCAGGGCGCTTGGGTCTGCCGGCGTTCACGACCGCCAGGCTTTGGTGCTGGTGAACCGGGGCGGCGCGAAGGCCGACGACGTAATGGCCCTGGCTCGCGCCATACAGCGGGACGTGATGTCGCGCTACGGCGTGAAACTGGACCCCGAGCCCGTGGTGGTGGCGGGGCAGGTCTGAACTAGGGTCTCTGTCAGCAGGCCCTAGTTCAGCACGTCCTGCATGTTGTACAGCCCGGTCTGCCTGTCCGCCAGGAAGCGCGCGGCGCGCAGCGAACCCTGTGCATAGGTGGCGCGGCTGCTGGAGCGGTGCGTGATTTCGATGCGCTCGCCGGTACCGCAGAAAAACACGGTGTGCTCGCCCACGATGTCTCCGCCGCGCGCCGAGGAAAAACCGATCTTGCCGGTTTCGCGTATGCCCGTGTCGCCATGGCGAGCCCAGGTGGCTACCTCGGGCAGGGATTTGCCCCAGGCCTTGGCTACCGTCTGGCCCATCATGAGCGCCGTTCCCGAGGGGGCGTCGATCTTGTTGCGGTGATGGGACTCGAATACTTCGACGTCGTAGCCTGAGGCGAGCAGGCGGGCCGCCAGGTCCAGCAGCTTGAGCGTGGCGTTGACGCCCACGCTCATATTGGGCGCGAAAACGATGGCTGTTTTCCCGGCTGCCGCTTCGATGGCGGCGTGGCCGGCCGCGTCAAACCCGGTGGTGCCCAGCACGACTTTGACGCCATGGCGCGCGCAAGCCTGCAGATGCGCCAGCGAGGGTTCCGGGCGGGTGAAATCGATGAGGCAGTCGGCCTGAGCCAGCGCATCGAGATCATCGGTCAGGTGCACGCCCGTCGCGCGGCCCAGGAAGGCGCCGGCATCCTGGCCCAGGACGGGCGAACCCTTGCGATCGAGCGCCGCGGCCAACTGCATGTCCGGCGCTTCGAGCACGGCTTCGATCAGCATGCGGCCCATGCGGCCACGTGCACCGGCAATGGCGATACGCATGAAGAACTCCGGGAAAATTTATTCGAAAGGGGTTGGCGTGGAGCCGCTGCCGCCTTGCGCGGCGGGGAGCGGCGGCTCTTCGGCGTAGTCCTTTGCGCGCCGGATGGCATCTTCAGCCTGTTGCTTGTTGAGCTGGAACGGCTGTTTGTCGGGCTGCGGATCGCCTTCCCAGTGGTCCAGGACATCGTTCTTGAACCAGACGGTGAACTTGCGCTCTTGCGAAACGCCGCTGCCGGTCCGGTAGTAATAGATATAGTCCCAGCGGTCGGCATGCAGCACGTCGGTCAGCGTGGGGCTGCCCAGCACGAAGCGCACCTGGTTGCGGGTCATGCCCGGCTTGAGCTGGGCGACCTGTTCTTGGGTGACCCAGTTGCCTTGCTGGACGCTGTGACGATAGGGGAAACCCCATTTGTCCGAGCTGCAGCCGGCCAGGGCCAGGGCCAGCGAAAGTGCGAGCAGACCGGTACGGGCATAGCGCAACGTGCGGCCGCGAGCCGGCGACACGGAATGGGCGGGAAGGCAATACTGGCGAGCATTCATGAACGCTGGCGACCCTGTAAAGTGATAGTGGAACAGGTAAAACCGTTATCATAAAGGTTTAAGCGAGATATCTGCAGCCGATACCGGATAGTCGGCCTGCCGCATACTTCGCTTCCAGCCGCGGGTGACCACCAAATGAGCGACCAGAGCGATCTGAAGAACATGGGCTTGAAGGCCACTTTTCCGCGCTTGAAGATCTTGGATATTTTTCGCAAGTCGGATCAAAGGCACTTGAGCGCGGAGGATGTCTATCGCGCGCTCATTTCCGAGAGCGTGGAAATCGGCCTGGCCACGGTCTACAGGGTGCTTACGCAGTTCGAGCAGGCCGGCATCCTGGCCCGCAGCCAGTTCGATACCGGCAAGGCCGTGTTTGAGCTGAACGACGGCGACCACCACGATCACATGATCTGCACCAATTGCGGATCCGTGACCGAATTTACCGACACCGATATCGAGAAGCGCCAGCACAAAGTGGCCAAGGACCATGGCTTCACCCTGGAAAGCCACGCCATGGTGCTTTATGGGATTTGCAGCAACTGCCAGAAGCGCCGCTGATCGTCATTTTCGACCGCCTGGCCGGCAATCCGATGCCGCCTAGGAACTGACCTCGATCCCAAGCATCTCCCGGGCATGCCTGCGCGTGGTGTCGGTGATCTTGATGCCGCCCAGCATGCGCGCCAGTTCCTCGACACGCGATTCCGGCGTCAATAGCTCGATACCCGATCGCGTCTTGCCGCGATTTTCCGTTTTGCTGACTTGGTAGTGCGCATTGCCGCAGGCGGCCACCTGGGGCAGGTGCGTTACGCACAGCACCTGATGGCGCTCGCCCAGCTCGCGCAGCAGCTTGCCCACGACCTCCGCCACCGCGCCGCCCACGCCGCTGTCCACTTCGTCGAAGATCAGGGTGGGCACGCGCGCCGCCCGGCTCGCCATGACCGACAGCGCCAGCGAAATGCGCGACAGCTCGCCGCCCGAGGCCACTTTCGCCAGCGGCCGTGGCGTGGCGCCGGCATGGCCGGCCACGCGGAACTCGACGATTTCGCCGCCCTGGGCCGACGGCGCGCCTTCCAGCAGGGCGACCTCGAAAGCGCCACCTTTCATGGACAAAGTCTGCATGGCCTGGCTTACCTGTTTGCCCAGGTCCTTGGCCACCTTGCGGCGCGCGGCCGAAAGCGCGCCGGCCGCCTGGGCGTATTCGGCCTGGGCGGCTTGGACCTGCCGGCGCAGGGCTTCTATGTCAGCCGCGGCCTGCATGTCCGCCAATCGAGCATGCAGGGTGTCGCGCAGCGCGGGGAGTTCGCCGGGTTCGGTTCTGAACTTGCGGGCCAGATCGAAGGCGGCGCCCATGCGCGCCTCGATCTCGGCCAGGCGCTGTGGGTCGAGTTCGACCCGGTCGACATAGCTGTTCATGTCGGACACGGCTTCGTTTATGGCGATATCGGCCGACTCCAGTGCCTGTGCCAAGCTCGTGAGGCTGGGGTCGTGGCGCAGCATCTGCTGGGTTTGATGCATGGCCAGGCCGATGCGCTGGCGGGCCGAGCCGTTCTCGCCGTCCAGCGCTTCGATGACCTGGGTGGCGCCGTCGCGCAGCGACTGGGCATGGGCCAGCCGGGTCTGCTCGGTCTGCAGGGCGTCCCATTCTCCGGGCGCCAGATTCAGGCTGTCGAGTTGGTCAGCCTGCCATCGCAGCCGCTCCTGTTCCGCGGCCAGGGTGCCGGCATCGTGCTCGGCGGCATCGAGCTGCTTGAGCAGAGCGCGCCATTGCTTCCAGGCCTGTGCCACTGACTGGCGCAATGGGGCGTGCCCGCCGTGGGCGTCGAGCAGGTCGCGCTGGGCGTCTGGCCGCATCAGGCTTTGGTGCGCGTGCTGGCCGTGGATGTCCACCAGGTGTTCGCCCAGCTCGCGCAGCAGCGCCACGGTGACCGGGTTGCCGTTGAGATAGGCGCGGCTGCGGCCCTGGGCGTCGACGACGCGGCGCAGCGCCAGTTCCGGCCCGGCGTCGAGTTCTCGCTCAGCCAGCCAGCCCGTCAGCGCCTCGGGCGTGTCGAACAGCGCGGTGATGTCGGCCCGTTGCGCGCCTTCGCGCAGCACGCCGGCATCGCCGCGTTCGCCCAGCGCCAGCGCCAGGGCGTCGATGAGTATCGATTTTCCGGCGCCGGTTTCACCGGAGAAGACGGTGAAACCGGCATCGAAGTGGATTTCGGCCTGTTCGACGATGACGAAGTCGCGGATATGCAGGGTGCGTAGCATGGGTAGGGGCTATCCGAGCTTGGCGCCGGGTTCGGTGTCGTGCGGCATCAGGTTCCAGTGCAGCTTGCGGCGCAGGGTGGAGAAATAGCTGTAGCCTTGCGGATGCACGAAACGGATGTTCCAGGGCGCACGCTGTACCCGGATGCAATCGCCCACCTGAAGGTCGGACCAGGATTGCATGTCGAAGTGCACGTTAGCGCCCGTCTGACCGCGCCCGACGGCGGTGAGCGAGAGCTTGAGTACGCCATCGCCGGGGATAACGATGGGGCGGTTTGACAGGGTCTGCGGCGCGACCGGCACCAGCGCCACGGCGTTCAGGCCAGGGTGCAGCAGCGGGCCGCCGGCCGACAGAGCATAGGCACTCGATCCGGTAGGCGTGGCGATGATCAGGCCGTCGGCGCGTTGGGAGTACATGAAAATGTCGTTGTGCTCGACATGCACTTCGATCATGCCGCCGCGGCCGGCGCGGTTGATGACAACGTCATTCAGCGCCGTGGCGGCGTACATTTGCTGGCTGCCGCGCCAGATGCTGGCGGTCAGCAGCATGCGCTCTTCGATGCGGTAATTACCGTGCAGCATCTGGGCCAGCGCGGTGTGCGCTTCGGGCAGGGAGATGTCGGTGATGAAGCCCAGGTGGCCGTGGTTGATGCCTACGATCAGCGCGCTGTAGGGCGCCAGGTGCCTGGCGACCCCCAGCACGGTGCCGTCCCCGCCCATGACCACGGCCAGTGAGGCGGTCTTGCCGATTTCCTCGAGGGTGGCCACCGGGTACTCGTGTACCTGGGTATTGCGGGCCGTCTCGGTCTCGATCAGCACTGCGCGGCCCGCCCGGGTCAGCATCGACGCCAACGCGCGCAGCGGGCCGTCCAGACCGCTGTCCTGGTACCTGCCGATCAGGGCGATGGTTGGAAAGTGCATCGTGTTTCGCGCCTTTTATTATTCCGTCGACGTAGCGGGTGGATCGATTATAAAGTCGCGGTCCGCCGCGCATAGGGAGAAAAAAACCCCCGACTCGCAAACTTTCCTTAAAATAGGGGCATGGACGACCGCGCGGGCGCATTGCTGAAAGCTCTTATCGAACGCTACATCGCCGATGGGCAGCCGGTAGGGTCGCGCACGCTTTCCAAGGTATTTGACCTGTCGCCCGCCACCATCCGCAATGTCATGGCCGATCTTGAGGACCAGGGGCTGATCCATAGTCCCCACACCTCGGCCGGCCGCATTCCCACGCCCCGCGGCTATCGGATGTTCGTCGACACGCTGCTGGCCGTGCGCGCCTACCAGCTCGAACCTAGCTACGGACACGAAGTGGCCGATATGCTGCCCATGACCGAACCGGCCCGGGCGGTCAATGCGGCCGCGGCGCTGCTGTCCAACCTGACGCAGTTTGCCGGGGTGGTGCTCACGCCCAAGCGTTCTCAGGTGTTTCGCCACATCGAATTCATACGCCTTTCCGACAGGCGCGTGCTGCTGATCATCGTCACGCCCGATGGCGACGTGCAGAACCGCATCCTGGCCATGCAGCGCGACTACAGCGAGGCGGATCTGATCGAGGCGGGCAATTTTTTCAACGTGCATTTCTCGGGCAAGTCTTTCGAGGCGGTGCGGCGCACCCTTTCCACCGAGCTGGCCCAGTTGGGCGAGGACATTTCCAGGCTGATGCAGGCTGCTGTCGAGGCGGGCGCCGAGGCGGCCGACGACGGCGATGCGATGGTGATTTCAGGCGAACGCAAGCTGCTCGAAGTGACCGACATCGCTTCTGACATGGACCGCCTGCGCAAGATGTTCTCGCTGTTCGAGAAAAAGACCGACCTGCTGCAGCTGCTGGACATGTCCCGCCGCGCGCAAGGCGTGCAGATATACATCGGCGGCGATTCGCAGCTCATGCCCGTGGAAGATGTCTCCATCATCACGGCCCCGTACGGAGTGGACGGCAAAGTGGTCGGAACGCTGGGCGTGATCGGACCCACGCGCATGGCCTATGAGCGGGTGATACCCATCGTCGACATCACCGCGCGTCTGCTGTCGAACGCGCTCAGCAACAACTAGCACGCTCAACAGGAATCGTCGTGTCCGCTGATCCTTCGCAAATCCACCGACCCCCGAACGGCCGTATGGGCGTGCTGGTCGTCAACCTGGGTACGCCCGAGGCGCCGACGCCGCATGCCATCCGGCAGTATCTGGCCGAGTTCCTGTCCGATCAGCGCGTGGTCGAGCTGCCGCGGCTGCTGTGGCTGCCCATTCTGTACGGCGTGATACTGCGCAGCCGTCCCAAAAGGCTGGCTCCTCGCTACGCCGGCATCTGGCTGGAAGGCGGCTCGCCGCTACTGGTCTACAGCCGCCGCCAGGCCGACGGACTGGCCGAGCGGCTGGCGGCCAGCGGGCTGGATGTCCGCGTCGAGCTTGCCATGCGCTACGGTCGGCCTGCCATCGCCGATGCCATGGCGGCGCTGCGTGCGGCCGGGTGCGAACGCATCGTGGTGCTGCCGCTGTATCCGCAATACTCGGGCAGCACGACCGGCTCGGTCGTCGATGCCGTGATGGCGCAAGTCGGACCCCTGGGGCTGGTGTCCAAGCCGCGCGTCATTGAGCACTTCTACGAGGATCCCGCTTACCTGGATGCCCTGGCCGGCCGCATCGCCCGGCACTGGCAGGACCACGGACATCCGGACAAGCTGCTGATGAGCTTTCACGGCCTGCCGCGGCGCATGATCGATCGTGGCGATCCCTACTACCGCCACTGTCTGGAAACCGCTGCGCTGCTGCGCCAGCGTCTGGGTCTGATCGAATCCCGCTCCGAGGTCACGTTCCAGAGCCGTTTCGGCGCGCAACGCTGGCTCGAACCCTATACCTTGCCGCGCTTGCAGGCCCTGCCCGGTGAGGGGGTCAAATCGGTGGACGTGGTATGTCCAGGCTTCATGGCCGACTGCCTCGAGACGCTGGAGGAGATCGACCAGCTCTGCCGGGAAGCGTTCATCGAGGCCGGGGGCAAGCAGTTCCGTTACATCCCCGCGCTCAATGATGATCCGACCTGGTTGGATGGAATGGCGCGGCTGGTGCAACGCCAGCTGCAGACCTGACTGCGTGGCGCCGATGGCGTCCTGCGACCTTCGGTTGCCGCTTTACGCCAGGCAGAGTCAGGCCCTTGAAATCCGCGAACCCATCTCCATATGGTCGAGATAGGTATTCGTAACATTTTCTTCCGGAGGACCCCATGACGGCACCCCAAGAGCCGATCGATCCCAGCCTTGCAACCCAAGCAGGGGACGATCTGCAAACCGAGCTGAACACCCTGCGCGCTGAGTTGGAATCCGTCCAATCCGCCCTGCAGACCCAGCAGGATCAGGTGCTGCGCGCCATGGCGGAGGCGGAGAACGTGCGCCGGCGCGCCCAGGAAGACGTGAGCAAGGCCCGCAAGTTCGGCATCGAATCCTTCGCCGAAGGCCTGGTTCCGGTCAAGGACAGCCTGGAAGCCGCCCTGGCTCAGACCGACCAGACCGTCGAAACACTGCGCGAAGGGGTTCAGATGACCCTCAGGCAACTCGCCAGCGCGTTCGAGCGCAATCTGCTCAAGGAAATCGCGCCGGCTCAGGGCGACAAATTCGATCCGCATCAGCACCAGGCCATTTCCTCGGTGCCCGCCGAGCAGCCCGCCAATACCGTGGTTCAGGTACTGCAAAAGGGCTACGCCATTGCCGACCGCACCTTGCGCCCGGCGCTGGTGGTGGTTTCCGCGGGCCAGTAAACGGGTTCGAACCCAGGGCCCGGAGGAATCCGAAGCGCGGGGCGGCCAAACGCGGGGCGGCCAAGCGCAGCCCACCGGGAGATCATCGGAATTACGCAGGGCAGCCTCGGCGCGTAAAGAACCTAAACAGGCCTTGAAAAGCCGAAATCGGCCCTTAATTACCAGACATCCAAGCATTCAACCCATTTAACGTATTCACTTATCAAGGTAAGAAATACCATGAGCAAGATCATCGGCATCGACCTGGGCACCACCAATAGCTGCGTGGCTGTCGTCGAAGGCGGCCAAGTCAAGATCATCGAAAACGCCGAAGGCGCCCGCACCACGCCTTCGATCATCGCCTATATGGATGATGGCGAGACCCTGGTGGGCGCGCCGGCCAAGCGCCAGGCGGTTACCAACCCCAAGAACACGCTGTACGCCGTCAAGCGCCTCATCGGCCGCAAGTTCGAAGAGAAGGCGGTACAGAAAGACATCGACCTGATGCCCTACAGCATCGTCAAGGCCGACAACGGCGACGCGTGGGTTCAGGCCCGCGACCAGAAGCTGGCGCCTCCGCAGGTGTCGGCCGAAGTCCTGCGCAAGATGAAGAAGACCGCCGAGGACTACCTCGGCCATGAGGTTACCGAGGCCGTGATCACGGTGCCGGCCTACTTCAACGACAGCCAGCGCCAGGCCACCAAGGATGCCGGCCGCATCGCCGGCCTGGAAGTCAAGCGCATCATCAACGAGCCCACCGCGGCTGCGTTGGCCTTCGGTCTGGACAAGGCCGAGAAGGGCGACCGCAAGATCGCGGTATATGACCTGGGCGGGGGCACCTTTGACGTGTCCATTATCGAAATCGCCGACGTGGACGGCGAGATGCAGTTCGAAGTGCTGTCGACCAACGGCGATACCTTCCTGGGCGGCGAAGATTTCGACCAGCGCATCATCGACTACATCATTTCCGAGTTCAAGAAAGATCAAGGCGTCGATTTGTCCAAGGACGTGCTGGCCCTGCAGCGTCTGAAGGAAGCCGCGGAAAAGGCCAAGATCGAGCTGTCCTCGAGCCAGCAGACCGAAATCAATCTGCCCTACATCACGGCCGATGCCTCGGGTCCCAAGCACTTGAACCTGAAGATTACGCGCGCCAAGCTGGAAGCCCTGGTCGAGGATCTGATCGAGCGCACCATCGAACCTTGCCGCGTGGCCATCAAGGACGCCGGCGTAAAGGTTTCGGAGATCGACGACGTGATCCTGGTCGGCGGCATGACCCGCATGCCCAAGGTGCAGGACAAGGTCAAGGAATTCTTCGGCCGCGATCCGCGCAAGGATGTGAACCCCGATGAAGCGGTCGCCGCCGGCGCCGCCATTCAAGGTTCGGTGCTGTCGGGCGACCGTAAGGACGTGCTGCTGCTGGACGTGACGCCGCTGTCGCTGGGTATCGAAACCCTGGGCGGCGTGATGACCAAGATGATCCAGAAGAACACCACGATCCCGACCAAGTTCTCGCAGACGTTCTCGACGGCCGACGACAACCAGCCGGCCGTGACGATCAAGGTGTTCCAGGGCGAGCGCGAAATCGCCGCGGGCAACAAGGCCCTGGGCGAGTTCAATCTCGAGGGCATTCCCCCGGCGCCGCGCGGCCTGCCGCAGATCGAAGTCACCTTCGACATCGATGCCAACGGCATTCTGCACGTGTCCGCCAAGGACAAGGGCACCGGCAAGGAAAACAAGATCACCATCAAGGCCAACTCGGGTCTGTCGGAAGACGAGATCCAGCGCATGGTAAAAGACGCCGAAGCCAACGCGGCCGAAGACCACCGCCTGGCCGAACTGGCCCAGGCCCGCAACCAGGCTGACGGCCTGGTGCACTCCACGCGCAAGTCGCTGGGCGAGTATGGCGACAAGCTGGAGGCGGCCGAGAAGGAAAGCATCGAGGCGGCCATCAAGGAACTCGAAGCGGTGCTCAAGACCGGCACCAAGGAAGAGATCGACGCCAAGGTCGAGACCTTGGGCAAGGCCTCGCAGAAACTGGGCGAGAAGATGTACGCCGACGCTCAGGCGCAGCAGACCGCACAGCAGCAAGCGGCCGACAATGCCAAGCCGGTCGACGAGAATGTGGTCGATGCCGACTTCAAGGAAGTCAAGCGCGACCAGTAAGACGCAGGGTGGATCTGCTCGCACGCAAGCGCGGGGAAATCCACTGAAGCAGCGCCGCCCGGGGCCGTATTCAGGCTTGCCGGGCGGGCGCATTTATAGAGTACCCAATCCGCCATGGCAAAACGCGATTACTACGAAATTCTCGGCGTGGCCAAGAATGCCGCCGAAGACGAGCTCAAGAAGGCCTACCGCAAGCTCGCCATGAAATACCACCCGGACCGCAATCCGGGCAGCAAGGAGGCCGAGGAAAAATTCAAGGAAGCCAAGGATGCCTATGAAATCCTGAGCGACGAGCAGAAGCGCGCCGCTTATGATCGTTATGGTCACGCTGGCGTGGACCCCAATGCCGCGGGCATGGGAGGCGCGGGTATGGGCGGCGGTTTCGCCGACGCCTTCGGCGACATTTTCGGCGAGATCTTCGGCGGTGGCGGCGGCGCGCGGCGCGGCGGCGGTCCGCAGGTCTATCGTGGCGGCGACCTGAAATACGCCCTGGAGATCACGCTCGAGCAGGCCGCCAACGGCTTTGATACCGAGATCCGCGTACCCAGCTGGGAAAACTGCGACACCTGCCACGGCTCCGGTGCCAAACCGGGTACCACCCCCAAGACCTGCCGCACCTGCAATGGTTCGGGCGCAGTGCGCATGCAGCAGGGCTTTTTCAGCGTGCAGCAGACCTGCCCGACCTGCCACGGAACCGGCAAGGAAATCACTGATCCGTGCAACGTCTGCGACGGCGTGGGCCGGGTGCGCAAGAACAAGACGCTGCAGGTCAAGATCCCCTCGGGCATCGACGACGGCATGCGCATCCGCTCCACCGGCAACGGCGAGCCGGGCATCAACGGCGGGCCGCCGGGCGACCTGTACGTCGAAATCCACATCAAGCAGCACAAGATCTTCCAGCGCGATAGCGACGACCTGCATTGCGAGCTGACCATCCCGTTCACCACGGCGGCGTTGGGCGGCGACCTGCAGGTGCCCACGCTGGGCGGCAAGGCCGAGATCGCGATTCCCGAGGGCACGCAGTCGGGCAAGACCTTCCGCCTGCGCGGCAAGGGCATACGCGGCGTGCGATCGGCCTATCCGGGCGATCTGTACTGCCACGTGATGGTTGAGACACCGGTGCGCCTGAACGACGAGCAGAAAAGCATCTTGCGCCAGTTCGAAGCTTCGCTCAACGACGGGGGCGACCGCCACTCGCCGCAGAGCAAGTCGTGGACCGATAGGGTGAAGGAGTTTTTCTCCTGATGGCGCCGAGCGCCTCGCGCCGCGAGGCGAAATAAAGCAGGCCCCTCGAAAATCGAGGGGCCTGCCTGTTAATGGCCCAGCATCCGGATGTGCCTCATTTCCGTGGCGTCGTCGGCGGGGAACATGGATTCGATGCGTAGCTCCTGCGCGCTGATCGTCTGCGGCGTTCCTACAGCGGAAACCATCGACAGGCTGCGTGCTGTCCGTTCCCAGTTGACTACGAACGGCCGCATGCCATCGGGATCAAATATGAGATGAAGCATATTGCGCGGGCCTGTTCGCGCCGGCATGTCGACGAAATTATTAAAAAAACGCGTTGAGCAATCGTTTACGAGCAGGACGTTCCAATAGCGGTCCATCACGAGGGCGGGGAATGGCGCGTGTTGGCTCAACATGCGATGCAACGCCTTGCGCAAGCCCTGTGTTTCCAAGGCTTCAAGCGGACTCTCCGAATAAATGGCCGCATAGCCCGCCGATTGCAGCAGGGCATTCCGTTCTCTGAAAGGAATATCGAGAGCCTGGGCGATATCGAGCAGCGTTTGACGGCTGGGGGTGCTGCGCCCGCTTTCTATGAAGCTGATGTGCCGCTGCGAGATACCCGTGTCCAGAGAGACGTCGAGCTGGCTTTTGCCGCGCATGCCGCGCCAATAGCGCATCAAAGGACCCAAGCCGCCTTGAACTGTGTCTCGTGAGGCGTTTTTATGGATTGCGGGGTGCATGATTCTATCCGTCCGTGGGGCCATGAATCCGATGCGCTGCAATCTTACCGGCTTGCCGTCCTGGGTTCCCTGTTCCCGGCAGGTCAGCGGGCCGGCCAGGCATATGCCTGGAAGTCGCCTTCCAAGGGCGGTTGCGCGACGCTTCCGGTGTAGTTGGTGATAGTCGATGCGGCAACGATCGCTACCACCTCGAGCAGATGATCGAGGCCAAAACCGGCTTGCAGGAATGCTTCCTTGTCGTGCGTGTCCAGGCGGCCCCGCTTCTCGATCAGCGCTTTTGCAAGCTTGGACAAGGCCGAAAGCTTGGCGTCGTGGGGAGGGCCGCCGTCGCGGATGGCCTGTACGTCCGACGCCGGAATGCCGTTCCTGAGCGCCAGGGCGGTATGGAAGGCGGCTGCCCAGGTGCTGCCGTTCGTGACGGCGTTGGTGAGCAGGACCGCCTGGATTTGCGGTTCGGAAAAACTGCCTCCATGAACCTGTTGGAAGAGGCCAGCGAGACTGTTGATCAGGACGGGCGACGTCGACATCGCTGCGGCGATGTTGGGAATGAATCCAAAGGCGGACCGAAGCCCCTCCAGGGCCTGCCGGGAAGCCTCGGGGGCGGAATTGAACGTATGAACAGGGAAGCTGGGCATGATCTTGACTTCGCAATTGAAAGAAGGGAAGCATTTATCGGATGCGTGTTTTTCCGAGTGACCTTCAATATGCGGGATAGGCGCAAAGGCCTCAATTACCTCGGAGGCAATCGAGGCCTTTGGCCTGATCGCTGCGGGTCTTGCCCGTTCAGGCCGGGCTATACAATTGCGGCATGGATACGACTATTTCTCTTCCCGCCGGCGCCAGCATCGTCGAATGTACGTTCGAGCGCCATGCCCAGGCCATCCTGGCCATCCTGAACGACGCCATTCTCACCTCGACCGCCTTGTATGACTACAAGGCGCGTTCCATGGAAAACATGACGTCCTGGTTCCAGGCCAAGGCGGCAGGCAATTTTCCGGTGATAGGCATCGAGAGCGCGGACGGCGCGCTGATGGGCTTTGCCAGCTACGGTACTTTCCGCGCCTATCCGGCCTACAAGTATTCGGTCGAGCATTCCATCTACGTGCAGAAGCGTTTCCGCGGGCTGGGGTTGGGCGAGACCTTGCTGCGTCTTTTAATCGAGCGCGCCCAGGCGAACCCGGTGCACCTGATCATCGGCGCCATCGACGCCGCCAACGAAGGCAGCATCGCCCTGCACCGCAAGCTGGGTTTCGTGCATTCGGGAACGATCACCCAGGCCGGCTTCAAGTTCGGCCGGTGGCTGGATGTGGCGTTCTACCAGCTCACGCTGTCCACGCCGGCCAATCCGGTGGATGGCTGAGCGCGGGGCGCGTGCGCTTTACTTGGACAGCAGGCGCATGGCCTGCTCCAGGCCCGCCACCGTGACTGGATACATCCGGCCTTGCATGATGTCGTGCATCAGCGCGATCGACTGGCGGTACTGCCAGGAGTTCGACGGCTCCGGATTGAGCCACACCGATTTCGGCCAGGCATCGAGCAGCCTGCGCATCCAGACTGCGCCGGCTTCCTTGTTGTTGTATTCGACGCTGCCGCCCGGCTGCAGGATCTCGTAGGGGCTCATCGTGGCGTCGCCCACGATGATGAGCCGCCAATCGGCGTTGTAGCGTCGCAGGATGTCCCAGGTGTCGAAGCGTTCTTCGCGCCTGCGGAGGTTGCTCTGCCACAGGCTCTCGTAGGGGCAATTGTGGAAGTAATAGACCTCCAGGTTGCGGAACTCGCTGCGCGCGGCGGAGAACAGTTCTTCCACCCGCGCGATGTGATCGTCCATGCTGCCGCCCACGTCCAGCAGCATCAGCACCTTCACGCTGTTGTGCCGCTCGGGCACCAGGCGCAGGTCCAGCCAGCCCGCGTTGCGGGCCGTGCTGGCGATGGTGTCGTCCAGGTCCAGCTCCAGCTCGCCGCCTTCGCGCGCGAAGCGCCGCAGGCGGCGCAGCGCCACCTTGAAATTGCGCGTGCCCAGTTCGACCTGATCGTCGTAATCGCGAAACTGGCGCATGTCCCACACTTTCACCGCCGTGCGGTTGCCGGCCGACTGGCCGCCCACGCGGATGCCTTCGGGGTGGTAGCCGCCGTTGCCGAAAGGCGAGGTGCCGCCCGTGCCGACCCACTTGCTGCCGCCGGCGTGGCGCTCTTTCTGCTCTTGCAGGCGCTCTTTGAAGAGTTCCATGAGCTTGTCCCAGCCGTGCTTTTCGATGGCGGCCTTTTCCTCGGGTGTAAGGCTTTTTTCGAATTGCTTGATGAGCCAGTCCAGCGGGATTTCCTTATCGGGTGGCAGCTTGGCCACGATGCCGCGGTAGTAGGCGCCGAAGGCCTGGTCGTAACGGTCGTAGAGCGTCTCGTCCTTGATCAGGGCGGCGCGCGCCAGGAAGTAGAAATCGTCCAGCGTGGGCGCCATGAGCCGATCGGCGCGCAGGGCATCCAGGAGCGTCAGGTACTCCTGCACCGACACCGGCAAGCGATGCGCGCGCAGGTGGTAGAAGAAGTCGGTCAGCATGTCAGTGACGCCGGGCTGCGAGGTGGGCAGCGAACGAGGAGGTCGCCATGTCGCGCCTTTGGCTCAGCGCCGCTGCGTGTTGCGCGTCATGGCGGCCAGGCGGTCGAGCAGTTGCATGTCCTGCTCGTTCTTGAGCAGGGCGCCGGCCAGCATGGGCACGGCCGCCGCCGCGTGGGCGTCGATCTGCTGGGCGCTGGCACCTTCGGCCAGCAGCAGGCGCAGCCAGTCCAGCAGCTCCGAGGTCGAGGGTTTTTTCTTCAGCCCAGGCGCCTCGCGCAGGGCAAAAAAGGTGTCGAGCGCGGCGCGCAGCACGTCGGCCTTGAGGTCGGGGTAGTGCACCGCGACGATGTCGCGCATTGTTTCGCGGTCGGGGAAGCGGATATAGTGAAAAAAGCAGCGGCGCAGGAAGGCGTCGGGCAGATCTTTCTCATTGTTCGACGTGATGATCAGCAGCGGGCGGTGCCTGGCCTGCACGGTCTGGCGCGTCTCGTAGACGTGGAATTCCATGCGGTCGATTTCGCGCAGCAGGTCGTTGGGAAATTCGATATCGGCCTTGTCGATTTCGTCGATCAGCACGACGACCGGCCGTTCCGATTCGAAGGCCTGCCACAGCGTGCCCTGCACAATGTAGTTGCGGATGTCGCGCACTTTTTCATCGCCCAGCTGCGAATCGCGCAGCCGCGAGACGGCGTCGTATTCGTACAGGCCCTGCTGCGCCTTGGTGGTGGACTTGATGTGCCACTGCAGCAGCGGCCGGTCCAGCGCGCGAGCCACTTCCTCGGCCAGCATGGTCTTGCCGGTGCCGGGTTCGCCCTTGATGAGTAGCGGGCGCTGCAATGTCAGGGCCGCGTTCACGGCCAGTTTGAGATCGTCGGTGGCGACGTAGCGGTCGGTGCCTTCGAAGCGGGGTGCGGAGGACGTGTTCTGCATGGATGGGTGCGATGTCAAAGGTTTGCGCCTATCATAGCGCCCGTGCCTTGGGCGCCTGTTGCCTGGCGCAAAGGAGGGCATCATGTGTCGCTGGCTGGCCTATACGGGCAACCCCGTCCACCTGGAAACGCTGCTGTTTCGCGCGCATCATTCCTTGATCGACCAAAGTCTGCACTCCAGGCTCGGCGCGACGACCACCAACGGCGATGGCTTTGGCATCGGCTGGTACCAGCGGCCGTCCGATCATCCTTATCGCTATCGCAGCGTCCAGCCGGCCTGGAACGACCACAACCTGCGCGAACTGGCCCGCGCCGTGTCGGCGCCCATGTTCCTGGCGCACATCCGCGCGGCCACGCATACGCCGGTGCAGCAAACCAACTGCCATCCGTTTCGCCACGGGCGCTGGATGTTCGTGCACAACGGATTGATCGACAGCTTTCCGCTCGTGCGCCGCGATCTGCTCGTGGCCATCGACCCGCAGCGCTTCAATTCTTTGGAAGGCTCCACGGATTCGGAAGCGATGTTCCACCTGGCCATGACCTTCGGGCTGGAGTTCGATCCGGTGCCGGCGCTGGCGCGCATGGTCGGCTTCATCGAGGCCACCGCGCGCGGGTACGGGATCGCGCATCCGGTCAGAATGACCGTGTGCGCCAGCGATGGCGAGCAACTGGTGGCTGTGCGCTATTCGAGTGAAGGCAAGTCCGCCTCCCTGTACCACAGCACCGCGTTCAGGCATTTCTATGAACTCTATCCCGACGATTCGCAGATCGCGGCCGCAGGCGACGATGCATACCTGATCGTCTCCGAACCGCTCGTCGACCTGCCGCAGGCCTGGGCCCAGGTGCCGGAGGCCACGGCGATTGTCGTGCGCGGCGCGCATGTCGATTACCGGCCGTTCGCGCCTATCGAACCCTAGATCGAGATGCCACCGCCCGTCATGCGCTCTCGGCGTCGCCGAGCTTCAGAAGCTGCCCCAGCAGTTCGTCGAGATTGATTTCTTCTCCGCTGAGCACCATGGCCAGGAGTTCACCGCCGATGGCAGGCAGCGCAAGAACGGCATCCGGCCGGACGTGGCGAACCCGGCTCATGCTGCGGGCATCGCTGACCGCGAGCACGGTGCGCACCTGGGCATTGGCATCCTTGGCGGCGAGCGTCGCGAAGGCATTGTCCGAATCGTCCGCGCCCAGGGCCAGCACCGCCCGGGCATTGGCGATTCCGGCGCTCTCCAGCACTTTGTTGTCGCTGGCGTCGCCGATCACGAGATCCTCGGGCTCTTGCACCCCCTCCGATGCACGCGCCTGCCAGATCGCGGTGACGTGCAGGCCCCGAGCGGTCAAGGCCTTGACGGTGCTGCGCGCCAGGGCGGTGTTGCCGATTACGATGATGTGGTCGGTGCGCTTCATCTTTTTCTTCCTGGGTTGCAGCAAGTTCATCATGCGCTGATTAATCAGCGGCCCGGCGATCGCGGTCAGCGACGTGGCAAAAACCACAAGCCCCAGTATGATCAGCGAGGCCGTGAACAGCCTGGCGTGTGCCGTATGCGGGACGATGTCGCCGTAGCCCACGGTCGACATGGTGACCACGGTGAAGTAGAGCGCCGAATCGAAGTCGGCTATTGGCGGCGCGAATTCATGGCCGAGCGTGTAGCTGCCGAGCACGCCGTAGCCCACGGTCAGTAGGACGCCGATCAGCGCGAACAGCGTGCCGGTGGCGAGGCTGGCGCGCTGAAAGCTGCCATAGGCCAGGATCAGCAGGACCAGCAAGACGCCGCTATAGGCAGTGACGGCCGGCAGCGGTTGGGCGTGCGGCATGAACTGCAGCCCGACCGTGGCGGCCGTCATCAGCAGCGTCAGCACCCACGCCAGCCGCGAGTGCAGCAGCAGGCCCAGCGAAAGCATTATCAGCAGGCCGCCGACCAGATCCTGCGATACGCCATGGATCGCCAGCGCGTTGAAACCGCGGGACAGGTCGCTTACCTCCCGGGGCGCCGCGAAGAAAGAGGCAGCCTCGCGCAACGACCCCTGCGACGGCCAGACCTGCACGAAGCCGGCCAAACCGACGGCCAGAGCCAGCGGAACGTGCGGGAACCATGACCGCATCCGCAGGCTGCGGTAGAGGCGCGTCCATATCATTCGCGCGCGGCCCGAAAAACCGAGCGCGAAGCGCTTACTGAAGGCTGCGCGATGGCTCAATTCGCTCATTGCCGCGGGGTTCAGCGTCCGGTGCGCTGACGGATCAATTCGATATACGCTTCGCTGTCCAGCGGCGTGCCCAGGCGCTGGGCTTCCCACACGACCTGGCCCAGGCATTCCATGATCTCGTGCGCGGCATGATGCGCGTCGCCGCGGTTGACCAGCTTTTGATAGGCGGCGCGTATGCCGCGCGGGTGGTCGATGGACAGCTGCTCGGCGATGGCCAGATGCATCGACAGGTGTAGAAACGGATTGGTGCGCCCTTTCTCGACCGGATAATCGGCTTGGCCGGCCTCGGGGTTTTCGAGATCGGCGTGGTATTCGGGGTGTTCGATCACCCAGTCCAGCGCCATCGATTCCAGCGGGGTCAGCACCTCGTTGGCCCGGTGCTTGCGCCAGGTCTCGACGAAAAATTCGCGAACTTGCTCGCGTGAAGGATTGAACATGGGGAAGTCCTGCGTTACAGGCTGTATTCTATAGAATTGCCGCCGATTCCACCGGAGCCAGCCTCATGCCGTACCAGTACATCAAGGTCCCCGCCGAGGGCCAGAAGATCACCGTCAACGCCGACCAGTCGCTCGTGGTGCCGGACCAGGTCGTGATTCCCTACATACAGGGCGACGGCGTGGGCGTGGACATCAGCCCCGTGATGCGCGCGGTGGTCGATGCCGCGGTGGACAAAGCCTATGACGGCAAGCGCAGGATCCACTGGATGGAAGTCTATGCGGGCGAGAAGGCCACGCAGGTCTACGGCACGGACAACTGGCTGCCCGACGAGACCCTGGACGCCATCCGCGAATACGCCGTGGCGATCAAGGGTTCGCTGACCACCCCAGTGGGGGGCGGGATCCGCTCCCTGAGCGTGGCGCTGCGCCAGAAGCTCGATCTGTACGTGTGCCTGCGGCCGGTGCGCTACATCAAGGGCGTGCCCTCGCCGGTGCGCGAACCGGAAAAGACCGACATCGTCGTGTTCCGCGAGAACTCCGAGGACATCTACGCCGGCATCGAATACGCGGCGCAGTCCGATGAAGCCAAGCGCCTCATCGCGCTGCTGCAGAACGAATTGGGCGCGAAACTGCGCTTTCCCGACACCTCGGCGGTCGGTATCAAGCCCATCTCGCGCGATGGCTCGGAGCGCCTGGTGCGCCAGGCCATTCAATACGCGATCGACCACGATCGCAATTCGGTGACGCTGGTGCACAAGGGCAACATCATGAAATTCACCGAAGGCAGCTTCCGCGACTGGGGCTATGCCCTGGCGGTCGATGAATTCGGCGCACGCCTGATCGACAAGGGACCCATGTGCCGCATCAGGAACCCGCGCACGGGCCGCGACGTCATCGTCAAGGACGTGCTGACCGATGCATTCATGCAGCGCGTGCTGCTGCGTCCGAGCGAGTTCGACGTGATCGCCACCATGAACCTGACCGGCGACTACATCTCCGACGCCGTGGCGGCTCAGGTGGGCGGGCACGGCATTGCGCCCAGCGCCAATATGTCCGGTTCGGTGGCGGTGTTCGAGGTCACGCACGGTCCGGCCCGCAAATACGCGGGCAAGGACTACGTCAATCCGGGTTCTCAGATTCTCGCGGCCGAGATGATGCTGCGTCACATGGGCTGGCTGGAAGCGGCGGATCTCATTATCAGCAGCATGGAAAAAAACATCCTGGCCAAGAAGGTCACCTACGACTTTGCCCGCCTGATACCGGGTGCCGAGCAAGTGTCGTGCTCGGGCTTCGGCCGGGCGATGATCGCCAATATGTAGGCCGTCGCCGCGCCCGCAAGGTCCAAGACACGGAGCCATGACACCGAGAAAATTGCTGGCGGGTGCGGTCGGCCTCGTCACCGTCCCGCTGGATCGCGCCGATGTCGTGATGGCGCAGTATCGGGCGCTTGCCCAGCAGCTTCCGGTGATGCATCTGATCTTCATATCGAGCACCTGGATGGTGGCGGCGACTCACATGGCGTATGCGCCGTGGTGGCTGACGATAGCCGCGCCGGCGCTGCTTACCCTGGGAAGCGCCACGCGGATCCTGCATTGGTGCAGGACGCGCTGGACGGCCCCCACCGTCTTGACGGCAAGTAGGATGGTCGTACGCGCGAACTGGCTGTCCGCTCCCGTGGCCGCCGTATTCACGGCCTGGGCGCTATGCCTTTTTCCCTACGGCGGCGCCTATGCCCAAGCACACGTGGTTTTTTACGTGGCGATTACCACCATGGGTTACGTTTTCAGCCTGAGGCAGTTGAGATCGGCTGCGTTCATCATGATCGCCATCGTGAACCTGGAATTCGCCGGCTTTTTTGCCTCGACGGGTAGCCTGACGCTGATCGCCGTGGCCCTCAATATGGTGTTGGCCTCGATCATGTTCATGATCCTGGTTTTCCGCAATTATCGTGCATTCATCGACATGGTAGACGGGCTTCGGGCCGAGGAGCGCATACACAGGCTGGCGCACCAGGATGCGCTGACGGGACTGCCGAACCGCGCGTCGTTTCTCGAACAGCTCGAGCGCAGCCTTGCCGACCCCGAGGGGGCGCTGGGCCTGCTCTACATCGATCTGGACGGGTTCAAGTTCATCAACGACGGCCGAGGCCATCATGCCGGCGACGAGCTGCTGCGGCAGGTTGCCCGGCGGCTTGATGCGCAGTGCCTGCGCGCCCAGGGCATGTCGCTCGGCCGGATCGGCGGGGATGAATTCGCGGCGCTCCTGCGCAATACCAGTGAGAAACAGGTCGGGGGCATGGCGGCGCGCCTGGTGGACGCGCTTTCGGTTCCCTATGTTCTTGAAAAGGATGCGCAGGTACGCATTGGTGCATCGGTCGGATGCGTGCTGACCACGCGTCGCGGCGAAAGCGCCGCGGCCCTGCTGGCGCACGCCGACATGGCGCTGTACGCGGCCAAAGCGGCGGGCAAAGGAACCTACCGCCTGTTCACGGAGGATATGGAAAACCACGCTCAGGAGCGCCTGCGGCTGGAGACGCAGCTGCAGGCAGCGTTGCATCAAGAACGGGACATCTTCGTCTTCTACCAACCTATCGTTGATATCGCGTCGCGCCAGGTCACGGCCAGGGAGGCCCTCCTGCGCTGGCACAATCCCGGGCGCGGCTGGGTGTCTCCGCAAGAATTCATCCAGGTCGCCGAGGGCAGCGGATTGATCGACCAGATAGGCCGGTTCGTGTTGCGTCAGGCATGCCGCGAGGCGATGCATTGGCCCGATGGCGCGAGCGTGGCCGTCAACGTTTCGGCGGCGCAACTGGGGCGAGGCACTCTGGTGCCGGCCATCGTCGCAGCCCTCTCCGAGGCGGGGCTGCAGCCGCCTCGCCTGGAAATCGAGGTGACCGAGACCGCCTTGCTGCGCGAAGACGGCGCCGTGGTGGCCGAACTGCGTCAGGTCCGGGCCATGGGCGTGCGCATCGCGCTGGACGATTTCGGCACGGGCTTTTCATCGCTGGCCCACGTGCGGATTTTCCCTTTCGACAAGATCAAGATCGACGGCTCGTTCGTGCGCGACGCGCTGGATCGGCCCGATTGCGCGGCCGTGGTTCAGGCCATCGCGGACCTGGGCAAGAGCCTGGGGGTCACGACCGTGGCCGAAGGGGTCGAGACGATGGACCAGCTGGTTTGCGTCATGCAGAAAGGCTGCATGCAAGCGCAGGGCTATTTCTTCGGCCGCCCCGCGCCGAGCGAGGCGGATGCCTGCCGTATAGCCGGTTTCGATGGCGCGTGTGTCGAGGCGCCCAGGCATGGGCCGCGGCCCGCCTGAGACCGCCGCTTCCCAGGCCGTTCATTCGGCGCGGCCGGCATTGATCCGTGCCATATCGGTGCAAGTGGCTACGCGGTAGGTGCGTATTTCGGCCGGGCTTGGCACCGTCTTGGCGCCATTTGCCGGTACTGCGCTTGGGTGCGACTGCGTTTTGTGCGGCAACGCAAAGCTGGCATGTCACTTGCTTAAAGCTCCATGTCAGAGTGCCTCCGCACTTTGCGTTTTTGCCGACCGACAAGGAAAAACTCGCTATGCTGCCCCTCTCCCCTAAGCGCTTTGTCTGCCTGAGCGCAGGAATTTTTCTCGCCGCATTGTCTTTTCCCAGCTGGGCCGACGATACCGCCCCGGCCTCACAGGCTGCGCAGTCGGACTACACGCTGGTTCCCAACATCGGTGTGGCCAGCCAGTACCGTTACCGCGGCTTGATGCAGTCGGCCGGCTATCCCGCTGTCTCGGGCGGCCTGGATTTCACGCACAAGAGCGGCTTTTACTTGGGTAACTGGGATTCGACCATCCGTTGGCTGGGCAACAGCAACGGCCAGATCAGCGCACCGGTGGAAACGGACTTCTACGGCGGCTACAAGAACAGCATCAACAGTGACTGGAGCTACGACCTGGGCGTGTTGCGCTACCAGTACTTCGGCAACTATCCGTCCGGCACGGTCAGCCCCAACACCACCGAGCTGTACGGCGCTCTGACCTACAAATCGCTCACCTTCAAGTACTCGTACGCCACCAGCAATTTGTTCGGCGCGGCCAACAGCCAGCACAGCCAGTACTTCGATCTGTCGGACAACTACGACACGGGCGTCTGGGGACTGACGGTGAACTCGCACATCGGCTATCAGTACGTGCGCAACGTCGGCGGCGGTTCCTACTTGGACTGGAAGCTGGGCGCCACCAAGGATATGGGCCAAGGCTGGAGCGCCGCGCTGGCATATGTGCAAACCAACGCGCGCCACACCGTCTATACCAGCCCACAGGGCCAATATATGGGCGGCGCTGCCGTCATCGCCTCGATTACCAAGACTTTCTGATTCGGCGTTCCGGCGTTCCGGCGCTCCGGCGCTCCGGGGTTCCGGCGATCCGGCGATCAGGCAGCGAAGCGATAACCCACGCCGATCTCGGTCAGCAGATAAACGGGCTGGGCCGGATCGGCTTCCAACTTCTGGCGCAGGTGGCCCATGTAGATGCGCAGGTAGTGGCTGCTTTCCACGTGGGAAGGACCCCATACCTCGCGCAGCAGTTCGCGATGCGTCAGCACTTTGCCGCGATGCGCCAGCAGCGAGACCAACAGGCGGTATTCGATCTGGGTCAGATGCATCGGCTGGCCGGCGCGCGTGATGATGCGGCGGGCCAGATCGACATGGACGTCGCCGAAATCGACCTCGGCCGCGTTCGACGCGTCGCGGGCGCGCCGGCGCAGCAGCACGCGCAATCGCGCCAGCAGTTCGCCCAGGCCGAAAGGCTTGCTCAGGTAGTCGTCTGCGCCTGCGTCCAGTGCGGCGATCTTGTCGGTTTCCTGGTCGCGGGCCGACAACACCAGCACGGGCACTTCGGTCCAGCCGCGCAGTTCGCGGATCAGCGTCATGCCGTCGGCATCGGGCAGGCCCAGGTCCAGCACCACGGCGTCGGGCTGGCGCGTGCCGGCTTCGACCAGGCCGCGCTTGACGGTGTCGGCTTCGAAGACCTCGCAGCCCTCGGCCGCGAGTGCATCATGCACGAAGCGGCGGATGTGGGCATCGTCTTCGATCAGTAGTACGGTGGGGCGGTAGTCGAACATGGCGGCAGGATTAGCGAGGTTCGGGTTCCAGGGCCGGTGGCGTGCCCAGGGCTAGCGAGAACACGAAGCGCGCGCCCTGATGGTAATCGGGATCGACCCAGATACGGCCCCGGTGCGCCTGCATGATGGCCTGGCAGATGGCCAGTCCCAGGCCTACGCCGGGGGTGGCGGACTCGCTTGCGCCGCGGGTGAATTTCTCGAAAATGCGCTGCCGGTCGGAAAGCGGCACGCCCGGGCCCTGGTCGCTGACGGCGACCTGCAGCGCCTGACCTTGTATCGCTGCGCCGATGTGGATAGGGCTGCCCGGCGGCGTGTATTTGGCGGCATTTTCCAGTAGATTGCACAGTACGCGCTCGATCAGTACTCCATCGCATTCCACCAGCGGCAGATCGGACAGGCGGTCCACCACGACGGGCCTGCCAGCCAGGCTTTCCTTCATGGCGGCCAGCGATACGCCGACCAGCTCTTCGATCGACTGCCATTCGCGCCGCAGTGCAGTTTCCCGACTCTGCAGGCGTGCCATATCGAGCAGGTTGATGACCAGGGCATGCATGCGTCTTGCCTGCTCGCGCATAGCCTGCACTGTTTCCTGGGCCGCCTCGGGCAGGGAAATGGAATTGCGCACCAAGGTATCGGCCATGCCGATCAGGCCGGTCAGCGGCGTGCGCAGATCGTGCGATACCGCGGCCAGCAGCGCGTTGCGCATGCGCTCGGATTCGATGCCTACCAGGGCCTGCTGCGCTACTTCCACGTAATGCAGGCGCTCGAGCGCGATGGCGATGAGGGTGGCGTAGGCGTCCAGTTGGCGCCGCGTCTGCGGCTCGGCATAGAGCGCCCGTTTGGAGACGTGCAGAGCCAGCACGCCGCGCACGCGCATCGGCGCGCGCAGCGGCAGGTACAGGATCGGGCTGTTGCTGAGCGTGCTCGTGCCGATGCCGGCGGCCTGGCCGTGGTCGAAGGTCCATTGCGCCAGCGCCGGGTCGGGGTCGGGCATGTCGGCCGGCTTGGGCGCCCTATGCAATTGATCGTCCAGTCTTTGCACATACAGGGCGATTTGGGCGTTGAAGGCGGCCTTGAGGAAATTCTCGGCCGAGCCGACAATCTGCTCGGCCTGCAGGGCCGAGGACAGTTCGCGGGCGAATTCGTACAGTCCGCGGGTGTCGGCCTCGCGCTTGGCCGAGCTTTCGGCCTGGGCGCGCAGGCCCGCCGTCAACTGGCCGATGAGCAGCCCTACGCCCAGCAGCACGGCGAAGGTCAGCAGGTACTGCACGTCGGACACAGCGAAAGACCACAGCGGCAGCACGAAGAAGAAGTCGAACAATCCCACGCTGATCGCCGCCGCGAGCGCGGCCGGGCCGCGGCCGTGGCGCAGCGCCGCGGCCACGACCGCCAGCAGGTAGAACATGACGATATTGGTCTGGTGCAATGCTGGAAAGGCGAGGCTTGAGACCAAAGTTGCGATGGCGCAATAGATACCGGCCCAGGCATAGCCGTAGCGCGAGAGCGGCGCGTCGGCCTCGTCGGCTTCGGACGGGACGAGATCGCGCTGCGGCGCTGGCGCCGCTGTTGCGGCGATGCGCACGATATCCACGTCCGGACAGGCGCGCACCAGGGCTTCGGCCAGGCTGCCGCGGCGCCGCGACCATACTCCGCCCAGAAGCGCGCCGATCCAGGCGGACGACCGGCTGTGGATTTCATCGCGGCCGACGACGGCCTTGCTGATGTTGTGCCGGCGGATATAGCGCGTGATGACTTCAGTGGGGTTGTCGCCGGCCAGCGTCTCGATGCGCGCGCCCAATTGTTCGGCCAGCGCCATGGCCTGTTCCAGCAGGCGCTGGCGTGCCGGCGGCAGGGCGGCGATACGCGGCGTGGTCACGGTGATGACGTGCAGGTTGCATTCGAGCTGCCGCGCCAAGCGATGGGCGTTGCGCACCACATGCGCGGCCTGCGGTCCGGGGCCTATGCAGGCAAGCACCGTTTCGCGTGTGCGCCATACGTGTTCGATGGCGCGTTCGTCGCGGTAGGCCTTGACGTCGTCGTCGACGTGATCGGCCGTGCGGCGCAGGGCCAGTTCGCGCAGCGCGATCAGGTTTCCCTTGCGAAAGAAGTTGCTGCCGGCGCGTTGCGCCTGCTCGGGCACGTAGACCCGGCCTTCTTGCAGGCGGCGCAGCAGTTCGTCGGCTGAAAGATCCACCAGGATGATTTCGTCGGCCGCATCGAACAGGGCATCCGGCACGGTTTCCCAGACTTTGATGCCGGTGATGCCGCCGACTGCCTCGTTCAGACTGTCCAGGTGCTGCACATTGAGCGTGGTCCATACGTCGGCGCCTGCATCGAGCAGTTCTTCCACGTCCTGCCAGCGCTTGGCATGTCGCGCGCCGGGTACGTTGGAGTGCGCGAGTTCGTCGACCAGGATGATTTTCGGCTTGCGCTTCAGTGCGCCGGGCAAGTCGAATTCCTGCAGCATGCGGTCGCGATAGGCGATGGACTGCGGCGGCAGCAACTCCAAGCCTGCGATGAGTTCGGCTGTCTCGCGCCGGCCATGCGTTTCGACGATGCCGGCGATGACGTCCACGCCTTGGTCGCGCTGCGCGCGGGCGGCCGACAGCATGGCGTAGGTCTTGCCGACGCCGGCGCAGGCGCCGAAGTAGATGCGCAGGCGGCCGCGGCGGGCGGCGCTTTCCGTGTCGTCCAACTGCTTGAGCAACTGGTCGGGATCGGGACGCGCGTCGGCGGATGCTGCCATGGCGATGTGGGGCCGTCAGTCGACGATAAAGAGTTTGGCGCCGGATTGCGTGTGGGATTGATGCGCTTCGGCGCTGTCGCCCACCTGATAGCTCATGCCGGGCTTGAGGGTGAAGGTGCGCCCGTCTTTCAGCGTGGTTTCCAGCTGGCCTTCCAGGCAGAGCAGGATATGGCCCTTGCTGCACCAGTGATCGGCAAGATAGCCGGGGGTGTATTCGACCATGCGGACGCGGATTTTATTGTCCTCGCCGCCGAAGTATTGCGTGCGCCAATAGGCTTTGCCGGTTTCTCCAGGGTGTTCGGTGACTTCGATTTTCGACCAATCGGTGGTGCCGAAGGAGAAGGGGGGCATCTTCATTGCGGGGCGCTCCTGGTTTTGTGTTTTTGCATGGTACGCCCCAAGTCGAGAGTCGTCTGATTGTTTGAGTTCTTGAAACGTCGGCCGGGCCGCGCAGGGGCTGGGGGTTTGCGGCCTGGTCGGCTGGCTCGGCCCCTGGACGGGGCCTCGGCCTTCGTCTTCCTCGTCCGGGCGGGCCGGGCGCGAACTCGCCCCTGCGGGGCTCGGACAGCGCGCCCGGAAAGCCCCCGCCCTCCCTACGGAAGCCCTCGGCAGCCTCCAACAGGCCGCAAACCCCCAGCCCCTGCGCGGCCCGGCCGACTTGCAGCATCTCGCATTGTGCCGATGCCATCGACCGATAAAGCAATCAATGTCCCGCCGCCGCCAACTTGTCCAGAGCCAGATTCAGCGCCAGCACGTTGACCGTGGCATCGCCCAGTATTCCCGCCCAGGCGCCGGCCCGGGTGTATTGCCGCACCAGGTTGCGTACGGCATCCACGGGCAGGCCGCGCGCACGCGCCACGCGGGCGATCTGATAGTCGGCTGCCGCGGGGCTGATCTGCGGATCCAGGCCGCTGGCCGAGGCTGTGACCAGGTCCACCGGCACCGGCGCCGTATTGGCCGGATCGCCCGCCTTGAGCGCCGCGATGCGGTCTTTCACGGCCTGGGTCAGGTCGGGATTGGTGGGCCCCAGGTTGGAGCCGCCCGACGATGCCGCGTTGTAGGGCATGGGCGCGGTGGCCGAGGGGCGGCCCCAGAAATAGCCGGGCGAGCTGAAGGCCTGGCCGATGAGCGACGAGCCGATCACCTGGCCGTTGCGCTCGATCAGCGAACCCGAGGCTTGATGAGCAAAGGCCAGCTTGGCGACGCCGGTGGTGACCAGCGGGTAAGCCAGGCCGGTGATGACCGACAGGGTAATGAACAGCGCCAGGGCGGGGCGCAGCAGGCCGGCAGGTTTGGAATCGATGGCTTGTTGCATGGTGGGTTCCTCGATGTGCTTGATATGCGGGTTCGGGTTTTCAAGCCCAGCCCATCGCGGCCAGGATCATGTCGATCAGCTTGATGCCGATGAAGGGCACAATCAGGCCGCCCAGGCCGTAGATCAGCAGATTGCGGCGCAGCAGGATGGCCGCGCCCAGCGGGCGGTAGCGCACGCCCTTTAAAGCCAGCGGGATCAGCGCGATGATGATGAGCGCGTTGAAGATCACGGCCGAGAGAATGGACGAGGCCGGTGTGGCCAGGTGCATGATGTTGAGCACACCCAGCTGCGGATACACCGCGGCGAAGGCCGCCGGGATGATGGCGAAGTACTTCGCCACGTCGTTGGCGATGCTGAAGGTGGTAAGCGAGCCGCGCGTCATCAGCATTTGCTTGCCGATCTCCACGATCTCGATCAGCTTGGTGGGATTGGAATCCAGGTCCACCATATTTCCGGCTTCTTTGGCGGCCTGCGTGCCCGAGTTCATGGCCACGGCCACATCGGCCTGGGCCAGAGCGGGCGCGTCGTTGGTGCCGTCGCCCGTCATGGCCACCAGACGGCCTTCCTGCTGGTAGTCGCGGATCAGTTTGAGCTTGGCTTCGGGCGTCGCCTCGGCCAGGAAGTCGTCCACGCCTGCTTCGGCGGCGATGGCGGCGGCGGTGAGCTTGTTGTCGCCGGTGATCATCACCGTCTTGATGCCCATGCGGCGCAGTTCGGCAAAGCGCGGCTGGATCTGCGGCTTGACGATGTCCTTCAGTTCTATGACGCCCAGTGCGCGGCCGCCGTCGGCCACGGCCAGCGGCGTGCTGCCGCGACGGGCGATGGTATCGGCGTCGCGCGCCAGCGTGGCGGGCAGGGCGCCGCCGCCGTCGCGTAGCCATGCGGTCACGGCGTCGACCGCGCCTTTGCGGATCGCGCGGCCGTGCAGGTCCACGCCGCTCATGCGGGTCTGGGCGGTGAAGGGCACGAACTCGGCGCCGGGCAGATTGTTGTTGGGCAGCGCACCCAACTGGCGGTCTGCCAGTGCGACGATGCTGCGGCCTTCGGGCGTCTCGTCGGCCAGCGAGGCCAGGCGGGCGGCGTCGGCCAGTTCGCGCTCGCTCACGCCGGGCGCGGGCAAAAAGGCCGAAGCCTGGCGGTTGCCGAAGGTGATGGTGCCGGTCTTGTCCAGCAGCAGCACGTCCACGTCGCCGGCGGCTTCCACCGCGCGGCCGGACGTGGCGATGACGTTGGCCTGCATCATGCGGCTCATGCCGGCCACGCCAATGGCCGAGAGCAGGCCGCCGATGGTGGTGGGGATCAGGCACACCAGCAGGGCCACCAGCGCCGTGACCGAGACTACGCTGCCGCCGCCCGCGGCATGCACGGCATAGGCCGAGAACGGCAGCAGCGTGACGCAGACCAGCAGGAACACGATGGTCAGGCCCACCAGCAGGATGGTCAGCGCCAGTTCGTTGGGCGTCTTTTGGCGTTTGGCGCCTTCGACCATGGCAATCATGCGGTCCAGGAAGCTTTCGCCCGGATTGGCCGCGATGCGCACGAAGATCCAGTCCGACAGCACGCGCGTGCCGCCGGTCACCGATGAGAAATCGCCGCCCGACTCGCGGATCACCGGCGCCGATTCGCCGGTGATGGCGCTTTCGTCGACCGAGGCGATGCCGCACACGACCTGGCCATCGCCGGGTACGGTGTCGCCGGCCATGACCAGGACAACGTCGTCCTTGCGCAGGTCGCCGGAGGGCTTGAGGACGGTGCTGTCTTGCCATGCCAGGGGCGTGGCGTCGCGCAGCATGGCGTCGCTGGGCGCGGATTTGACAAAGCGCGCCTGGATGGTGGTGCGCAGGCCGCGCAGGGTTGCGGCCTGCTGCTTGCCGCGGCCTTCAGCCAGGGCCTCGGCGAAATTGGCGAAGAGCACCGTGAACCACAGCCAGGCCGAGATGGCCAGGATGAAGCCGGCAGGCGCTTGGGCGCCCGGCACTTCGGCGTGGCCGGCCAGGGCCATGAGCCACAGGAGGGTGGTGAGGATGCTGCCGATATAGACGACGAACATCACCGGGTTGCGCCACTGTGTGGCGGGCGCCAGTTTGACGAAGCTGTCGCGCAGCGCCGGGACCATGAGTGAGCGCGACCAGAAGCCGAAGTTCCGGGGCGAGGCCGCAATGGGGGCGGGGGCCGCCATGGCGGCATGTGAAGGATTGCGAGTATCCATGATCATTCCAGCGTATTAATGTTGCAGGTACTCGGCCACGGGGCCCAGCGCCAGGGCGGGCACATAGGTCAGCGCACCCACCAGCAGAATCGAGCCGATCAGCAGCACCACGAAGAGCGGACCCGTGGTCGGCATGGTGCCGGGGCCGGCCTGCATGCGCGGCTTGGCGGCAAGCGACCCGGCCAGTGCAAGCACGGCCACGATGGGGGCATAGCGGCCCAGCCACATCGCCAGGCCCAGCATGATGTTGTAGAAGGGCGTGTTGGCTGACAGGCCGGCGAAGGCACTGCCGTTGTTGTTGGCCGCCGACGAGAAGGCGTAGAGAATTTCCGAATAGCCGTGGATGCCCGGGTTGGCGATGCCCGCCAGTCCCGCGGCGGCCAGCACGGCGATCGCGGTACCCGTCAGCACCAGGAAGGGCGTGGCCAGCAGCACGATGGAAACCATCTTCATGTCGAAGGCATCGATCTTCTTGCCCAGGTATTCGGGCGTGCGGCCTATCATCAGTCCGGCGATGAACACCGACAAAATGGCGAAAGCCAGCATGCCATAGAGTCCGGAGCCCACGCCGCCAAAGATGATTTCGCCCAGCTGTATCAGCAGCATCGGCGACAGGCCGCCCATGGCCGTGAATGAGTCGTGCATGCCGTTGACCGCGCCGCACGAGGCCGACGTGGTGACGGTGGCGAACAGCGCGGTGGGACCGATGCCAAAGCGCGCTTCCTTGCCTTCCATATTGCCCACGCCGGGCGATAGGCCCGCATGCACCAGAGCCGGCGAGGCCTGGTATTCATAATGCGCGGTGAGCAGCGCGAAGGCGATGAACATCACAGTCATCGTGGCGAAGATGACGTAGCCCTGCTTGCGATTGCCCGCCATTTCCCCGAACGCGAAGCACAGCCCGGCCGGGATGGCGAAAATCGCCAGCATCTGCAGCAGGTTGGTCAGCGCCGTGGGGTTTTCGAAGGGATGCGCCGAGTTGGCGTTGAAGAAGCCGCCGCCGTTGGTGCCCAGCATCTTGATGGCTTCCTGCGAAGCGACCGGACCCATGGCGATGGTCTGCGTCTGCGTGGTCGCGCTCTGCGTCACGGGCTTGCCTTGCGCGTCCAGCACGGGCTGGCCTTGGGCATCGAGCTTGGGTGCGTCATAGCTCACGGACTGAACGGTATGCGCCTGCACATAAGGATCGAAATTCTGGATTGCTCCTTGCTGCACGAAGAAGATCGCCATCAGGAAGGACAGCGGCAGGAGCACGTACAGCGTGCAGCGGGTTATGTCGACCCAGAAGTTGCCGATGGCGCGCGCGCTGTGGCGCGTCAGGCCGCGGATCAGCGCGAACAGCACGGCGATGGCCAGGGCGGCCGAAAAGAAGTTTTGCACCGTCAACGCGAGCATCTGCGTGAGATAGCTCATCGTCGATTCAGGCGAGTAGCCCTGCCAATTGGTGTTGGTCACGAAAGAGACGGCGGTGTTGAACGACGAGTCGGGCGATACCGCATCCAGTCCGGCGGGGTTGAGCGGCAGCAGTGCCTGCAGGCGCTGCAGGGCATAGACCGCGATGAAGCCGAGCACGCTGAAGATTAGCGTGGCCAGGGCATAGCGCTGCCAGCTCATTTCGGTTTGAGGGTCCACGCCCGCGATGCGGTAGATCACGCGTTCGACAGGCCGGCCCCAGGCGGTCAGGCGGTATCGGCCGTTCCCCATGGACTCGCGGATATATCGGCCCAGGAAAGGCGAGATAGCCAGCAATATCACGAGGAACACCGCCAGCAGTGCGATGTAGCGGTTATCCATCAGAATTTCTCCGGCTTGAACAATGCGATGAGTAGGTAAACCATCAGCAGTGCGGCCAGACTGCCGCTGATCCAGTAGATAAGACTCATGGCCGCTCTCCTTGCGAGAGGGCCGAGCAGAAGACGGTCAGGCCCCAGATCGAGCCGGCCAGCGCGCCGAAAATGGCGAAATACAGCAGGTCCATGTTTTCTCCCCTGGGGCATGCAGCCCCTTTGTGCAGGTCCGACGCAGCATGAGCGGCCGGAAGTGTGCGCAGATTAGGCAGATGGGGATAAAAACGGGGTAAAGCTTGCGTGGATCGGTATAAAAAGCGTGTAAAAACCGCAAATGCCCGGCTTTCAGGAAAGTCGATTTTTGCCCTAAAATGGTGCGTTCTTCAGGTAAATTGGCTTAGATCGGACGCAAGAATGCATCAAACTAGGGCATTCCCCTAGTGTCTTAAGCTCATGACCGGTGCAGAATTGCTTCCGTAGCAGGTGAGGAGACACAAACAGCCCACAGGGCACGCCGGCAAGTACCGGTTAAGTAAATTCACAATAAAAATAAAGCAATTTTAAAAAAAGCAAGAAAAGCGCGACGGCCGGCACGATAACGTGTCGGCCGTTTTCGCATCCGGGTTTCGCATACAGAAAGCGCCGCGGGGCGCATGAACGCCATGCAAGATCACGACAGCGCGCAGTCGCCTGATCCGGGCGGCCCCTATCCGGCGGGCGCCGCCCGCGTCTATTGGCGCCGCAATCTGCGGCGCGTCGGGGTTCTGCTGGCGGTCTGGCTGCTTCTGACTCTTGCGCCGGCCCTGTTCACGGGATGGCTTGCCTTCGATTTCATCGGCTGGCCGTTCCCGTTCTGGCTGGCCGCCTACGGCGCGCCGCTGGTGTACCTGATCATTGTCGCGGCCTATGTCCGGCTCATGGGGCGTGCCGATCGGTCGGCGAGGAAAAGCTGATGCTGCCCGTCCGAAACCCCGGCCTGTTCAGCCAGCGGCTGGGCCGCGCCTACACGCTGTACACGGCAGGCTTCTGTCTGCTGGTGCTGCTGCTGGCGCTTGCCGAGAGGGCCGGCCTGGCGCGCGCCTGGATAGGCTATGTCTTCCTGTTCGTTACGGTCAGCCTGTATGCCGGCATCGGCATCCTATGCCGCACTTGCGATCCGATCGAATACTACGTGGCGGGCCGGCGTGTGCCGGCTTTCTACAATGGCATGGCCACAGCGGCCGACTGGATGTCGGTGGCCTCCTTCATCGGCGTGGCGGGCACGCTCTATCTCACTGGTTACGGCGGCCTGGCCTACGTGCTGGGCTGGACGGGCGGCTATGTGCTGGTGGCGTTGCTGCTGGCGCCCTACCTGCGCAAGTTCGGCCAATACACCATTCCCGATTTCCTGGGCGCTCGCTATGGCGGCAACGTGCCGCGGCTGGCCGGCGTGGCCTGCGCGCGGTGACCTGGACGCAGGTGGGGCAGTACATCATTCTGGTGATCGCTTATCTGGCTCCGGTCGTGTGGCTGTCGGTCAAGGACACCGGTTCGCCCATTGCGCAGTTGTCGGCTGGATCGGTGCTGCGCCAAATTTCCGCCAAGGAACTGCAGTTGCGCGACGATCCGGCCGAGCAGGCCGTGCGGCGCCTCTGGCGCGGGCAGGCCTGGGAAATGGCGCGGCGCCTGGACGCGCTGCCCCAGTCCTGGGCGCAGGAGAAGGAGCGCCTGCGCGCCCGGCTGGCCGAACGCGTCGCCGCCGATGCACCCATGGTCGAGGTGCGCACGCTGGAGCGCGAGCTGGCCGACTTTCCGCCGGATCCCCAGGCGGCCCGCGTGGCCTGGTCGAAGGCGCGGCAAGCGTACGAAGCGCGCGGATCGCCGTCGGTGCCATACGCGCAGCCCTTTGCCGCGGGCAGCGCAACCGAGAATCGCAATCTGCGCGTGAATTTCCTGGCCCTGGTGCTGTGCTTGATGCTGGGCACGGCGGGAATGCCGCACATTCTCACTCGGTCCTACACCACAGCCTCGGTGGGCGAGGCGCGCAAGTCCGTGCTCTGGGCCCTGCTTTTCATCCTGCTGGTGTATTTCACGGCGCCGGCGCTGGCGCTGCTTGTCAAGTACGAGGTCTATACCCAACTGGTGGGCAGTTCCTACGCCAGCCTGCCGGCCTGGGTTCACGCCTGGGGCGCGGTCGATCCCAACCTGGTAAGCATGTCGGACATTAATCGCGACGGCATCGTGCAATCGGGCGAGATCGGCATCGGTGCGGATGCCGTCGTGCTGGCTATGCCCGAGATTGGCGGACTGCCCTATATGATGTCCGGGCTGGTGGCCGCTGGCGCCCTGGCCGCCGCGCTGTCGACCGCGGACGGCCTGCTGTTGACGCTGTCCAATTCACTGTCGCACGATACGTGGTACCGGGTGGTCGCGCCTCGCACGCGGGCCGACCGGCGCGTGATCGTCTCCAAGGTGCTGCTGCTGTTGGTGGCGTTCGCCGCGGCCTGGGTTGCGGCGCGCAAACCCGCCGACATCCTCATTATGGTGTCGGCCGCTTTTTCCTTCGCGGCATCGTCATTCTTTCCCGCGCTGGTGATGGGCGTGTTCTGGAAGCGGGCCAACAAATGGGGGGCGACGCTGGGCATGGCGGTGGGCCTGGCCGTGACCTTTGCCTACATGGCGCACGCAGAACCCTCGCTACGCGAGTGGGTGTTCAACGTGCCGCGCACGCAACCGGTGCATTTGTGGTGGGGGATACAGTCGATCTGCGCGGGCTTGTTCGGCGCCCCGGCTGCGTTCCTGACGATTGTCGTGGTTTCGCTGCTGACGCCTAGGCCGGACGCTGCGACCGAAGCGCTGGTGGATTATCTGCGCGAGCCGGCGCAGTAATCGGCGCGTTGCCGTCGGATCAGGCCGTCGGCCCACCGTCCGGTCAGCTCTGCATCAGCACCAACAGCGCGCCCGATCCGCCCTCGCGCGGCGTGGCTTCGGAGAAAGCCAGCACCTCGGTCTTTTGCGCCAGCCAGGCCCTGGCCTTGTCCTTGAGCACCGGGGTCATGCCTTCCGATCCATAACCCTTGCCATGCACGATGCGCACGCAGCGCACGCCCTGGCCCAGGCACTCGTCCAGAAACGAGATCACGGCATGGCGCGCCTGCTCCACGCGCAGGCCGTGCAGATCGAGTTCGGCGCCCGCGCGCCAGTGGCCCTGTTTGAGCTTGCGCGCGGTGTCGGGCGCCGCGTCGGCGCGCACGTAGGCGGTGCCGTTCTCGGAAAGCAGATGGGCCACGCCGCCGTCGGAAATGCCGGCGTCGGCGCGGCCTGGCTTCTCGCCGGTGGCGTGCATGCGGCGCGCTGCCGCGGCGGGGCTGTCCGGCAGCGCGGCGAGGCGGTGTTCAATCTGGTTGCGCGGCTTGATCGGCCTGGCGCTCTGCATGGCCTTGCGAAAGGCGTCGACCTCCTGCTCCGGGGCGGCCTGGTCAAGCCGTGCGCGGTCCCGCGCGGCCACGCGCTCGGCGCGCTCAACCTCTTTGCGGGCATCTTGGGCCTGCTGGTGCAATTGCTTCAGGCCGGCCAGGCCGCCTTTGTGTCCTCGCATGTTTTACTTCGCAAGAAAAGCCGTATTGCCGCCGCGCCGCCCCAAGGCAAAACAGCCCCCTTGGGGGAGGAGTCTGGACACAGCACGTTCCCTGCAGGCTGTGCTGTGCCGGGTTAATCCGAGCGGCATTCCGGCCGCGAGGCGGGCAGCAAGCCGCAGGCGCGGCATGGGGATACTCATTTTTCGGCGTTTTCGAGCCAGAACTGCGCGTCCAGGGCAGCCATGCAGCCGGTCGCGGCGCTGGTGATGGCCTGGCGGTAGACGTAGTCCTGCACGTCGCCGGCGGCGAAGACGCCGGGCACCGAGGTCATGGTGGCCATGCCCTTGCGGCCGCTCTGCGTGACGATGTAGCCGTCCTGCATGTCGAGCTGGCCGGAGAAGATGTCGGTGTTGGGATGGTGGCCGATGGCGATGAAGCAGCCGGCCACGTCCACGGGTTCGGTGGCGCCGGTCTGCACATTGCGGATGCGCACGCCCGTGACGCCGCTGGCATCGCCCAGCACTTCTTCCAGCACGCTGTGCAGCTTGAGTTCCATATTGCCGTTGGCGACCTTGGACATCATGCGGTCGATAAGGATGGGCTCGGCGCGGAATTTGTCGCGGCGATGGATCACGGTGACCTTGCGGCAGATGTTGGACAGGTACAGGGCTTCCTCGACCGCGGTGTTGCCGCCGCCCACCACCACCACGTCCTTGTTGCGGTAGAAGAATCCGTCGCAGGTGGCGCAGCCGGACACGCCGCGGCCCATGAAGGCGGTTTCGCTATCCAGGCCCAGGTATTTGGCCGAGGCACCGGTGGCGACGATGAGAGCGTCGCAGGTGTACAGATGGCCGGTGTCGCCGGTCAGGGTGAAAGGACGCCTGGATAGATCGATTTTGACGATGGTGTCCAAGACCAGCTCGGTCTCGAAGCGCTCGGCGTGTTTCTGGAAGCGCTCCATGAGATCGGGGCCCTGCACGCCGTCGACGTCGGCGGGCCAGTTGTCGACTTCGGTGGTGGTCATCAGCTGGCCGCCCTGGGCCAGACCGGTGATCAGCATCGGCTTGAGATTGGCGCGGGCGGCGTAGACGGCGGCGGTGTAGCCGGCCGGACCCGATCCCAGGATCAGGACTTTTGCGTGTTTGGCAGTGGACATGGGATGAAGGATGCGGATGCATCTGGATAGGTACAGGCTCATTATAATGACGCCCATGCCGCGCATTTCGACCGCCTCCCCGCGCGCCTCGCGCAACACCCGTAACGGACCTTCCGCCCTGCAGTCGCGCCTTGCGTCGCTGCTGCGCGAGGCCCGCTGGATTTTCTTTGCGGCCCTGGGGGTATGGCTGACCCTGGTGCTGATCACCTGGAACCCGGCCGATCCGGGCTGGACGCACTCGGCGCTTGCCGCCGGCAGTCCCGTGCACAACGGGGGCGGCGCGGTCGGCGCCTGGCTGGCCGACGTGCTCCTGTATCTCTTCGGTCTTTCCGCGTGGTGGTGGGTGGTCCTGCTGGTGCATCGCGTGCGGGCTGGCTATCGCCGCCTGGCCACGCAGCTGCGCGCCGCCGGGCGCGAACCCGAACCCCTGCCGCGCGTGCATTGGGAGCAGGGGGTGGGTTTTGTCCTGCTGTTTGCCGGCTCGCTGGGCCTGGAGGCCCTGCGTCTGCGCCGCCTGGGCATGCACCTGCCCGGCGCCACCGGGCATTTGAGCGGCGCGGGCGGCGTCATCGGCCAGTTGCTGTCCGGCTGGCTGTCGCGCATCCTGGGTTTCGATGGCGGCACGCTGGTGCTGCTGGTGCTGATCGCGGTCGGCCTGAGCCTGTTCTTCGCTTTTTCCTGGCTGGATGTGGCCGAGCGCGTTGGCGGCTGGCTGGAGCAGGGCCTGCGCGCCTTGGTCAACGCCTATACGGCCCGCCAGGACCGCCGCGTGGGCGAGGTGGCCATCGCCGAGCGCGAGGAGCAAGTCGAGGCCAAGCACGAGAAAATGGCGGTGCACGAACCCATCCGCATCGAACCGGCCATGGTCGTGGTGCCGCCTTCCGAGCGCCTGGCCAAAGAAAAGCAGCAGACCTTGTTCGAGCGGCCCGAAGGCGAGGCTGCGCTTCCCGAGCTCGGCCTGCTCGATCCTCCCCTGGCCAATCAGGAAACCGTCTCGGCCGAGACCATCGAGTTCACCTCGCGCCTGATCGAGAAAAAGCTGGCCGACTTCGGCGTGTCGGTGACAGTGGTGGCGGCCCAGGCCGGCCCGGTCATCACGCGCTACGAGATCGAGCCGGCCACCGGCGTCAAGGGCAGCCAGATCGTCAACCTGGCCAAGGACCTTGCCCGTGCGCTGAGCCTGGTCAGCATCCGCGTGGTCGAAACCATCCCGGGCAAGAACCTCATGGGCCTGGAACTGCCCAATCCCAGGCGCCAGATGGTGCGCCTGTCCGAGATCCTGGGTTCGCAGACCTATCATGCCAACCCGTCGGCGCTGACCATGGCGCTGGGCAAGGACATCGCCGGCCACGCCGTGGTGGCCGACCTGGCCAAGATGCCGCACCTGCTAGTGGCCGGCACGACCGGTTCGGGTAAGTCGGTGGGCATCAACGCGATGATCCTGTCCCTGCTCTACAAAGCCGACGCATCGCAGACCCGCCTCATTCTCATCGACCCCAAGATGCTCGAAATGAGCGTCTACGAAGGCATTCCGCACCTGTTGGCTCCGGTGGTCACCGACATGCGCCATGCCGCCAACGCGCTGAACTGGTGCGTGGGCGAGATGGAAAAGCGCTACCGTCTCATGAGCAAGATGGGCGTGCGCAACCTGGCCGGCTACAACGCCAAAATCCGCGCCGCCGTCGAGCGCGAGGAACCCATCCCCAATCCCTTCTCGCTTACGCCCGATCAGCCCGAGCCCTTGTCGACCCTGCCCATGATCGTGGTAGTCATCGACGAGCTGGCCGACCTGATGATGGTGGTGGGCAAGAAAATCGAAGAGCTCATCGCCCGTCTGGCGCAGAAGGCGCGCGCGGCCGGCATCCACCTGGTGCTGGCTACGCAGCGGCCCAGCGTGGACGTGATCACCGGCCTGATCAAGGCCAACATCCCCACGCGCATCGCCTTCCAGGTGTCGTCCAAGATCGACTCGCGCACCATCCTCGACCAGATGGGCGCGGAAAGCCTGCTGGGCCAGGGCGACATGCTCTACATGCCGCCGGGCTCCGGCCTGCCCACGCGCGTGCACGGCGCTTTCGTGCATGACGACGAGGTCCACCGCGTGGTCGAGTCCTTGAAGGCCCAGGGCGAACCCAACTATATCGAAGGCCTGCTCGAAGGTGGCCTGGAGGGCGATTCGGCCGACGGCGCAAGCAGCGTCACCGGCATCGGCGGCGATGCCGAGTCGGACCCCATGTACGACCAGGCCTGCGAGGTGGTGCTCAAGAACCGCCGCGCCTCGATCTCGCTGGTGCAGCGCCACTTGCGCATCGGTTACAACCGCGCGGCGCGCCTGCTCGAACAGATGGAAAACGCTGGACTGGTGTCGGCCATGCAGTCCAACGGCAACCGTGAGATTCTGGTGCCGGCCCGGGAGGAAGCGTGATGCGATCATTAGTGCGGGCGTTGTTTTTTTTCTTGCTGGCTTGCGGTCCCGCGCTGGCCTGGGGCGCGACGGCGCAGGAGCAGCTCAAGGCCTTCGTGGCCACGGTGCAATCGGCCACAGGCTCGTTCAGCCAGGCCACGACCGGCCCGCAGGCAGGCAAGGCGGCGCCTGCGCAGCAGGGCATCTTCGCTTTCCAGCGGCCGGGCAAGTTCCGCTGGGAAGTGCGCAAGCCCTACGCGCAGCTCATCGTGTCCGACGGCAAGCAGGTCTACCAGTACGACCCCGACCTGGCCCAGGTGACTGTGCGCGAGGTCGGCAAGGCCATCGGCGCTTCGCCGGCCGCCATTCTCTTTGGCTCGGGCGATCTTGAACAGGCGTTCACGGTGACCTCGCTGCCCGACAAGGATGGCCTGCAATGGCTGCGCGCCAAGCCGCACAACGCCGCCGACGCGGGCTTCGCGCAGGTGGACATCGGCATGCACGACAATCTGCCGGTGCGCATCATGCTGCTCGATGCCTTCGGGCAGACCACGCGCGTGGATCTTTCCGACATGCAGGCTAATGCGGCCGTGCCCGCGGGGCAATTCCAGTTCACGGCCCCCAAGGGGACCGACGTGGTGCGGATGTAGGCTTTTGCCGCGCCCTGCGTCAGGGCTTCTTGTAGGCCACGCACTCGATCTCGACCTTCGCGTCGATCATCAGCCGCGATTCCACGCAGGCGCGCGCCGGAGGGTGGGCGCCGAAGTATTCCACGAACACCTTGTTGAACGCGGCGAAATCGCGCGGATCCTCGAGCCATACGCCGCAGCGGATCACATGCTCTGCGCCGTAGCCGGCTTCCGCCAGGACGGCCAGCAGGTTGCGGATGGCCGCATGCGACTGCGTAATCACATTGCCTTCGACCACGACGCCGTTCTCCATCGGCACCTGGCCCGATACGTAGAGCCAGCCGTCGGCCTGCACTGCGCGCGAGAAAGGCATGTGGGCGCCGCCTTGGCCCACGCCGCCGCATGCGCCGTAGCGGATGATGCCGTGGGCGTCGGCGCCGGGAGTGTTGCTCATGTTGTTTTCCTCAAGGTGGACGGGCCCGATGCTCAGGCCCGGTAGGTATTGAACGAGGCATGCAGGTTCTTGCCGCGTGGCAGCCAGCGGCCGGCGCGCTGCCCGGTGGCCTGGCCCGCATGGTAGGACAGCACGCCATTGACCCATACGCCCTCGATGCCCGTAGCCGGCTGTTCCGGTTGGGAGAACGTAGCGCGGTCGATGACGGTGGCCGGATCGAAAAGCACCAGATCCGCCTGGAAACCTTCCCTGACCAGTCCACGGTCGTTCAGGCCGAAGCGCGCGGCCGTCAGGCCCGTCATCTTGTGCACGGCCGTCTCCAGCGCGAACAGCTTGAGGTCGCGGCTGTAGTGGCCCAGCACGCGCGGGAAGGCGCCCCAGAGCCGCGGATGCGGCAGCGGGTCGTTGGGCAGACCGTCGGAGCCTATCATCGTGCGCTCGTGCGCCAGGATGCGCTGCACGTCCGTCTCGGCCATGCCGTGGTAGACCGCACCGGCCGGCTGCAGGCGGCGCGCGGCCTCCAGCAGGGGTTGGCTCCAGCCGGCCGCGATCTCGGCCAGCTTGCGGCCGGCCATTTCCGGATGCGGGGTGGACCAGGTGATGTCGATGTCGAAATCGCTCGTCACCTGTTTCAGATCCAGCGTCGATGAACTGGCCGCGTAGGGGTAGCAGTCGCAGCCCACGGGCAGATAACGCCCGGCGGCGTCCAGGCTGGCAAGCACCTCGCGACTGCGGCCCCAGTTGCCGGCGCCAGCGCATTTGAGGTGCGAGATGATCACGGGCACGCGCGCATGGGCGCCCACGTCGTAGGCCTCCTGCATGGCCTGGAGGATGGCGTCGAACTCGGTGCGCAGGTGCGTGGTGTAGAGCGCGCCGTGGGCATCGAGCTCTTCGGCCAGGGCCTGCACTTCGGCGGCGTCCGATTCGAAGGCCGATGCATAGGCCAGGCCGGTGCTCAGGCCGATGGCGCCATGCTCGAGCGCCTGGCGCAATTGCGCGCGCATGGCGGCGATCTCGGCCTCGGTCGCGGGCCGGTCCAGGCGGTCCATATGGTTGTTGCGCAGGGCCGTATGGCCCACCAGCGCGGCCACGTTGACGCTGGGTTGCGCGGCGTCGACGGCGCGCGTGTAGTCCGCGAAGCTTGGGTAGGTGAAATCACGGCGATCGCCCAGCAGATTCATGGGATCGGGCGGCTCGCCGCGCAGGATCACGGGCGCCGCGCTGATGCCGCAGTTGCCCACCACCACCGTGGTCACGCCCTGCGACAGCTTGGGCAGCATGGCGGGCGTGCGGATGACATGGGTGTCGTCGTGGGTGTGAGCATCGATGAAGCCGGGCGCCAGGGCCAGACCCGACCCTGCCATGGTCGCGCGCGCCGGGGCGCCGGCCAGCTGGCCGATGGCGGCGATGCAGCCGTCGGCCAGGGCCACATCGGTTGTACGGGGCGGTGTGCCGGTGCCGTCGTAGACCAGCGCGCCGTGTATCAGGGTGTCGTACATCGGGGTCAATCTCCCAACGGCAGCCGATTGGGGCCGCCGCGGTATTCGTCCAGCGCCAGCTTGATGCGGCGCAGCTTCTCTTTGGTGTCGTCTTGATGGATCAGCGCCAGCTCGGTGGCCAGGATGTCGATGGCCAGCAGCATGGCGTAGCGCGACGCCGAGGGTTTATAGATGAAATCGGTCTCGGCCGTATGGATGGGAATGGACACGTCGGCCAGCTTGGCCAGCGGCGCCGCCGGATCGGTCAGGGCCACGATGCGGGCGCCATATTGCTGCACGATGCGGGCGGCGTCCAGGATCTCCGGCGTCAGACCCGAGGCCGAGAGAATCACCACGGCGTCGCGCGCGTCCAGGGTCGCCGCGACCATGCGCAGCAGCACGGCGTCGCTATAGGCCGCCACGCCGTAGCCCAGGCGCACCAGGCGCGACTGCATTTCCTGGGACAGCGCTGCCGAGGCGCCGCCCATGCCGAAGATATAGACCATCCGGGCATCGCGCACGATGCCGGCGGCCTGTTCGAATATCGCCTCGGAAAACAATGGCAGGTGGGCACGCAGCGTGGTTTCGATGTCGCCATACAAGCGCGCATAGAAAGTGCTTTCTTCCGGTACGTCGCCGGCCAGGAAGCGCTCGCCCACCGCGCTGGCCCGGGCGAGCTTGAATTTGAGATCGCGGGTGTCATCGCAGCCCACGGCACGCGCGAAGCGCGAGATCGCGGCGATGCTCACACCTGCCTTGCGCGCCAGTTGGTCGACCGTGGCGCCTGCGGCGCTGGCGATGTCGTCCAGGATGGCATCGGCTACCTTGCGCTCGGTGGCGCTGAGCGTGTCGCGCTGACTGCGGATCTGGTAGACGATGTCGCCAGGCGTGGGCAGCGCGCAATCGGTGGAGCGGTTCACCGGTGCCTCCGTGACGCTGCGCGCCGTCCCTTCGAGGGGGATAAACGTTTGTTGCGGCTCGGCGCGCTCATGGCGTGATCTCATCGATGCGCACGCAGGCCGCATAGTGTCCATGACCCAGGTCGCGCTGTGCCGGCGCCGTCTCGGCGCAGCGCGCCTGGGCATGCGGGCAGCGGGTGCGGAACACACAGCCCGAAGGCGGGTTCATGGGGCTGGGTATCTCGCCCTGGAGCAAAATGCGCCGGCGCGGCGCGCGCGGGTCCGGCACGGGAGCGGCCGACAGCAGCGCCCGCGTGTAGGGGTGGCGCGGATTCTCATACACGCGGCGGGTCGGGCCGCGCTCCATGACCCGTCCCAGGTACATGACCACTACTTCATCGCACAGGTAATCGACCACAGCCAGGTCGTGAGCGACCAAGAGCATGGTCAGCCCCAGGTCGCGCTGCAGATCCTGCAGCAGATTGAGCACTTGCGCCTGCACCGAGACGTCCAGCGCCGACACGGGTTCGTCGGCCACGATGAACTTCGGCTCCACGGCCAGCGCCCGGGCGATGCCGATGCGCTGGCGCTGGCCGCCGGAGAATTCGTGCGGATAGCGTTTGCGATGGTCCGAGTTCAGTCCCACGCGATCGAGCAGCTCGCCGATGCGCGCATCGCGCCGGTCCTGCGCCAGCCTGTGCGTGTCCAGGGCTTCGCCGATGATCTGGGCCACCGTCATGCGCGGATTGAGGCTGGCGTAAGGGTCCTGGAACACGATCTGCATGCGCCTGCGCCAGGGCAGCATGCGCGCCTCGTTCAGTCCGGATAGGTCCTGGCCGTCGAAAAGCACCTTGCCGGCCGTGGGTTTGATCAGGCGCAGCAGCGCCCGGCCGGTGGTGGTCTTGCCCGAGCCGGACTCGCCCACCAGCCCGACGATGGCGCGGCGCGGCACGTCGAAGCTCACGTCATCGACCGCGCGGACTACCGGCGCGTGGCGCGACGTGCCCGTGGGGAAGTGTACTTTCAGGCCCTGCACGCTCAGGAGCGGGGCGGCTTGCGGTTGCGGTGCGTTCATGCAAGGACCTTGAAGCAGCGGGCATGGTGTCCAGGGCGCACCGCGACCAGTTCGGGAACGGCGTCGGTGCATTGCGCGCTGGCCAGCGCGCAGCGCGGCGCGAAGGTGCATCCCGAGGGCAGGGCGGTGACGCTGGGCACGTTGCCCGGTATGGGCGAGAGGCGCTGGCGCGAAGCCAGCAGCGCCGCCGTGGGAATGCACGAGAGCAGGCCCTGAGTGTAGGGGTGGGTGGGGCGGTCGAAGAGTTCGTTCACGCCGGCATCTTCCACCACGCGGCCGGCGTACATGACCACCACGCGGTGCGCGATCTCGGCCACCACGCCCAGGTTGTGCGTCACGAACAGAATGCTCATGCCGCTCTCGGCCTGCAGGCGGCGCAGCAGGTCCAGGATCTGAGCCTGCACCGTCACGTCCAGCGCCGTGGTGGGCTCGTCGGCGATCAGCACCGACGGATTGCAAGCCAGGGCCAGGGCGATCATCACGCGCTGGCGCATGCCGCCCGACATGTGGTGCGGATAGTCGCTGACGCGGCGCGCGGCGGCGGGAATTTCCACGCGTTCGAGCAAGGTCTGCGCGCGCTTGATGGCCGCGGCCTTCGTGCCACCCTCATGCTGCAGGATGGCCTCGGCGATCTGGTCGCCGACGGTGTAGAGCGGGTTCAGGCTGGTCATCGGCTCCTGGAAGATCATGGCGATCTGCGCGCCGCGGATGCGCCGCATCGTCGCGGCATCGGCCTGAGCCAGGTCGTGCTGCTTGCCCTGGCGGTCGCGCAGCAGGATCTTGCCTGCCTCGATGCGTCCGGCAGGCTTGGCCAGCAGGCCCATGATGGACAGGCTGGTCACGGATTTGCCCGAACCCGATTCGCCTACGATGGCCAGGGTTTCGCCGCGCGCCAGGTCGAAGGTCACGCCGTCGACCGACTTGGCCACGCCGTCGCGGCTGTGGAACCAGGTCTTGAGGTCCTGGACCGAGAGCACGACGTCGCGCTCGCTCCTTGTCTGGATGGTGTCGCGCATGATTTACAGCTCCTTGCGCAGGCGGGGATCGAGCACATCGCGCAGGCCGTCGCCCACCAACTGCAGCGACATCACCGCCAATACGATGGCGACGCCGGGGAACACCATGATCCAGTCGGCGGTGCCCATGTACTGCTGGCCGCCGTTGATCATGGTGCCCCAGGTGGGAATGTCGGGCGATACGCCCACGCCCAGGAAGGACAACCCGGCTTCGGCCAGGATGGCGTAGGCGAAGGTGAAGGTGCCTTGCACCAGCAGGGGCGACATCAGGTTGCGCAGTACGTGCACCGTGACGATGCGCCGGGTCGGCACACCCAGCGCCCGCGCCGCTTCGACGAAGGGCAGCTCGCGTATCACCAGGGTCGAAGCGCGCACGACGCGCGCCAGCCGCGGCGCGTAGACGATGCCCAGCGCGATGATCACATTGCTCAGCGACGGGCCCAGGGCCGCTACCAGCGAGATCGCCAGCAGGATATCGGGAAAGGCCATCATGGCGTCGATCAGGCGCGAAACGATTTTGTCGGCGCCGCGGAAAAAGCCCGCGGTCAGGCCCAGCGCGATACCCAGCACGCTCGAGAGCAGCACCACCATGAAGCCCACCGTCAGCGACAGGCGGCCGCCGTAAATCACCCGGCTGAACACATCGCGGCCGAAGTCGTCTGTGCCGAACCAATGCAGGCTGCTGGGCGCCTTGAGCCGGTTCATGATCGACAGCTTGTAGGGGTCGAAGGGCGTGATCCAGGGGGCGAACACGGCGGCACCGACCAGCATGATCAGCACGATCAGGCTGATCAGCACGGTCTTGCGCGCCACCAGCAGGCGCAGCACCTGCCAGCGGTCGGAGCCGTCGGCGTAAGCAGTTGTCGAAATGGCCATTTCAGTACCGCACGCGAGGGTCGACCAGCAGGTAGAGCAGGTCGATGAGCAGATTGATCAGCACGTAGATGGCGGCGATCACGAGCAGCGCACCCTGGATCACCGGGTAGTCGCGCCGCAGCACCGCCGACACCACCAGGCTGCCCACGCCGGGCAGGCCGAACACGGTTTCGGTGACCACCGCGCCGCTGACCAGCAGGGCTGCCGTCAGGCCCAATACCGTAAGGATGGGAATGAGGGCATTGCGCACCGCATGCCGCAGGATCACCCGGCTTTCGCTCAGGCCTTTGGCGCGCGCGGTGCGCACATAATCGTCGCGCAGCACATCGAGCATGCTGGCGCGGATGAAGCGCGTGATCAGCGCCGAGTTCACCAGGCCCAGCACCACGGCCGGCAGGATCAGGTGCGACAGCCTGTTGCCAATGCTGGCGCCGGGTCCGCCGTAGCCTGCCACCGGCAGCCAGCCCAGCTTGACCGAGAAGAACTCCATCAGCAGCAGGCCCAGCCAGAAGCTCGGCACGCTCGAGGTGAACATCGAGAATGCCTGCACCGATTGGTCCAGCACCGTGCCGCGCCTGACCGCCGAAAATATGCCCACCGGCAGTGCAATGGCGGTGGCGATCACCAGCGACATCAGCGTCAGCCAGAAGGTGGGCTCGGCGCGTTCGGCCAGTACCGTTAGCACAGGCTTGTTCAGGAAGATGGACTGCCCCAGGTCGCCTCGCGCGAGGTGGCCCAGCCAGGTGACGTACTGCGTCAGTACTGACTGGTTCAGGCCGAGCTGGTCGCGCAGCGCGGCAATATCCTGCTGGGTGGCCTGGGGACCCAGCATCACCGCCGCGGGATCGCCGGGCGTAATGCGCAGGATGACGAAGACGATGGTCGCCACGATGAACATCACCACGACCAGGCCGACCAGGCGATTCAAGATATAACGCAGCACGGCGTCAGGCCTTCCAGGTGTTCCAGAAGTACGGCCACGGCGCGGGCGTCAGCCCATGCAGCTTGGGCGACTGGGCCGACAGCGCGTTGAAGTCGCCCACCTTGATGAAGGGCACTTCCTCGAACACGGCCTTCTGCACCTCGGCCCACAGCGTCAGACGCTCGTCCTGCGTGCGTGCCTCGTTGAAGGCGTCCAGCGCCTTGTCGCGGCGCGGCGTGTCCCACCAGCCCGGCGAGTCCTTGGAGGGGAAGTCGATTAGCGCGGGTTCGGGCAGGAAGGGGCTGTGGGTGATGAAGATGTCCCACAGATCGGGATTGGCGCGGCGCTGCACCAGCGTGGCCCAATCCACCACCTGCATGTCCACCTTGAAGCCGGCGGCCTTGAAGTACTCGTTGGCCACCAGCGCCATCTTGTAGTGGAACTCGTACTGCTGGCTGGTGAGCAGGCGTATGGTTCGGTCCTTGGGGTTGGCCGCATCCAGCAGCTTCTTGGCGCCGGGTGCGTCGCCCTTGTTGTAGACCGCGCCGCCCAGGTCGGTGCTCCAGGGAAAGCCCTTGGGGTAGAGATCGGCGTCCAGGGCGTAGAAGTTCTTGTCGCCGAAGGCGGCGTACAGCATGTCCTCTTCGCTCAGCGAAAGTTGCGCGGCCTGGCGCACCTTCTGGTCGGCCATGAGGCCCTTCTTGGTGTTCATCACCAGACGCGGCCAGCCGAAGGGCTTGAGTATCACCGGCAGAGACTTGCCTGCCTTGAGCTGCGCCAGGGACTCCACCGGCAGCGAGTCGACGTAGTCGTGCTGGCCGGCAATGGCGCTTTCCAGACGGGTATTGGCATTGCTCATCGGCACGAAGCGGATTTCGTCCAGGTATTGCTTGCGCGCGCCGCCATAGCCGTCGGGCTCGCCCGCGCGTGATTTGTAGGCTGCAAAACGCACGAGCTGGATGTACTGGTCGGGCACGCGGGCTTTGAGCTGGTAGGGACCCGTGCCGATGTAATCGGTCAGCGTGGCCGCGAGCTTGCCGGCCGGCATGATCACGGCGGCGCTGTTGTTCATGGACAGCAGCGCGGTCAGCGGCGCGTAGGGCTTGCTCAGCGTGAGTCGGATGCCGTCGGGGCCCGTGGCCTGGATGCCGGTGATGACTTCGGCCGCCTGCTTGCCGCGCGAAGCCACGCGGGTCCAGCGCGTGAGCGAGGCCACGACGTCGGCCGAACTCATGGCCGAGCCGTCATGGAAAGTGACGCCCTTGCGCAGCGCGATGTCGCAGGTCTTGCCGTCCGCGCTGAACTGCGGCAGCGACTCGGCCAGCAGCGGCGTGACGTTCCACTTGGCGTCGAAGGTATAGAGCGTTTCGAAGATGTGCTGAGTCAGGATGCCCACCAAGTCGGCCGTGCTCATCATCGGGTCCAGCGTGGGTGGCTCGCCGATGGTGGCTACCGAAATGATGCCGCCCTTGACCGGCGCGGCGCCGAAAACGGTCTCCGGCAGGCCGACTGCACCCAGAGTGCCGCCCATGGCCATGGCGATCAGGCTGCGGCGGCGCGTCATCGAGAAGTTCATGAGTCAAGCTCCAGAAGAGAGTGCAAGCGTCCCGGTGCCGGGGCGCAAGGCGGAAGGTAAAGCAGGGTCTAGAAGTAAGTCTCGGCCACGCCGGTTACGTCGTAGCGGTCGTCGATCAGTAGCACCTGACGCCATTTGTCGAAGGTCAGGCAGGGATGGCAGACGTCGAAGGACAGCATGTCGCCCACCTCGATGTCGTCGCCCGGGGCGATCTGCATAAAGGCATGCTGGTCCATCATGGCCGTGATCTGCCAATGCGGGGCTGCCTTGCCGGGCTTGCCGCAGGCTTCGCCGCCGGGGCGGTATCGCATGTCGGGCACCGGCATGCCGGCGTCGAAGGCGGCGTCGCGCTTGCCCAGGGCGATGATGGCGCGGCCGGGTTCGGGAATCGATTGCACATAAGCCCATACCTGCAGGGCAGGCTGCAGCGATGAGGCCATCTCGCGCGCTACCGGATTGTTCCGGGCGATGCGCTCGGCCGCGCTGCGATAGGCGCCCACGTCATGCGAAAGATAGCAGCCAGGACGCAGCACCACGTCCAGCGGCTGTCCGATGTCCACGCCGGCGAATTCCTCGGCCACCACGTCGAACCAGGCCGAGCCCGCGCCGGTCAGAATGGCCGGCGCATCCGAGCGCAGGCGGGCGGCGCCGGCCAATTCGCGTAGCGTGGCGACGGCGCGGCGCAGGAAGGCGCGGATCTCGTCCTCTTCCTTGAGCACGCCTTCGTAGATTTCCACGCCGGCCAGGGCCAGCGATTGCGGCCAGTTTGCCAGTTCGTCCAGCACCGCCAGCAGGGCTGCATCGTCGCGCACGCCGGTGCGTCCGCCCTGCGGGCCCAGTTCGATCAGCACCGGCAGCACCAGGCCCTGCGCGGCGAAGAACGCGCCCAGCTGACGTGCGCTGGCCACGGAGTCCACCAGGCAGCAGAAGCTGAAATCCGGGTCGCGCAGCAATTGGGCGACGATGGCCATATTGGCCTTGCCCACCAGTTGGTTGGCCATGAGCACGCGCCGCACCCCGTGCAGGTACGCCGCCTTGGTCTGCGGCGCCGTGGCCAGGGTGATGCCCCAGGCGCCGTGTTCCAGCTGCATGTGAAAGAGCCGCGGACTCATGGTGGTCTTGCCGTGGGGCGCCAGCTTGACGCGATAGGCGGTCAGGAACTGTCGCATCCATTGCAGGTTGTGCCGCACCCGGCTTTCATAGAGCACCGCCACGGGCAGGCTCACGTCTTGGGCCAGCAGGTTCCAGCCCAGGCCGGCTGCGTCGGCGCTGGCCAACCCGGCGGGAAACATGCCCAGGCCCTTGCCGGCCGGGTCGAGCTGAGGGGAGGAAATGAGGGAGTTAGCCAGAGTCATTTTGAAATTTTTTACAAGAAAAACTGTTTTTTTATATTTTCATGAAATAAATTTACAAAACGAACTGGTATTTTCCCTAGGAACCCATCATTCTGGGCATCGTGCGATGGGGGGAATGGGCCGGCGGCGCCATGCTCTAATCCATCCATGAGCAGTCCCGATCTCTTCGCCGACGACCCTGCGCACCGCCCCTACGTGCCCCTGGCCGAGCGGCTGCGTCCGCACACCCTGGCCGACGTGGTGGGGCAGTCGCACCTGCTCGGACCGGACAAGCCCCTGCGCGTGGCCTTCGCCTCGGGTCGGCCGCACTCCATGATTTTCTGGGGGCCGCCGGGCGTGGGCAAGACCACGCTGGCGCGGCTCATGGCCGATGGTTTCGATGCGCAATTCATCGCCATCTCGGCCGTGCTCGGTGGGGTCAAGGACATACGCGACGCGGTCACGACGGCGCAGATCGCCCAAGGGCAGGGCCGCCGCACCATTCTTTTCGTCGACGAGGTGCACCGTTTCAACAAGGCCCAGCAGGACGCCTTCCTGCCCTATGTCGAAAGCGGTCTCTTCACTTTCATCGGCGCCACCACCGAGAACCCTTCGTTCGAGGTCAACTCCGCATTGCTCTCGCGCGCTCGCGTCTACGTCCTGCACGCGCTCTCGGCCGAAGAACTCACACAGCTCTTAGCCCGCGCGGCGGCCGCCATGAACGAAGGCCGCGGCGGGCCGGGCCAGCCGCCGCAGGTGCAGTTCACGGACGATGCGCGCGAGCAACTGGCCGCCTGGGCCGACGGCGATGCGCGCCGCCTGATCAGCGCCGTCGAGGTGGTGGCCGAATCGGCGTTGACCGCCGGCCGAGAAGTCGTCGATGCCGCCTGGCTGGAAAACGCGCTGTCGCAAAACCTGCGCCGCTTCGACAAGGGCGGCGAGGCCTTCTACGACCAGATCAGCGCGCTGCATAAATCCGTGCGCGGCTCCGATCCGGACGCCGCCCTGTACTGGTTCTGCCGCATGATCGACGGGGGCGCCGACGCGCGCTACCTTGCCCGCCGCATCGTCCGCATGGCCTGGGAAGACATAGGCCTGGCCGATCCGCGCGCCATGCAGGTCGTCAACGACGCCGCGGCCACCTATGAACGCCTGGGTTCTCCCGAAGGAGAACTCGCCCTGGGCCAGGCCGTTATCTACCTGGCCTGCGCCGCCAAATCCAACGCGGGCTACAACGCCTACAACGCCGCCAAGAAATTTGCCGCCGAGCACGGCAGCGCGCCCGTGCCGCTGCACCTGCGCAATGCGCCCACCAAGCTCATGAAAGAGCTCGGTTACGGCCACGCCTATCGCTACGCCCACGACGAACCGCACGGCTATGCCGCCGGAGAACACTACTTTCCCGAGGGCCTGGAGACGACCTTCTATCGCCCGACCGACCGCGGCCTGGAGGCTAAAATCCAGCAGAAGCTCGAATTTTTGAAAGATCTGGACCGCCAGTACAAGAAAAAGTCATGAGCAGCGATCGCACTCGTTCAATGGCCGTTAATTGAACTCAAGTGCGAGGCCAGGACCCGTAGCGATCCGAAGCGCAGCCGCTACCAGCGGCGAGCATCGGAATCGCGCAGGACAGCCTCGGCGCCTCAAGAACTCAATTGCCGCACGCAAAAGACCCCTCATCTAGGCCATTCCTAAACAAATGCTAGACATCAACCTGCTCCGCAAAGACCTGCCCACCGTCGTCGAACGCCTCAAGGCCCGAAAGATCGACTTCGACACCGAGCGCTTTAACGCCCTCGAATCGCACCGCAAGGCCGTGCAGACCGAAACCGAAACCCTGCAGGCCCGTCGCAACGCGCTGGCCAAGCAGATCGGCATGCTCAAGTCCAAGGGTGAAGACGCCTGCGCTGTCATGGCCGAATCCCAGGGCATCCCCGCGCGCCTGAAGGAACTCGAAGACGACCTGGCCGCCGTGCAGCAGCAATTGAACGACATGCTCATGTCCATCCCCAACCTGCCGCATGACAGCGTGCCGGTGGGCAAGGACAGCGACGAGAACATCGAGGTGCGCCGCTGGATTCCGGGCGACCCCAGTACCCATGCGCGAGCCGACGGCAACCCCGCCGGCCTGGGCTTCGCGCCCCGCGACCATGTCGCCCTCGGCGAACCCCTGGGCCTGGACTTCGACTTGGCTGCCCGGCTCTCGGGCGCACGTTTTTCTTTCATGCGCGGCCCCATTGCCCGCCTGCACCGCGCCCTGGCGCAGTTCATGCTGGACCTGCAGACCACCGAGCACGGCTATACCGAGTGCTACACCCCCTACATCGTCAACGGCTCGACCCTGTACGGCACGGGCCAGTTGCCCAAGTTCAAGGACGACATGTTCGCTGTCGTCAAGGGGGGCGAGGACGACAGCCCGATAACGGACGGGCAGGGCAAGCCCGCAGGCGCCGTCGCCCGCGAAGATCAATACCTGATCTCCACCTCCGAGATCACACTGACCAGCGCCGTGCGCGAAACCATCGTGCCGGCCGGCGGCCTGCCCATCCGCTTGACGGCCCATACGCCATGTTTTCGGTCCGAGGCCGGCAGCGGCGGGCGCGACACGCGCGGCATGATCCGCCAGCACCAGTTCGACAAGGTTGAGATGGTGCAAATCGTCGAGCCTGACAAGTCTTATGAAGCGCTGGAGCAGATGACCGGCCACGCTGAAGCGGTGCTGCAGCGCCTGGGACTGCCGTATCGCGTCATGTTGCTGTGCACGGGCGATATGGGCTTCGGCTCGGCCAAGACCTACGACCTCGAGGTCTGGCTGCCGGCGCAGGACACCTGGCGCGAGATTTCGTCCGTGTCCAACTGCGAGGCCTTCCAGGCCCGCCGCATGCAGGCGCGCGTGCGCAACGCCCAGAACAAGACCGAGTTTGTCCACACGCTTAACGGTTCCGGCCTGGCCGTGGGCCGCGCCCTGGTGGCGGTGCTGGAAAATTACCAGCAGGCCGACGGCAGCGTGGTGGTGCCCGACGTCCTGCGCCCCTACATGGGCGGAATCGAAGTCATCAAGCCTTGACGGGCTGGCGCCGCGCTTGGCGCCTCCGGCCTTGAAAAACCGGAATTCGGGCCTGATTCGGTTTCTCTTTCGTCATGTTTCTGTCGTCTGGCCCGATTATCCTTGCAGGCATACCATGGGCTTGTTGCCCGGCAGGTGCCCGGCGGTTCGACGAGCCGCCGCGTGGCTGATCCGGGCGCACCTATGGGTTATATGTTTTGACAAGGAGTCCGATGTGTCCACACGTCCGCACAACGGCTGGTGGCAGGCGTCCAACAACGTCCCGCGCCGCTGGCTCGATCAACTCAAGGCAAATCCGTCCGCCGACGGCAAGTTGGCAACTCAGTCAATTCCGCGCTTGCGCGTGCTGCAAGGACGGCTGCAGCAGGTCTGACCGCAAATTCCGCACACGGCCGGTAAAAAACAAGGCACACCTGAGAGGCAGGCGTGCCTTGTTTCTTTGAGGCGAGGTATATCCGGCCGCAAGCGGCCGGATCAATGATGCCAACGGCCGTGGTCGTCGTCGTCGTGGTGATAGCGGCCGCGGTAGTGCGGACCGTAGTAATACGTTGGGTAGTAATAGGGATAGGCCACGCGCGGCGCGGCATAGACCGGCGCGGGCGCGTAGACCGGCGCGGGCGCCACATAGACGGGCTCGGGTGCGACGATGGCCGGAAAGCCGAAGTTGATTCCCACGTTTACCCAGGCCATGGCCGAACTGCAGGCCAGCGCCGCTGCGGTGCCCGAGATTGCCAGGACATACTTCTTCATGTTTTACCTGCCTGCTGCCGGGGCAGCAAAAGTTGAGAATTTTCTGGCCGAAATTGTGATCCCGGCTCGCGGCCATGAGCGTATTGCCTGGTGTGCAATGGCGACAATTTGTTCAAGCCCGCTTGCGCCTCAAGCCTTGGGTCCATCCGCGCAATCCGCCGCACACGTGGGCATGCGCGATACACTTGGCTTCGCTTTTTGCAGAGATTTTTGCAAATAACCTTACAGGATTCAGACATGACCGCAGCCAATTCCCGCACCGCCGATCACGCCATCTCGGACATCTTTCTCAACCGCTGGTCGCCCCGCGCGTTCACCGGCGAGGAGATCTCCGCCCAGACGCTGGCCACTATCATGGAGGCGGCCCGCTGGGCGCCCTCGGGCTACAACTTCCAGCCCTGGCGCTTCATCTACGCGCGCAAGGGCACGGCGCACTGGGAGAGCCTGCTGGGCATGCTCAACCCGTTCAACCAGAGCTGGGCCAACTCGGCTTCGGCCTTGATCATCGTCCTGTCGAAGATGGCGGAGATCGCACCCGGCAAGGACACCGAATCGACGAATCGTTCGCACAGTTTCGACGCGGGCGCGGCCTGGGGCTATATGGCGCTGCAGGCTTCTTTGCTGGGCTGGCAGGCGCACGGCATGGCCGGCATCGAGCACGAAAAGATCCGGGCGCAGTTGCAGGTGCCGCCGGGCTACCATATCGAAGCCGGCGTGGCGATCGGCCGACAGGGCGACAAGTCCACGCTGCCCGAGGCCCTTCAGGCCCGCGAAATGCCCAGCGGCCGCCGTTCCCTGGCGGAAATTTCCGCCGAGGGCGTGTTCTCCTTCAAGTGATCCGGCTCACTGCTTGACTTTGACCAGTTGCCAGCCGTGTGCCCGCATGCACTGGTTGGTGGCCTGGTCGCGATTGTCCTGATTGACATCGACCGTGCCCATGGCGGGCGGCATGAAGTAGCCCGGCTCGCTCCAGCATCCGTAGGGGCCGCAGCGCACGAAGCCCGGCGCGAAGTAGCCGGGCGCCACTTGCTGCACCGCGAGCATGGGCGGGTAGGCATGGGCCGCAGCCATATTGCAGGCATAGATGGCCTGGTTGTAGTCGTCCTGCGTGGCGTCGGGCTTGTACCACTCATAGTGGGCGCAACCGCCCAGGCCCAACGCCAGCAGCGCGCCTGCCGCCAGCCGGATGCCTGAGTGAAAAGACGAAAAACGTAAGATTTTCATAAGCGCAGCCTATATTCGGATCAACCCGCCGCCTGCGCCGCCAGGTCGGGCGGCATGTCCTGCAGGGCGGCCAGTTCGTGGCGTATCGTGTCGCTGGCGCGCAGCATCTGCTTGACCGGATAGGCCAGGCTTAGCAGGTCGCCTTCGGCCTCATAGGACGGGGGCGGTTCGGCGGGGGCGGGAACGCCGCTCTCGAGCTGGCGCACCATGTATTGCAGCGACTGCTCCAGGGCCGGCGGCGTTTCGGCACGGCCGGCCAGCAGCGGAATGACTGCCGTGGTCTGCAGGGCCAGCACGTGATTCTGGATCAGCAGGTGATTCAGCTCCGGCACGTGTACCTGATGTGAACGCGGCTCCTGCATCATGCGATAGAAGGCCTCGGTGAAATTGCTGAAGGCATTGTGCACCTTTGTGCGCGCGAGGCGCCAGGCCAGGTCGGCATCCGATACCGCAGCCGTCAGCGTCTTCCTGCTTTCGCCGTCGGCCGGGCCGGCATAGTCCGCCTGCGCGGCGTGCACGTAGCGCAGGCCCGCGCGCAGGTAGTCGCGATTGGCGCGGACGGTCTCCAGCGCCAGCGGCTGCATCGAGCGCGATTCCCACCAGGGCAGCACGTAGCTGCACACCAGCGACAGGGCGCTGCCCAGCAGGGTATCCAGGGCGCGCTGGCTGATCACCTCCAGCGACACGGTTTCCGGCGAAAGGAAATGATAGGCCAGCACGACATACAGCGTTGTAAAGAGCGAACTGGCCATGTAGTTCAGCTGCGCCAGGCTGTTGCTCAGCGCACAGGCGATCAGCATGACGGCGAAGATCTCGGGCGTCTTGGCCGTGATCAGCAGCACCACCGGGGCCAGCAGGCAGCCAATCAGCGTGCCGGTCAGCCGGGAAAAATTGCGTTGGCGCGTCAACGCGAAGCCCGGCTTCATGATGATGATGATGGTGAGCACGACCCAGTAGCTGTGGGCGGCGAAATGCCGGTACGGTACCCAGCCGGCGGTCAGGGTCATGCCCAGCGCGGCGGCCAGGCTGATGCGTACGGCGTAGCGGCAGTGGGGCGAGTCCAGCCTGAGGTTGCTGGTGATCATGCGCAGATTGGGGCGCTGACGCGTCATGAACTTGGTCAGCGTCTTGTCGATGCGCAGCGCGTCGGTGGGTTGCGCGTCGGGCGCCTTCAAAGTGTGGGCCGCGATGCGGTCCAGGATGCGCGCCGCGTTGCGCAGGCGGCGCAGCACCAGCACCATCAGGCTGATCGCCTCGGGTTCGGGCGGACCGTCCTTGCGCTGACGCAGTTTCTCGATCTCGTACTCGATGGCGAGCAGCTCGGCCTTGGTGCTGCTGCGGTATTGCGTGGCGTGGTTGCGCGACACGTCCAGCGCGATGCGGTCGAGTTCGATCGACATCTTCCGCAGGGCATCACGCATGAAAATCAGCGCGTCCTGGCCGGCCAGGGCGCGGCGCAGCAGTGCATAGTCGGTGTACGTGGCCAGCAGCGTATCCCGCAGCTGCAGCATGTCGACGAAGATGTTCCATATCATGATCTTGTCGGCGTTGCGGTGGCCCTTGCCCTTGGGCAGGGCGCGCAGCACGTTGTCGCGCGCGGACTGATGCTTTTCGGACATGGCCGACTGGCTGCGTATCAGCAGCCGGTAGACTTCGTCCAGATCGGTCGTCTCATCGTAGAAACGCGAGCGTACGGCGACATAGTCGGCGGTGGCGAAAAGCGCCGCCGCGAGCGTTTGGCGTTCGGCATACAGCATCATCATGCGGCTTGTGAGCATGCTGAAGCACAAGTAGAACAGCGCGCCGGCCAGTGTGGCCAGGGTATTGGTGAGCACCAGCGCGGGCGGCAGCGGCGTATGCATGGTGAGCGTCATCAGCAGCAGCCCGCCGAAGGCCAGCAGGCTGCCGCGCCGGCCGAACACCGTGAACATGGACAGGAAGAAGCACTGCGCGATCACGGCCAGCCACAGCAGCACGGGGTACGTCGAAACCAGCCCGGTCAGGGCGACCGAGGCGGTGCAGATGACCGCCCCGGCCAGCATCTCGCCGGGCAGGTGGCGCTGCGGGCCGCCGGGCTGGTCGATGATGGCCAGGCACAGCGCGCCCAGGGTGGCGACCAGCCCCAGCGCAAAATGGCCGGAAAAGGCACCCAGGACAACCGGCAGCAGCATGCCCACGGCTTGCCGGATGCCGCCGAAAAAGTAGTGGCCGTAAAGAAAGCGCCGCAGATAGGGGATGTTCAGGTGCATGGCCATTCCGTCGAATGGCGCAAGTATATTTTCCCGCCCCCGGAAAGTCCTAAATCAATGAACGGCGCAGGCGTGGAACAAAGTCCCGAGTTGAGGTTATGATTTGTAACCTTCTTATAAGCGAGTCGGCATGAGCCGCGTCATTCTGTACATCATTCTAGGGCTGCTCGTCCTGCTCATAGGCTGTGTGGGCTACCTCGATTACATGTCGAGCAACAAGCCTCCAACCGTGGCCGAACTGCTTGCCGCCGAGAAAAAGGCACCACAGCGTCCGCTGGTGCCCGTCGTCGTGGCCGCCAAACCGATTGCCGCGGGCAGCCGCATCGTCCCCGACGCGCTGACAATCGAGCAATGGCCCGTGCGTCCGGCCGATTCGCGCGACAACTTCGAAGGTCTGCTGGGCCGCCGCGTGCGCCAGGACATCGCCGCCGGCCAGCCGATCACCGACGGACAACTGGCCCAGGGTTTGTCCACTTATCTCAGGCCGGGTACGCGCGCAGTGACGATGGCCCTGAGCATGATTGCCAACGGCTCCTCGCCGGCGGTCCAGCCGGGCGACATGGTCGATCTGTACGTGGTGCAGCCGGGCGCGGACGGCGTTCCCGCCACGGCCAGCCTGTTGCAGGACAGGGTGCGGGTGCTGGCCTATGCCGGCCAGTCCCTGGACGGCCCGGATGCGGGCCTGGCGCAAAGCGCTGTGCTGGCCATGCCGGCCGACAAGGTCGATGCCTTGCTGCAGTCCGAAGGGGTGGGCCGCATCGCCTTGGCGGTCAGCCGGGCGCAGGATGAGACGCCCGCGCCTGCCACCGCCGCACCGGTGCCTGCAACGCCGCAGCAACCCCAGGCTGCGGCGCCCCAGCCCCAGCCCCAGCCCGCCGCGGTGCGGCCGGCCCGGCATGTTTCCGCACCCCAAGCCGCGGCCAAGCAAATCCAGCCGGCGGGCGAGCAGACCCGCTCGGTGGCCGAGCAGGCCCAGGCCGTGGCCAGGCAGGCCCAGGTGGTGGCCAATCAGGCGCAGGTCGTGGCCAAGCAAGCCCAGTCCGTGGTCGAGTCGCATTCCGCGGCAGCCAAGCCCGCCGCGGCCAAGCGCACGGAACGCGAATCCCGCCGCCGCGATCACGACCGGGAGCGCGCCCACCGCCGCGAGCCGGTCAGGTCCCGGCAGGCCGCCGCAAAGGCGAGGTCGACCCCTGTCCCGGCATCGGCATCGGCGCCGGCCGCCGCGCCGGTGCCCGCGCCCAGGCAACAGCCTCCCGCGTTCGCGCGTCCGTCCGCCGCGCAGGGCGTGCAGGGTGTTCCCTTGCTGCGCGCGCCGCTGATCCAGAGCTACGACACGCCTGCGGCGCGATGAGGAGGACCAGCCTTTGAGGCCCAGTGGGGAACGCCTGAGCGAAGCAAGGATGACGGGCATCATCCGCTCGGCGATGGAAGCCATCATCACCGTCGACGAAGCGCAGACGGTGCTCATGTTCAATCCCGCTGCCGAGACCGTGTTCGGCGTCCCTGCGGCACAGGCTATAGGTTCACCGCTCGGCCGCTTTATACCCGAGCGCTTTCGCTCGGCCCATGCGCGCTACATCGATCAGTTCGGGGCGACCGGCGTGACCGAGCGCCAGATGGGGCGCCAGCTGCGTGTGTTGTACGGTCTGCGCCAGAACGGCGAAGAATTTCCCATCGAGGCCTCGATCTCGCAGACCCATGATGGCGACGGCAAGCTCTACACCGTCATGCTGCGCGACATCACCGAGCGGCTGCGGGCCGAGCATCTGCTCAGGCAGTCGCGCGAGGAGCTGCGGGAGCTTTCGGCGAACCTGCAAAACGTGCGCGAAGTCGAAAAGACCCGGATCGCGCGCGAGCTGCACGACGACCTCGGCCAGTTGCTCACGGCGCTGAAGATCGATCTGTTTTCGTTGGATCAGGCGCTGGACGAGTCGGGCGGCGTGCGCTCGCCCGATGTCGCCGATCGCGTGGCCTCCATGCGCTCGCTGATCGACATGACCGTGGCTTCCGTGCGCCGCATCGCAGCAGATCTGCGTCCGGTGATGCTCGACGACCTGGGCCTGCTGCCCGCCATCGAATGGCTGGCGAACGACTTCACGCAGCGCTACGGCATTTGCGTCGATCATTGTGTCCAAACCGGGGGCGCCGAATTTTCGGGCGAGGCGGCCACGGCGCTTTTCCGCATCGTGCAGGAGGCGTTGACGAACGTGGCGCGCCATGCGCAGGCTACGCATGTCGTACTGACGCTGGCCGTGGACGAAAAGAACTGCCTGCTGCGTGTGGCGGACGACGGCCTGGGCGCATCCGAAACCGCGCAATCGTCGCCCGGCGCCGAGGGTCTGGCGGGCGTGCCGCCGGCGCGGGACAAATCCTTCGGCCTGATCGGCATACGCGAGCGCGCACACATGCTGGGCGGCACGGTCGCAATCGAAACCGCGCCGGGCAAGGGCTTTACGCTGACCGTCGCGCTGCCGCTGTCCGGTCTGCGGCCCCAGGAGGCATCCTCATGATCCGTGTCCTGCTTGCCGATGACCATACCGTGGTGCGCGACGGTCTGCGCCATGTGCTCGAACGCGCGGGCGGTTTCGAAATAGGCGGCGAGGCCTGGGACGGCATGACCACGATCACGCTCGTGCGCTCCACGCCCGCGCAGGTGCTCGTGCTCGATCTTTCGATGCCGGGCCGCAACGGTCTCGAACTGATCCCCCAGATCAAGCAGGAGCAGCCGGCACTGCGCGTGCTGGTGCTGACCATGCATGCGGAGCAGCAATACGCGGTGCGCGCATTCAAGGCGGGGGCTTCGGGTTATCTCACCAAGGAAAGTGCCGGCACGGAACTCGTCACTGCCGTGACCAAGGTGGCCTCCGGCGGCGTCTATGTCAGCACGACGATGGCCGAGCGTTTCGCGCAGAGCCTGAACGAACCCGCGGACGCGCTGCCCCACCAGCGGCTTTCAGACCGGGAGTTCGATGTTTTTCGCCGCCTTGCCGGCGGAAAGACCCTTTCCGAGATTGCGCAGGCCTTGTGCGTGAGCGTCAAGACCGTGAGCACCTACAAGAGCCGCATACTCGAAAAAATGCAGATGCCGCACGAGGCCGCCCTGGTGCGTTACGCCATGCGGCACGGCCTGGTCGGCGACGACGAGGAACTCTGATTCATTGTTTTTCCGTGGCGTGCCGCGGCCTGGCGTCACGGTAGACGGCCCGGCCCATCCGTGCCGCCAGATCCCGCTCGGCCGCCTCGAACACCGCGATCAGAGCCACACCCAGGTCGGCGCCTTCGCATCGATGCACGCTGTCAAACTCGTGCCGGGCGCAAAACAGTTCGAGCCGCGCGCCATACCCGGGTGCCTGTCCCGACGTGGGCAGCAATTGCACCACCAACCGGCATTCGGACAGCATGGCATTGAAGCGGCCCAGACGCAGCAATTGCACGCCTGCCTGCGCCTCGATCGCGGCCAAGCCGGGAAGGCCGACATACACGATCTGCATCCCGAGTCCCATTGCTGCCGTCTCCGCTGCTACTTCATCTTTGCCAGGGAACAAGAATGCCTTGCTTGAACCGGGGTCGATTGACCCACATCAAGCATCGTGTAGGTCAGGCCCCGGTATTTGCCCGCGCGCGCTGTTTGAAACGCGCCCGCGTAGGCCGATTCCTACACGGCTTCCCTGTTCCCTACGCCAGTTTCCATCTAGGCTGATTTAATTCCGACCGGGCGCGGGCAATACTGGCACCGTGAATTTCTCACGGGACTGGCGCCATGAACACCTTAGATTCTTCCCCTGTGTCGACCGCGCGGTCCGCCGCCGCACAGCGCGTCCACATGATGCAAGCGGTCGCCTGCGAGGATGCGCCCAAGCTCGCGCAGGCGCGCTGCTCCAGCTGTTCGCTGCGGGGGGTGTGCCTGCCGGCCGATCTTACGCCGGCCGAACTGGAGCGTATCGATGCCCTGGTCTGCACCACACGGCCGGTGCGGCGCGGCGAAGCGCTCTTTCGCGCGCACGACGAATTCCAGTCCCTGTATGCCGTGCGCACTGGGTCGTTCAAGACCAGCATCATGCATCGCGACGGGTACGAGCAGGTCACCGGGTTCCACATCCCGGGCGATCCACTCGGTCTGGACGGAATTTCCTGCGGATATCAAAGTTGCGAGGCGGTCGCGCTGGAGGACAGCACGGTATGCGTCATTCCGTTCGGCCAGCTGGAAACGGTCTGCGGCGAAAGCCGCCGCATGCAGCGCCATCTCTATCACCTGATGAGCGCCGAGATCGTGCGCGAATCGGGGCTCATGATGCTGCTGGGCAAGATGACGGCCGAACAGCGGCTCGCCTCTTTTCTGCTTGATCTGGCAGCGCGTTTTCGCCTGCGCGGCTATTCCGGCGCGAAGTTCAACCTCAAGATGAGCCGCGATGAAATCGGCGGATTTCTCGGCATCAAACTCGAGACGGTCAGCCGCATGTTCTCCCGATTCCAACGCGAAGGGTTCGTCCAGACCCAGGGCAGGCAGATCCAGATCCTGGATGCGGAAAAACTGGCGCAGGTGTGACCGCCTGGGCCGCTTTGAGCGTCGGTCCAGATAAATCCGTGCCTGCCCGCACAGCCCGGCGGCAACGATCGCGTCTATCGAAATGATCAGGTCACGCTCCCTGCTTGCATGCCGACCGGGCCGGTGCCCTCGCGGATCAGCCAGCACGCTGCTGCGCAAGCTCGAGCTCGAGGCGTGGGCCGTGATCATGATCTTGCTGGCCAACGCCTTTTTTCCTGGACGTGCAGGCTCCGCGCACGGTGCCCGCTGGTATTGGGCGCGGCCAGATCGAGAAAGTCGCCGTAGCGGCGGGTTCGGCGCCCCGGTACAGAATTGGCGAAGGCGATAGTCTTGGATTCGGTCCTGACGATCTGGTCGTCCTTGGCCCGCCGGTTCTTCAGCTGATAGGGGCGCAGGGGAGGCCGGATTCTCAGCCCAGCAGCAGATGTGCCGGCATGGGCCGCTGCGCGGCGCCGCGGTCGCCGCGATAAAGCTCGGGGTGGATCAGGTCGAGCGAGCCTAGGTTCACGGTAGTAGGTTCCGCGGCCTGGGTCCGGGCATTGACGGAAAGTTCGACCAAATCCACGTCGGCCAACTTGGCCTTGTCACGCTCGCTTCACTGCCGCGTCCGGTGCTCCCTCCAGGGTTTTGCGGTCTTCTAGCGCAGCTCCAATTTCGAAATGAGAATACATGCCCTGATCGTGCTGCGTCATGACGAGGTTTACAAATGGAAGGTGTCGATCTAGGTCGCGGCACAGGTGAGGGCGGATGGGGATAGATCAGAGCATGGTTGACTCTGTTGTAGAAGGGCTAGCGTTTTTTCCTATACAGGAATAGATACGTCATATTTGTCGCGGACAAGACCGTTCCCTAAGATGACTGGACCTGATTGTCGTCAGGCAATAACAGTATCCACTAGAGGGGAACGCATGTTTGCGCGAATTTTCATTTTGGCCGTTTGTGCTGCCGCCATCTCGTTGACTGCGCCGGCATTAGCGCAGGAGGGCTTCCCGAAATATCCAATACATCTGATCGTGCCGCAGTCGGCCGGTTCCGGCGGTGATCTGGTAGCGCGCTTGATCAGCGAGAAGATGGGATCGGTGCTGGGTCAACCTGTGGTGGTCGAAAACCGGCCTGGCGCGAATGGCGTCATTGCCGCGTCATTTGTGGCCAAATCCGCGCCCGATGGTTATACGCTGATGATGGCTGGCGTCTCACAGATGAGTTTCAACCCTTACCTATATTTGAACTTGCCCTATGACCCGAAAAAAGATTTCACCTATGTATCGCCTGTGATAGACACGCCTTTTATTCTTGTGGCAAGCAAGGCAAGCGGCATTACTTCCATTCATAAGTTGATTGCCGCTGCCAAGGCCAAACCTGGTGCTTTGACTTTCTCCAGCGCCGGAACGGGTAACTCTACGCACCTCGCCACTGAAATGGTGGCTGATGCCGCCGGCATCAAGCTCACGCACATTCCATTCAAAGGTTCGGGCCCGGCCCTGAACGCTGTGCTGGGCGGCCAGGTCGATCTCATGACCAGTGTGTTGGGCTCCGCGCTGCCCCAGGTGACCTCCGGCGGCGTCGTGCCACTGGCCGTTTTGTCCGATCACCGTGTTGCCGAATTGCCTAATGTGCCTACGCTCAAGGAAACGGGACTTGACGCACCGTCCATGCCTGGTTGGTTCGCAATTGTCGGCCCGGCTGGTATGCCTACCGGCGTGGTGGACCGCTTGAACGCGGCGACGCAGGCGGCGCTCAAAGACCCGACTATCCATGCGCACCTGAAGGCCTTGTATTTCATGCCTTTTACCGGATCCGCCGACGAGATGCGCCAACGCGCTGAGAAGGACTCGGAGTTCTGGGGGGCCTTTGTGCATCGCCTGGGCCTGCACGCGGAATAACCGGATCGGATTCAACCGTTGATTAGCGTGACTCCCTGCCACCGGCCCGCGCTGACCATGTCTTGTACTAAAGCGACGGTCAATGTTCGGACCGCCAGGCAGGCCAGGCTTTGTTGCGCCGAGGATGATAAGCACACTGAGGCTCGTCGCGTGAGTTTTCGATCCGAGATAGGGATGCCTTCGATATTGCCTTTTTCCGCAACTGACATGCTTAGCACGGATGCCGGTAATATGGTCCAGCCACGCCCGGTGCGCACGAGCGCAAGCAATATCGAGACAGCGCTCGTTTCGGCTATCAGGTTGAACGCCAGGCCTGCGTCACTGAAGGCCCGTTCCGCCAGCAGGCGGATCGAATTCGGAAAGCTGGGTAGCACTAGCGGCAAGGCGGCAACCTCGGCTAGGGTGATAGAGGTGCCACTGCCGGAGGGCGGCCCCACCAGCAGCAGGTACTCGTCCAGCAGCGGCTCGACTTGCATGCGGGTCGGCTGCTGCGTTACATCCATGGCAATGGTCAAGTCTAGCCGCTGGCGTGCCACGGACTCGGCTAGGTCGGCGTTACTGCCTTCGACCAGCTCCAGCACGACTTCCGGGAACTCGCGAGCTACCGCCTCGATCAGTGGTACGGCCAGCACGCGTGAGGTACTGGTCGGCAGGCCGAAACTGACGTGTCCTGAAGGCGTGTTGCGGCCATGCTTGACGGCGGCGCGGGCCTCGTCTAGTTGCCGGAGCACCATTTTTGCGTGGTGGTACAGCAGATCACCGGATTTCGTGGTGCGCACACCGCCGGGGCCACGTATCAGCAAAGGGGTGTCGAGCTCGCTTTCAAGATTGGCGACGTGCTGGCTGAGCGAGGGTTGTGCAATGTGCAGCGACTCGGCCGCTACCGTGAAGCTTTCCAGTTCGACGATACGGGTGAAGTATTTCAGCTGGCGCAGGTCCATAGGCATTCCCGATTCTATTGTGACTAAGCGCCACCTCTTGTATGGCGGAGATAACGACGACTGACTCTGTATTCATTTCAGTCTACCCAGAGTCAAAAATCCAGCCCTCTTGAATAGGAAATTCCTATATCGGTATAGGTGTCGCGGCTTATCGATGTTTTGTATTCTTAATCAACTTTTCTCTTGTTGAGTTCCGATGATTTCCGATCTTTCTGCTGCCTGGCATCTCACTCCGCAGCAATATGCAACGACACGTCCGGCTCGCTACAGCGTCCCTATTCCCCTGTCGCGCTACTTGACGATGCGCGACGGATGTCGCCTCGCTATCGATGTTTACCTGCCATCGCCCTTGGACGGTGTGCCCGCCACGACATTTCCCGCCATTACGCTGTTCACGCCGTATTACCGCCGTTTCAAGATGGAGCCAGGGGCTACCGGCGAATGCGCGCCCAATACCGCAAAGCTGCGTGACTACCTGGTGCCGCGTGGCTACGCCGTGGTGGTGATCGATGTGCGTGGCACGGGCGCAAGTTTCGGCACGCGCGACAGCTTTCGTTCGCCCAAGGAGCGTGAGGACAGCCGCGAAGTGGTCGACTGGATCGTGGCGCAGCCCTGGTCGGACGGCACGGTCGGAGCCACGGGAATCTCCTACCTGGGCGCGGCGTCAGACTTTCTGGCCAGTACGGCTCACCCCGCGGTGCGCGCCATCGCGCCGCTGTTCTCCGTATGGGACACCTATGCCGACAACTATTTTCCAGGCGGCTTGCAACTGAAGGCCCTCACTCAGAGCTATGACGATCTGATGGTGGCCCTGGACCACGACCAGCGCCACATGTTGCCGCGTTTTGTCTACTACGCGAACCCGGGCTTTGCCGGCCCGCAGCCGGTCGACGAGGATCCCGACGGCAACCTGCTGGAGCAGGCGGTGCGCGAACATTTGAGCAATTTCCGCCAGACCGATTTCATGCCGGAATTCCGTTTCCGCGAAGATCCGCTTCCCTACGACGAAACCTTCAGTTCCGCCTCGTTCAGCCCCTATAGCCTGGCGCAGTCCATTCCCCAAGACGTGGCGGTGCTGTCAGTCTCAGGCTGGCTGGACGGCGGCGGTTACATGAACGGCGCAATCTCGCGCTATCTGACGCTATCGGACAATCCCCGCCACCTGATGATCGGCCCTTGGGATCACGGCGCGCGCATCGATGTCTCGCCCTGGCGCAAGCAGGAAATGGCCGAGCCGGTCTGGCTGGACGAAGTGCTGCGCTTCTTTGACCACTATCTGTTGAAGCTGCCCACCGGCCTGGATCAGGAAGCGCCGATCCACTATTACGCCTTGCACGCCGAGCAATGGCGCAGTGCGCAGCAGTGGCCTGCACTGCCCGCAAAGCAAGACACAGTGCTGTTCCTCGCCCCGAGTGCCACGTTGGCCGCCGCCGCCCCCGCCAAGCCGACCAGTGTGGATTATCAAGTCGACTTCACCCTGGGAACAGGACACGGAACGCGCTATGAGCGCATCGCGGCGATTAACAGCACTGAATATTATCCAGATTGGCAGGGCCGTACGGACTGTATGCTGAGTTTCACCACCGGAGCGCTGACCGATGCCATGGAATTGGCCGGTCACGCGGTGCTGGAGCTCTGGCTGCGTAGCAGTGAACGCGATGGCGCGCTGTTTGCCTACCTGACCGAGATCGAGGCGAATGGCCGGGAACGTTACGTAACCGAGGGGCTGCTGCGACTGCTGCATCGCAAGGAATCGCCGTGCCCGACGGGCTACCTTACCACTTGGCCTTTCCATAGCTGCCGCAAGGAGGATGCGGTTCCGCTTGCGCCAGGAGAACCGGCCTTTGTCCGCCTGGCGCTGCTGCCCACTGCCTGGCGCTTTTCGGCTGGCAGCCGCATTCGCCTGTCTATATCCGGCGCGGATAAGGATCACTGCGGACAGGTGCCCCACGGCCGGCCACCCAAGTTGACAGTGCTCATTGGGCCGGGCCAGGCATCGAGGTTGCTTTTGCCGCTGTGTATTTAGAATTTCCAATCAAAAAACAGCCAAAATCGGATTGAACCGATGAAATCCGATTTGCGGGTTGCTTGAGGGGCGCTACATCCTTCACCTAAAAAATAAGAGGAACGGCAAAGGGCGAAGGGCGAAGGGCGAAGGGCGATTTTCGACTGAAATTTACGTGGACAGACTTTTTTTGGACGAACTTTATTTTTTGCCTGACTCCGAGCCTGTTTCCGGGAATCCGGATGGCGTCTGCCCCATTTTCTGAAAATCCGGAAACGCGTGTCATGCCGAAGACGAAAAATCTTTCCGAATCAACAAATTAGCAAGCTCTGTCCGCTGGCATCGTTCTTGCAATGAATTAGGCATGGTCGGCAAAATGCCGCGTCGCCGCGAAGCGGTTGCGGCCTGCCTTCCGGTTGGCCGGGCATTGCCCCGCCTGCGCCCAGGTGCGGCACAGGCGTGTGCCACAATCGGGCAATCCTGATCGGCGCATGGAAAGCTGCCTTGTGACGCGCTATCTACCCATTCTCTATGTTTTGGCCGCCGGGCTCGTCGCGGTCTGCGTGCTGACTTGGACGCTCGCCTGGGCCAGGAGCGTCGATACGCTGCGCCGCGATGCCGCGGTGCGCGGCGACCGTACGACGGCCGCCCTCAAAAGCGTGCTGGAGCGCTACGAGTCCTTGCCCTACATCGTCGGCGTCAATCCGCTCGTGCAGAACGTGCTCGCCAATCCGATGCCGGCACGGATCGACAAGGTCAATCGCTATCTCGAGGACGTCAACCGCCACGCGCACGCCACCGCCACGTATATCACCGACGCCAAGGGCAATTGCATCGCGGCCAGCAATTGGCACGACGCCGATAGTTTCGTGGGTGCGCAGTTTCGCTTCCGGCCTTATGTCGTGGACGCGGTCAAGGGCCGGGTGGGCCGTTTCTTCGGCATAGGCACCATCTCTCACGAACCGGGCTATTTTCTATCGCAACCGGTCCGCCTCAAGGGCAAGATCGTCGGCGTAGCCATCGTCAAACTGGATCTCGAATGGTTTCCGGGCACTGAGTCGACCGAGCCGCTGCTCGTTACCGACAATCACGGCGTGATTTTTCTCTCGTCCGTCCCGGCCTGGAAATACCACACGGTGCATCCGCTGTCCAAGGACGTCGTCGAGTCGATCGAAAGCACGAGGCAATACGTGCACCAGAGCCTGCCGCAGCTGTCCGAGCATGTCGAGCGCGTGCTCAAAGGCAGCGTCGATGTCGTGCGTATCGGCGGGCATATCGGCGCGCCGAGTTATCTGGAAACGCGCCGCGCGCTCGGCGTACCCGACTGGCACATCGTGACGCTCTCGCCGATGGATTCCGTGACCGCCGCGGCGCGCAGCGCCACGGTCATGGCGGTATTCGGCTATATCTCGCTGTGCCTGCTGGGTTTTTACTGGCGGCAGCGGCGCGAGCGCGAGAAGGAAATGATAAAGAGCCGGGAAATGCTGCAGCAGGCCTACGCGATGCTCAACCAGCGGGTCGCGGAACGCACGGCCGATCTCTCGCAGGCCAACGAGAATCTGCGGCGCGAGGTGGCCGAACGCGCGCGCGCCCAAGCCAAGCTGCGCGCTGCCCAGGACGAGCTGGTGCAGGCCAGCAAGCTCGTGGCGCTCGGCCAGATGGCGGCGGGTATCACGCACGAGCTGAACCAGCCGCTCGCCGCCTTGCGCAGCTTCTCGGACAACACCCGTGTATTCCTGGATCGCGGCCAGTACGCGGCAGCGAACGAAAATCTGGAGACGATAGGCGCGCTCACCGAGCGCATGGGCAAGATCGTCAACCAGCTCAAGCTGTTCGTGGCTCGGCCCAGGCCGCGCGGCTTGCGTGCTCCGGTGGCGCCAGCGCTGCGCAATGCGCTGGCGTTGCTGGGCCAGCGCCTGGCCTGCGTGCGCCTGGCGCTCACCCTCACCGATAGCACGGACAATATCGATGTTGTAGCCGCCTTCGACCGGCATAGCGACTATCCTGGGCTGCTGGCGCAGTGCGACGACCTTAGGATCGAGCAGGTGCTGATCAACTTGATCGGCAATGCGCTGGATGCCGTGGCTGGCGTGGCCGATCCGCGCATCGAGATCGACATCCAGATCCGATTCGCGACAATTGTGATCCGGGTGCGCGACAATGGCCCCGGTATCCCAGACGGCGTCATGCCGCGCATCTTCGAGCCGTTCTTCACCACCAAGGAAATGGGACAGGGGCTGGGGCTCGGCCTGGCGATCTCCTCATCGATCGCACGCGATTGCGGCGGTTCGCTCGCCGCGCAGAATGCACCCGGAGGCGGCGCGCTCTTCGTGCTGATGCTGCGCCGCGCTCAGGCGGCCTCGACAAACGCGCCGGTCATCGGCGCCTGAACCCCACGAGCCAGGACGACAGACGACTATGGTGATTCAACAGACCGGCGCAGTGCTCTATGTCGAGGACGACGAACTGGTGCGCCGCGCGGGCATGCAAAGCCTGCAGCTGGCCGGCTTCGAGACGGCGGGCTTTGCCTCGGCCGAAGCCGCGCTGGTGCAGATTGGTCCGGATTTTGCCGGCGTCGTCGTGAGCGATATCCGCCTGCCTGGCGCGAGCGGGCTCGATCTGCTTGCCCAATGCCACGAGCGCGCGCCAGGCGTGCCTGTGATCCTCGTCACCGGGCATGGCGATATTTCGATGGCCGTGCAGGCGATGCGCGACGGTGCCTACGATTTCATCGAGAAGCCGTTCTCCGCCGAAAGCCTGGTCGAGACCGTACGGCGCGCGCTGGAGAGGCGCAGGCTCGAACTCGAAAACCTCGCGCTGCGCCGAGAACTGGCCGGACACAATTCGCTTGCCTCGCGCATCATTGGCCGCAGTCCCGCAATAGAACAGGTGCGCAGCCTGATCGCCAACGTCGCGCCCATCGACGCATCGATCCTGATCAGCGGCGACACCGGCGCGGGCAAGGAGCTGGTCGCGCGCAGCCTGCACGAGCTTTCTCCCCGGCGCGACAAGCCCTTTGTCGCGGTCAACTGCGGGGCCATGCCCGAGTCCATGTTCGAATCGGAGATGTTCGGCTACGAACAAGGCGCTTTCACGGGCGCGGCCAAGCGCCGGATCGGCAAGCTCGAACATGCCTCGGGCGGCACGCTATTCCTGGACGAAATCGAGAGCATGCCGCTTGCGCTGCAGGTCAAGCTGCTGCGTGTGCTGCAGGAGGGCGTGCTCGAGCGCCTGGGGGCCAATCAGCCGGTGCGGGTCGATTTGCGGGTGGTGGCGGCAGCCAAGGGCGATATGAACGAACACGTCGCAGCCGGCACCTTCCGGCGCGATCTGCTGTACCGGCTCAATGTGGTGACCATCTCGCTGCCGCCGCTGGTCGAGCGCCGCGAGGACATTGTGCCGCTTTTCGAGCATTTCGTGCTCGATGCGGCGGTGCGTTATCAGCGCCCCGCGCCGCTGCTTACCGAGCGCGACCGCATGCGCCTGACCCAGCGCGACTGGCCGGGCAATGTGCGCGAGCTGCGCAACGCCGCCGATCGCCACGTGCTTGGAATCCCCGACGATCTCGCGGCGATCGCCTGTGGCGGCGGTGCACCGCCGCCACAGGCGCTGAAAGACCGTGTGGAACTGTACGAGCGCGCGCTGATCGCGGATGCGCTCGCGCACGCTGGCGGCGCGGTTGCGCAGGCCGCCGAGCAATTGAAAATGGCGAAGGCGACGCTCTATGAAAAGATCCGCCGCCATGGGCTGGTCGTGCGGGGCGAGCAGGACGGGCGCGGCTGACGGCGGCGCCGTGCCGCTCAGGCCGCCGTCCGGCAGGGCTGCCCGGTAGCGCGCGCCCGGTTCAGCCACGCATCGAGCGCGCCGGACGAGAACAGCACGCCCGATATCACCAGCACGGCTCCCACGCCTTGCGCCGCCGACACCTGCTCGCCCAGCGCGATGGCAATGAGCATGGTGAAGATGGGCACCAGGTCGAAGAATACCGACGTGCGGGCCGGTCCGATGGTGCGTATGCCGTTGTTCCACCACAGGTAGGCCAGGACCGTGCCGAACAGGGCCATGACGGCGATGGCACCGAAGCCTTGCGCCGACGGCGCCGGCATCGATCCGCCGTGGGTGGCCAGGGTGATGCCGATCAGGGCCGCCGCGCCGATCAGCATGGTGCTGGTGGTCGTCTGGATCGCGGAGAGGTTCCTGATCCACTTCTTGCCGATCACGCTGTAGGCCGCCCAGCAGAGATTGCCGACCAGGATCAAGGCATCGCCGATGGCGAAGTGGAAATGCCGCAGCAGGGCGGCCGGGTTTCCGCCCGACACCACAGTGACGACGCCGCAGAAGCTCAAGGCCAGGCCCAGCATCTGCTTCCACGACACGGCTTCGCCCAGGACCAGCGCGGTGAGAACGACGGTGATGGTGGGGTTGAGGGTCATGATCAGCGAGCCGTTGACCGACGAGGTCGTCTGCAGGCCGAAAAAGAAGGCAACGTTAAAGCCGAAGATGCCGACCGTCGCCATGGCCGCCAGCGGCAGGAGGTTGCGGCGCAGGCCCTGCCAGTCCACGCCCTCGGCCAGCAGCATATACACGGCCATGGTCAGGCCCGCCAGCAGAAAGCGCCAGGCGGCGGCGTTCAGCGGGTCGGTCGCATGCACGACGAACTTGCCCAGGTTGAAATTGGCGCCCCAGAAGAGCGTGGAGAGAATCAGCGTCGCGTAGAGGGTCCGGGTTTTCATGGCGGCCTTCCTGAAAGAGTGGATATGGCGCATTGTTGTTTTTCTATTGAGAAAAATATATGGAATAATTTCCAAAACAATTTTTCATATATGAAAAATAAAGGCCGGACACATGAATTGGGATGACCTGCGCTATTTCCTGGCGGTGGCGCGCGCTGCGGGGCTGACGCCGGCGGCCCACGAGCTGGGCGTGAGCCCGGCGACGGTGTCGCGCCGCATCGACGCCTTCGAGCAGGCCATGGGCATGGCGCTGTTCCTGCGCCGGCAGACCGGTTATACGCTGACCAACGACGGGGAGACCCTGCTGGCGGCGGCGCTGCCCGTCGAGCAGGCGATGCTGGGGTTCGCGCGCCGTTCGCAGGACGCCGGCCAGTCCGGCGCCTGGTCGGGCAGCGTGCGCGTGGCCACGTCGGAAACGATCGCCAGCCACTGGATCGTGCCCAGGCTGCCCGAATTCGTGCAGGGCCATCCGGGGCTGCAGGTCGAGCTGGTCACCGGGGTCAATACCGTGAATCTGTCCCGCCGCGATGCGGACATTGCGTTGCGCATGTCGCCGCCCGCGCGCGAGGAAGAGGGGGAATACATTGCCCAGCATGCGGGAGCCATGGCGTTTGCCGCCTATGTCGGAGCCGCCGATGTTCAGGCGCAGCGCGACTGGCGCAGCCTGCCTTATGTGAACTGGGGCGATTCGCTTGCGCATGTGCCTATGGCGCGCTGGGCCACCGGCGTATTCGCGGGCAAGCCCGCGGTCCTGCTCACCAACAGCATGCCCGTGATGATCGCGGCCGGCGAGGCCGGCCTGGGCCTTGTGGTGCTGCCCGAATCGGTCGGAGCCAGGATGCCCGCCCTGGTCCGGGTGGACTTCGTCTGTGCACGCGACCTGTGGCTGGTCTATCACCGCGATCTGCGCGAGAACCAGCGCGTGACCGCGATGAGGGACTTCCTGCTCGAGGTCGCGCGCAGCCACCAGGCGGCAGCTTAAATATTTAACATGGCAAAACGTAGGTTGCGGCATATTGTTCAAAGAGGGAAGCTCGCTGCATCGCTCTCGCCCATGTTCACAGGCCATGCCCGCTACTTCTTCTTCCCCCGCGTCGTCCGGCCCGCTGGTTGGCGTGCGCATTCTCGATATGGCCACTGTCATTGCCGCGCCTTTTTCCTCGGCGCTGTGCGCCGATCTGGGCGCAGAGGTGGTGAAGCTGGAATTGCCGGACGGCAGCGACTCCTTGCGCGGCCTGGCGCCGGTCAAGGAAGAACACGCGCTGCATTGGAAAGTCACCAATCGCGGCAAGCGCGGTATTTCTCTGGATGTGCGCAAGCCCCGTGGCCGTGAGCTGTTCCTGAAGCTGCTGCCGCATTTCGACGTGCTGGTCGAAAACTTTCGCACCGGCACGATGAGCCGCTGGGGGCTGGACCTGGCAACGCTGCATGCGGCCAATCCGCAGCTGACAGTGTTGCGGGTCACTGGCTTCGGGCAGACAGGTCCTTACGCCGAGCGGCCCGGATTTGCGCGAATTTTCGAGGCAATGAGCGGGTTCGCGCACCTTACGGGCGAGCGCGACGGCAGCCCGCAGCATATGAATTTTCCGTTGGGCGATGCGGTGGCGGGGCTATTCGGGGCTTTTTCCATCGCCGCGGCCATGGCCGAGAAAAGAGGGAACCCGGGACTGCCCGGCCGCGAGATCGACCTATCGGCCACCGAGGCCATGATTCGCCTGCTGGAGACGCTGCCGGTGGAATTCGAGCAGCTGGGCCAGGTGCGCAATCGGGCAGGCTCGCGCGCGACCTATACCGCGCCGTCCAATATGTACAGGACGGCCGACGGTATCTGGGTCACGATCGTGGGGTCGTCCGAGGCGATCTTTCGCCGCATCTGTCTGGCCATGGGTCGTCCCGATCTTTCGTCCGAGGCGCGCTTTTGCAACAATCCCCAGCGCGTGCGGCATATCGACGAGATCGACAAACTGGTCTGCGACTGGTGCGCGGCGCGCAGCTTTGACGAACTGTCGGCCGCGCTGACCGAGCATGCTGTGCCGTTCAGCAAGGTCTACGACATTGGCGACGTATTGCGAGACCCGCATTTTCAGGCGCGCGGGGCCATCATCCGCCTGCCGGACGAAAACCTGGGCAGCGTGCCCGCGCCATGCATCGTGCCGCGCTTTTCGGGTTTCGAGCCGCCGCCGCCCCGCACCGGGCCGGCGGTGGGGGAATACAACCACACATTGTTCTCGAAACTGGGCCTGGACGACAAGCAGATGCAGGCGCTCAGGGACGAAGGCATCATCTGAGTCAGGCCAGCCCCATGGCGATTTCCACGCCGCGCGTCAGCGTGATCAGCCGCGCGCCCAGATGCGCGCGCAGCGGCTCCACCGGCCGGCCCTGCGGCGCTACGGCGCAGTTGAACACAATGATCTCAGCGTTCACCGGGCGCGCCATGGGCACCGCCACCACCACCCGTTCCGGCTGGACCAGGCCCGGGCCGCTCAGGTAGCCGCGCTGCGCGAGATCGCCCAGCGTGCGCCGAACTTTGGCAATGTGTTCGGCATACAGCTTGGGATAGAGCACCTTCACCTGATTGAGCACCTTGTCGCGTTCCTGGGGCGTCGTGCGCGCCAGCCAGGCGCGGCCGCTGGTGCTGGCAATGATGGGCAGGGACGCGCCGATATCCATCAGCGGCGCCGTCTCCTGTTCCGAGCGGCAGGTTTCCATATAGACCATGCTGGTGCGGTCGCGGATCAGGATGCTGACCGTGCCACGCACCTCGTCAGCCAGGCTCTTGATCCAGGGGCGAACCACGTGGCGCAGGCTCATATTGGCCAGGAGGGGATACCCCATCGCCAGCACTGCGGCGCCCAGCCGGTATTTGCCATCGGCCGCGTCGTGGCGCAAGTAACCCAGTTGGTCGAGCGTATAGGCCAGCCGCGAGACTGTCGCCTTGTCCAGCCCGGTGCGCTGCACGAAGTCCTTGTTGCGCAACGCGCTTTCGCCGGGCGCAAAGCACAGCAGCAGCTCCAGTCCGCGCGCAAGCGTGTTGGCGAATTCCTTGTCCGGATCGTCTTGTGCCCCACCGGATCGCCCGCTCACGCACCATGCTCCGCGAGATAGTCCCGTTCGATCCGGCGCACCATCTGCACCAGGCGCGGGCCTATGTCCCGTTCCATGGCGCCGGCCTGAAGAAGCACGGACGGCACGCCGCAGTTGAACACCAGCGTTTCCCCGTCGATAGGCACCTGCATGGGCACGCCGGCGGCGTGGATGTCGCGTTGCCATTGTCCCAGCCCCAGGCAGAAGCCGCGCCGGGGAAAGGCTTCGATCTCGGCGAGCACCGATGCGCGGTGCTCCCGCCAGGCGCCAGCGTGCCCGGTTCGTATACGCTGCAGGGTCTGCTTGCGCAGCGCGGGGTCCGCGCCGGCCAGCCAGGCCCGGCCTATGGACGTCGACCACATGGGCATGCTGCCGCCGATGTCCGGCCGGAATGCGATGGCCTCGTGGCCTCGGCAGGTCTCGATATAAACCATATTGGTCCGGTCGCGCAGGCCCAGCGACACCGACCCGCGCGCGGCGTCGGCCAGCGCCTGCATCAAGGGCCGTGCCGTATGGCGTATGGCGATGAAGCTGCTCAGCAGGGGAAAGCCAACCGCCAGTGTGGCGCCGCCCAGGCGATAGCGCCGTTCCTGTGCGTCATAGCGCAGAAAGCCCAGCTCGCACAAGGTATAGGTCAGGCGCGATATCGATGCCTTCGAAAGCCCCGTGAGTTCGGCCAGTTCGCGGTTGCTGAGTGCGGGCTCTCCCAGCTTGAAGCTCGAAAGCAGTCGCAGCCCGTTGGCCAGGCTGGAGGCGTACATCTGGTGCGCGCGCACGGGTGTGGTCATGGCCATTTATTTAATATACCAAAACATCTGTTCCGATGATCCGTCCGTCTTCCTAGACTGGTTTCACGGTTCGCGCGCTTCGCGACCGGTTCGAACCCGTCGGAGATAGACACGTGATTCGCGATCCCCAGGGCTTTGACGCCTATTTGGCCAGCTTGCGGCGCTTCTGCCGGGAGCGCCTGATCCCGCGCGAAGCCGAAGTGTCCGACCTGGACGAGGTTTCTGCCGACCTCGTGCGGGAGATGGCCGAGCAGGGCCTGTTTGGCTATTCCATTCCCCAGGCCTACGGCGGTGCGGGCATGACCACCGAGGAGCTGGTGATGGCGGCCATGGAGCTGTCGCAGTGCTCCGTGGCTTTTCGCGCCCGCGTCGGTACCAACACCGGCATAGGCAGCGAGGCCCTGGTGAGCGATGGCAGCGAGGAGCAGAAGCGCCGCTATCTTCCTGAGCTGGCCAGCGGGCGGATGACCGGCTGCTTTGCGCTGACAGAACCCGAGGCCGGGTCGGACGCGGCCGCGCTGCGCACCACCGCCAGGGCCGAAGGCGACACCTATGTGCTCAACGGCACCAAGTGCTTCATCACCAATGCGCCCATCGCGCAGCTGTTTACCGTGCTGGCCCGCACCGATCCTGCGCAGTCGGGGGCGGCCGGCGTGTCCGCCTTTCTCGTCGAGCGCGGCCCGGGCCTGAGCACGGGCCGGCCTTACCGCAAGATGGGGCAGGCCGGTTCGCCCGTCTCCGAGGTGTACCTGGATAACTGCGTCGTGCCCGCCAGCCAGCGCATCGGGGCTGAAGGCCAGGGCTTTCAGATCGCGATGCGGGTCCTGAACAAGCAGCGCATCCACCTGGCCGCGCTGTGCATCGGACCTGCCCTGCGCATGCTGGACGAGATCGTCCAGTACACGGCGCATCGGCGCCAGTTCGGCCAGCCGGTGGGTTCGTTCCAGCTGGTGCAGGCCATGGTGGCCGACTGTCAGGTCGAGATCCATGCCGCGCGCGCCCTCGTCCTTGAGACGGCGCGCAAGCGCGACCAGGGAATGGACGTCACGATGGAGGCCTCCATCTGCAAGTATTTCGCGTCCGAAATGTGCGGCCGTGTGGCCGATCGCTGCGTGCAGATGCTGGGCGGTTACGGCTTCATCGCGGATAACCCGATCGAGCGCTTCTACCGCGATGTGCGGCTCTTCCGGCTCTACGAGGGTACGAGCCAGATCCATCAACTCAACATTGCCCGTCGCACCTACAGCCGTGCGGGCCACGACATTCGCAACTGAGGCGCCGCCATGCATCGCTTCAAGGCTTTTAGGTTGCTGGCCGGTGAACCGCGCCCGATACGTCGGCTGTGCGAGATGGCGCCCGACGAACTCAGCCCCGGAGATGTGCTGATCGACGTGGCGTACTCCAGCATCAACTACAAGGATGCCCTGGCTTCCAGAGGGTTGAACGGAATCATCCGCTCGTGGCCCCGCATAGGCGGCATCGACCTGACCGGCGTTGTGGCCGAGTCGTCGGACGTGCGCTTTGCCCGTGGCGACAAAGTCGTGGTGCATGGCTTGGGCATCGACGTGGCCGGTTACACCGCCGCCTACTCACTGCACCTGATGGAACTCAATGGATTGACGCCGCAGCGCGGGCCCGTTCTGGTCACCGGCGCGACCGGCGGCGCGGCCAGTCTGGCGATCGACATGCTCGCGCGGCGCGGTTACCAGGTCACGGCCATGAGCGGCAAGGCGGATGCGCAGGACTATCTGCGCCTGCTGGGCGCCAGCGAGACTGTCGGTCGGCCGGCGCCGCAAGTGCAGCCCCGGCCGCTGGAGAAAGGCCGTTGGGCCGGTGTGCTGGATTCCGTGGGAGGCCAGATGCTGGCCTGGATCACGCGCACCATGCTGCCCGAAGGCGTGATCGCGGCTTTCGGCAACGCGGGAGGCACCGCGCTGGATGCCACGGTGTTGCCCTTCATCCTGCGCGGCGTGCGCCTGTTGGGCATCAACTCCAATTCCCCCATGCCGGTGAGGGACGTGGTCTGGCGCAGGATAGCGACCGACCTGCACCCCCGCCATTTGAACGAGATCGCGCACGTGATCGGACTGGAAGACCTGCCGTATTGGCTGGACCTGACACTCGAAGGCCGGGTGCGCGGCCGAACGGTCGTCGACATGCGGCGATGACCGCGGAAGTACGCTTTTGCCAATGTGGCAGCGGCAATAAAACAGGAGACAGACATGAAGTGCTTTTCGATGCAACGCCGCCAGCTGCTATGCGCCGGCGCAACGCTACCTCTGCTGGCCGTCGGCGCCCGCGCCCGGGCGGCAGCCTTTCCCTCGGGTCCCGTGCGCATCGTGGTGCCTTTCGCGCCGGGCGGCGCGCTGGATACCGTGGCGCGCATGATCCAGCCCAGCCTCACACGTGAACTGGGCCAGGCGATCATCATCGACAACCGTCCCGGAGCCTACAACATCATCGGCACGCAAGAGGTCGCCAGGGCGGCGCCGGACGGCCAGACCCTGCTCTTTGCCGCCGCGCCGCAGGCCCTGAATACGGCGCTCGGCGTGAAGCAGCCCTATGACGTCATGCGCGATTTCGAATACGTTTCGCTCGTGGCCCGCACACCCGTGATATTCATCGTCCACCCGTCGCTGCCCGTGCACAGTCTCAAGGACCTGATCGAGTGGAGCAAGAAGCAGCCCGGCGGCATCCAGTTCGCGAGCGCCGGCGTGGGCAGCATGCCGCACCTGCTCGGTGAGCGCTTTTTCCATGCCGAAGGCGTCAAGGCGCAGCACATTGGCTACAAGGGCTCGGAGCCCGCCTTGCAGGATCTGATCGGCGGGCAGGTGAAGGTGATGGTCGACTTGTTCATTCCCAGCGGGCCGCAAATTCTCGCCGGGACTGTGCGCGGGCTTGCCGTGGCCGCTGCCCAGCCGCTGCCCGTGCTGCCCGACGTGCCGACCATGGCCGCGAGCGGCTATCCGGGGTTCGAAGCCTATGGTTTCTTCGGCGTGATCGCGCCGGCCAGGACGCCCCAGCCCATCATCGACAAGCTCAATCGTGCCATCGTTGCGGCGACCCGGGACAGAAAAGTCCACGACTCGCTGGTCGCCAATGGCTACGAAGTCGTGGGCAGCACACCGAAGCAATACCGCGATTTCGTGAAGCAGCAGATCGATCTGTGGACGCCGGTGGTCAAGCAGGCGCACATCAAGGTGTAGCGAGGCCAGATCGATCCAACGGCTGCTTCCTGCCTTGCGGACGGCCGCGTGCCTGCTCAGAATGCAATGGCGCGCGTCATCGGCGTGGCGCTGGCCGGGCACAAGTCCCGGGCTTGCCGGGTCGCCAGAATGGCCGGCGGCGCCTGGTCCCTGTCCACGGCCTTGAAACCCGCCCGTTCGAAAAACGGCGCGGCCGTCTGCGTCAGTAGCCAGGCCTGGCGCGCGCCCTGGTCGTAGGCGCGGCGCTGCAACAAGGCCAGCAGGTTGCGGCCTATGCCCAGGTTCCTGTCGGCGGGCGGCACCACGATCGATCGCAGCAGCACGTCTTGTCCATGATGCTCGAAGCCGCCGTATCCGATCCGGCGCCCGGCAAGCGTGCGGTAGGCGTAGAACGTCCGGCGGGCCTCGGCCAGATCGTCCCTGGGCAGGCCGGCGTTCATCAATGCGGCGGCCAAGCCGGGATCGTCGCCGGATATCCGTTCGTCGCGCAGAAAGGGCGAGCCTTCTTCTTTGTCCATGTCGACAGCAAGATCGGGCGCCAGCAGATCGAGCACCAGGTCGGAGGGGCGGCACAATCGCGTGCCGCGCTCGGCGACGACAAAGGGGCGGTTGATCAGAATGGGGTGCCGCAGCATGTGCTCGATGAGCTGCGCATCCGTGAGCGCCGGGTTGTCCAGGCCCAGTTCCTTGTAGGGCGTACCCTTGATGCGCAGCGCTTCGCGCACGGTCAGGCCTGCATCGGCGATCAGGGTTTCGAGGGTGTGGCGGTCGGGGGGCGTGGCGAGGTACTGGACCACGGCAGGTTCGGCGCCGGCTGCGCGCAGCAGGGCCAGCACATTGCGCGAAGTGCCGCATCCGGGATTGTGATAGATCCGGGTATTCATGGTTGGATGCTCAGACAGGTCTCGTAGTTTTGCAGGCGTACCAGCCGCGCGTGCGATTGACGACCCGCACCACCAGCAGCATCACCGGCACCTCGATCAGCACGCCCACCACGGTGGCCAGCGCGGCGCCGGACTGAAAGCCGAACAGGCTGATGGCGGCGGCCACGGCCAGTTCGAAGAAATTGCTCGCGCCGATCAGGGCCGACGGGCAGGCGATGTCGTGCGCTTCGCCCAGGCGCCGGTTCAGCCAATACGCCAGCGCCGAGTTCAACAGTACCTGGATGAGAATGGGTACGGCCAGCATGGCGATCACCAGGGGTTGCCCGATGATGGCTTGCCCCTGGAAAGCAAAGAGCAGAACCAGCGTCAGCAAGAGCGCGGCGATCGATAGCGGGCCGATTCGGGCCAGCGCGGCCTCGAAGGCGGCCTGGCCGCGGCGTAGCAGCACCCGGCGCCAGGTCTGGGCGAGCAGAACCGGGATGACGATGTAGAGCAACACCGAGGTCAGCAGCGTGGCCCAGGGCACGGTAATGGAGGACAGGCCCAGCAGCAGACCCACGATGGGCGCGAAGGCAAACACCATGATGGTGTCGTTTAATGCCACTTGCGACAGCGTGAAGAGCGGATCGCCCCCGGTAAGCCGGCTCCAGACGAACACCATGGCCGTGCAGGGCGCCGCGGCAAGCAGGATCAACCCCGCGACATAGCTGTCCAGCTGCGCGGCGGGCAGCCACGGCGCGAACACCTGCCGGATGAACAGCCAGGCCAGGAACGCCATCGAAAAGGGCTTGACGGCCCAGTTCACGAACAGCGTGACGCCGATGCCGCGCCAGTGACGGCGCACCTGCCCCAGTGCGCCGAAGTCCACCTTGATCAGCATGGGGATGATCATCAGCCAGATGAGCAGGCCCACGGGCAGATTGACCTGGGCGATCTCCAGGTGGCCGATGACCTGGAAAGCGCCAGGCGAGATCTGGCCCAGCACGACGCCTGCGACGATGCACAGAAAAACCCAGACTGTCAGGTAACGCTCGAAAATATTCATGGTTTCCTCTTACGCCGTGCCGATGCCGTGCAGTGCGTGCTGCAAGGACAGGGCGTCCAGACGTTCCAGCGGGAGCGACAGGAAAAGCTCGATGCGGTGCTTCAATCCATGCGCCGCATCGTGGAATGCCTTCATCTTCTCGTCGTCGCTGCCTTGCACGGCGGCCGGGTCGGGCACGCCCCAATGCGCGGACAGGGGTTTGCCAGGCCAGGCAGGGCAGACTTCGCCGGCTGCGTTGTCGCAGACGGTGAAGATGAAATCGAACTGCGGCGCGCAGGGCCCGGCGAACTCGTCCCAGCTCTTGCTGCGATAGCCGCTCGCCGGCATGCCCAACTTCTCCAGGGCAATCCGCGCCATGGGATGCACCTCGCCCTTGGGTTTGCTGCCTGCCGAATGGGCCTTGAAGCGGCCCTTGCCCAGACCATTGAGCAAGCCCTCGGCCAGGATGGAGCGGGCCGAATTGTCCGTGCAGATGAACAGTGTTTTGTAGACTTTTTGCAGCATACCAAGCCTTAGCAGCAGGATTTTCCGGTGCCATCCGCCGTGGCGGGCGCGCAGCAGGCCGTCGCGCCGACAGGTCCGGATTCGTCGAAGATCGGCATGTCGACCGTTTGGGCTTGCGCTTTGAGGACGGCCAGTTCCGCATCGTTGTCGACCGGGATGCCCAGGTGATCCAGTCCGGGCTCGCGTCCGCGCGCGGAAAAGGCGATATTGACCGGCGGATCATCCAGCATCCCCTTGGCATAATCGGCCTCGACGCGGGCGGGCTGCGCGGTAAAAAACCCGGAATCGAAAGCGATGTTGTGGTTTAGGTCGTCGGCGTGCAGGTGAACGTGAAAGCGTTTCATGAAGGGGCTCCCATTCAGCAGGTTTGGCAGGCGTTTCCAGCGGCATTGACCTCGCAGATGCCGCCCTGGCAGCAGTGCTCGGTCAGGTAGCCCAACAGGCCGTTCATGCGCGGGAAGTCGGCGCGATAGATCAAGTTGCGGCCTTGCTGCTCGATGGTGACCAGATCCGCATGAGCCAATTCCTTGAGGTGAAAGGACAGGGCATTGCGTGCTACGCCCAGGCGCTCGGCCAGGATGCTGGGCACGAGTCCGTCCGGGCCGGCGACGACCAGGGCTCGGAAAATGCGCAGGCGCTGGGTATGGGCCAAGGCAACCAGCGAGGAGACGGCTTGTTCTTCGGTCATGGCTTTATGATTCAATCATTCAATTATTCAATTATTGTTGAATAGTAGTCGCTGACTGGAATCAAAGCAATACGGTCGAACGGAATCGGCAAATGGCGGTTTCGATCACTCAGGCCGTGGCGTCTGCGGATGCACCGCGTCCAGGGCTTCGTGCAAGGTGCTATAGATATTTTGCGGGCCGATGACGGACGTGATCCGGTGCCTATCCATGTCGGCCCGCAGATAAGCGCTGACGCGGGCAATCACGATGCCCACCCCGCGCGCCGACATGTCCGCGCACAGCTCGCACATCGAGCGGCCGGCGGAATAATCAATGTCGGTGATCGCGCCCGCGTCGATGACGATCCAGCGCACCGGCTCGGGCGCCTGATCGACCAGTTGGCGGATCTCATCGCTAAAGCGGTGATCGTTGGCGTAGAACAGGTCCGCGCCAAAGCGGTAGACAATGAGCCCGGACGCCGTCATGAGTCCAGGCCGGGTCGGCTCGGGCTGCCAGCGCCCAGCCGCGTCCGGTGTGAGCACCATGGTGTGCGGCCGATAGCTGTGGCGCACGTGCCGGAACAGGGACAGCGCGATCGCCAGCAGCAGCCCATCCTCGACCCCGGCCGCCACCACCGCCGCGGCCGTCATCAAGGCGAGCGCGAATTCGCCGGGACTCTCGCGCAGAATGGCGTGCAGCGTGCCGGGCTTGACCATTCCGACGGCAATGGTGAAAACGATGCTGGCCAACACGCAGTGCGGCAGGTATTGCAGCCAGCGGCTCAGAAACAGCAGCACGATCACGATCAGCACAGCGAACACGATCTGCGCGAACTGGCTGCGCGCACCGGCCTGCTCGGCCATCGCGGTCTGCGTCAGGCTGCCGTTGACGACGAAGGTACCGCTGAGCGCGGCGCTCGCATTGGCGGCGGCCAGCCCCAGCAGATTGGCGTTCTCGTCGACGCGTTCGCCGTAGCGCTCGGCATAGGTGCGGCTGGCCGCCGCGCTCTGCGCGATGATGACCGCGAAGCACGAGGCCGCGATGGTCAGCAGGTCCGGCAGCTCGCGCCAGCCGATCCGCGGCAGATGCAAGGTCGGCAGTCCGCGGGCGATGGGGCCGATCACGGCAATTCCGTGTCCCGCGAAATTGCCCAGGTCGCTGGCGGCAATGGCTGCGATCACGATGACCAGGGAAACCGGCCATGCGGGCTTGTATGCGCGAAAGCCCAATATCGCCGCGACGACCAGCGCGGAAATCGCCAGCGTCTGCCCGTGCGTCAAGGCCAGGTGCGCGGCGACCTGCTCGATTTGCCCGACGGTGCGCGAGGACGTCACGCTCAATCCCAGCATATCGCCCAGCATGGCGACGCCGACCTGTACACCCACCCCGGCAAGAAAGCCCGCCAGGACGGTCCGGGACAGGAAGTCCGCGAGAAACCCGAGCCGGAAAATCCGCGCGATCAGCAGCAGGGCAGCGGTCAGTAGCGTCACGGCGCCGACCAGCAGCATATATGCGCCCCCGCCTGGCGCGGCCATGCCCGAGAGCTTGTCGGCCAGTATGGTTGCCGTAGCGGAATCGGCCGCGACGACCAGGTGGCGCGACGAACCGAACAGCGCGAAGGCGATCAACGGCAGAAATCCGGTGTAGAGCCCCGTAACCGTGGGCATGCCGGCGATGCGCGCATAGCCCAGCAGTTGCGGAATGTTCATCGACGCGAGCGTGACGCCCGCGAGCGTGTCACGCAACGCGCACGCGCGGGTGAGGGGGCGGATTCCGGAGAAGAGCTTGAAAGCCATGGCGGCAGTATGCCTGACCATGCAGCGCTCAGCCGTATTCGCGCAGACGTTGAAAGTTCAAACCGGCGTCGAGCGGCAGGCCCCCAATATCTTCTACGGCGATATTATTGAAGCCGTGTTTCCCGAGGTTCGCCCTTCTGTACCAGGCCTGCGCCGCGTACGATGGCCTTCTCGGTCTTGCCGCGCTGCGTCACTCCGGCCTTCGAGCGTACTCCCTCGCGGCCCTGCTGACTAAAGACCACGCGGCGTTTCTCGACGATCGGCCGCAGGCTTTCGATAACTTTCCATCCCATGCCCAATAGGCTTCTGGGCGTCAAGGCAGCTATTGCGGCAGGTTCAATTAAGTGCGGTGCGATGGCATCGAAACGGGAGGGAAAATGAGAATTACCCGTCGTGCAACGGCCTTTCGCCGCTTGGCGGCGGCGATCCTGGTTCTGGGGCCGATCGCGGCCAAGGCGGCTTCGTGTCAGGCGCAGGTCGGCGCCGCCCGCGCCACCCTCTTTGTCAAGCAGTGCCTGGCCATCACCACGGCGACCCATCCGCCCTGCAATGCCGACAATTCCTGCGAGGTCATCGGCCAACATATCCAATACATGTGTGCCCGGGATCCCCATGCGCCCGTCTGGTGCCAGGCCTACAAGAGCACCGCTTTTCCCAATCCGCCGCCGCCGATGCCCAGAACCGCGCAGCCCGGATTCGATTGCACCAAGGCATCGTCCCCGGTCGATCGGGATATCTGCGCACCCGGTAATGACGAATTGGCAACGGACGACCGCCAGATGACGAACCTGTATCTACGCAGGCTGGCGCAATCCCCGGATCCGGCCCGGTTGCGCGCCAGGCAATTGGCGTTCTTGCGCGACCGGGAGCAGTGCGGGGCTCGCGAGCCGGGGCGCAAAAGCTCGGATAGGGCTCTGGATCATTGCATTGCCGTCCTCACACATTACCGCATCGATACGCTGAAACGCCTGGGGCAGGGCGGCAAGGCCTGGAGCACCGATGGTCCGCCGCCGCCGTGCGCTGCCGCGTTCGGCGATGATGGGTGGGACGCGATTGCCGTCGCGCCTGCCGCCGCAACCGTGTCTTTCACCTGGTTCGACATGAGAGAGGCGGTATTAAAGCCCACGGACACGGTCGATTTCGATGTGGATGGCACGGTCTTTCCTGGCCGGATCAAGGCCGGCAGTGACGGGCAGTCCAATGCGTTCTCGGCCGACCGGCGGCTGATCGCGGCCATGGCGCACGCAAGCCTGCTGCGGGTCAGACGCAACGGCAAGGTCATCCTGCGCGCCGATCTTGCAGGCTTTCCTGCGTCTTATGCCAAGGCGCTGTCCTGCGCCGGGATGGCGAAATGACAAACCGGCGATAGTGCTGGCAGCCTTGGCGCTGTTCGCTCTGGCGGTGCCGGCCATGGCCAGTGACAACAACAGAGGTCCTGATCTGCGGACCTTATGGCGTGCAAGCGGACTCGCTGGAAAGGGCATTGCTGGACAAGCGGCAAGAGATCGCCGGACGATAGACATCGTGGGAGCAGAAGCGGGCGGCCAACGCCCGCGTGGTAAAGGTCTTTTATGGCTGCTTCGGGCGTGAGGTGTGCGGCTTGTCGATGTTCGACAAACCAGTCGCGCTCGATCTTCTATCTGGCCATGAGCCTGCCTGCGCTATCAGGGGTCGGTTAACCCATCAGGCACCACCGCCCCGAATGTGGGCATACGCTAGTCGACTCGCCGTTCAGTCGGACCTGTTCCTCATCGATCTGCATCGCGGTCGACGGCGCGACATCGAACTCAATCTGCAATGTCCGCGCCACATCGGGGCCTTCGATGGAAAGCTCCCAGGTCAGAAATATCTGGATGGCATCCTGATCGGGAGCGAAGTCGTTCGCATCGAAATTGCCGCGGTGGCGCGGGATGACGCCATGAGGCTGACCGGTATCGAAGATCACCACCGTTCCCCGCTTCAGGGGAATGCGAAGGTCCGTCGCGGGGAAATGCAAATCCAGCTCCTTATCTTCGCTCAGAAAGAGATTGCAAAAGGCTGCGCCGCCATATTGCGCACCATCGTGGTGGTATCTCGCGCCTCGGCATGCCATGAGTGCCACGTCGCTGGCGGCAAGCACCCCGGGTAGTCCCCGCGTGCTTGTCCACTCGGCGGCCGCCCGCACGCAGCGCGCGTAGTCCGGCCAGCGCGCGCGCGCTCGCGCCAAGGGCATGGGTTCGACATCCCCGGGCTCCAGAATCAGGTGCGACGATGTCTGCCTCTCCCAATCGGCAAGCAGGCGTACAGAAGGTGCAGGCACGTCGACCGTGCCCGATAGCACGATGTCACTGACGCGTCTGCTGCGCAGGGTTTCACCGCTCCAGAAGTGGGAAATCAGCATGTTTCACCCGGGATGGGGTCGAAGGCGAGGGCATCGAGGCCAGTGCAGCGAGCCGGGAGGGCGTGACCGAATTATTGTGTAAATGGGGTTCAGGGTTTACCGCGAGGGGACACGCTCGCCGAACAGCATGGTAAATCGGTTCAGCGCCGTGACCAACCGCCACTGCCCTCTGCTGCTGGAGAGTTTGGCGGCTTGACGACGACTCGCGGGCATTGAGCGGCTTGCGCGTCTCCCCGCCGGGCCGCGGTTCTCCAGGTCCGCTATCGAGAAGTCGAGATACTGCGTGACCTGCTTGAAAGCCGCAAGCTCGTCAAAAGCTACTTGCACGGGTCAGTTCCAACGTCGAACTGAAGCTCACAAGGCGGGCCTCCCACTTTCTGCATGAAAACTGTCGCCTGCGTAGGATAATGTGCCGATGAAAACGCCATCCTCCCATCCCGCACTTCCCGAACAGGCCCTGATCAAGGGCTATGCCGTCGAACGGCTGGCGGCGTTCTCCGCAGGCGAGCGTGGGGGCAATCCCGCCGGCGTCGTGCTCTGCGAAGTCTTGCCCGATGCCGCCACCATGCAGTCCATCGCGGCCGAGGTCGGCTACTCCGAGACCGCCTTTGCCGCGCCCGTCGGGGATGCTTGGCGCGTGCGGTACTTCGCGCCGGAAATCGAAGTGCCGTTCTGTGGACACGCCACCATCGCCCTGGGCGCGGCCCTGGCCTTGCACCACGGTGAGGGGGTGTTCGCGCTGCAACTGAACCAGGCCCGGATCACCGTCGAAGGCCGGGTGCAGGCGGACGAACGCATTGCCATGCTCCAGTCGCCTCCGACGCGCAGCGAACCGGCGCCGGCGCAATTGGTGCAGGCAAGCCTGGCGTTGTTCGGCTACAGCGACGAGGATCTCGATCCACGCCTGCCGCCCGCGATCGCCGAAGGCGGGGCGCGGCATCTCATCCTGCCGCTGGCAAGCCGTCGGTGTCTGGCCGAGATGCGTTACGACCTGGCGGCCGGCCGCACCCTGATGCTGGCCAACGGCTTTGCCACCATAGCCTTGGTGTACGCGGAAACGCCGAATCTCTTTCACGCCCGTAATCCCTTCGCGGCAGGCGGTGTGTACGAAGACCCGGCCACCGGCGCGGCCGCGGCGGCACTGGCTGGCTATCTGCGGGACGCGCACTGGCCGCACGGCGGTGCCATCGACATCATCCAGGGCGAGGACATGGGCGCGCCCAGCAGGTTGCACGCGAAGATCCCTCCAGCCGCCGGCGCCAGCATTCGAATTTCCGGTTCGGTGCGATCCCTCGCCTAGTGATGCCCGCTTCTATGTCTAGCAGGGCGTCTGCCGGTCAGGCCAGGCTGCGCTGCTCCAGGTTCGCTGCCCGCCATCCCCCTGGTGGAACGGGCGATATCCGCCTTGCGCATCGCGGAGGCCTGCGCGCTGCGCTTGCTCAACCCCAAGCGTGCTGAATAGAGCGATCCTCAACACGCCGACCAATGGACGAATAGGCACTTCCGGATTGACCTGCCTGACCCGGTAGAGGCGATCGAGTTCCGCATGGAACAAGCGTGGCCTCACGCCCAAAGACCTGGAACCGATGATTGGTAAGCGCAACCGCGTCTATGAAGTGCTGAATCGCAAGCGCTCACTGACCTTGCCTATGATTTGGCGTTTGAACCGTAAGCTTCCCCAAAAAATAGACAGCAGTCAGTAGAATTTCGGGGCCTCCTAGAAGTGGAGTGCCCATGAAGAAAAGCGGATTTACCGAAAGTCAGATTGTCGCGGCCCTGAAGAAAGGCGAATCTGGGGTGCCCGTAGCCGGTCTGTGCCGCAAGGGCGAACTATTGCGCACGGACTAACGATGGCAAACGGCAGCATTACTCTCGGGGCGGTGGCGACACGCGCGAGCCATATCGAAGTGGCCTGTTCGCGCTGCGAGCGGCTTGGGCGGTATCGCCTGTCGAAGCGGGTTGCTTCGTTTGGCGAGAACTCCCCGATGACCGCTCTGGGCGCGCAGATAACAGATTGCTCGAAAAAAAATCGTCCGTTGAGGGAACGATGCGACGTTTACTATCCCGGCCTTAGCGCGATCATGAGCGGCGACGAATTAGCTTCATCAGACTTTATGTAAAACCTAGTCCATATTCCTATTTTACAGTAGTCTGTCATGATCATTTATAGTAATTTGTCGATTATAGAACTGTAAAAAGATGGATGCTATGCAACTTCTGACACTAGAGCAACTGCGTGCTACGCAAGAAGCCGGCGCGGTGCTGTCTGTGACGCTCCACGGTGCCGGTGCAGCCTTTGAAATCCAGATCGAGACACGGCGCGGCCTAGCCAAGCTGGTCAAGGCCAGGGCGGCGCGTAGCGCGCCCCAGGTGCGGCGCTTTACCAACGTGAATAACGCGCTGCTGCTTCTGCGTGAGCTGGGTATCCGCGAGGCGCGCATCGATGGCCAGCAATGGCGACCCGAAGAGCGCGACCAAGCGCGGCCGGCGCGGCCGGATCGCGCTGCGCACCTGAAAGCCGCTCATGGTGCTCTGGCCTATACCGACTGGTTGGAGCAGAAGGTGGCCAAGTCGCGGGCTGGCTTGGCTGATGGCAGCAATGTGTGCATCGAGGCCGATGAGTGGGACTTGATCCGTAAAGCCAAGCAGGCAGCGCGTGCTGGCGTATGACGATTAAGCGCGTCATTCGCACACAAAGCTACCGCGAGGATCTCGATATCATTGAATCCTACATCGAGCAGGAAAGCCCCGGCACGCATGCTGGCCTCGATATGTGGCTGCTTATCGACGGTCAGGTCGACCAGCTCGCAGACTCAAAATTTCCGCGTCGGCCCGGTCGGATTGCCGGTACGCATGAACTGGTCACGCATGAGAATTACATCGTCATTTTGGAAGAAGATGACGTGTCGGTCACGGCGCTTAACGTCGTGCATGCCCGGCAGCAATATCCCTGATGATCGAGGAGCCATCATGACCCAAAAAGCCGATCTCACACTCATTAACGCCCGTAGCGGGCATGGCGGTATCAACGGATACCGCCCAAAAGGTACCGTCATCTGACGGTAGCTGGCAATGGTTGCCGATAGACAATGACGGACATGAAAAAACCCGCAACGCCTTAGGCAGTGCGGGTTTTGTAGGCTAGCGTGGTCATCGCTAGACAAATATTTGGCGGAGAGGGTGGGATTCGAACCCACGGTACGGGGTTACCGTACGCCTGATTTCGAGTCAGGTACATTCGACCACTCTGCCACCTCTCCGGGGTACTGCTCCGCAAGACTCCAGTGTGGCCGATAAGCTCGCGGTTTTTTCGCTACCCAGCCCACTTCGTGCAAAAGACATGGGCAAAGCAGCAAAGCCCGGCATTCTACCTGAAAATTCCACTTTCGAAAAATTCAGTCTCGCAATATTTCCGCGAGAGGCTGCTCGTCGCCCATCGACTGTACTGCGATGCAGTCGCGGCCGGCCGCCTTGGCCTGGTAGAGCAAGGCGTCGGCCCGGCGCATCAGCGCGGCCAGCAGGTCGGGCTGATGCCCGCGTTTCATAAAGGCGATGCCAAAGCTGGCCGTTATGCTGAAAGCGCTACCGTCCGCTGCATGCATGACGGTCGACGCGAGTTTTTTGCGAAAGCGTGTGGCCGAGTCGACCGCGTATGCAGGGTCTTTCGTCTCGATCAGCACGGCGAATTCTTCGCCGCCCAGGCGCGCTACGCCAGCCGAGGTCTGTTGCCAGGCGCCGCGGCACAGATCGGCGAACTTGATCAATGCCAGGTCGCCGCCATCGTGGCCATAGGTATCGTTGATGCGCTTGAAATAGTCAATATCGAACAGGATCATCGACACCCAGGAGGGCGGTGCAGGGTCCGGCACGGTGGAGTTCAGCGTTCGCACCCGGCTCTCGAAAGCGCGGCGATTGAGCAAGCCGGTGAGGGAATCCGTTTCGGCCATGGTTGTCAGCTCGGAAATCAGGCGCTGATGCTCCCGCTCGAGCTGCACCCTGGCGCGGTTGCTTTCGCGCAGGATGTCGATCGCTTCGAAGAATTTCCGGATCTCGGCGGGGTACCGGCATTTGGGGACGCGGCCGCCCAGATCGCCTTGGGCGATGGCCGTGGCCGCCTGTGTGGCTTCGTTGAAAGGGCGGATCACATAGCGGCGAAACAGCACCAGCATCAGCACAAGCAGGCCGGTCGAAGCCAGGCCGATGATCGCGGTAAGCAGCAGCCGCAGCCTCAGGTCGGCACTGCGCTGGTGCAACTCGTCGGCGGTGGAATCGAGCATGGCATCGCGGAACTCGATGATGGAATGCATCATGGGTACGTACTTTAAGGCGAACTCCCGGGTGGTGGGCGTGTCGTTGCCGTCGATGCTGGCGCGTCGGCGCACGTCGGCCACGTAGGCCAGCCCCTGGCTGAAATACTGCTGCTGGACCCGCCGGAAAGTATTCACGGCGATTTCGGGGTGGTCCGTCAGGTACGACTGCAGCAGCCAGTAAAGCTGTTCTATGCGGCCTTCCGAGCGTTCGATGGTGAACTGCTCGGCGTCGCTGAGCGTGCGGCGTGTACCCAGCGCTCCGGTGAAGCGCGAACCCAGCAGGCCGGCCTGCTCTCGCAGCATGGCCGCCAGGAAGGCCATTTGCAGCGAGTCCAGCGCATTGCTGTCGCCCTTGACCACCGCCAGGTTGCTGTCGTTGACGATGGGAATGAGCTGGGGAACGATGGCCACCATGCGATTGATGGCATCGTCGAGCATCCGGGCGCTGCGTTGCGAGCGCGGTATCTGGACGATGCGGTCAATATTGGCGCGCGCCCGCGCCAGATCGGACCGCGCGTGATCGAGTTCGGCCATGTCGATGGCACAGCGCGGGCAGCGTTCGCCGGCCAGCTGTTTGGCCAGGTGCGTGAAAGCCGCGTCGGTATTGTGCCGGGCCTGCCGCAGGGCGCTCACGACATCAGCGGAAAGCGGAACCTCTTCGCCCATGGCCGCGTTGGAAGGGCCACGCTCGAAAGAGAGTTTTTCCATGTCCACCAGAGCGGATCGCAGCGTTTCGAAGGCGGACTGCGCGCGCCGGGTGTCCTGATAGGCGCCGTTCTGGGACCAGAGCAGGCTCACGGCCAGCGCCAGGAAGAGCGCGCATGCGGCGGCAACCCCGGCGTGCAGCCGCTGCCCGATTTGCGCGCGGGGCGACGGGCGGGAATGCCGGGTGTTTTCGCTGCCTTGCATTACGGCTTTACAAATGAAAATCTGATGCAAATTGAAATGAAATGAAAATTCAGTGTAGAGCAGCCCGATATGAAAGCAAGTCCACCGCGATAGGCGCTACCAGGCTCCCACTAAACTGTGGGTCTTACCGCAGCGGGTACGGCCGTCGCGCCAAGCGAGGCGGTCGTCGAAAATCAAAAACCAGAGGAGTTCTCCCCCATGTTGTTGAAAGGAAAAGTCGCCCTCGTCACCGGCTCGACCAGCGGCATCGGCCTTGGCATCGCCACGGCCTTTGCGCAGAACGGCGCGGACATCGTGCTCAACGGCTTTGGCGATGCCGGACAGATCGAGGCGCTGCGCGCCGGCCTGGCCGCGAAATACGGCGTGAAAGTGCTGTACGACGGCGCCGATCTGTCGCACGGCCAAGCCGTGCGCAAGATGGTGGATGACGCGGCGGACAAGCTCGGGCGCATCGACATCCTGGTCAACAATGCCGGCATCCAGTACACGGCGCAGATCGAGGACTTTCCCGTCGAGAAGTGGGACGCCATCATTGCCTTGAATCTTTCGGCCGTCTTTCATGGCACGGCGTCGGCGCTGCCTTTCATGAAGCAGCAGGGCTGGGGGCGCATCATCAACATCGCGTCGGTGCACGGCCTGGTGGGCTCGGTCAACAAGTCGGCCTACGTGGCCGCCAAGCACGGCGTGGTGGGCCTGACCAAGGTCACCGCGCTGGAGACGGCCGGCACGGGCGTCACGGCCAATGCCATCTGCCCGGGCTGGGTGCGTACGCAATTGGTGGAAAAGCAGATCCAAGCCCTGGCGGAGAAGGACGGCATCTCGACCGATGCCGCCGCGCGCGAGCTGCTGAGCGAAAAGCAGCCGTCCCTGCAATTTGTCACGCCCGAGCAGTTGGGCGGCACGGCGGTCTTTCTGGCGTCCGACGCCGCGGCGCAGGTCACCGGTATGTCGATTCCGGTCGACGGCGGCTGGACCGCGCGCTGAGAAAAGGAGCGTATCCATGCTTTTGCTGCTATCTCCCGCCAAGAAGCTCGACTACGACACGCCTGTGCAAGTGCAGGCGCACACCCAGCCGCTGTTCGTCAGTCAGGCTGCCGCCCTCATCAAGGTGCTCAAGACCCAATCGGCGCAGGACATTGCCGATTTGATGCGTCTGAGCCCGGCCCTGTCCGAACTGAACGTGGCACGCTATGCGGCCTGGAAGCCCAAGTTCACGCAGGACAACGCACGCCAGGCGGTCCTGGCTTTCAACGGCGACGTCTACGAGGGCCTGCAGGCCGCCTCGCTGTCGGCCAGGCAACTGGACTGGGCGCAGGAGCACCTGGTGATCCTGAGCGGCCTGTACGGTGCGCTGCGTCCGCTGGACCTGATGCAGCCCTACAGGCTGGAGATGGGCACGCGGCTGGCTACCGGCAAGGGCGGCAACCTGTACGAATACTGGGGGTCGGCCATCGCCGACTATCTCAACGAGCGCCAGGCCGGTGCCAAGGCGCCGGTGGTGGTCAACCTGGCCTCGGAGGAGTATTTCAAGGCGGTCGATCTCAAGGCGCTCAAGGCGCGGGTGGTGCAATGCGTCTTCCAGGACTGGAAGAACGGCGCCTGGAAGATCATCAGCTTTCACGCCAAGCGCGCCCGCGGCCTGATGGCGCGTTACGCCATCGAGCACAAGATCGCCAGGCCCGAGGGACTGCAGGGGTTCGACGCCGAGGGCTACGCCTACGACGCGGCGGCCTCCAGCGCCGACAAGCTGGTGTTCCGCCGCAGGCAGTAGGCCCCGCCGGTTTGCCAGGACGGCGGCAACCCTGTACATTAGCCAGCTCGTGCGTCCCGGGGCTCACCAGTTCCTGGGGCGCGCAGAAGGCGCCAGCCGGCCACCTGCCGGCCTTATCCTTCCAGTACTGCCTGCCATCGGTCACGCCAACAAAGCGCACGCCCCTTACCGGGGGAGTTAGGCCGAGGCTTCCATTTCGACCTGTTTGCTACCTGCGATCCTGACGGGCGCGGGCAGGGTCGGCAAGGCGTCCGGGTGGCGCGGTTCCGTGAACCGCAAAGCGCGGGTCGTGTTGCCTGATTCCGTCCACGCCCAGTTGCGCCCAGCTATCCGCTGCACGGGCTCGACCGCCAGGAAACCGGGGCCGGTAAAGGAAAGGAACACACAATCATGCAAGAACTCAATGGCGCCGACATCGTCGTGCGCTGCCTGGCCGAAGAAGGCGTTGAACACGTATTCGGCTACCCCGGCGGCGCAGTGCTCTACATCTACGACGCAATCTACAAGCAAGAAAACTTCAAGCACATCCTGGTCAGGCACGAGCAGGCCGCCGTGCATGCCGCCGATGCGTATTCGCGTTCGTCCAACAAGGTCGGCGTGTGCATCGTCACCAGCGGCCCCGGGCTGACCAATGCCGTCACCGGCATCGCCACCGCCTATATGGACTCCATCCCCATGGTGATCATCAGCGGGCAGGTGCCGACCGCGGCCATCGGCGAAGATGCCTTCCAGGAGTGCGACACCGTGGGCATCACGCGGCCCTGCGTCAAGCACAACTTTCTGGTGCGCGACGTCAAGGACCTGGCCGAGACCATGCGGCGCGCTTTCTACATCGCGCGCACCGGCCGCCCCGGCCCCGTGCTGGTCGACATCCCCAAGGACATCTCGTTTAACACCTGCAAGTACGCCCCCCCCAAGGGCGAGATCAGCATGCGTTCGTACGCGCCCGTCAACAAGGGGCATCAGGGCCAGATCAAGAAGGCCGTGCAGATGCTGCTCACCGCCGAGCGGCCCATGATCTATGCCGGCGGCGGGGTGGTGCTGTCCAACGCTTCGTCCGAGCTGCGCAGGCTGACCGACCTGCTCGACGCGCCGGTCACCAATACCCTGATGGCCCTGGGGGCCACGTCCGGCGCCGACCCGCGCTTCGTGGGCATGCCTGGCATGCACGGCACCTACGAAGCCAATATGGCCATGCAGCACTGCGATGTGCTGCTGGCCATCGGCGCGCGCTTTGACGACCGCGTCATCGGCAATCCCAAGCACTTCGCGCAGAACGCGCGCAAGATCATCCACATCGATATCGACCCCTCGTCGATCTCCAAGCGGGTGAGGGTGGACGTGCCCATCGTCGGCAACGTCAAGGACGTGATCCATGACCTGTGCGCGCTGTACGAAACCGCTTCGGCCGAGACCAAGCCGCCTTCGACCAGGGCCTGGTGGGACCAGGTCAACACCTGGCGCGGCAAGGAATGCCTCAAGTACACCCCTTCGAACGAGCTCATCAAGCCGCAGTTCGTGGTGGAAAAACTCTGGGAAGTCACCGCAGGCAACGCCTTCGTCACCTCCGACGTGGGCCAGCACCAGATGTGGGCCGCGCAGTACTACAAGTTCGGCGAGCCGCGCCGCTGGATCAATTCCGGCGGCCTGGGCACCATGGGTGTGGGCCTGCCCTACGCCATGGGCGTGCAGATGGCCAATCCGGGCGCGGAGATCGCCGTCATCACCGGCGAGGGTTCCATCCAGATGAACATCCAGGAGCTCTCCACCTGCCAGCAGTACCATTTCACGCCCAAGATCGTGTGCCTGAACAACCGTTTCCTGGGTATGGTGCGGCAGTGGCAGGAGATCGATTACGGTTCGCGCTACTCCGAGTCGTACATGGATTCGCTGCCCGATTTCGTCAAGGTCGCCGAGGCCTACGGCCACGTGGGCCTGCGTATCGAAAAGCCCGCCGACGTCGAGCCGGCGCTGCGCGAGGCGTTCGGCAAGCACAAGAACCGGCTGGTATTCCTGGACTTCATCACCGACCGCACCGAAAACGTGTGGCCCATGGTGAAGGCCGGCCGAGGCCTGACCGAGATGCTGCTCGGTTCCGAAGATCTGTGAGCGGAGACTGACATGAAACACGTGATTTCCGTTCTCATGGAAAACGAACCGGGCGCGCTGTCGCGCGTGGTGGGTTTGTTTTCCGCGCGCGGCTACAACATCGAAACGCTCACCGTGGCGCCCACCGAAGATGCGACCCTGTCGCGCCTGACCCTGATCACCTCTGGCTCGGACGAAGTGATCGAGCAGATCACCAAGCACCTGAACCGCTTGGTCGACGTGGTCAAGGTGGTGGACCTGACCGAAGGCCCGCACATCGAGCGCGAGCTCATGCTCATCAAGGTGCGCGCGGTCGGCAAGGAACGCGAAGAGGTCAAGCGCACCGCCGATATCTTCCGCGGTCGTATCATCGATGTCACCGACAAGTCCTACACCATCGAGCTCACGGGCGACCAGGGCAAGAACCAGGCCTTCATCGATGCGCTGGACCGCAGCGCCATCCTGGAGACCGTGCGTACGGGCGTGTCGGGCATAGGCCGCGGCGAACGCATACTCAAGATCTGATCCACACCCCATCTTTACCGAACATGCCGGGCGCGTATCCGGCGCATTATTCCTACTATTACGGAGCAAGAACATGAAGGTTTTCTACGACAAGGACTGCGATCTCTCTCTGGTCAAGGGCAAGACGGTCGCCATCATCGGCTACGGCTCGCAAGGCCATGCGCATGCGCTCAATCTGCACGACTCGGGCGTGAAAGTCGTGGTCGGCCTGCGCAAAGACGGTGCCTCCTGGAACAAGGCCGCCAACGCCGGCCTTGACGTCGCCGAAGTGGCCGAGGCCGTCAAGCGCGCCGACATTGTCATGATGCTGCTGCCCGACGAGAACATCGCCGGCGTCTACAACAAGGAAGTCCACGCCAACATCAAGCCGGGCGCCGCCCTGGCCTTCGCCCACGGCTTTAACGTGCACTACGGCCAGGTCGTGCCGCGCAATGATATCGACGTCATCATGATCGCGCCCAAGGCTCCCGGCCATACCGTGCGCTCCACGTACACCCAGGGCGGCGGCGTGCCCCACCTGGTGGCCGTCTACCAGGACAAGTCGGGCTCGGCCCGCGACGTGGCCCTGTCCTACGCCAGCGCCAACGGCGGCGGCCGCGCCGGCATCATCGAGACCAACTTCCGCGAAGAAACCGAGACCGACCTGTTCGGCGAACAAGCCGTGCTGTGCGGCGGCACCGTCGAACTGATCAAGGCCGGTTTCGAAACCCTGGTGGAAGCCGGCTACGCGCCCGAAATGGCCTACTTCGAGTGCCTGCACGAACTCAAGCTCATCGTCGATCTGATCTACGAAGGCGGCATCGCCAACATGAACTACTCGATCTCCAACAACGCGGAGTACGGCGAGTACGTCACCGGCCCGAAGATCGTCACCGAAGACACCAAGAACGCCATGCGCCAGGCGCTCAAGGACATCCAGACCGGCGAATACGCCAAGAGCTTCATCCTGGAAAACGCCGCCGGCGCGCCCACGCTGACCTCGCGCCGCCGCATCAACGCCGAATCGCAGATCGAAGTCGTCGGCGCCAAGCTGCGCGCCATGATGCCCTGGATCGCCGCGAACAAGCTGGTGGACAAGAGCAAGAACTAAGTAGGCGAAGGCTCAGTGCCATAACGTAAGAAGGCGCCGAGACATCGCAAGCATCGCCGCCCCGAGTGGGGGGCATCAGACCTTTGAGGTGGGGGCAGTCCCCGCAGGGGACTTTGGGCGCCTAAGGCGGCACTCAAACCCCGCCGATGGTCTGATACCCCCCACTCGGGGCGGCGATGCGTTTCAAGAACTCAAAACGAAAAGCCCCGGCAAAGACCCGGCAAAACGTCAAATCCCCCGCAATCGGTTAACCTTTTGCCTGTTCGCGCCCAGCGAGATCAGTACACGGACATGCCCAAAATGCTTCACCGCGATCCCGAGCACCGCCATCGGGGTATCTACCTTCTCCCCAACGCCTTCACCACCGCAGCCCTGTTTTCCGGCTTCTACGCGGTCGTGCAAGCCATGAACGCGCGCTTTGACGTCGCCGCCATCGCCATTTTCGTGGCCATGGTGCTCGACGGCATGGACGGCCGCGTCGCCCGCCTCACCAACACCCAGTCGGCCTTCGGCGAGCAATACGACTCGCTCTCCGACATGACCTCCTTCGGCGTGGCCCCCGCGCTGGTGGCCTATGAATGGGTCCTGCAGGACATGGGCCGTTGGGGCTGGCTGGCGGCCTTCGTTTACGTGGCCGGCGCCGCGCTGCGTCTGGCCCGCTTCAACACCAATATCGCGGTGATCGACAAGCGCTTCTTCCAGGGGCTGCCCAGTCCCGCGGCGGCGGCGCTGGTGGCCGGTTTCGTCTGGCTGTCGGTGGACAACAAGCTGCCCATCCACGACCACCTCATGGCCTGGACCATGTTCGGGCTCACCATGTACGCCGGCGTCGCCATGGTGAGCGACGCCCCGTTCTACAGCGGCAAGAAATTCGCCCTGGGCCGCAGCGTGCCTTTCTGGGGCATCTTGCTGGTGGTCGTGGTGTTCGTCTTCGTGTCCAGCGACCCGCCGGTGGTGCTTTTCACGCTGTTCGTGATCTACGGCGTATCGGGCTGGTTCGTCTGGGTCTGGCGCTGGAGCCGGGCGCGCCGCCTGCAGCAGCAACGCCACGGCTGAAAACCGGGTTTTCCGAGGCTCAGTCGTGCTCGTAGGCCGGATCGGGCCCGGGGTTGTGGCCCGTGACATGGTCGCCGTGGGGTCCCATATACACGTACATCAGCGAATTCCAGACGCCGTCCTGCAGGTAGCGGTACGACCAGACGATGGTCGTGCTGCCGGGCAGCCCGACACCGTCGATGTGGGCGGGCGGGCCGAACTCGCATCGCACCTGCGCGGCCGTCCAGCCCACGACCAACTTGTCGAAATGCCGGTCGGTGAGCAGCGGCTCCATGCGCTCGATGCGGCCGTCCGCGCCGACGTTGGCGGCCCAGGCGTAATGCCCTTTGGGCTGCGATGTCCAGACCGCGCGTTTCCCGCCGCCCGCAAGCGGGCAGACCCGTTCGGGCGTGCCGTAGCGGGCCTCGATCTGCGCATAGGGTGTGCCGGGATGGATGAGCCGGTCCATATTGGCCTGGGCCATGTTCTTGCAGGCGGACAAGGACAGCCCCAGTGCAGCGACCGCGCTGCCCTGCATAAATAGGTGACGTATGTTCATGCGAGTTCCCCTGCATGGGCGGCCCGCAGGCAGGAAGCCAGGCCGGTCCCGCCTATTAGGGGGATTTTAGGCGATCCGCTATAATGGCCGACTTGCGTGCAAATTTGCATGCAATTTAATATTAAATCCCCCACGTCCAGGCGCCCTCAGCCCGGACGCCAGTCCATAGAGGTCTCAAATGTCCGTAGCCGACATCAATAAATCCGACATCGTCACGCAATTCCAACGCGCTCAAGGCGATACCGGATCCCCCGAAGTCCAGGTGGCTCTGCTCACCGCCCGCATCAACGAACTGACCGGTCACTTCAAGGAACACATGAAGGACCACCACTCGCGCCGCGGCCTGCTGCGCATGGTCAGCCGCCGCCGCAAGCTGCTGGACTACCTGAAAGGCCGCAATCCCGATTCGTACCGCGCTCTGATCGAAAAACTCGGTCTGCGCAAGTGATCGACGGGGTAGGTTCCCCATGAACACAACCGTGGTCGGTGCGGCGCTGTCGTCGCGGCGGCCACGGTTTTTTATTTATTAGGAATAAACAGTCATGTTCAACAAAGTGACCAAGACGTTCCAGTACGGCCAACATACCGTCACGCTGGAAACGGGCGAGATCGCCCGCCAGGCCTCGGGCGCGGTGATGGTCTCGATCGAAGACACCGTCGTGCTGGCCACGGTGGTTGCCGCCAAGAAGGCCAAGCCCGGCCAGGACTTTTTCCCCCTGACTGTCGACTACATCGAGAAGACCTACGCCGCCGGCCGCATTCCCGGTGGTTTCTTCAAGCGCGAAGGCAAGCCCTCCGAGAAGGAAACCCTGACCTCGCGCCTGATCGACCGTCCGCTGCGTCCGCTCTTCCCGGAAGGCTTCTACAACGAAGTCCAGGTGGTGATCCACACGCTGTCGGTCAACCCTGACATCGACCCCGACATGGCTGCCATGATCGGCGCCTCGGCCGCCCTGGCCATCTCCGGCATTCCCTTCAATGGCCCCATCGGCGCCGCGCGCGTGGGCTATATCGACGGCCAGTACGTCATCAACCCCACGGCCTCGCAGCTCAAGACCTCCATGCTCGACCTGGTCGTGGCCGGTACCGAAACCGCGGTGTTGATGGTCGAGTCCGAGGCCAAACAGCTGCCCGAAGACATCATGCTCGGCGCCGTGGTGCACGGCCACGAGCAGATGCAGTCCGTCATCAACGCCATCCACGACCTGGTGCGCGAAGCCGGCAAGCCCGACTGGGATTGGCAGCCCGCGGCCAAGAACGAAGCCCTGATCTCGGCCGTTACCGCCGTGGCCCAGGAAGGCCTGGCCGCCGCCTACCAGGTCCGCGAAAAGCAGGCCCGCACTGCCAAGCTGCGTGAAGTCTACGCTGACGTGAAGGCCAAGCTGGCAAGCCAAGCCGTGGCCGCAGGCCAGGACGCGCCCGACGGCGTCACCGTCGACAACATCCTGTTCGACATGGAAGCGCGCATCGTGCGCGGCCAGATCCTGAATGGCGAACCCCGCATCGACGGCCGCGACACCCGCACGGTGCGCCCGATCAGCATCCGCCTGGGCGTGCTGCCCCGCGCGCACGGCAGCGCCCTGTTTACCCGCGGCGAAACGCAGGCTCTGGTGGTCGCCACGCTGGGCACCAAGCAGGACGAGCAGATCATCGACGCGCTCATGGGCGAATACCGCGACCGCTTCATGCTCCACTACAACATGCCGCCTTTCGCCACCGGCGAAACCGGCCGCATCGGCGTGCCCAAGCGCCGCGAGATCGGCCACGGCCGGCTGGCCAAGCGCTCGCTGGTGTCGCTGCTGCCCGATCACCAGGACTTCCAGTACACCATCCGTCTGGTGTCGGAAATCACCGAATCCAACGGCTCTTCGTCGATGGCCTCGGTGTGCGGCGGTTCGCTGGCCATGATGGACGCCGGTGTGCCGCTCAAGGACCACGTGGCCGGCGTGGCCATGGGCCTGATCCTGAACGAGGGCAAGTTCGCCGTGCTGACCGACATCCTGGGCGACGAAGATCACCTGGGCGATATGGACTTCAAGGTGGCCGGCACCGTCAGCGGCGTGACCGCGCTGCAGATGGATATCAAAATCCAGGGCATCACCAAGGAAATCATGCAGGTAGCGCTGGCCCAGGCCCGCGAAGGCCGTCTGCATATCCTGGAGAAGATGCGCGATGCCATCTCGGGTTCGCATAGCGAGCTGTCCAAGTTCGCGCCGCGCATGCTCACCATGAAGATCAACCCCGAGAAGATCCGCGACGTGATCGGCAAGGGCGGTGCCACCATCCGCGCGCTGACCGAAGAAACCGGCACGCAGATCGACATCTCGGACGACGGCACCATCGTCATCGCCAGCGCCGACGACACCAAGGCCAAGGAAGCCCAGCGCCGCATCGCCGAGCTGACCGCCGAAGTCGAAGTCGGCCAGGTCTACGAAGGCGCCGTGCTGCGCCTGCTGGATTTTGGCGCCATCGTGCAAGTGTTGCCCGGCAAGGACGGCCTGCTGCACATCTCCGAGATCGCCAACTACCGCATCGCCAACATCAACGATGTGCTCAAGGTGGGCCAGCAGGTTCGCGTCAAGGTCATCGAGGCCGACGAGAAGGGCCGTCTGCGCCTGTCGATCAAGGCGCTCGGCGGCATTGAGCAGCAGGCACCGGAGGCCGCGCCGCAGCCCGAATAAGCCGACGGCTTAGCACAGCACAATACGCCGCGCGGAAGTCATTCCGCGCGGCGTTTTTTTCAGGACTCGATCATGTCTGAACAAAACTTCCATTCGAACACGCCCGTGGTCACCGAACTGCGCGTCGTGCCGGTCGCCGGCCGCGACAGCATGCTGCTGAACCTGAGTGGCGCGCACGGCCCGTTCTTCACGCGCAACATCGTGTTGCTGCGCGATAGCGCGGGCAATACCGGCGTGGGCGAAGTGCCGGGCGGCGAGGCGATCCAGAAGACGATCGGCGATGCACGCGCGTTCGTGGTCGGCCAATCCATCGGCAATATGCAGGCGGTGTTGAACGCGGTGCGCAAGCAGTTCGCCGACCGCGACACGGAGGGCCGCGGTCTGCAGACCTTCGATCTGCGCACGACGATCCACGCGGTCACGGCGATCGAGGCCGCGCTGCTGGACCTGCTGGGCCAGCATTTGGGCGTGCCGGTGGCTGCGCTTCTGGGCGAAGGCCAGCAGCGCAGCGAGGTCGAAATGCTCGGCTACCTGTTCTTCATCGGCGACCGCAACAAGACCGACCTGCCGTATGCCAGCGGCGCCGACGGACGCGACGACTGGGAGCGCCTGCGCACCGAGCGGGCCATGACGCCGCAGGCCGTGGTGCGCCTGGCCGAGGCCGCGAAAATGCGCTATGGCTTCAACGATTTCAAGCTCAAGGGCGGCGTGCTGGCCGGCGACGCGGAAATGGAAGCAGTCACGGCGCTGGCCGAGCGCTTTCCCGAGGCGCGCATTACGCTGGACCCGAACGGCGGGTGGTCGCTCGCCGAGGCGATCCGCCTGTGCCGCGACAAGCATGGTGTGTTGGCCTACGCGGAAGACCCGTGCGGCGCCGAGAATGGCTATTCGGGCCGCGAGGTGATGGCCGAATTCCGCCGCGCCACGGGCCTGCCCACGGCCACCAATATGGTCGCTACCGACTGGCGCCAGATGGGCCACGCGGTCCTGCTGCAATCGGTCGACATTCCGCTCGCGGATCCGCATTTCTGGACCATGCAGGGCGCGGTGCGCGTAGCGCAGATGTGCAACGACTGGGGCCTGACCTGGGGTTCGCACTCGAACAACCACTTCGACATCTCGCTGGCCATGTTCACGCACGCCGCCGCCGCCGCGCCCGGCAAGATCACCGCGATCGACACGCACTGGATCTGGCAGGACGGCCAGCGCCTGACGCGCGAGCCGTTGCGGATTGTCGGCGGCAAGGTACAGGTGCCGCAAAAGCCGGGCCTGGGCGTGGAGATCGACATGGACGAGCTGGAAAAGGCGCACGCGCTCTACACGCAGCACGGCCTGGGTGCGCGCGATGATGCGACCGCCATGCAGTACCTCGTCCCCAACTGGAAATTCGACCCTAAGCGGCCGTGCCTGGTGCGCTGATCCGCGTTGACGAGAAGAGGTAGTCCCGCGTATTTCGCGGTAAAGTCAGGACACTTCGCAATCGAGGAAGGTCCGGCGCATGGCGATGAGGTGGTCGGTGTTAGTCGTGTCGAGCATTCTGCTCTTGGCGGGATGCGCGTCGACCCCGCCGCGCAAGGATGGCAGCACGCCGGATACCGCGCCCATGTCGGCCGGCCAACTGGTGCAGACCGATTTCGACCGCACCGTCACGCTGGTCATGCGCGACAACCTCAACAGCCTGTACCGCTTGTTGGACAAGCTCTATCGCCGCAATCCGCGCGAATGGCGCAAGAGCGGCCAGCCCAGCGAGGCCGCGGCGGTGCAGTGGGTCAAGCAGCTGATAAAAAAACGCCAGCCGCCTCCCGGCCTTGTCGGCCTGCAGGACATCCAGGTCCTGTCGGTCTCGCTCGATCCCAAGTACACCGGCGACCGGGTCGCGGCCTTCATCTACGGACTGGCCGACACTCTCATCGCCGCGCATAACGGCAAGCGGGTCTTCTACCCCTTCAGCAAGCTCGACGCCCAGCATATCTACAATGCGGCGCGCGACGCCGAGGCCGCCGACTGGATGCTGCTCACGCGCCGCACGGCCTCGGGCGAGCCCTTGCTTCTGTCCGACGAAATGGGCAAGGGGCCTGCTAACCTGAGTTTCGAGCGCGAATTCGGCAAAATCATCGGCCGTCTCGACCTGGTGGCCAGCCTTTTGGGCGAAAATGTGCGCCGCATCGGCATCGACTATGTCCAGAGCCTGTTGCTCTTCAACCTCCTGCCCGTGCGCTGACCGGAATCTTCCCACCATGATCGATCTCTCCACCGTGCAGGCCGCCCGCCAGCGGCTGCAAGGGCAAGTGCTCAAGACCCCTTTCATGCTGTCGCGCACCTTGTCCGACATGCTGGGCGCGCAGATCTGGCTCAAGTTCGAGAACCTGCAGTTCACCGCCTCGTTCAAGGAGCGCGGGGCGTTGAACCGCATGCTGGCGCTATCCGGCGAAGAACGGGCCAAGGGTGTCATCGCGGTGTCGGCGGGCAACCACGCGCAAGGCGTGGCCTACCACGCACAGCGCATGGGCGTGCCGGCCGTCATCGTCATGCCGCGCTTCACGCCCACGGTCAAAGTGGCCAACACGCGGCGCTTCGGCGCCGAGGTGGTGCTCGAAGGCGACACCTTCGACGACGCCGTGGCGCACAGCCAGGAGCTCATACGCCAGCGCGGCCTGATCATGATCCATCCCTACGACGACGAGGCCATCATCGCAGGGCAGGGTACCGTGGCGCTGGAAATGCTCGAAGACCAGCCCGACCTGGACACCCTGGTCATCGCCATCGGCGGCGGCGGGCTGATCTCGGGCATCGCCACGGCGGCCAAGGGCCTCAAACCCGGCATCGAAGTCATCGGCGTGCAGACCGAGCGCTTTCCCGCCATGTATGCGGCCATGCACGGACGCGAGATGCCGTCAGGGCCCTACACCATCGCCGAGGGCATCGCGGTCAAGTCGCCAGGCCAGATCACCCGTCAGGTCATCAGCCGCCTGGTCGATCGCATCGAACTGGTCGCCGAGGCGGATATCGAGCATGCCATCGTGGTGCTGCTCGAAATCGAAAAGACGGTGGTGGAAGGCGCCGGCGCCGCGGGCCTGGCGGCCCTGCTGCGCGACCGCGCGCGCGGCCAGGACGCCTGGTTCCAGGGCAAGCGCATCGGCCTGGTGCTGTGCGGCGGCAACATCGACCCGCTCATGCTGGGCGAACTCATCGAGCGCGGCATGGTACGTGGCGGCAGGCTGGCCCGCATCCGGGTCGATCTGCGCGATCTGCCCGGCGCCATGGCCCAGGTCACCAAGCTGATCGCCGACGCCCACGCCAACATTACCGAAGTGCATCATCAGCGAGCCTTCAGCACGCTGTCGGCGCGCGATGTCGAGGTCGAGTTCGTCCTGCAGACGCGCGGGCCGGAGCACATCCAGGAAGTCATCGACGTGCTCAATGCGGCGGGCTTTACCGCCAGCCGCTACGGGCATTGACGCCGCCCGCGCCTACCCTACGCCGCCCGCGAGCCTGGCCAGCCGGTACAGTCTTTCCCGGTGCAGGATCGCGGCCAGTTCCAGAGGCTCGCGCCCCAGGGCCACGTAATCCTGTTCGACAGGCTCCAGCGCGGATCGTAGCGCCGGCTCCGCGGCCGGCCACCAGCGGGCCAGCATCACGTCCGGGTTGAACACGTCCAGGCCCTGCCTGCGCAGCTCGGAGCGATTGAAGTCCTTCAGGTTCCAGGTCATCACCTGCACTACCGGCACGCGCTGCAGCCCGCAGCGCGCGCGCCGCGCCAGGCCGGCGGCGATGACGTGAAAATCTTTGGCGTCGCTATAGCGCAAGCCGGCTTCGTAGGCCTGCGTGTCGTGTTCCATGGCACCCGGGAAAGCCTGGTTCATGTTCTGCCACAGACCGTCCAGGATCTCGCGAGGGGCGCCCCACAAGCGGGCCGCGTTGCGGCGCCATTCCTCGCCGATGCGCTCGGTCCAGACCGGCTGGAAGACGCCTTCCTGCGCTGCGCGCAGCAGCAGCTGGCGCAGTATGGTGGACATGAGCACGCAGGCGTCCAGCACGACGAAGGGGGCGGCGGGGCCGGCAACGGTCATGTGCGGGCGAGCAAAAACGCTTCGGCCTTGCCCGGGGCGGGCGCAGGGTATGGGTCGTGGTTCATCGCGGTTTTTCGGGACGGCGCGCCGCGCCTGGTTCAGGCCGGCGCGCGGGGGCTCCATCTTACCCGGGCCGGATCACTCCAGCGGCGGCGCGGCCACCTGCCGGCCCAGGTCCACCCCGGCATGCCCGGCGCGGCGCCGGGCGCGCGCCAGGATCGCCAACGCCACCAGCGCCAGCACGGCGCCCTGGACCAGGGGCTGGAAAACGAAAGGCGTGTGCGGGGAGATCGCGGCCGCGCGAAACAGCACGGCGGTGATCACGAGCGAGGCGAGCGCGGCAACCGCAAGCCAGGGGTCGCGCCTGAGCGGCGCGCTCCAGGAAGCCTGGGAGAAACGCGGATTCCAGCGCAGATTGAGCGCCCCGAGCGCAATCAGGAACCAGATCAGCAGCACGCTCAGCGAGCGCACCACCACGCCGAGCGACCAGCCGATATAGGCCGACTCCAGCAGGAAAAGCGATGCGAGCCCGGCCGAGAGCATCAGGGCCGCCATCGGCACGCGCCGCTGCGACGTCTGCACAAAGCGCTCACCGAACATGCCATCCTGGCCCCACGCGAAAGCCATGCGCGAGGCGCACATCATCTGCGGCGCGAGCGTCTTGCCCACCACCAGCGCCACCACGAAATTGAGCAGCACGCTCACCGCATGCGGCGCGATGACGCTGATGAGCCCCGGCGCGGTCGCCAGCGACGACTTGCCCGCCTTGATCAGGCCGATGACGGCCCACCACGGCGCCGCATGGAACAGCGCCGCGCAGACGGCCGTGAACAGCACGACCGCGACCAGCCATGCCCACATGATGCCGCGCGGCACCGTGGCGCTGGCATTGCGCGACTCGCCGCCCAGTCCCGGCGCGGCGCTGATGCCCCCGTACGCGAAAATGAACAGGCTGCACACGGAAAAGAACGCGCTCAGGCTGAACGGCGGCAGTCCGGCGGGCTCGGTCAGCACCAGATTGTGCCGGGTGCTCGCCATCTGCAGAAAGGTCTGCGGCGTGGTGTCCAGGGCAATCACGATGATCGTCAGCGCGACCAGCACGATCAGCCCGAACAGCGCCAGCACGAACCTGCCGTAGTGGTGCACGCCGCTGGCATGAATGGCGAAGACCAGCCAGATGGCCAGCAGGCCGACGATGATGTGCCCGGTCGGCGTCATGATGGCGGCGCCCACGGGCAAGCCGGCGCTCGCGCACGCCTGGCCGAGGAACGTGCCGAAGGCGAAGGCGAGAAAACCCATCGCGGAGGTCACGCCGATCCACCAGATGAAGTTGGCCACGAAGCCGGTCGTCAGCCCGAGGCTGCGCACCGTCCACGCATAGGCCGAGCCGGCGCTGGGCATCGCCTGCGAGAAGCGGGCGTACAGATAGGTCTTGGCGAGCACCAGCATCCCGGTCACGAACATGGCCAGCGGCACCAGGTCGCGGATCGCCGGATAGACGCTCAGGCTCTGCACCGCCACGAAATTGATGCCCGCCCCGTATTCCTGCGTGACGGCGGACGCCATGATGGCCAGCACCCCCAGCGTCTTGCTCAGGCGGAAATTCTGATCGGTCTCGGATTCGGTCCTACTCATCGTGTCTCTCCGGATGGCGCCGGCCTGGGCCGGACGGGCTGTTTCCGCGCTACGAATTCGGTCCTTATCCTGCCCTGAAAAACGAAATGCCGCTATTGGTGCACCCACCCGGGGTCGAACCGGGACGCCTTGCGGCGAGGGATTTTAAGTCCCTTGCGTCTACCAATTTCGCCATGGGTGCTCTGTGCCGGACGACGGCCATGGAGCGGCTTGCGGCAGGATCGCGGCACTATAACACCGCATCCGGCGGTGTCATCGTCGCAGCGTTTCAAACCAGCCCGGGGCAGTGCGGCCGGCCCGTCAAGAAGTCTTGCGGACGCTGTTGCCAAGTCTTGGCGCCAAGGCGGTTTTCGGTCCGCCATCCGTATAAACGCTAATCGTATAAACGCTAGCCGCCGCGCCGCGCAGAAGCACATAACATAGCGCGCCAGGAGACCGTATCGAGAATGCCGGGAAGCATTCTCGGGCACCCGGGGAGGGCAGCGCTCGTTCCAAACCCCGGACACCATAACTACTAACTGTCATATTGCAAGGCCGGCGCATGCGCCGCGCGTCTGTCATGAAAAACAAGAAAGTGCCGCCCATTCAAGCCGGCCTGGCACATTACCAGGCGGGTCGATTCAAACAGGCGGCGGCCGTTTGCGCCGACATCCTCAAGCCCAGCCCCGACGACCTGCATGCCCTTTGGCTGCGCGGCCTGTGCGCGCAGCAGCTGGGCGATTACAAGACGGCGATGGCGTGTTTTGCCCGCGGCGCCCGCGTCGATCCGCGGCATGCGGCGTTTCCGCTGCATATGGGCGCCGTCCATTGCCGCCAGGGCAAGTACGCCGAAGGCGCGGACTACTATCGCTGCGCACTCAGCCTGAAGCCCGATTATGTCGAGGCGCACAGCGGCCTGGCCAGCGCGCTGCTGGAGCAAGGCAAAACCTCGGAGGCCATCGCCAGCTACCGCTGCGCGCTGGACCTGAACCCGGACCGCGCCGCCTTGCACTACAACCTGGGCGTGGTCTACCAGCGCCGCTTCGAGCCGGACCAGGCCGAATCCTGGTTCCGCCAGACCATCGCCCTGCAGCCTGACCATGCCGCGGCCCATAACGGCCTGGGCGTCGCGCTGGTCGAGCAGGGCAAGGGCGAAGAAGCGCAGGCCATGTTCCGCCAGGCCATCTCGCTGGCGCCGGATTGCGCCGAGGCCTGGTACAACCTGCACGGGCTGTTGCTCGACCAGGGCGATACCGCGGGCGCCGTCGACTGCATGGAGCAGGCTGCGCGGTCGGCGCCGGACAACGGCCTGTACCGCCTCATCCTGGGCATGCTGCACGATCTGGCGGGCGATGCGCAACAGGCGCAGGCCTGCTTCGCGGCCGTCGCCGCGCAGCCCGCGCTGCATCATGATCTGGACGCCTGGCAATACCTCAAGGAGCAGGGGAAGCCCACGCTGGTGGGCAGCGGCGCCCGGGTGTTCGAGCTGGCCCTGGCGCAGGCCCGGTCCGACGGCCTGGTGCTGGAATTCGGCGTTTATCGAGGCAAGTCCATCCGCATGATCGCAGCCATGGTGGACGGCCCGGTTCATGGCTTCGACAGTTTCCAGGGCATCCCCGAGGACTGGAACCACGAGGCCCGCGGCAGCTATTCCACCGAGGGATTCATCCCGCAGGTGCCGGACAGCGTCACCCTGCACGCGGGCTGGTTCGAGGACTCCATCCCGCCTTTCATCGCGCGGGAAAAAGGCCCTGTGCGCATGATGAACATCGACTGCGACCTGTACAGTTCCACCTGCACGGTGCTGTCGCAGTTTGCCGGGCAGATCGGGTCCGGCACGGTGCTGGTGTTCGACGAATACATCGGCAACGTGTCCTGGCGCGAGGACGAATTCAAGGCGTTCAACCAGGCTGCGGCGCAATTCGGCTGGCGCCATGAAATTCTGTGCTGCAGCTTCATGACGCGGCAGGTGGCGATACGCATCTGCTGAGGCGGCCGCCGCAGGATTGGTCTTGATTCGATGTCTTTCAGGCGCGGAAAACGTCTTGCGCCATGTTGTCGAGCTTTTCCTTCACCGCTCGCCAGTTCGGCATGTGCCGATCTAAGGTGCGGTAGAACTTGGGACTGTGGTTGTGGTGGAGCAGGTGGCACAGCTCATGGAGCAGCACGTAGTCGATGCACTCCCGTGGCGCCTTCACCAGCAACGGGTTCAGTGTGATGCGGCCCGAGGGTGAGCAGCTTCCCCATTGCACAGTCATGAACTGCAGGCGCGTCGGTGGAAGCTGCTTGACCCATCGCAAGGGGGCTGCCACGGCGGCAAGGCGATCCGCGAACACTTCCCGCGCTCGCTGCCGATACCAGGCATCCAAGGCCATCTTGATCGGGGCCGATGCATGTTCCCGCGCCGTCACGGTGATGAAAGCGCCGCGCATCCGAGCCTGCGCCCTGGCCTCTGCGTCGACGACGACCTTCAAGCGATAGCGGCGGCCTAGATAGTGCAGAGACTCCCCGCTCACATACTCGCGGGGCAGCATATGGGCCAGTCGTGCCCTGGCTGCTTTCACATGCAGGCTGATCCAGCGCGCCCGCTTTTTCACGGCAGTCATCACATCAACCAGGGGCGCGGTGTCGGGTGCATCCACCAGCACGCGTGCGTCGGGCTCCACATGAATGGCAACGCGCGTCACAGTGCGCGAAGGTTGGCGGCGCAGGCTGAAGGCGATGACTTCATCGCCATAGGCGAAGCGGTGCTGCGAGACACGTTCAGTGACCAGCATGCTCAAGACTTGCTCAACCCGACACGCGTGATCTGGATGACTTGCTCGACCACCAGCTTGGCGTTATCCAAACCCAGCGTGCCAAACAACAGGGGCAGCAGGCTCTTGCGAATGGCAGCCTCAATGTTCTGTGGGTTGAGCGAGTTCTCTGCCACGGCGTCGCGCACCACGGTGTCCATGGCAATCGCTTGTTGCACCAGCTTGTCCTTCGCATCGCCACTCAGAGCCGCAAAGGCCTCGTCCCCCAGCACCAGACGCATGGCGCCAAAGTAGGCCTTGGCATGTGGCTTGTCTGCCAATGCATCCGGCATGTCCGGGGTGGCTCGGGCGTCCAGTTTTTCCTCAAAGGACTTGAACAGGGCGTACTGTTTCAACGGATGGTCGAACATCGCCTGCGCCTCAGCGATGGCCTGGCGCAGCAGTTCACCAAACACCTTCTGCGCATAGGGGTCGGTCGCCAGTTCCTGCTCGATGGTCTTGCGCAGCCGGGTGCGGATCATGTCCGTCTCATTGCGCGTCTTTTCTTCCGACCAGTCCTTCGGGTCTTCCGCTTGCCCTAACTGGTGCACCAGATAGACGCCTTCAGGTTCGCGCACCTCTGTGCCGATGACCTGCTTGTCCACCAGTTTGCGTATTTGCTCTTCGTAGACGCTGTAATCCACTGTCTCCATGGCATCGCGACGGGCGGTCTGGCGCAGTTCGGTGAAGAAGCGAAGGTCGGCCTTGTACCGGGCGATTTGCGCTTCAGAAAAGCTCTTGTCCTCGAAGAAGCTGCGTGATGAGAGCGCGGTCTGCAAGCACAAGCCGAAGGCAGTCAGTGCATCATAGAAGTCGTCTCGCAGTTTCTGCCGTTCATCATGCTCTTCGCCGTCAGTGCCTCTGACGAACCTTGGTGCCAGTACTTGCCGGTACTGCTCGCGGTCGAGCTTGTTGGTCACCGACGTGAAGAACGACCACAGTTCATCGTGCAAAGCAGGCAGGCGCTTGTACTCCGTGCTGAACTGGTGGTACAGGCCCTGCAGGTCGCTGATGTCGAAGCCACCCTGGGTGCGGGATTCCAGGTCCTGGTAGGCGCGGATGGCGGTGTCGAGTTCCTTCAAGATGCCTCGGTAGTCCACCAGCACGCCGTACCGCTTGGCGTCATGCAAGCGGTTGACGCGCGCCACGGCCTGGATCAGGTTGTGCCCTTTCAGGGGCTTGTCGATGTACAGCACCGTATTGCGCGGCTCGTCGAAACCCGTCAGCAGCTTGTCCACGACGATCAGCAGGTCAGGTGCGCCGTCCGTGCCAAAGTCATTGACCACTTGCTTCTCATAGGCCTCGGCATCGTTGCTGCAGGTGGCCATGGCCTGCTTCCACCACTTTTGCACCTCGGGCAATGTGTCCTCGTCCACATCGGAGTTGCCTTCACGCGTGTCCGGGGCCGAGATCACCACCGCACTGGTCACCAAGTCAGTGTCGTCCAACGCCTTCTTGTAGCGGATGGCGTCGAGCTTGCTGTCGGTGGCGACCTGGCCTTTCAGGCCGAGCCCCAGCTTCTTGATGTTTTCGTTAAAGTGGGTGGCGATGTCCCATGCGATCAGCTCAATGCGATTGGCTGCACCGTAGACGGCCCCCTTCTTGGCGAACTTTTTTTTCAGGTCGGTGCGCTGGGCATCACTGAGGTTGCTGGTGATCTTCTCGAACCAGCGGTTCACAGCCTCCTCGTTGATGTCCAGCTCGGGTATACGCTCTTCATACAGCAACGGGGCCACGGTTTCGTCCTCCACCGCGCGCTGCATGGTGTAGGCGTGCACGATGGGGCCGAACTTGTTGGCCGTCTTCTCGTCCTTGAGCAAGGGCGTACCCGTGAAGGCGATGTAGGCCGCTTTGGGCAGTGCCTTCTTCATGCGCTCGTGGGTTTCGCCGCCGTGGCTGCGGTGGCCTTCGTCCACCAGCACGATCATGTCGGCTGAGTCGTTGCGGCACTCCGGCAACTTGGACGCCGTATTGAACTTGTGCACCAGCGTGAAGGTGATGCGCTCGGTGCCCTTGCCGATGCGCTGGGCCAGATCGCGGCCAGACAAGGTGCGGCTCTTCTCGCCGTCTTTCTGTGTGGCGATGCTGGAGCCAAAGGCACCACCGGTCATGAAGTTGCGGGCGAGCTGGGTTTCCAGGTCAATGCGGTCGGTCACCACCACCACGCGGCATTCCTTCAAGGCATCCACCAACAGCAGCGCCTTGGTCAGGAACACCATCGTGAAGCTCTTGCCCGACCCTGTGGTGTGCCACACCACACCACCCTCGCGGCCACCGCCTTGCGATTCGGGCTTCATCTGGCTGATGCGCGCCAGCAGCGCCCGAATGCCAAAGAACTGCTGGTAGCGGGCCACGATCTTGCCCACTTTGCGGTCGAAGAGCACATAGCCGCGCAGGAACTCAAGCAACCGTGCCGGGGTCAACAGGCTCACCAACAAGCGGTCCTGTTCGGTGGCCTGCATGGGGGCGCCCCACAGCGTGTCGAAGTACGCCGCCAGTGCGGCAGGCTTGCCGTCGAACAGCGCAGTGCGCACATCCGGCTTGAGTGCCTTGTTCTTGAGCGCCTGCATGTGGGCTTCGTCGAACTCCTCCTCCCGCCACTTGGCCCAGAACTTCGCCGCCGTGTGCGTGGTGCCGTAGCGCCCCTCGGTCTGGCTGATGGCCAGCAACAGTTGGGCGTAGGCAAACAGGTTGGGAATCTCGTCCGGTCGCTGGTTGCGCAGGTGTTGGCTGATGCCCTCCGTCACCATCGCCTTGGCGGAGTGGCTGCCACCGCCCGACTCGGGCCGCTTGGCTTCGATCACCACCAGGGGGATGCCGTTCACATACGCCACCACATCCGGCGTGCGGTGGTGCGTGCCTTGCGCTGCCAGCACCTCCAGCTCTTCGGTCACATCCCAGCGGTTGGCCGTAGCCTCGGCCCAGTCGATCACGGGAATGGTGGGCTGGTGCTTCTTGCCATCAGGCATGAACTCCGTCACCGTAATGCCCAGCGCCAGCTTGCCGTACAGCCGCTCGTTGGCGGGCATCAGCCCTTCGGCCAGGCTGAGTGCCGACAACTCGCGCACGATCTGGTCGATGCCGCTGGGCGAGAGCGGATACCACTGGCCCTTGTATTCGTAGCGCCGGGTTTGCAACACGTCAATCAGCCGGGGCTTGAGCAGCACCTCGCGCGTGCTGCCGCGCAGGGCCAAAGCCTGTGCCGTGGTCAGAAAGTTCCAACCCAGGTTGCAAAGTAGGTGCAGCGCGGGCAGGTGGGCGCTGTACTGTTCGCGGGAGTTGGGCGTGGTGTTCATGCCTGCACCTCTGTTTCAGCGTCCGGCAACTTGACGCGGCGCTTGCCGGTGAAGAGCTGGGACATTAGTGCGGCCTTTTCCTCGCGAAGCAGAGCCAATTGAGCCTGCAACAAGTCAGCTTCGCGGCCTGCTTCAGTTAGCACCTTCGCAATCGCCTGTTGCTCTTCAATTGATGGCAGTGGAATGTGGAGGTTCCGAAAATCTTTCCAGCGCAGACTGCCTCGGCGGTCTACCGATGCGTTGGTTGCGGACGCGAAAATTTGGCGGTAGTGCTCTGTCTTCAGCAACGCAAAGAGGTAGGCATCGACAACTTTATCGGTCGCTTTGAAGACGGTGTACATCGGGCTCACCAAACCGAAGTCGTACAAGTTTTGGTGACCGATGGACCCTTCATCAATGTGATTGGTCGCGTACACGAAGTAGCCACGGGGAACCACCTTGTACGTCGAAGTGTCAATGCTAAACACCTGCTTATTGAAATAGCTCAGCGAGTCAACCAGTCCTTGGTGCTTAGTACATGACAACACCCGATACGGCGCAGCCTCGCCCAGCTTTTGGCTGACTTCTGTCGCAACGTCGCCTATCCGGCGATAACCCCATTCCAGAGGCAATGAACCATAGGGTGTTTTGCGTTTTTGCCCACTCGCATTGAAGCTGCGGAGGCGAACCTTGCCAGTCAACATCTGCTGCGAAAGAAGCAGTTTCTGGTTCAGGCTGTTGGCACCCAGCCGCTCTATGGTGGCGATGGCTTGGTCCCAGGTGGAGAGAATTTGGGCGATGCGGCGCTGCTCCGGGATCGGCGGCACCACCAGATCAACAGACTTCAGTAGGTCCGTGTCAAGCTTTCCTGTTCCGTGGCCTGCGGTATCGACCATATCCAATACTGCGTGCTTCTTGCTTTGCAGTTGGTACGCAAGAAAGCGGGCATCCAGACCTTGATTGGGAACGATTGCCTTGATGTCTTGGTTGAAGGCAACATCCCTCATGGCAAGGCTGATCGGAAGATCCTTTAGCAAGGCCATTCCACGTGTCACTACCAAGATGGAATTCGCAGGTGCTACTGATGCTGCTGCTTTGCCAGTCTGGGTAAGGGTCAGCCCCGTCCTGTGGAGCCAAGGAGTTTTCATGTCTTTCACAGTCACCCAAGGAAAGTCGCCGGACCAATAGTCTTGACGCTCCTTACTTGGCGTGTTGCCGGAAAGAAGCTTTGTGCACTCACCAAGCGTTGAACGCTTCCACCCCTTAAGCAGCATCACTCCCTCCCTTCTTCTTCGTCAGCCGCTTGGCAACCGTGCCCAAAGCTGCCACGGCGCTGTCGTCGGTCGAACCCGAACCCAGCATGCGCATGGCATAAGCCTCACCTTCCGCCTCCAGCGCCGCCCGCCGCTGCGCTGCAAATTGCTCGTACTCGTTTTGCGCATGGGCGACCGCCTGCTTGTGCGACACCTTGCCAGCACCCACCAGCACTTGCCGGTCGTTGAATCTCAGGAAGGCATCGAGCTTTTCGGCCCAGTCTTTCAGAAACACCTCTTTGCGGCGCGTGGCCTGGTCCTCGGCAAAGTCCAACCACATGGTGGCGATACGGTTCAGATCGGTGATTTCCTGTTCATTCAGGTAGTTCTTGGCCACGCCCACGTCGGCTTTCTGCACCTGGCCCTTGCGGGTGCTGGTCAGGCCCATGTTGGGCTGGTTGTGGTCGGCACGGCGGCGGATGATTTCGGCGGCGGTCTGGCCGGACACGGCGTAGTGCAGCTTGTTCTGGATAATGCGAAAGAAGGCCGTGGTCTCGGGCAGCGTGGGGGTGTAGTCAGCCGCCAGGGCGAAGATTTCACGAACCCGCAGGTACATGCGGCGCTCGCTGGCGCGAATGTCGCGGATGCGCTCCAGCAATTCGCCAAAGCGGTCTGGCAACGCCGAGTCCCCCACGGGCGGGTTCTTCAGGCGCTCGTCGTCCATCGTGAAACCTTTGAGCAGGTATTCACCCAGGCGCTCGGTGGCCCAGCGGCGGAACTGGGTGCCACGGGGTGACTTCACCCGGTAGCCCACGGCCAGAATCATGTCGAGGTTGTAGAGCTGCACCTTGCGGCGCACCTGCCGGGTACCCTCGGTTTGAACTGTCAAGTAATCCTTGACGGTTGCCGCTGCCTGCAATTCGCCCTCGGCCAGCACGTTTTTGACGTGAAGGCTGATGTTCTGCTTGCTGGTCTGGAACAACTCAGCCATCAAAGCCTGAGGGAGCCACAGCGAGTCGTCCACGAAGCGGCATTCCACCCGTGTGCGGCCATCTTCGGTTTCGTAGAGCAGGAACTCGGTTCCCGCCGCCTGACCGTGCACGTTGAGGGCAGGAGTCGTCTGCGCCGAGCTGGTTTTGCGTGGTTTATTCATAGCCCAACTCCTTCAGGTAGACAGCCATCTGGGTTTCCAGGCTGGCCAGCTCGGCTTTGAGCTGCTCACGCTCCTTGCGCACCGCCATCAGGTCGATTTCGGCTTCTTCCTCAAAGGTGTCCACATAGCGTGGGATGTTGAGGTTGAAGTCGTTTTCGGCGATCTCCGCTGGCGAGGCGAGGTAGGCGTACTTGTCCACGCTCTGCCGTGTGGCGGCGGTGGTCAGGATGCGCTGCAGGTCGGTTTCGCGCAGCAGGTTCTGGTTCTTGCCGGCCTCGAAGTCGCGGCTGGCGTCGATGAACAGCACCTTGTCGTCGGCCTTGTTCTTGCGGAACACCAGCACAGCGGCGGGGATGCCGGTGCCGTAGAACAGTTTTTCGGGCAGGCCTATCACCACGTCGAGCAGGTTCTCTTCGATCAGCCTCTGGCGAATGCGGCCTTCGGCAGCGCCACGGAACAGCACGCCATGCGGCACGACCACAGCCATGCGACCGGTGCCGGGCTTCATGGTCTCGATCATGTGCAGGATGAAGGCGTAGTCGCCCTTGGTGCGCGGCGGCACGCCCCGGCGAAAGCGGCTGAACTTGTCGGCGTCGGCGCCCTCAAAGCCCCACTTTTCCAGGCTGAACGGCGGGTTGGCCACCACGACATCGAAGTGCTTGAGGCTCGCCGCGCCGTCGAGCAGCTTGGGGTTGCGGAGGGTGTCGCCCCATTCGATGCGGTGGTTGTCCTCGCCGTGCAGAAACATGTTCATCTTGGCCAGTGCCCAGGTGCCGCCGATGGCTTCTTGCCCATAGAGCGCGTACTTGCGTGAACCCGTGTTCTCACGGATCAGGCGGCCGCACTTCATCAACAGCGACCCGGAGCCGCAGGTGGGGTCGCAGATTTCATCGCCCTCTTGCGGCACCATCAGGCGCGCCATCAGCGCGGAGACTTCGGGCGGGGTGTAGAACTCACCCGCCTTCTTGCCGCTGGTGGATGCAAAGTTCTTGATGAGGAACTCGTAGGCGTTGCCGATCACATCGAGCTGTCCGACACGGCTGGGGCGCAAATCCAGCTCAGGCTTGGCGAAGTCCTCCAGCAGGTGGCGCAGGATGTCGTTCTTCTGCTGCTCGTCGCCCAGCTTGTTGGAGTTGAAGCTGATGTCCTGGAACACATCGCGCAGCTTGGTGATGTTGGCCTCTTCGATAGCATGCAGGGCCTTGTCGATGCGCTCGCCATTGCCGGGGCTGTGCCGCAGGGTGTGCAAGGCATAAAAGCTGGCGCTGGCGGGCAGCAGGAAACGCTCGTTCTTGAGCATTTCTTCGATCAACTCAGGGTGATCGCCGTACTGCTTCTTGTAGGCGTCGTAGTGGTCTTGCCAGACATCCGACACGTACTTGAGGAACAGCATGGTCAGGACGAAGTCCTTGTAGATGCTTGGGTCCACGGTGCCGCGAAAGGTGTCGCAGGCGGCCCAGACGGCGGCGTTGATGTCGTCCTGGCTGACAGCGGTGATGTCGGTGGTGGTGTCGTTCATGGTGTGGGTTCCCTGGGTTGTTCAGTGCCCGGTCTGTGCGGCATGCGCCAGACCTTCCGCAAGCGCCTGCAGTTGTTGCTCGCGGTTGTGAATGAGTTGGTGGAGGGTGCGTCGCTCCTGGCGGGCGAGGTCGGCCAGGGTAACGATGCGTTGCTGGTCTGCCAGCGACGGCACGCACAGCGTGAGCGATTCCAGCACGGGGCGACGGATGCTCAGCTGGCTGCTGCCTTCAGCGGCTTGTTGAAGCTGCCGCTGGAATGGGGGCTGGTTGATCTGCCACGCCAGAAAAGCTGGCAGCAGCTCGGCCCGTGGCAATACTTGAAGCAGGAAGAAGTGCGGGCTGCACACGGCCGCACTGGGCGGCTCGTCAATGCAGACCGCGTAGAACCGCGCACCTTTGGAGACGAACAGGACGTCACCCGCTTTGAGCCAGTCTGGGTGCTTACGGCCGGCAAGGGATGTGCGGATGACGCCAGACCAGTTCACCCCCTGGTCGGGGTCAACGTCCTTCATCTGCACCGCCAGGGTTCCGCCTTCCGCGGACTCCTCTATGGAGCCCCGGAAGGGGTGGCCGCCTTGCAGGGAGGCCAGGCTACCAACGGCAGAAAATTTTGCATCAATCGTCATGAAGCAAATTTTATTTGAATTTTCTTGATTTGCAAGAAAATTTGCATCATAGCGATTGATGTCAATTTTCGCGTTGTTTGGTGTGGTCGGCTGGCTACATGAGCTCCAGCTGCTCCGCAGCGACGCTCTCTATCAAGCCCTCGGGGGCATCGGCGACCGAGATCGACCTTGGCGGGGGCATCAGTCGCCGACGTTGACTGCCGTGTGCTGCGGGGGGGGGCATCTGTGCGGAGCCGGCGCCGTATGACTTTGCCGCCCTGCAGAGGAATGGTGGTTGCGGTTTGCTGGAAAGACGGGTCTGTGGCAAACCAGAAAGACAAAAGCCGTGGTGCATTCAGCACCACGGCTTTCGATAGTTGTTTTGATATTGGCTTGCTGATTTTTAATTGGCAAATGTCAATATTTACCTAAAATATCAATAATTTATCAAAATTGTTCTGGCGGAAGCGGTGAGATTCGAACTCACGGACGGTTTCACCCGTCGCTTGTTTTCAAGACAAGTGCCTTAAACCACTCGGCCACGCTTCCATTGTCAGTGCTGAATTGTAGGGGGTTGCGGAAATCGTTTCCGCAAGGCAACGGTTTTCAAGACCGGTGCCTTAAACCGCTCGGCCACACACCCTGAAGGCAGGCAGCATGATAATCCATGATCATGCACGCCCGCACGGCGGCAAGAGCGCATGCCCTCGCGGCGCGGATCACTCCGCGTAGCGCGTTTCTTCGATGATGGCCTGCGCGCCGAGCTTGTTCAGCCGCTGCCCCGCGCGCATGCCCAGCGATACCGGGTCGATGTTGCCGCTGCTGTCGAACACTTCGACCGCGCTGGCGCCGTCGAGCGAGACCACAATGCCGCGCAGCTTGAGCTGGCGGTCCTCGATCCAGGCGTGCGCGCCGATGGGCGAATCGCAATGGCCGTTGAGCGCGCGCAAGAGGGCGCGTTCGGCCTGATAGCAGTACATGGTGTCGCGGTGGTTGATCGCGGCCAGCAGCGCTTGCACTTCCTCGTTGCCGGTGGCGCATTCGGCCACGACCACGCCCTGGCCCACGGCCGGGCACATCTGGTCGGGCGTAAAGACCCGCGCGATGCGGCCGGCCAGGCCGATGCGATCCAGGCCCGCGTGTGCCAGCACCAGGGCATCGAGCGGCGGCGTCTTGCCGCCGTAGTTAAATTCCATGGGCGTGCCGCTGTCCAGGCGGGCAACGCGCTTGTCGGCCGCGCCGCGAAAGGGAACAACGTGCGCGGCGCGGTACAGCCTGCGCAGGAAAGCGGCGCGCCGTACCGACGAGGTGCCGATCATCGTGGGAACGGCATCGGCCGCCAGCCCTCGCCTGAGCACCAGCGCATCGCATGGATTGCTGCGCGGCAGGCAAGCGCCGATTGAAAAGCGCGTGTCGGCGTAGTATTCCTCATTGCCCGGCAGGTCCTTGAGTGAATGCATGACCATGTCGGCCTCGCCTTGGAGCATCATCTCGTGCATGGCGGTGACAAAGGCGCCGCCCTTGCCGCCCAGGGCGCCCAGGCGGCTCTTGAGGTCAAGGTCGGCGCGCGCCTGGCGAGTGACCATCTCGAAGCGGTGCTGGGGAAACTGCGCCTGCAGCGCCTGGATGATGGCCTCGGTCTGGCGCACCGCCATCAGGCTGGCGCGGGTGCCGATCTTGAAGGTCTTGGACATTCGGGTTCCTGAGTACGGAAATGCGCCGCCGGGACGCAGGCGACTGACCGCCTGGCAGCATGATAACAATCTCTGAAAACAGGGTCGGGCACGCTTTGCCCTGACAGGATACAATTGCGGGTTTGGCTCGGAAGATTCCGGGCGGCAATGCCTTTGTTTGTGCTATGACCCAACAATCTCGCGCCCGGCTGGTTCTGGGCAACTGGAAAATGCACGGCAGCCTCGCGCAAAACGCGGTGCTGCTTTCCGCGCTGCGTTCGGCAAATACCGAGGCGGACGCGGGGCCGCACGCCCAGGTTGGCGTCTGTGTGCCTTTTCCCTACCTGGCCCAGACAGCGCAGGCCCTGCAAGGCAGCGTCGTGTCCTGGGGCGCCCAGGACGTCAGCGCGCACGAGCAGGGCGCCTACACCGGTGAGGTCTCGGCCGCCATGCTCAAGGACTTCGCCTGTCGCTGGGTCCTGGCTGGGCATTCCGAGCGCCGCGCTTATCATGGCGAGACCGATCAGGCCGTGGCCGACAAGGCCCGCGCCGCGCTGCAGTCGGGCCTGACCCCGGTCGTGTGCGTGGGCGAGACCCTGGCCGAGCACGAGTCCGGGCAGACGCTGGACGTCATCCGGCGCCAGCTCGCGCCCGTGCTGGCCCTGGGGGCACAGGCCGTTGCCCGCATGGTCCTGGCCTACGAGCCCGTGTGGGCCATCGGCACCGGCCGCAGCGCCACCCCCGAACAGGCGCAGCAGGTCCATGCCGCTATCCGCGCCGAGCTGGCCGCGCTGGGCACGGCCCAGGTGCTGGTGCTCTATGGCGGCAGCGTCAAGGCCGCCAATGCCGCCAGCCTTTTTGCCATGCCCGACATCGACGGCGCGCTGGTCGGCGGCGCCGCCCTCATTGCCGAAGAATTCCTGCGCATCGCCGCAGCCTGACAGTTTCCGATCTGGAGTCATCATGTCCTTCAACACGCTTTTGCTGGCCGTCCAATTCCTGACGGCACTGTCAATCATCGTTCTGGTCCTGCTGCAACAAGGCAAGGGCGCCGATATGGGTTCGTCCTTCGGCAGCGGCTCGGCCGGCAGCCTGTTCGGCGCATCGGGCGCGGCCAACTTCCTGTCGCGCACCACCAAGTGGTGCGCCGTGGTCTTCTTCGCCACGACCATCGGCCTGGCCTATCTCTCGCATGCCGGCCATTCGGGCTCGAACAGCTCGATGATGTCCGGCGTCATGAAGGGCTTTGAGGCGGCGCCGGGCAACAAGGGCGGCGACGTTCCGGCGACCCAGGGGTCGGAAGTGCCGGGCGCTTCGGGTGCCGCAGTACCTGCCGCGGGTGGCGCTGCCACGCCGGCTGTGCCCTCTGCGCCTGCGGCCAAGAAGCCGGATGCTTCGGTTCCCAGCGCGCCTGCGGCGCCTGCTAAATAAGGCGTTTTCATGCTAGAATTTTGGACTTTCCGCTAGACCTTAGGGTCGCGGAAATCAAAACGCAAGACATAAACGCAAGACCGAAGCCGTCGTGGTGGAATTGGTAGACACGCTATCTTGAGGGGGTAGTGGCGAAAGCTGTGCGAGTTCGAGTCTCGCCGACGGCACCAGAAAGCAGCGCAAGGTAGTGCAATACAGAGCAAAAAGCCCTAGAAATCAACGTTCTAGGGCTTTTTTGTTGTGCAATGCTGTGCAAGGCAATGCATTGCCATACCATCATTCTTGTTGGTATCTTGGTTGGTATCTGCTGAAATTCAGTAGCCAGCCCCGACAGATACCAGGACACCGAACGCTCCACTTCTGGCAAGGTCAGGCGAGACTCTAAGCCGCTGACCGATACTGCCTGCCGGCAGGCCAAGCCCCGGCCTGAGCCGTACAATTTGCCCGACGGTGGCACTGGCCTGTATCTGAAGGTGATGCCGGCCGGCGGCAAGCTCTGGCGCTGGAATTATCGCTATCTGGGCAAGCAAAAGACTCTGGCCTACGGCACTTATCAGGATGTGGGCTTGGCTAAGGCCCTGGAGAGGCATCAGGAGGCCCGAAAGCTGCTGGATGATGGGATTGATCCCGCCCAAGCGCGCAAGGATGACAAACGAGCCGCCAAGCTCGCCACTATCAACTCATTCGAGGCAGTAGCCTGCGCCTGGATGGCCGAGCGTCAGCCCTCTGTGTCGGTCAGTACGCACACGCACACGATGGGGCGGATGAAAACGACGTGTTCCCGTGGTTGGGCAAGTGCCCCATTACTGAAATCGATGCCCCTGAAATTCTGGATGTCCTCAAGCGCATTGATGCCCGGGGGGCGCGGTACTGCGCGCACAAGGTGCGGGCGGAAATCGGCATGATCTTTCGCTATGGCATCCGGCAGGGGATATGCAAGCTCGATCCTGCTCAAGCCCTGATCGGCGCGATACCCCGGCATGTCACCAAGAATTTTGCGGCTATCACCGAGCCGGTGAAGGTGGGCGAACTGCTACGGGCATTCGACAGTTTCAATGGCAGCTATCCGGTGGCCTGCGTTGACGCGGCAGGCATAAGCTTGACATTGACGTATAACGCCTGGCGTTATATCGTACCTGCATGATACTTGCTTTCTCATGCGCCGATACCCAGTCCCTGTTTCAGGGTGGGCGAGTGCCACGGTTTGCAAATATCCGAAAGGTCGCCGAGCGCAAGCTACAGCAATTGGACAGTACGGCCACGCTGGAATTTCTTCGCTCTCCACCTGGAAACCGACTGGAAGCGCTCGATGGCGACCGCAAAGGCCAGCACAGTATCCGTATCAACGGCCAGTGGCGCGTCTGTTTCGTCTGGACGCTGGACGGGCCGACGCATGTAGAAATTGTGGACTACCACTAGGAGATGTGACCATGACGAAGATCAAAAATGGCATGCGCCCGATTCATCCTGGCGAGGTGTTGCGGGAAGACTACCTAGTCCCTCTAGAGATGAGCGCTAACGCTTTGGCGGTGGCTCTGCACGTTCCCGCGACTCGGATTGGTGAAATCTTGCATGAACGACGCGGTATCACTGCCGATACCGCCTTGCGGCTGGCCCGCTACTTTGGGGGCGATGCTCAGTCATGGCTGAATATGCAGCAGGCCTATGACTTGAAAATCGCAGAGAAAAAAATCCTACCGAAGATCACCCGCGAAGTGGAGCCGATGGCGGCCTGACCCCTCACGCCAGCACCTATCCCGACGGGGAGAACAGCCGGAACGTCCACCGGCCTGGTGCTGGCACCTCTTACCTTGGACGACGCATAGGACGATGCGATGGAGACAGTGGACCTTAGCCACTACGACCTACAAAGCTCATTCTCAACGTGGGAAATCGCTTGCTTGATGGCAGGCAAAGAACCGCGTGATGAAGATCTTTTCAAAAATCAACCGCCTGCGGTCAAGGCCCTAATCAAAGCGGTGGAAGGCGCCGCCACAAGCGCGCAGGCAGTGATTGCTGCGGCCTGCCAGAAAGGATGGGGGAGCGGATGTCGGCTATTGCAGTATCGAAACATAATTTGCCGAGTATCCAAGTCAGAGAGGCCTACAAGTGCTTCTTAGCGAAAGGCAGCATCCCTAAGCTGACGTTTGAAGTCGCCCAACAGTCTGTCAGACTTCATAGATTCTTGCGTGAAGACATAATTGAGTGGCTGAAGCAGACGGGCTACAAAAAATCCAGCTACTTCACTCAGGATCTTCCAGAGGGCAACGACGCTGAAGAGCAGCCATCGGCGTTCGAGAATTTCATGCGCGCACAGGGCCGGCGTTCTTAAGCGATATAAAGCCGATCCTTGCCTGCAGACTTGGCTTTGTACATTGTCTCGTCCGCCAATTTCAACAATTCCTTGTCGCTGCGCGGGCGGCGGGAGTCTGAAATGGCGATTCCCACGCTGGTGGAACAGGACAGTTCGGTTCCTTCTATTGCCCCCATCGCCTTGGTTCGCGCGATGATTTTCTGTGCGACAGACTGCGCGTCCAGAAGCGGATTTTTCAGGTTGTTGAGAATGACCGTGAACTCATCCCCCGCCAGCCGGCAAACGTGATCTGAATTGCGAACGCAACTCTGGAGCGTTTTCGCAAAGGTCGACAAAACCTTGTCGCCGAACTCATGCCCGTAGGTATCGTTTATGTTCTTGAAGCCGTCCAGATCCAGAAAAAGCAGCGCTATTCCTCGGCCGTCCTCGTATGCGCTATTGCTTGACTCCTTCAACAGGCGCATGAAATAGCGCCGGTTAGGCAGGCCCGTCAGCGCGTCGTGAAGGGCTTCTTTTTCCAGCTTGATTTGCAGTTTCTTGCGCTCGGATATGTCGCGCAGGAAGGCGTTGACGAACAGCGAGCTATGGGTCTTCGCAAAACCCAGCGTCATTTCCACAGGGAACGATTCGCCGGATTTTTTTTGCGCCGTCATTTCGATTCGCTTGCCCATCATTTCGCTTTTACCCGTGCTGACAAAGCGCGAAAACCCGGCATGGTGCTTAGTCCGCGCTTCGGACGGAATGATGATCTCGGCCAGATCCTGGTCGAGAACCTCGTTCTTGCTCCAGCCGAACATTTTTTCCGCTGCCCTGTTCCAGCCTTGAATCCGGCCGCGGCTGTCGATTTCCACGAAGGCATCGTTTGCGTTTTCGAGCGTTGCCACGAAATGCGCTTTTTCTTGCTCCAGATTTTTCTCGGAGCGATGGCGCCGCTCGATTTCCTGGTTGAGGATGGCAATCGACTGCTTGAGTTTCTGGGTCCGCGCAGCCACCCGTTGCTCCAGCGACAGCCGCAGTTTTTCCAGATCTTTCTCGATACGCTTTCTGTCGGAGATGTCGGTCAGTATGCCGATGAAGTACCGGGTTGCCATGCCGCCTTCCTGCAGGACGGAGAGGTTGAGCTGAATCCATCGCGATGAGTTTTCATGGTCGTGCAGGCGAATTTCCTGCGTGCAGGCTGCCGTTCCCGCGATAAAGGGATTGCTGAAGAAATCTCTCAGCTTTTCCTGTTCTTCGTCGTGGGCGATATCGTAGAAAGACTTGTTCCTGAGATCGAAAGGGGAGTAGCCCAGAATTTCGCATGCGACATGGTTCATCTGGACTACGGTCGCATCGCGCGAGAGCCAGATCATTCCAACGCCGAGCGAATGTATCGTTCGCTCCAGCAGGGAGTTGGTGTTTTGCAGGAGATTTTCGATTCTCTGACTGCTGCGCGACACTTCAAGCGTCTGGAGATATTTTTCGACGATCTTCGCGAGATCTACGAGGCGTTCGGCTTCTTCCTGGGAAAATTCTCTGGGCGTCGAGTCCAGGATGCACAGCGTCCCCAGGTTGTACCCCTCGATCGATTGCAGGGGATGGCCTGCATAGAATCGTATGAAGGGTTTTCCGGTAACCAAGGGGTTGTCGAAAAACCGATCATCCTTTGACGTGTCGTTGACGACGAATGTGGTGTCTCCGAGAATGGCGTGGCCGCAGAACGAGATGTCCCGCGGCGTTTGCTTCGTGTCGAGCCCAGCGGCCGATTTGAACCACTGCCGTTTCTCGTCGATCAGCGACACCAGCGCGGTGTCGACATCGAATATTTTTCTGGCCAGGCGGGTAACCCTGTCCAGCTCGTCGTCGGCAGGAGTGTCCAGAATGCCCAGATCGATTAGTTTGGACAAACGCACCTCTTCATTGGAAGGACATCCCGGCGGATACATGATTCATTTCCTATTCTTGATGTCTTGGAGGTAGGCCGCTTATTCAATTCTTGGCATAGTGGGTTGGCGGTATTGTTTCAGGGAAAATCGAGGTGAGACATGCCGCAGCGAAAAAACGGCCGCATCCAGGGCAACGATTCAAATCCAACCCAGCCGTCCGATTGCGGTCAGCGCCAGGGCAGGGCATGCCATTGACCCCGTGCATAGCGTACCAGTCGCTCATCGCCGGTCCAGCGCCACAGGTGCAGCCAGCCATTCTCGACCAGTTGCCGCACTACCGCATGCGAGCTCACAACACGCTCGATGGCCCAGGCCGGGGCGTCGACGGCTACCGTCAGCCGCAGTGGCTCGTGTACCCAGCGCGCACCGTCATGCAGCGACTGCCGCGACAGGCCGATGCGAAGATCACCGCCGTTGCCCTCGAATACGCCGATGACCCCGCCCGCCACATTGTGCAAAAGCTTGTTGCCGCTACCCAGGTGCTCGGGATCGCAGGTGCTGGCATGGTACTGCCAGTTGATCCAGTGGGTGACCAGCATGGGCGCGGTCATCAGCTGCTCCAGCAATGTCCCTTGTGGATCCTGGCTTGCGTCGTAATCATGCAGAAAGCACCGGCCCTCCAAGGCCACATCTTTGCTGCGCCAGCGCGGCGCGATCAGGAATGCGGCGTTTCCCGCCAGGCCCCACTCCGGGCGGTTTTGGGCGCCGTCGTTGGCACGGCGGCGCAACTGTTTTAGCAACTGTGCATGCCCGTCGCGAGGAGTCAGTCCCAGGCGCGGCGCTCGCTCGCGCCTTACGTGGTCGCCGGCGCTGCGCAACGCCGCGTCCAGCTTCTCGTAGCGTTCGCGTGCGGCAGTTTCGAGCAAATCCAGATCGAAGCCTTCGGTCTCGTCAGTTGTGGTGTTGTGCAGGGCGCCTACGAACCGGGTGTCCGCGGGGATACTGATGCCTTGCTGCGCCAGCCCGGCACGCACCGCCGTTTCGTTGAGCAGCCTTGCCAGGCTGCGGGCATTGGCCTCGCCGGTTTGCCCGCAACAGGCCCCGCAATCCAGAGCCGAAGCCTGGGCGTTGTTGCGGGTCTGGCTGCCATGGCCGATGAACACCACCAGTGGCGCGAATTCCCGCTCCAAGCCCATGGCCTTGAGCACGCGCGCGGCCAATGCCACTTTGGTGTCGGTGTCCAGTCCCTGCAGCGCGGGACGACACAGGGGGCGCAGACGAGCAGGCAGGCCGTTCAAGTCATCGTTTACGCGGGCGCTTGCCGACGGGTGCAGCCATTGCCCGAGCTTGGCCAGATAGCCCACCCCCGCCGCCTCGACAAAGGAAAACGCGGCACCCGGCCAGCGGCTGGCGTTCAACCATTGTCGCGACAGGGCCAGACGATTCTCCCTGGCGCGGCGGGCCGTATCCTGCAGCGCGGCATCCTGCTCGGCATGGGCGCTTTCAGCGGTGATGATCTGCTCTGTTACGTCCAGGGAAGCGGGTAGCAGTCCCGGCAACTGTGGCCGCCGCAACGTCGTTCCCAACGGCGTGTAGGCCATCGGCAAACCGAAGAATCCGGCAAAGCCGATGGTCTGCACGGCCGGCCAAGTGGCTTCCAGTGCGCGGCGCAAGGGTTCGCTGCGCACGTCAATGCAAAAAACAGTCTGCGCTTCGATTTTCTCCCCGGAATCCGTAGGCGGCCTGGCCGTGGCAAGTCGTTCGGATAATTGCCGCTGGTAGCCGATCTCCAGAGCCGATTGCCAGATCTCGTCGGCCTGCAGTTCCTGCGCGCATTGCGCCAGCAGGGCAGGGGCTTGGCGCCAGGCGCGCTGCAGGGAACCCAAAGCCTGGCGTGTGTCGGCATCGTCCTTGCCGTCCAGCAAAATGGCGCCCCAGGCCAGGCGAATGGCGAGCAGGTCGCGCAAATGCGGATCGACGCGTCCCTGCTGCGCTGCCTGCCAGCGCAAGTAAGAACACCATGATGCCCAGCCGTTGATGGTCAGCAGCACGGCCTCCAGGTAATCCGCCCACAAGGACGGCGCAAGCTGCAGGCGCTCCATCGCCCAGCGTTCCGCGGACGCCCGCGTGGCCGGCAGCGCTCCCAGCGCCTTGCCCAGATTCGGCAGCCCCATCAGCGTGCCGATGCCATGGTCGTGGCTCAGCGTATCGCGCCAGAATGCATAAAGGCCTTGGCTTCGCTCGGGCGGCCACTCGGCCTGCTGCGTGTCGAAATAAGCGGCGCAGGTCTGGCTGACCTGATGCGTGATGGCTTGTCGCCATGACAGCCGTGTATTGCGGTGGGGATCGCTGTCCAGGATGTCGATGAGCAGTGGCAGCTGAGGTGTGCGCAACGCCGCGTCCAGGACCGCGACCAGACGTTCCACGGTCCAGGCTGCGGCGTCTCCCGCAGGCAGCATGGCCAGGGCGTGGGCCAGGTCGGTGGCGTTAATTCGCCCCTCCTGCCAGGCCTGGCGCTGCAGGGCGCGGGGAGCAAATACCTGGATACGGCCGAACACGGCCATGCGCGCGGCCACCGATCGCACCGGCATGCGGATGCGGGCCCAGTGCGGATTGACGGCGATGGAGCGATCCAGAGGCCAGGCGGGAGCGATGGCTTGGCAGGCCTGTTCGCAGGCTGCTTCCACGCTTGCATGCCCGTTCAAGACGGCTTCGTTCTGGACGATCGAGGCTTCGTTCGCTTGCGGGGCGAGATCAAGGGCATTCATGTGTGTCGAGTTCCTGGAGTTAGTAGACGTTTGCCGCGCTGGCGTTGGCGTTGGCGTTGGCAGTCCAGGTCGCAGGGTTGGGGGCCGCGGGCGTCGCCGCTGCCGTCCAAGGGGTGGGCCACAACAGCAGAGTCAACCGTGTGTAGTACTCATCGATATAGAAGCCGGCATAGCTCCAGCATCGCCATGTCGCCAAGGTCTGCGCACGGCACTGCAGCAAGGTCAGGCAACCGTACAGTGCCGCCAACCCGGACAAAGCCAGCAAGCCAGACGCCGTCCCGGGGGCGTCGCGCAAACCGAGGGGCAGGATATGCGCCAGCGACGCTGCAACCCCCAGCCCTGCAAGCATGATCAGTCCGGCGACGGCTCGGCGCAGGGTCGCACCGATCGCATGTTTTCGAGGCAGCCACAGAAGCGGCGCCCAGGCCAGGGCCAGCGAGACGGTCCACCACCACGGCCAGGCCGCGGCCCCGCCGGCCCCGTGCAGCGTCTGCAGCACTGCGGCTGCGGCCACCGGCGCCACCAGCAGGCTGGCGGGATGGACGGACTCCGGGTCTTGCATCATCTGCAGGCGGGCCTGGCGCACCACGCTGGAGGCCGACAGAAAATGGTGCGCCTTATAGAGCGAATGTCCCAACAGGTGTAGCGCCGCAAAGGTATACAGCCCCAGGCCGCACTCGAGCACCATGAAACCCATCTGCGCGACGGTAGACCAGGCCAGCCGCACTTTGATGGTGATGCGGGTGAGCATGACCAGGCCGGCCAATACCGCCGTGGTCAAGCCCATGGCCACCAGCAGCCAGCGCGCGGCGGGCGCGTGGTCCAGTAAGGTGGCAAAGCGGATCAGTACGAACCCGCCCAGGTTCACGACGCCTGCGTGCAGCAGCGCGGAAACCGGCGTGGGCGCCTCCATGACCTGGATCAGCCAGCCATGCACCGGCAGCAAGGCCGTGCGCAGAACCACCGCCAGCGCGAGGCAAACAGCGCTGCACTGTAGTGCGGGACTGGCGCCGTGCACAGAGATATAGCTGGCGAGATCGCTGAGCGAACCGCTGCCGGCCTCATGCCATGCCAGCAGCGCTGCGGCCAGCAATAGCAGGTCGGCCAGGCGATCGGCCAAACGCTTTTTGTGCGCCGCCAGGCGTGCGAACGGGCGTTCGCCATAAAAGCACAGCAAGTGCTGCAAGGCCACGCCGATCAGGGACCAGGCCGCGATCAGCACGAGCCAGTGGTTTGCCAGCAGCAATAGGTGCACCGCGGCCAGCATGCCTGTCAGCGATGCGGCGTAGCGCTTTTGGCCGCCCTCTCCTTCGAGGTAGCGCGCGGAAAACGCCCCAATCACCGTTCCCAGCCATTGCACCAGCGCGGCCAGCAGGCCGCTCAAAGGCGTCAATGCCAGCCATGGCAACCCTGTCGGCCGTTGCGCGTGCGGCCATGCGCCGTAAAGACTGGCGACACAGGCAAGCGCGCAAAGCGGCATGAAGACGCGCCATGGTCGAGTTATCGCAGCAAATCGGCTCAAGATAAGCGCTCCCATTGCCATCAACACGGCAGGAAGCAATGGAATCAATGCAGGCGTGGCGGACATGATTTTTGTCTAAAAAGAGTCGATAGGCCTCATGTTGCAGCGCATTATTAATTCTGTAAAATATATTGATAAGAACAAAAACATACATAAAATAGAACAATGAATCTTGAGCAACTGAACTTCCATCACCTGCTGTATTTTTGGCGTGTCGCCCGACTCGGGCATCTGACGCGTGCGGCCAAGGAACTGCACACGTCGCAGTCATCCCTGTCTGCGCAAATCCGGCAACTGGAAGAACGCCTGGGCGATGCGTTGTTCATACGCGAGGGGCGGCGTTTGGTGCTGACCGAAACCGGCCATCTGGTTCAGGCCTATGCCGAGAACATCTTCGGCCTGGGGCAAGAACTGCTGGGGCGGCTGCAGGGCCATAGCGAAGGCGTCATGCGCTTGCGCATCGGTAGCGTGTCCACCATGTCGCGCAACTACCAGGAAAATCTGTTCCGCCCCCTCCTGAGCGATGCCTCGGTTGTTTTGACCTTGGAGTCCGGCCCGCTGGAGCATCTTCTGAAGCGTCTGGCCGAGCATCAACTGGATCTGGTGCTGGCCAACGAACCGGTCACCGCCGATCCCCAGCGTCCGCTGCACAGCCGGTTTCTTGGTGGGCAGCCGCTGTCCCTGATCGGTCCGTCACGGCTTTGGCGCGGGAAGCATCTGCGTGTGCCGCAGGATCTGGACGGGTTGGAAATCGCGCTGCCCGGGAGACATCATGCCGTGCGCTCCCAGTTCGATGCGCTGTGCATCACCGCGCAGGTCAAGCCCCAGGTGCGCGCCGAAGTGGACGACATGGCCATGCTTCGGCTGATTGCCCGCGACAGCGGCTGGCTCGCGGTATTGCCCGAAGTGGTGGTTCAAGATGAATTGAGCAACGGGCTGCTTTGCCTCGCCGGGCAGTGCCCGCAGTTGCAAGAGCACTTCTATGCCATCACCACGCCGCATCGGCACCGCATCGAGCGGTTGGAGGCACTGCTGCAGTCGGCGCCTGCCGCGGCGCTGGCTGCCGGGGCGCACGCGCGTTGAACGGGTCGGGAAGAGGGGCGCGACATAACCGCCCACGCTTCACGTCAATCTGCGTGCGTCCGATCAAAGACCCAGACATCGGGTAAGCCCATCGGCACGCACATGCCGGCCAACGGATAAAGGCTGCAGCGATCTACCACTTGCCCAGTGCGGGTCCGCTGCGGTAAAGCATGTAGATCGCGACCACGAAGACGAGCCCGGCGAACACCAGGTTGAGCATGCCCTTGCGCTTTGCCAGACCGTGCGCGAACTGCGTGCCGACCAGTCCCCCGAGGATGCCCCCGCCGATGAAGACGAAAGCCAGCGGCCAGTCCACCCAGCCGGCCCAGGCATAGTTGACGGCCGTGGTCAGACCGAAAGCCGTCACCGCCACCAGTGAGGAGCCGACGGCATAGAGAATGGGCACCCTGGCCGAGTACATGAGACCGGGAACGATCAGGAACCCGCCGCCGATACCGAAAAAGCCTGAGAGCAGGCCGGTCAGTCCTCCCATTGCGCAAACGCGCGCCGACCGGTGCCGCACGGGTTGCGCCGCGGCGGTCTCGCTGCCGCCGCGATTGCGCAGCATCAGCACGCCGACGACCAGCATCAGCAGCGCGAACGCCGCCAGCAGTTTCTGCCCGTCGACGGCCTTGCCCAGGGACGAGCCCAGCATGGCGCCGATGACGCCCGCGGCCGCGAAGGGGCCGGCGATCGACCATTTCACCGTGCCTCTGCGCGCGTGCGCCAGCAGATTGGCGCCGGCATTGGCAGCGACCGCGAACGCGCTGGTCCCGATGGCCACATGGGGATCCGTTACCCCGACCAGGTAGACGATGAAAGGCACGGCCAGGATGGACCCGCCGCCGCCGACTAGGCCCAAGGTGAAGCCGACCAGGGAGCCCGAGACCCCTCCCAACAAATACTGTACCGCCGAGAGCATCGATGCTTCTCCTCAGGGGCGTCGACCCGCAGAGGGGGTCTTGCCTTGCCCGCAACAAATTACTTATAATAATAAGTATATTTCTATTAAGTATAAACAAGCAAGGCTTTTCGGCGCGACAAAAGCCAGCGGTACGTGTCGGAAGCAACAGGCAGGGCCGGGATCATTTCCCATCGAAAGCTGGCAGGCTGCGCGGGAGCAATCATGATCGAGAAGAATGCAATGCAAATCGAAGGCTATTTCGATATCCATACCTCGACGATGAGCTACATCGTCCTGGATGAAGCGAGCGGGCAGTGTGCGCTGATCGACAGCGTGCTTGACTACGATCCCAAGTCTGGGCGCACATCCACGGCCAGCGCCGACAAGCTCGTCGGGCGCGTCAAGGCGTTGGGCGCCACGGTGCAGTGGATCCTCGAGACGCATGTGCATGCGGACCACCTGTCGGCGGCGCCCTACCTCAAGCAAAAGCTGGGCGGCAGGGTCGGCATAGGCAGGCACATCACGACCGTGCAAACCGTGTTCGGCAAGCTATTTAACGCGGGCGCGGACTTTGCGCGCGACGGCAGCCAGTTCGACAGACTGTTCGACGACGGGGACAGCTTTGCCATCGGCACGCTGGAGGCGCGGATCATGCATACGCCGGGTCATACGCCGGCCTGCGTGACCTATGTTGTGGGCGATGGCCGCGAGTTGGCCGCTTTCGTCGGCGACACCCTGTTCATGCCCGATTACGGCACGGCACGATGCGACTTTCCGGGGGGCGACGCGCATGCGCTGTACCGGTCCATAGCCAGGGTGCTGGCCTTGCCGGCCGAGACCCGGCTCTACATGTGCCACGACTACCGGCCCGGCGGCCGGGAGTTGCAGTTCGTCAGCACCGTCGCGCAGGAGCGCGCGCAGAACATCCATGTCCACGACGGCATCGGCGAGGACGAGTTCGTGGCCATGCGCACCAGGCGCGACGCGCTGCTTGAAATGCCGGTGCTGATCCTGCCCTCGGTGCAGGTCAACATGCGCGCGGGACATTTCCCCGAACCGGAAAGCAACGGCGTGAGTTACCTCAAAATACCCGTCAACGGGCTGTAAGATCCGCACGACAAGCGGACGCCTATTTCTGGAGGAAAGACATGGATACCCGCATACTCACCCCCGAACTGTCAGTGTCGCCGCAAATTTTTCCGCAGGACGTCGCCGCTTTGCGCACTGCGGGCTTTCGAGCGCTGATCTGCAATCGGCCCGATGGCGAAGGCAACGACCAGCCTTTGTTTTCCGAAATCGAGAAAGCAGCCCGCGCTGCCGGGATGGACGCGGTCTATATGCCGGTCGAGTCCGGCAAGGTGACCGACGAGCAGGCGCGCCAGTTCGGCGAAGCCTTGGCGAGGTTGCCCAGGCCCGTGCTCGCCTATTGCCGCACCGGCATGCGATCGGCGACGATGTGGGCGCTCTCGCAGACCGGTAAATCATCCCTCACGGATATCCTGGAAAGCGCGCAGCGCGCAGGGTACGACATGAGCGCCGTCACGCGACGCATCGCCAACGCCGGAAGCACTGCTCTGGACATCAGCGCAGCGACGCACGATGTGGTCGTCGTCGGCGGCGGCGCCGCGGGCATCGCGGTGACGGCCAGTATGCTAAGCCGCAATCCCGGCCTGGATGTCGTCATCATCGACCCGGCCGACGTGCATTATTACCAGCCGGGCTGGACGCTGGTCGGGCGCGGCATATTCCAGGCCCCGGACACGGCGCGCACCATGGGGTCGCTGATTCCGCGCGGCGCTCAGTGGATCAAGTCGGCTGTGGCGGCTTTCGATCCGCAGAGCAATTCAGTGATCCTGGACGGATGCCGGGTGGTTCGCTACAAGCAGTTGGTCGTTTGCCCCGGCCTGAAGCTCGACTGGGGCGGCATCGAAGGCCTGGCCGAAACGCTGGGCAGCAACGGCGTCACGTCCAATTACCGCTACGATCTCGCGCCTTACACGTGGAAGCGGGTGCAGTCCCTGCGAGGGGGCAGGGCCTTGTTCACCCAGCCGCCGATGCCGATCAAATGCGCCGGCGCTCCCCAGAAGGCGATGTATCTTTCCGCCGATCACTGGCGGCGCCAGGGCGTGCTGCGAAATATCGACATCGGTTTCTACAATTCCGGTGCCGCCTTGTTCGGCGTGGCCGAGTATGTGCCCGCGCTCATGGAGTATGTGAAGGCCTACGGCATTGACCTGAATTTCGGCCATACGCTGACATCCATCGACGGCCCTGGCAAGACGGCTACATTTGTCAGGACCGGGCCCGACGGCAGCAAGGAAACCGTGCGCGAGTCCTTCGACATGATCCACGTCGTGCCGCCGCAAAAGGCGCCCGATTTCATCCGCGTCAGCCCGCTGGCCGACGCGGCCGGTTGGGTCGACATCGACCCGGCCACGATGCGGCACAAGCAATACGAGAACATCCATGCGCTCGGCGATGCCGGCAATACGGGCAACGCCAAGACAGCCGCGGCCGCTCGCGCGCAGGCGCCGGTGGTCGCGCACAACGTCCTTGCAGCGCTGGGTCTGGCCAAGGGCCAGGCGCAGTACAACGGCTACGGGTCCTGCCCCCTGACCGTCGAGCGCGGCAAGATCGTCCTGGCGGAATTTCTTTACGGCGGGAAAGTGGCGCCCAGTTTTCCCACCTGGCTTATCGACGGTACGCGGCCGTCCCGCTTGGCCTGGCTGCTCAAGGAACGCATCCTGCCTTTTGTCTATTGGAAGGGCATGTTCAAAGGGCACGAATGGATGGTGCATCCAAAACTGGTCGATGTGGCCGATCCGCACAAGATCCGGGAGGATGCGTCGGCTTAGGCGCGGGCGGCCACAGGGCTGGCGCAGTCACGCGCCGCACGGGCCGCTATCCATTGCCATGGCCGCCATGGCCGCCACGGCCGGCGGCAGGGCGAAGCACCACATTCCCATCCAGACATAAGCCAGCGCGGCCGCGGCGCAGCCAGCCGCGAAGACCAGGACGGCAGGCACCATCTTGCGCAAGCGCGCCCACGCCGCGGTCCGCGCGGCAGAATCCGCACCGCGCAGCAGATCGGCCAGGTCGAGCATGATCTGCGTGGTCGTCCCGGTCATGAGCGTCGACGGCGGCGCGCTCGTCAGGTACATGCGTTGGACGGCATTCTGCACGGACATGGCGGCTACCAGTAGCATGCCGGCCGCGAAGGCCGGTCCGGCATCGCTGTCCGGAAATGGCCCGTACGCGATCATGAGCACCGCAGCCGCCGCGAGCAGGACAATCTTGGTCGCCATGAGTCCGCCCACCGAGCGCGTCAGGCGCGACAGCACGACCAGTACGCAGAACACCGGCAGAGCCGACAGTTTCGCCAGGGCTCCGTTCGTGCCGTGCACCAGCGAGGCGGCCAGCGTGACGAAGTTGCCGGTTACGTGGGCGGTGAAGAGCCCATTCAGGGCCAGAAATCCGGCAGTATCCACATAGCCGGCGTTGAATCCGAGCAAACTGGTCAATCGGGGGGATGCGGTGGGTTGTTCCATATTTGTTCCCATCTGGAGAGCTTGAGCGAGCGAGCAGCGTGTCTTCTGGTGCGAAAAGTGCCGCTGGACGGCGACGCCTTATGAGACCGGTGCTTGCTGCAGATCGAGCCAGGCGACCAACAGGAAGCCGCCTGCCAGCCCGAGGTGCTCGAAGAAGGAATTGGCCGCCATGAAGCGTTCCGGGCCGGCGGGCATCTCCCAGAAGCGCAACGCAATCAGCGTTGCCATCAGGGTGAAGCCTGCCAGTCCCAGCGCGCCCAGCCAGCGCAGCCATCCTGCGATGATCATCGCGGAGGCGCCCAGTTCGAGCGCGATCACCAGCACCGCGAACAGCGGCGCGGGCGACAGGCCGAAATGCGTCATCTCGCCGATTGCTCCAGGGAAGTCGGTGAGCTTGACCAGGCCGCCCTGTATGTAAGCGGCGCACAGGCCGAGATAGGCCGCCACGCGCGCCGTCCTGCCGCCCAGGAGGGCGCGGACGGCTGCGGGCGGCATGCGGTAGGAGGATGCGAGTCGATGCATGGTGAAGTCCGCCTGATGTGGTCACACGGCCCAGCAGGAACACCCCAGGGCGCCGAAAAAGCCCTGCAGGTCCGATACCGGTGTTTTCGAGGCCCAGGCCTGGGCGTGGTCGTGGCCGTGCAGACCGCATGCGCTCGAGCATGCGCAAGAGGCCATGGCCTGGTAGCGCGGATAGCGCGAATTTCTGCCGGCGCCTTCAGGCTCGCCCCAGGCCCCGTAGCCCTTGAACAGGCGTGTGGGGGACCAGTCGGGCATGGCCGGCGGCAGGGGATTGTCGTCCAGAGCGGCGAAATCGCCTTCGCCGTAGACCACGCGGCCGCCCACCACGGTCAGGTGCGAGGTCAGGAACGAGATCTCGTCTTCGGGCACGCCGAAATAATCCTTGCTCGGCACGATGAAGTCCGCGAGCTGGCCGGCCTGGATGCGTCCGCGGCGGCCTTCCTCGTTCGAGAACCAGGCCACGTTCTCGGTCCACATGCGTAGCGCCGTCTCGCGGTCCAGCAGGTTGCGCTGCGGATAGAGCCGCAGGCCGCCCACGGTCTTGCCGGTAACCATCCACGACAGCGATACCCAGGGATTGTACGAAGCGACGCGCGTGGCATCGGTGCCCGCGGAGACTTTGACGCCCCGTTCCAGGATGCGCTTGATGGGCGGGGTCGCCTCGGCGGCTTGCGCGCCATAGCGCTCGACGAAATACTCGCCCTGGTAGGCCATGCGATGCTGCACGGCAATGCCGCCGCCCAGGGCGGCGATGCGGTCAATGGACTTGTCCGAGATCGTCTCGGCATGGTCGAAGAACCAGTTGATGCCTGCCAGCGGCGTGTCCCGGTCGACCTTCTCGAATACGTCGAGCGCGCGCGAGATGGTCTGGTCGTAGGTGGCGTGCAGGCGCCAGGGCCATCGGTTCTGCGCCAGTACGCGCACGACTTCCTCGAGCTCGCCCTCCATTTGCGGTGGCATCTCGGGGCGTTCGACGCGAAAATCCTCGAAATCGGCCGCGGAATAAACCAGCATCTCGCCCGCCCCGTTGTGGCGGAAATAGTCGTCGCCCTGTTTGTACTTGACCGACGAGGTCCACTTGAGGAAGTCCTCTTTTTCCTGTTTGGGTTTTTGCGTGAACAAGTTGTAGGCCAGACGCACGGTGATCTGGCCCGCGTCGGCCAGTTTCTGGATGACTTCGTAGTCATCGGGGTAGTTCTGGTAGCCGCCGCCGGCATCGATGACGCCGGTCACGCCCAGGCGGTTGAGTTCGCGCATGAAGTGGCGCGTGGAGTTGATCTGATAATCCAGCGGCAGCTTCGGACCCTTGGCCAGGGTGGCGTAGAGAATGGTCGCGTTGGGCCTGGCCAGCAGCAGTCCGGTGGGGTTGCCGTCGGCATCGCGCATGATCTGGCCGCCCGGCGGCTCCGGCGTGTCCTGGGTGTAGCCCACGGCGCGCAATGCCGCGGCGTTCAGTAGCGCGCGGTCGTACAGATGCAGCAGGAACACCGGCGTGTCGGGCGCGATGGCGTTGATTTCATCGAGGGTGGGCAGGCGCTTTTCGGCGAATTGGTGTTCGGTGAAACCGCCGATCACGCGCACCCATTGCGGCGCTGGCGTGATGGCGACCTGGCGCCTGAGCATGTCCATCGCGTCGGCCAGCGAGCGCACACCGTCCCAGCGCAATTCCATGTTGTAGTTCAAGCCTCCACGCACCACGTGGGTGTGGTTGTCGAACAGCCCCGGCAGGACGGGCCTGCGCTTGAGGTCGAGGACGCGGGTATTGCTGCCCGCCAGCGGCATGACATCTTCCTCGCTGCCGACGGCCACGAACCTGCCGGCCTTGATCGCCACGGCGCTGGCCACCGGTTTGGCGCGGTCGAGCGTGGTGATCCGGGCGTTGTGAAAGATGATGTCGGGACTGGGGTCGGTCATGGTGGGGACTCCTTGCTGATTTGATGTATTGGGCCGTGCTATCGCCCTGCAGGCCTATGGGCGCGGCTCGTCCTGGGCCCCCTGCGGGGCGGCATGCCGCCCCGGCAGCTGCCCGAGCACATGGCTTGTCGCCTGCGTCGCTTCGCATGCGGCGCAGAAGGCCGAGCCTTGCAGCAATTGCCTGCCTACCGGGATGACCTGCTCGCCGACCAGAATGCCGAGCAAACCGATCAGCGCCACCAGGGGCGGCGCGGGAGAGCGCACATGCAGCAGGCTGTAGACGATGCCGACCAGCAGGCCGGCGCCTAGCGACAGAACATAGAGTTTCATGCAGTACCTCGATCTCTGGCAGTGCCGCGCGGCCGGCGGGACTACCTGGTGGCAGGATTGGGGCCGACGCGTTCGCCGTGCCGCACGCGCTCGGGCGCATCGTGAACCATCGTGTAGGCATAATCCACGCCCATGCCATAGGCGCCGGAGTGTTCCTTGACGATGTCCATGACGGCGTCGTAGGTCTGCTTGCGCGCCCAGTCGCGCTGCCATTCGAGCAGCACTTGCTGCCAGGTCACGGGTACGGCGCCGGCCTGCACCATGCGCTGCATGGCGTAGTTGTGCGCATCCAGGGAGGTGCCGCCCGACGCGTCGGCCACCATGTAGATCTCGTAGTCGCCTTCGAGCATGGCGCTCAGGGCAAAGGTGGTGTTGCACACTTCGGTCCACAGACCGGACACCACGACCTTCTTGCGGCCATGGGCGGCAAGGGCGTCGCGCACATTCTGGTCGTCCCAGGAGTTCATCGAACTGCGCTCCAGGATTTTGTGTTGCGGGAACACGGCCAGCAGTTCCGGGTAGGTGTGGCCGGAGAAGCTCTCGGTTTCCACCGTGGTGAGGGTGGCCGGAATGCCGAACGCCTTGGCTGCCTTGGCCAGGCCCACGACGTTGTTCTTCAGGACCTGGCGGTCGATGGACTGCACGCCGAATGCCATCTGCGGCTGCTGGTCGATGAAGATGATCTGGCAATTCTGCGGGGTCAGGACTTCGAGATACTTGGACATGAAAGAGTTCCCTTTACGGATTCTGAACAGGAGTGCGCCGCGCTGGCGTGACATCTTTCGCCACTTCATCGAGGCCGACCGACCTGCAGTCTAAGGACTAGACGGCGTCAGAGAAATGACCGGACGGCAATAGCATGCTTTCCATTTTTGCTGCGATGGGGGCGAGCCTCGCTCAGGGCGCCAGGCAGGCAGGTGCGTCCCGCTCGGTCCGCGCTGCATCGTCGTTGTCCATCGCAGGTTCGATCGGTAGAATCGATCGCACCGAACCGTTTACACAAGCCGCATGAAAAAAATGCCTGACCTGCCGGCGTGGGCCATCTTCGCCAAGATTGCCGAAGTCGGAACATTTGCCGGCGCTGCCGCCGAACTCGCCTTATCCCAGGCCACCGTATCCAAGGCGGTCGCGCGACTGGAAGCGCGGATGAACATCACACTGTTTCATCGCACGTCGCGGCGCATGGCCCTGACCGATAGCGGACTGGCGGCGCTCAAGCATGCCGCGCGCCTTCTGGAAGAGGGCGAGGCCGCCGAGGCGGCGCTGGCCGAGCGGTCTACCAGCCTGCGGGGTCCGGTACGGGTCGCAGCGCCGATGTCGTTCGGGCTGTCCCATCTGGCGCCGGCACTGCCGCCGTTCATGAAGAGGCATCCCGATGTAAACCTGGATATCGAGTTCAGCGACGAACAGGTCGATCTGGTTGCAAACCGGTTTGACTTGGCGCTGCGCATTTCCTGCCCGGCCGATTCCAGTCTGCTGGCGCGGCGCCTTTGCAGCGTGCGCATCCTGCTGGTCGGCTCGCCCGCCTATTTCGAACGCCATGGCCTGCCAGATCATCCGCGCCAACTGGCCGGGCATCGCGCTTTGCAATACGCCTACTCCCAGGATGGCGCGAGCTGGAAATTCCGCCACGAGCGCCACGGCGAGTTCGCGCAGCCGATCGAGGCGGCGCTGCGGGTCAACAATGCCGAAGCCCTCGAGCATACACTGCAGGCCGGGCTGGGACTGGCGCTGCAGCCGGAGTTCCTGGTCTGGAAGGATATCCAGGCAGGCAGGCTGCAAGCCGTCATGGAAGATTGGCAGGTCGATCCCATCGTGCTTCATATTCTGACTCCGCCTGGACGCAGGCGGCCCGCGCGCGTGCAAGGCTTCATCGACTATCTCATCGAGAGCTTCGCCGGCCAACCCTGGGCCCGCGGCGGTGCGCAGGCGGACGTGCGCGCCTAAGCGGGCCGCCGCCATCCAGCCCAGCCGCGCGGGCATGCATGCCGGCCCGCTCCCGCGGAAAACGCAAAAATTCCGGTTCCCGCCAGGGGACGATGTATCGCGCAGCCCTGCCGCTAATCGCAGTCCCACTCGCGCCGCAGCACTGGGGATTGCTGATCTTCGGTGCCATCGGCCACTGTTTTCAGTTCCAGCGCCCCCGGCCCGTAGCCGGGGGCGCGTGGACGATCTTTTGGTGGATATCGGGGCCAGGGGCCAGCGCCAGGGCCTGGATGAACGCCTGGTCGATCTTCATCAGCGCCCAGGCGCGCCCCTTTACACAGATGAGACAGCGCTGAGTGAGCTGAGTCCGATGTCGCCCGATGGCTATACGGTACCCGCGGTCGTGCAGCGGCGGAAACTGGCTGCCCAGGCGATTGCGTCGGCTTTCTTCGAGCAAGCAACCTATGCGCCGCGTAAAGTAGGGATGCCTCTTGCGGGCTTGTCGTCGCCGTTCATCGCGCGAAGGCCAGAGAGGAAAAACCTACTCTTTCGCGCTCTTGAGCATCGCCAGCTCTTTCTCGACCTGGTGGATATACCGCTGCAGCTTGATTTCCTGCTGCAGCGACAGGTTTTCGAAAATGCAGCCGACGTGATAGACCTGCTTGCGGTTTGCCAACTCGATGGTCTTGCAGTTGGCCACGCACAGGTCGGTTTCCAGGGCGCCGGCGCCGCGAAGGTCGATGTAGGCATCGGGCAGCCTCGTGCCTGCGTCGATGGAATCGACCGAACGCAGGCCTATGCCACTTAGCGACAAGTCGTGTATTTCGACGTCGTACTCACGCTCGCCGCCGTGCGAAAGCAGCATCTTGCCCGAGCAGTGAAAAGGATCGATGACGGGCGTGTTGACCCGGAAGAATTGACGGCGCTGTATGTAGAAGAGCACCGAAGGCAAAGCAGACTTGAGCGCCGAGCGGCCCTCGAATTGGGTGGCTCGCACGCCTGGCAAGTCGAACTCGACGGTCACGCCGCCGCTTTGTCCCTTGAGCCGGCAGCGCGGCGAGGCGATCAAGGCCGCATTCTCTTCCTGTACCTGGCTCGAATCGAAGATGAGTGCGTCTTCCCGCGAGTCGATATCAAGCAGGCAGGTGATGAACTGCTGGCCGCGAAAATTAACAGTGAACAGATCACCGTTTTTCACGGACTGCATCAGGTAGCGGTTTATTGCCAGGGGGTTCAGGATGCCATAGGCGGCCCTGGGATCCCCAGGATCGGTGCCTCTGATTTCCGTATCGCGATTTTGCTGGATTTGCGGGGCGTTCATTTTTTTGGCGGCGAAAGACTCTTTTTTGACAGCAAAAGACTCTTCATGAGACCGACTACCCGCATTGAGCAGCGCCTGGAGACGCGTGCAAAATTAGGGGGGCGGACGAAATACCTCTAACGTTGCGTTTCGCGCAAATAAAGTAACTGAGTCTTATATTTATAACAAATCCGCCACCGTTTGTCTGTGGGGAAACCGCATCAGAGAGATTCTTTGCGGCCTGAGCCGATTTTCTGAAAAGCGGGTATAATCTTTTTCTTTGCTTTTTTGGCTATTGGCTTGAAACAGCCACGTGGCAATAAAAGTAAAATGCGCCCGTAGCTCAGTTGGATAGAGTACTTGGCTACGAACCAAGGGGTCGTGGGTTCGAATCCTGCCGGGCGCACCAATTTTTGTTTGAATAAACGTAAAGCGGCTTGAAGGTACATCCTTCAAGCCGCTTTGTTTTGCCTGGAGGGCGTGGCTCTGGATTTGAGACGCATGTGGCGGTGAATTTTCCTCTGAAAGCGGAATAAAAAAACTGCCCCAGCTTGCGCTGGGGCAGTTTTGCATGCTTCGGATTCAGGCACAGGGCTTGAGCCCTGCGCAAGATCAGAACTGGTGGCGCATACCGATCACGCCGGCCGTATCCTTCTGGCCGGAGACGTTCTGGTAGCCGTCGACATAGCCGACGACGGCGAACAGGTTGGTACGCTTGGACAGGCTGTAAGTCGCGCCGACGCCGAAGGTGTTTTGAGCCGAGCGAGCAGCCGACGTGCTGAGGATGGCGTCCGAACCCGCACCGCCCAGGGTCTGGTGCTGGTAGGTCGCGAACAGGCTGGTAGCCGTGCCGACCGGAACCGACAGACCCAGCATGAAGGCGTTTTGCTTCGCGCCCGAGGCGTAGGTGTTGCCGCCGTTGGCGTACGAGATGGTGTTGCCCAAGCCGTTGAAGTCGGTGGTGCCGCCAGCGGAGCCACCAGCCAGGCCGTTCCAGCCGCGGACGTAAGCGCCGTACACGGTCAGGACTTGGAAGTTGTACGACGCGTCAGCCACGAGCTGGCGGATCGTGCCCTTGCCGAAGACGTTGGTCTGGCTGTAGGTCAGGCCGGCGAACAGGGGGCCGTTCGTGTAGGTGATCGCGCCGTCCAGGCCGGGCTCGCGGTTGGTGCCCATGGACGTACCGGTGGAGTAACCGTTGCCCTTGTCGACGTTGAAGCTGTAGCCAGCGCCGACTTGGAAGCCGGAAAACACCGGGCTCATGTAGCCGACCGAGTTGTCGGTACGGTAGGTGTCGAGCGAGGTGGCGATGGCGCCCAGGTTGAACGGACCGAAGCCCCACTGGAACGGATCGCTGTTAGCCGATTCCAACATGTCGGTCGAGATCGTGGGGCCGCGGCCGACACGAACCATACCCCAGGAGGGATTCTGCAGGCCCAGGAAAGCGCGACGGCCGAACAGGCGGCCACCTTGAGCCGACGTGCCGTTGCTGATGGAGTAGCCGCTTTCGAGCGTGAAGACCGCTTGCGTGCCGCCACCCAGGTCTTCCGTGCCCTTCATGCCCCAACGGCTGCCCGACGAGTTGCCGCTAGCCAGTCCGGCCGTGGAGTAGCTGACGCTCTTGCCGGCATTGTTGGACTTGACGTTGTTGAATTCGATACCCGTGTCCAGGATGCCGTACAGGGTAACCTGGGTTTCCGCTTGGGCCGCGCCAGCGAAGCCAGCAAAGCCGGCGAACAGGGCGGCAGCGAGCAGAGTCTTTTTCATTGAGAAATCTCCGTTGATTTGAGTGACAAGAGCAGCAACGCAGCAACGCTGCCTGCATGCCCCCCTAACTCCGCAAAGGGAAGTTGAGTGTTATTCCAACAAAATTCAGCGCCACTGGCTATGGATAACGTCTGAAAAGGCCTGGTTTTTCCCCTTCGCGTTGGAAATCCGCAACATACGGTTCACGCCAATCGGAGTGGGCTTCAAGTGAGGGAGCAGATAGATCGATAAAAAAGGGGCGCATCGTCGGTATCTCTGTCCGCCCCGATGTCGAATCTAAATCGTGGCCCCATTGTGGTGCATGTATTTGCTCCAGGCGCGTGAACTGTCTGCGCCGCCAACATAGATAGCGCCGGAATCGGGTCGGCGCGTCGCGCACAACGTCCTCGACCGGCAGGACGTGGGTTTGGCTTTGCCGCACGCGATCGCGCTGCCCCTTCGCCGCGCGTAGCAATCTGTCAGATTGTAATAAAAATACTAAAAGTTACAAAGACGGCGGCACACATGGGGGGCGGCAACCCCCAGGGTTGCCCGCGCTGGTTGGGCAGCCGTCCGGGGTTCGGCTCGCCACGTCAGTCCCGCTTAACGGAGGCCTGGGTGGGTGCGTCGGAGCGGTGAAGATCAGGCTTGTTAATGCAGGGTTTATTGTCCGCATTTTAAGATTGCGCGCTCCGATAACCCGGGTTCTCTCATGCCGGGTTCAATCGTGTGGTTTCTTGCGCTGGAAATGCTCGATGCGAAATTTATTCCCTGCTCTGGGTGCGCTGCTTGGCCTGCTCGCCGTCGCGGGCTGCGCCTCCTACCATGCTTTGCCATTGCCTGAGCATGCGCGGCTGGCTGCCAGCCTGTCCGGCATCGTCCATGTAATGCAGGAGAAAGGCGCGGACGCGGAACCAATCAATCTGAAGCAGCCTCTGGACGTGAACAGGATCGGCCTGCTCGCGATTCTCAATGCGCCTGAATTGGCCGGCGAACATGCCCGGATGGATCTGGCGCGCGCCAATCTGATACAAAGCGCGCTCTTGCCCAACCCGTCCGCCGCGCTTGGCTATGCCGCGCTTCTGGGCGGGCCTGGGACAACGGGCGCATTTACCGCATCGCTTACCGAAGACATCGCCTCGCTCGTCACGTACCGCAGGCGCGTCGCCTCGGCCCGGGCGCAGACAGAAAAAGTCAATGCCGACCTTCTGTGGCGCGAATGGCAAGTTGCGCAGAAGGCCCGTCTTCTGGCCATCGATCTCTATTGGGGCGCGCGGTCCATTGCGTCCGCCCAGGCCGGATTGCGGCATACGGCAAGCGCGGCCGCAGCGGTGCGCAGCGCCGTCGATGCGAACGATGCCGACCTGGCGCTATTGTCTTCGCTGCGAGACAGGCAGGCGCAGGCTGCGCAATCGCTCGAGACGATGCGAGAAACACAGCTCGCAAATTGGCAGAAGCTCGATGGCCTGCTTGGCTTGCAGCCTGATATCCGCTTTGCCATCGCCCGCCCGGATGTGCCGATGCCTGCCCGCGGCCCTCGGACGCGGATCTCTGCCGTTCAACATCGGCGTCCCGATCTGATCGGACTGCGGCTTGGCTACCGTTCGGCCGACGAGCGCGTTCGGGCAGCCATTCTCGGTCAGTTTCCTGCGTTGATTCTGGGAGGATCGTGGGGTTCGGATACGTCGGCCGTTCGCTCGGGCGGCCCGACGGCCACGTTCGATCTGCCCGTCTTCAACCGCAATCAAGGGCAGATAGCGCAAGCGCGCGCGACACGATTGCTGCTCCGTGAGCAGTATCGCCAGCAACTTGACCAGACAGCTGCCGCCATACGCGGACTTTACGCGCAAAGCCAGCGTATTGACGCTGCGCTCACCGCGGCGCGAGGTGCCGCCAACGCGGCGCAGGCCCGTGTCGCGACTGCGCGCGCAGCCTATGCGCGGCGGGATCTCGACCGGCTTTCCCTGATTCGGTTCACCTCGGCCGCGACACGGCGAAATCTCGATCTTTTCAGGCTCGAGCGCGCCCGCGATGAGGTCCGCGTCGCGCTGGCTCTCGAACTGGGATGGGGGTTGCCGGCCACGCGGGTTGCGCCGCGCCATATGGAGAATGCATCATGAAACATCAAATGATCTACGCGGCGCTGGCCTTATTGCTCGGCTGCGGCACCGCCTGTGCCAGTCCGAGCGACGTCGGCACGCCGGGCGTCGACACGCCGAGCGTCGACACGCCGGGCGTCGACACGCCGAGCGCGCTGGTCACGCTGGCCACGCTCAGGCGGGGAGGTCTTGCGCGCACCATCGTAGGCTATGGCGTTGCACAGCCGCCGGCGTCGGCAAGCCGAAGCGTCACCGTCCCGACTCCGGAAATCATCGATAGCGTTCTTGCCAGGCCGGGCATGGAAGTCTCCGCCGGCGCGCCGCTATTGCAAGTCAGCCCAAGTCCACAGACGACCTCAATGTACCTGCGGGCGCAGTCGGCGCTGCGCGCAGCCACGCGAATGGCGGCAGGCGTCAGACAACTGTATGCGCAGCACCTGGCCACGAATCGGCAACTGGCCGATGCCGACAGGGCGGTTGCCGACGCCCGCGTCAACGTGAGCGCGCTGCAAGCCGAAGGAGCGCAGGGCGCACGGACGATACGTTCGCCCTTCGATGGCGTTGTGACGCGTGTCCAGGCGACCCCCGGCATGCTGGCTTCGGCCGGAACGCCATTGCTGGAACTGGCCAGGTCTGGCGAGATCCTGCTTCGGATCGGCGTGGACGCCTCCGATGCAAACTGGATCCATCATGGCGACTCCGCGCGCGTGCGCGCCATCGGCGCGCAGAGTCAGTGCAAGGGAGCCGTCGCCCAGCGCGGCGCCATGATCGACCCGTCCACCGGGCTGGTGCCCGCCGAGATCGCGTTGCCCGCGCGCTGCCTGATTGTCGGGCAATCGGCCAAAGCCCAGGTCATGGCCGGAGAAATCCGGGGCTATGTTGTGCCGCATGCCGCCATCCTGGTCGATCGTCGCGGGAGTCCTTATGTCATGCAGGCCGACGGCCTGAAGGCGCGCAAGGTTTCCGTGCGCATTGTCGGTTCGCGGGGGGGGCAAACCGTCATTCGGGGCAGCGGCCTCGAAAGCGGTCAGCCCGTGGTGATTTCCGGCAACTATCAATTGCGCGATGGCATGGCGCTGCGCGTCGAAAAAACAGGCGGGGTACAGCCGTGACGTTCGCACGCTGGCTCCATCTTTACCGTCTGCCCGTTCTCGCGGTTGCCGCCATGCTTACCCTGGCGGGTCTTTATGCGGCGATCAATCTGCCGGTCGGCCTGTTCCCGATCACGAGTTTTCCACGCATCCGCATCGAGGTGTCCGTCGGCAGCATGCCGGCCAGGCAGATGCTGGTCGACGTCACGCAGCCGCTCGAGGCGGCGGCGCGCGCCGTACCCGGCGCGGTCGACGTATCCTCTACAACGTCGCGCGGATCGGCTGAGATATTCGTCGATTTTCCGTGGGGGGCGGATATGAGCCGGGCCCTGCTCAGCGTCGATGCCGCGCTGTCGGGAAAAATGGCCGACCTGCCTCGGGGCACGCGCTATAGGGCGATTCAGATGAGTCCGAACGCGATCATGCCGTTCGTGTCCTATGCCTTGCTGTCGAAAACGGTTTCGATGGCCGATCTCAGAAAACTTGCGAGCGAGCAGATCCTGCCGATGCTTACGGGTATTTCTGGCATTCGCCGAGTCGGGGTGCTGGGGGGAGACACGCCCGAAGTCGAGGTATCGGTCTCGCCCCATACCTTGCAGGCGTATGGCCTGACCCTGGACGACGTCGCCCGGGCGCTGTCTGATACCAATACCGTCGCGGCAATCGGCCGTCTCGAGGACAACGACCTGCTGTACCTGGCCGTCGCGCACAACGGATATGCCTCGGTGCAGTCCGTGCGCGACGTCGCCGTGCGCACCCGCGCGGGCGGTATCGTGCCCTTGTCGCGTATCGCCTCGGTCAGCATGGGGGCCAAGCCCCAGTGGCTGTTGGTGGACGACAACGGACACCCGGCGGTCACGTTCGACGTCTTTCAGCAGGACCGGGCCGATTCGCTTCATCTTGCGAAGATCGTGGCCGACCGCCTGCATTCGTTCATGAAGACCCAGCCGGCATCCATTCATCTTTTCAAGTGGTACGACCAGACTCAGCTGGTGCGCTCGTCGATCGCGGCGCTGGAAGAGGCGATCGCCATCGGTCTGGTCTTTGCGGCCGGGGTGCTTTTTGCCTTTCTGCGCAATTGGCGCGTGACCGCGGTCGCCATGATCATCGTGCCGATGTCGGTACTGTGCAGCGTGCTGATACTGTGGCTGTTCGGCATGACCTTGAACATCATGACGCTGGGCGGTATCGCCGCGGCCATCGGGCTTCTGATTGACGATGTCATCGTGATGGTCGAGCACATCGCGCGACGCGCCGGCTCGCCGGATCACGAGGACGCCAGCGCCGGCGTGCTGCATGCCGCCCGCGAATTTCTCTCCCCTTTGCTGGGCTCGACGCTCGCGACGACGATCATTTTCATCCCCTTGGCGTTTCTCTCGGGCATTACGGGCGCCTTCTTCAAATTTCTGTCGTTAACCATGGCGTCGTCGCTCATCATTTCGTTCTTGCTGACGGCATTTGTCGCGCCGCTGTTGGCCCGCGCGATGATCGATTTCAAGACCTGGTCGGACCCCGGGCATGGCAAGGAAACGCGTTTGCGCCGCATCCATGCACGCCTGCTCGACGGCCTGTTCCGCCGGCCCTGGCTGATCGCGCCCGGACTGCTCGTGCTGGCCTGCGCAGGCTACGGTGCCTACCATCATGTTGGCACCGGCTTTCTGCCCAGGATGGATGAGGGCGGTTTCGTGCTCGACTACAACACCGCGCCGGGTACCTCGTTAAGCGAGACCAACCGGGAACTGCAGCAGGTCGAGGCCATACTCAAGAAAAATCCTTACGTAGACACGTTTTCCCGCCGCACCGGCGGCGGCCTGGGCGGCGACCTGACCGAAACTTATCAAGGGGACTTTTTCGTCCATCTCGTGGACGCCTCGAAGCGGCCCGACATCTGGAAAATCATGGATGATATTTCCCGCCGCATCACGCAACGCGTTCCCGGTATCAATTTCGATGCGCATCAGCTGATGAACGACATGATCGGCGACATGGTGGGGCGCCGCCAGCCTGTCGTGATCCAGCTCAGCGCAAAGAACCCCGGCGAACTGGGCGCAGTCGCCAGGCATGTGGCCGACGCGATCGCCAAGGTCCCGGGTATCGAACCCGCCTCGGTCGACGATGGCGTCGTGCCCGCGGGGGATGCCCTGGAGATTCGCGTCGACCCGGCCGCGGCCGCGCTCGAGGCAATGACGCCCGCATCGGTCAGGGATCAGGTCTACCATTACCTGAACGGAAAAGTCATCACCCATTTTCTTGGCGCGACCCAGGATATCGGGGTGCGGCTCTGGCTGCAGGCGCCTGACAAGCCGACCTTTCGGGACCAGCTCGGCCGTCTGCCGATTGCCGCACCGGACGGCCGGATATTTTCCCTCGCAACTGTAGCGACGATCCGGTTCGTCTCCGGCCAGCCCCAGTTGACGCGCGACAATCTGCGGCAGATTGTGGCTGTTACCGCCCAGATCCGCGGTTCGCACGATCTGGGTTCGACCATTGCCGCGGTCAGGCGCGCGCTGGACCGGCCCGGGGTCGTGCCCGCGGGCGTCACCTACACTTTCGGCGGCGCCTACCAGCAGCAGCAGATGGCCGCGCGCGGCATGGTCAAGGTTTTCGGCGCCGCCGTGGCGGCCGAGATTGTCCTGCTGCTGTTTTTGTACCGCGCCGCGCTCATTCCCTTGGTTATCATGGCCATGTCGCTGGTGTCGACGGGCGCGGTATTCGTGGGCCTGTGGCTTACCGGGGTTGAACTGAACATCACCGCGATGATGGGCATGGTCATGATTGTCGGCATCGCTACCGAGATGTCGATCTTTCTCGTGTCGGAATATCAAATACTGCGCGAGACCATGGCGCCGCGCCGTGCGCTGCGCGAAGCCGCGCTCAATCGTCTGCGCCCCATCCTGATGAGCACGCTCGCGATGATCCTGGCGCTGGTGCCGCTCGGTGCCGCGGTCAGCGGATCCGGGGACCAGATGCTGCAACCGCTGGCGATCGCCATCATCGCAGGCGCCCTGGTGCAACTGCCCCTGGTACTGCTGGTAATGCCCGTGCTGATCGGGTTCGGGGAGGTTCGGCGCGCGGGCTGATCGCGCTCCGAACCAGGGCGCGCGCGTCGGGGCGCATGACGCGTCATGTACTATCGGGTGGCGCAACGCTATCCTGGCCGGCGGCAAGGCGATTCCGGCGTTGGCGTATGACGGCGTTGGCGTATGAAAATGTAAGCCAAGTCAGCCGGACGTAACCGGCCAACTGCTACAATGTATCGGTTTGTGCATTGACGATGGACGCCCAATGAACCTGCAACAGTATTTTCCCGTCCTGCTGTTTATCCTAGTGGCAACCCTAATCGGGTTTGCGCTGATTACGGCGGGTTCCCTGATCGGCCCCAACCGTCCCTACGCGGAAAAGCTTTCCCCCTACGAGTGCGGATTCGAAGCCTTCGAAGATGCCCGGATGAAGTTCGACGTGCGCTACTACCTGGTGGCCATCCTCTTCATTCTGTTCGACCTGGAAATCGCCTTTCTTTTTCCCTGGGCCATTGCCCAGGGTTCGCTGGGCCTGGTCGGCTTCTGGACCGTCATGGTCTTCTTGGCCGTATTGACGGTCGGCTTCATCTACGAATGGAAAAAGGGTGCGCTGGACTGGGAATGAGGGGCGCATCCGGGGCTGTGCCCCGATCGCTCGCGCAACCCATCCCTGTACCCCAAGTCGAGAACTACCATGGCTATAGACGGCATTCTCAAGCAAGGCTTCATCACTACCAGCGCCGACAAATTCATCAATTGGGCCAAGACCGGCTCGATGTGGCCCATGACCTTCGGCCTGGCCTGCTGCGCGGTCGAAATGATGCACGCGGGCGCGGCGCGCTACGACCTGGATCAGTTCGGCATCGTGTTCCGTCCCAGCCCGCGCCAGTCCGATCTGATGATCGTGGCCGGCACGCTGTGCAACAAGATGGCGCCGGCGCTGCGCAAGGTCTACGACCAGATGCCCGAGCCGCGCTGGGTGGTATCCATGGGCTCCTGCGCCAACGGCGGCGGCTACTACCACTATTCGTACTCCGTGGTCCGCGGCTGCGATCGCATCGTGCCAGTCGATGTCTACGTGCCGGGCTGTCCGCCCACCGCCGAGGCGCTGGTCTACGGACTGCTGCAAATGCAGAACAAGATTCGCCTGACCAACACCATTGCGCGCTGAACACTCATGACGACCAGGCTCGAAACCCTGAAATCCAAGCTGCAGGCCGCCTTTGGCGAAAACGCGGCAATGACCGAAGCTTTCGGCGAAATCACCCTCGAAGTTGCGGCCGACCAGTGGCTCGCGGCGGCCAACCGCCTGCGTACCGACGCCGATCTGCGCTTTGAGTCCTGCATCGATCTGTGCGGCGTCGACTACCTTACCTATGGCAATGCCACGCGCGCCGAGCCCGAAGGACAGGGGGGCGCCAGCCGTTTCCCCGGCCGCTATGCCGTGGTCGTGCACCTATTGTCTTTCGAGCACAACTGGCGCCTGCGCCTGCGCACCTGGGCGCCCGATGACGAGTTCCCCCTGGTGGCCTCGCTCTTGGAGTGCTGGCCCAGCGTCAACTGGTTCGAGCGCGAAGCCTTCGATCTGTACGGCATCGTCTTCGAAGGCCACCCCGACCTGCGCCGCATCCTGACCGACTACGGTTTCATCGGCCATCCCTTCCGCAAGGATTTTCCCCTGTCCGGCACGGTGGAAATGCGCTACGACGACGAGCAGCACCGCGTCGTCTACCAGCCCGTCACCATCGACCCGCGCGAAATCACGCCGCGCGTGGTGCGCGAAGACACCTACGGCATCGGGCACTGACTGGCGAACTAACATGGCAGAAATCAAGAACTACACGCTCAACTTCGGCCCCCAGCACCCGTCCGCGCACGGCGTGCTGCGCCTGGTGCTCGAACTGGACGGCGAAGTCATCCAGCGCGCCGATCCGCACATCGGATTGCTGCACCGCGCCACCGAAAAGCTGGCCGAGCACAAGACCTACCTGCAGGCGCTGCCCTACATGGACCGCCTGGACTACGTGTCGATGATGTGCAACGAGCACGCCTACGTCATGGCCATCGAAAGGCTGCTGGGCGTCGAGGTGCCGCTGCGCGCGCAGTACATCCGCGTGATGTTCGACGAGATCACCCGCATACTGAATCACCTGATGTCGGTGGGATCGCACGCCCTGGACGTGGGTGCCATGGCGGTGTTCCTGTACGCCTTCCGCGAGCGCGAAGACCTGATGGACTGCTATGAGGCGGTCTCGGGCGCGCGCATGCATGCGGCCTACTACCGCCCGGGCGGTGTCTATCGCGACCTGCCCGACACCATGGCGCAGTTCCAGGCCGGCAAATACCATCGCAGCGAAAAGGACCTCAAGGCGTTCAATCACGCCCGTTCCGGCTCGCTGCTCGACTTCATCGAAGACTTCACCAACCGTTTCCCGGCTTGCGTCGACGAGTACGAAACGCTGCTCACCGACAACCGCATCTGGAAGCAGCGCCTGGTGGGTATCGGCGTGGTCGACCCCGATCGCGCCAAGGCGCTGGGCTTTACCGGCCCCATGCTGCGCGGCTCGGGCATTGCCTGGGATACCCGCAAGACCCAGCCTTACGAAGTCTACGACTTGATGGATTTCGACATCCCGGTCGGCGTGAACGGCGACTGCTACGACCGCTATCTGGTTCGCGTGGCTGAAATGCGCGAGAGCAACCGCATCGTCCGCCAATGCGTGGAATGGCTGCGCAACAACCCCGGTCCGGTGATGAGCGACAACCACAAGGTTGCGCCGCCCAAGCGTGTGGGCATGAAGACCAACATGGAAGAGCTGATCCACCACTTCAAGCTCTTTACCGAAGGTTTTCACGTGCCTGCGGGCGAAGTGTTCTCCACGGTCGAGCACCCCAAGGGCGAGTTCGGCATCTACATGGTTTCCGACGGCGCCAACAAGCCGTATCGCCTGAAGATTCGCGCGCCCGGCTTTGCCCACCTGCAATCGCTCGACGAAATGACCCGCGGCCACATGATCGCCGATGCGGTCACCATCATCGGCACGCAGGACATCGTTTTCGGCGAGGTCGATCGCTGAGCTGCATTCGAGCTCATTTCACTCGGTCATCGATCCCGCACCCATCCGGATTTCCCAACTATGCTGCTTTCCGCACAGGCCTACCAGAAAATCGATCGGGAACTTGCCAAGTTCCCGGCCGACCAGCGGCAGTCCGCCATCATGGCCGCGCTTGCCATCGCGCAAGACGAAAAAGGCTGGCTGTCTCCCGACATCCTCGAAGATGTGGCGAAGTACATCGGCGTGGAGCCGATCGCCGTGCAGGAAGTCGCCACTTTCTACAACATGTTCAACGTCGCCCCGGTGGGCAGGCACAAGATCTCGGTCTGCACCAACTTGCCCTGCGCGCTGCGCTCGGGCGAGCGCGCTGGCGACTATCTCAAGCGCAAGCTGGGAATCGACTATCGCGAAACCACCGCCGACGGCCAGTTCACCCTGATCGAGGGTGAATGCATGGGTGCCTGCGGCGACTCGCCGGTGCTGCTGGTCAACAACAAGCATATGTGCGTGCAGATGACTGACGAAAAGATCGACGCGCTGGTCGACACGCTGAAGAAAGGGGAGGCCGCATGAGCGCCCTGTATCAATCCCTCTCGCATGGGCTGCACGCCACGCCGCACGGCACCGATCTGGCCAGCTCGATGGCGCTGCACAGCCGGCACATCAACCCGCAGATCATGGCCGACGTCGACGGCGAGAACTGGCGCCTGGCCGACTACGTCAAGCGCGGCGGCTACGAGGCCCTGCGCAAGATCCTGACCACAGGCATGAAACCCGAGGACGTGATCGCCGAAGTCAAGACTTCGGCCTTGCGCGGCCGCGGCGGCGCGGGTTTCCCGACCGGCTTGAAGTGGAGCTTCATGCCGCGCACCTTCCCGGGCCAGAAGTACCTGGTCTGCAATTCCGACGAAGGCGAGCCCGGTACGTTCAAGGATCGCGACATCCTGCGCTTCAATCCGCACATCGTGATCGAAGGCATGGCCATCGCGGCATACGCCATGGGCATCACCGTCGGCTACAACTACATCCACGGCGAAATCTTCGAGGTGTACGAACGCTTCGAAGAGGCGCTGGAGCAAGCGCGCGCCGCGGGCTTCCTGGGCGACCGGATCCTGGGTTCGGAATTCAATTTCCAGCTGCACGCCTTCCATGGCTATGGCGCCTATATCTGCGGCGAAGAAACCGCGCTGCTCGAATCGCTCGAGGGCAAGAAAGGGCAGCCGCGCTTCAAGCCGCCGTTCCCGGCGAGCTTCGGCCTGTACGGCAAGCCCACCACCATCAACAACACCGAAACCTTCGCGGCGGTGCCCTGGATCATCCGCAACGGCGGCCAGGCCTACCTCGAGGCCGGCAAGCCGAACAACGGCGGCACCAAGCTTTTCTCGATCACGGGCGACGTCGAGCGTCCGGGCAACTACGAGATCCCGATGGGCACGCCGTTTCCCGCGTTGCTGGAGCTGGCCGGCGGCATGCGCGGCGGCAAGAAGCTCAAGGCCGTGATCCCCGGCGGCTCGTCCGCTCCGGTGCTACCCGCGGACATGATGATGGACTGCACCATGGACTATGACTCCATCGCCAAGGCCGGCTCCATGCTGGGTTCGGGCGCGGTCATCGTCATGGACGAGACCCGCTGCATGGTCAAGTCGCTGCTGCGCCTGTCCTACTTCTATTTTGAAGAGAGCTGCGGCCAGTGCACGCCGTGCCGCGAAGGCACCGGCTGGCTCTACCGCATGGTCCACCGTATCGAGCACGGCGAAGGTCGCCAGGAAGACCTGGAATTGCTCGACAGCGTGGCCGGCAGCATCATGGGCCGCACCATTTGCGCGCTGGGCGATGCCGCCGCCATGCCGGTACGCGGCTTCCTCAAGCATTTCCGCGACGAATTCGCGCACCACATCGAGCACAAGTCGTGTGTGGTTGCGCACTATCTGTAAGCCTCAGGAACAGCAATGGTTGAAATAACCGTCGACGGCAATAAGGTCGAAGTCCCCGAGGGCAGCATGGTCATGCATGCCGCCCAGAAGATCGGGCTCTACGTGCCGCATTTCTGCTACCACAAGAAACTGTCCATCGCGGCCAACTGCCGCATGTGCCTGGTCGAGGTCGAGAAGGCGCCCAAGGCCCTGCCGGCCTGCGCCACGCCCGTGACCAATGGCATGGTGGTGCATACCCAGTCCGAGAAGGCCCGTGCCGCGCAAGAGTCGGTCATGGAGTTCCTGCTGATCAACCACCCGCTCGACTGCCCGATCTGCGACCAGGGCGGCGAGTGCCAACTGCAGGACCTGGCGGTGGGCTATGGCAAGTCCGCTTCGCGCTACAAGGAAGAAAAGCGCGTGGTCTTTCACAAGGACCTGGGTCCGCTGGTGTCGGCCGAGGAAATGGCCCGCTGCATTCATTGCACCCGCTGCGTACGCTTCGGCCAGGAAATCGCCGGCGTGATGGAACTGGGCATGCTGGGTCGCGGCGAGCATGCCGAGATCACCACCTTCGTGGGACGCAGTGTCGAGTCCGAGCTGTCGGGCAATATGATCGATATCTGCCCCGTGGGTGCGCTGACTTCCAAGCCGTTCCGCTACAGCGCCCGGACCTGGGAACTGGCGCGCCGCCGCTCCGTCAGCCCGCACGACAGCGTGGGCGCCAATCTGGTGGTGCAGGTCAAGGACAACGAAGTCCTGCGCGTGGTGCCTTTCGAAAACGAAGCCGTCAACGAATGCTGGATCAGCGACCGCGACCGTTTCTCGTACGAGGGCCTGAACAGCGAAGACCGCCTGGCCTTGCCTATGATCAAGAACGCGGACGGCAGCTGGCGCGAAGCCTCCTGGTCCGACGCGCTGCAGGCCGCGGCCCAGGGCCTGAACCGCGCGCGTGAGAGCGCGGGCTCCGGCCAGATCGGCGCGCTGGCCACCGAATACGCGACAACCGAAGAATTTGCTCTGCTGGGCCGCCTGATGCGCGCCTTGGGTTCGCAGAACATCGATTTCCGCCTGCGCCAGACCGATGCCGGCTTGGACGCCGCCTTGTCCGGTGCGCCCTGGCTGGGTATGCCCATCGCCGGAGTGGACAATCTTGATCGCGTGCTGATCGTCGGTTCGTTCCTGCGCAAGGATCATCCGTTGATCGCTCAGCGTCTGCGCCAGGCCGCCAAGCGCGGCACGCAGGTGTTGCTGATCGACGGTTCGGCCGACAATCCACTGATGCCCGTGACCGCGCGCATCACTACTGCGCCTTCGGGCATGGTGAACGCCCTGGCCGAAGTGGCCGTGGCGCTGGCCCAGGCCAAGTCGGCGGCCGTGCCGGTGCAATTTGCGCAGGTGACGCCGGGCGACGAAGCCAAGCGTATCGCCGCCAGCCTGGCGTCCGGTTCGAACGTCGCCGTGCTGCTGGGCAACCTGGCCGTGAATTCGCCGGTTGCTTCCACCCTGGTCGCCAATGCCGGCGTGCTCGCTGGCTTGGCCGCAGGCAAGCTTGGTTTCCTGACCTCCGGCGGCAACACCGTGGGCGGCTACTTGGCGGGTGCCGTGCCGGGGCAGGGCGGCAAGACAGCCGCGGCGATGCTGGCCGATCCGCTCAAGGCTTATGTGGTGCTGCACGCCGAGCCGCTGCTCGATGCCGACAACGGCCCGCAGGCCGTGGCCGCGCTCAAGAGCGCGTTCTCGGTCGCGCTGACCTCCTATCGTTCGGCTGCGCAGGACTGGGCCGACGTGATGCTGCCGGTCGCTCCGTTCACCGAAACCTCCGGCACCTTCGTCAACGCCGCGGGCACGGCTCAGAGCTTCAAGGGCACCGTGGCGCCGCTGGGCGAAAGCCGTCCGGGCTGGAAGGTGCTGCGCGTGTTGGGCAATGTGCTGCAACTGCCGGGTTTCGAAGACGAGAGCTCCGAGTCGGTGCGTGATGCCGTGCTGAGCGGTGGGATCGAAGGCCGCCTGTCCAATCAGATCAAGGCGGCTCCCGCCGCGTGCGCCGCGTCCGGCGGCCTGGAGCGTCTGGCCGACGTGCCGATCTATCGCTCTGATGCCATCGTGCGCCGCTCCGGCGCTCTTCAGGCCGCACCGGCTTCTAGCGTGCCGGCAGCGCGCATCAATGGTGCGACTTTGTCGCAGCTGGGCCTGTCGGCCGGCGCGCAAGTGCGCGTCAAGTCGGCCGCCGGTTCGGTGGTCTTGCAAGCGGTTCAGGACGACACCGTGGCGGCCCGCACCGTGCGCATCGCGACGGCCTTCGAGCAGACTGCCCCCTTGGGCGGTGCCTTCGGCGAAATCAGCGTGGAGCGTGCCTGATGACTTGGCTTGATGTACTCGAAACCCATGGCGCGGCCCTGTTGGGCCCGACCGTCTGGCTGGTGGTCTGGACGATCGTCAAGATCGTGCTGATCGCCGTTCCCGTCATCCTGTGCGTGGCGTACCTCACCTTGTGGGAACGCAAGATGATTGGCTTCATGCACATCCGGCTGGGTCCCACGCGAGTGGGTCCCAAGGGGCTGCTCCAGCCTTTCGCCGACGTGTTCAAGCTCATCACGAAAGAAGTGGTGGTGCCGTCCAAGGCCAACAAGGTCCTTTTCATCATCTCGCCGGTGGTAGTGCTCATGCCTGCCCTGGCCGCCTGGGCGGTCGTTCCTTTTTCGCCCGGAGTGGTGTTGGCCAACGTCAACGCCGGCCTTCTGTACGTCATGGCCATCACCTCGGTGGGCGTATACGGCGTGATCGTGGCGGGTTGGGCATCGAACTCCAAATACGCCTTCCTGGGCGCGCTGCGCGCCTCGGCGCAGATGGTGTCGTATGAACTGGCCATGGGCTTCGTGATGGTGGCGGTGCTGCTGGTCTCGGGCAGCCTGAACATGAGCGACATTGTGTTGGGGCAGGGCAGAGGCTGGTTCGCCGCCCACGGCCTGACCTTCCTTTCCTGGAACTGGCTGCCGCTGCTGCCTCTGTTCGTGATCTACATCATTTCGATGGTGGCCGAAACCAACCGCCATCCCTTCGACGTGGTCGAAGGCGAATCGGAAATCGTGGCCGGCCATATGGTCGAATACTCAGGCACGGCCTTCGCGCTGTTCTTCCTGGGCGAGTACGCCAACATGATCCTGCTCTCGTGCATGGCGTCGATCATGTTCCTGGGCGGCTGGATGTCGCCGCTGAATGTCGCGCCGTTCACGCTGATCCCGGGCTGGATCTGGCTGGGCATCAAGACCTTCTGCGTGGTGTCGCTGTTCATCTGGTTCCGTGCGGCCTTCCCGCGCTACCGCTACGACCAGATCATGCGTCTGGGCTGGAAGATATTCATCCCGCTGACCGGTGTGTGGCTGGTGGTCGTGGCGATCTGGATGCAGACGCCTTTCAATATTTGGCACTGAGCGAGCTGCGAGACGGATATGGAAGCAATCAAGGATTTTTTCGGCAGCCTTCTGCTGTCCGAGCTCTTCAAGGGCATGAAGCTCACGGGCAAGTACTTCTTCAAGCGCAAGATCACTTTGCGCTACCCCATGGAGAAGACGCCTCTGTCGCCGCGTTTCCGCGGCTTGCATGCGCTGCGCCGCTACCCTAACGGGCAAGAGCGCTGCATCGCCTGCAAGCTGTGCGAAGCGGTGTGCCCGGCCCTGGCAATCACCATCGAATCGGACGTGCGTGAAGACGGCACCCGTCGCACCACGCGCTATGACATCGACCTGACCAAATGCATCTTCTGCGGCTTCTGCGAAGAAAGCTGTCCCGTGGACTCCATCGTGGAAACGCACATCCACGAATACCACGGCGAAAAGCGCGGCGACCTGTACTTCACCAAGGACATGTTGCTCGCCGTGGGCGACCGCTACGAAGCCGAAATCGCCAAGCGCCGTGCCGAAGACGCGCCCTACCGCTGAGCCGGGGTATAGACAGACATGACATTCACTACCTTTTTGTTTTATCTGCTGTCCTTCGTCCTGGTGATCTCGGCTTTCCGGGTCATTACGGCGAGCAGCCCCGTGACCGCCGTACTGCACCTGATCCTGGCTTTCGCCAACGCGGCCATGATCTGGATGCTGCTGGGGTCCGAGTTCCTGGCCTTGCTGCTGGTGTTGGTGTATGTGGGTGCGGTGATGGTGCTTTTCCTCTTCATCGTGATGATGCTGGACATTCGCGTCGATCACCTGCGTCGGGGGCTCAAGACCTACCTGCCCCTGGGTGTCGTCGTGGGCGGCGTCTTGGTGCTTGAAATGGCCTTCGTGCTGTTCTCGACCTGGGGCGGCGAATCCACGCCGGCCACCATGCCCAACAGCTACAACAACGCCCGCGCTTTGGGCGAGGCCATGTACGGCCATTACGTCTACGGCGTTGAAGTGGGTGCGGCCATCCTGCTGGTGGGCATGGTCGCCGCAATCGCGCTGACGCTGCGCGGCCGCAAGTCGCAGGCCAAGTACAACGATCCGTCCGCCGCGGTGCGCGTGAAGGCCAAGGATCGCTTGCGCATGGTCCAGATGAAGGCGGTGAGCGATCGCAATCAAGTTGCCGATTCGTCCGCACAGAACGAGCAAGGAGAAAAGCAATGACGCTCACGCTGGCGCATTACCTGGTTCTGGGGGCGATCCTGTTCGCCATCGGGATCTTCGGCATCTTCCTGAACCGCCGCAACCTCATCATTCTGCTGATGTCCATCGAGCTGATGCTCCTGGCCGTCAACATGAATTTCGTGGCCTTCTCGAGCTGGGCCGGCGATACGGCCGGTCAGGTGTTCGTGTTCTTCATCCTGACCGTGGCCGCCGCCGAGTCGGCCATCGGCCTGGCCATCCTGGTGCTGTTGTTCCGTAACCTGAGCACGATCAACGTCGATGAACTCGACCGCCTCAAGGGCTGACGGAGTATCGGAAGAAAATGTCTAGCTCCCTAAATCTCTATTTGCTGATCGCGCTGGCTCCCCTTGTGGGCGCCATCGTGGCCGGCCTGTTCGGCACGGGTTTCCTGGGCCGCTTCATCAGCCGGCGCGGCGCGCACTGCGTCACCATCCTGCTGGTACTGGTCTCGACCGTCGGCTCCTTCGTGGTGCTCAAGGACGTGCTGGCTGGTCATACCTACGACGGCGTGGTCTACACGTGGAGCATGATCGGCAAGGTGCCCTTGCAGATCGGCTTCCAGATCGACGCGCTGTCGGCCCTGATGATGGTGGTGGTCACTTTCGTCTCGCTGATGGTGCATATCTACACCATCGGCTACATGGCCGACGATCCGGGCTACACGCGCTTTTTCTCCTACATCTCGCTTTTCACCTTCTCGATGCTGATGCTGGTCATGTCCAACAACATGGTCCAGCTCTTCTTCGGCTGGGAGGCGGTGGGCCTGGTGTCGTACCTGCTGATCGGTTTCTGGTATACCCGCCCCACGGCGATCTTCGCCAACATGAAGGCCTTTCTCATCAATCGCGTCGGCGACTTCGGCTTCGTGCTGGGTATCGGCCTGCTGTTTGCCCATGCCGGTTCGATGCATTATGCCGAGGTGTTTACCCAGGGCAGCAAGCTGGCGGGCATGAAACTGCCGGGCTCGGACTGGTCGCTCATTACCGTGGCCTGCATTTGCCTGTTCATCGGAGCCATGGGTAAGTCGGCCCAGGTGCCGCTGCATACCTGGCTGCCCGATTCGATGGAAGGCCCCACGCCTATCTCGGCGCTGATCCACGCCGCCACCATGGTGACGGCCGGCATCTTCATGGTCGCGCGCTTCTCGCCGCTGTTCGAGTACTCGGACGCGGCCCTGTCGTTCATCATCGTGATCGGCGCCATCGGCGCGCTGTTCCTGGGCATTCTGGGCATCATCCAGAACGACATCAAGCGCGTGGTGGCGTATTCCACGCTGTCGCAGCTGGGCTACATGACCGTCGCACTGGGCGCCTCGGCCTATCCGGTGGCGATCTTCCACCTGATGACCCACGCCTTCTTCAAGGCGCTGCTCTTTCTGGGCGCCGGCTCGGTCATCATCGGTATGCATCACGACCAGGACATCCGCAATATGGGCGGCTTGTGGAAGCGCATGCCCATTACCTGGATCACCTTCCTGATCGGCACGCTTGCCCTGGTGGGTACCCCGTTCTTCTCGGGCTTCTACTCCAAGGAGCACATCATCGAGGCGGCAGCCGCAGCCAATGTATGGGGCGCGGGCTTTGCCCATTACGCCACGCTGATCGGCGTGTTCGTGACCTCGCTGTATTCGTTCCGCTTGTACTTCCTGGTGTTCCACGGCAAGCCGCGCTACGCGGCGCATGGCCACGATCACGGCCACGATGCGCATGGTCACGGCCATGACAGCCATGGCCACGGTCATGCGCCGCACGAGTCGCCCTGGGTCGTGACGCTGCCGCTGATCCTGCTGGCCATTCCGTCGGTGGTGATCGGCGCGCTGGTGATCGACCCTTTGCTTTTCGGTAATTTCTTTCATGGCGTAATCACCGTGCTGCCGCAGCATCCGGCTATGGCAGAGATGCGGCACGACTGGCACGGCTGGGTCGACTTCGGCCTTGGCGCTTTCACTTCGCTGCCTTTCTGGCTGGTCGTAGCGGGCTTCGTGATCTCCTGGTATTGCTACCTGATCAACCCGAAGGTTCCGGCCGCGATCAAGTCCAATTTGTCGGGTCTGTACACGGTGCTTGAGAACAAGTACTACGCCGACTGGTTTAACGAGCAGGTCATCGCGCGCGGCGCGCGCTGCCTGGGCCAGGGGCTGTGGCAGAAGGGTGATCGCGGCACGATCGATGCCCTGATCAACGGCTCGGCCCGCCTGGTGGGCCGGGTGGCCTCGGCCTCACGCCGCCTGCAGTCCGGCTACATCTACCACTATGCGTTCGCGATGTTCATCGGCATCCTGGCGCTGGTGACTTTCTTCGTGCTGATTCCCCAATGATGGCAAGCGAGATGGCATCCAATCACTTTCCCTGGCTCACGCTTGCGATCTTCGTCCCGATCGTCTTCGGCCTGCTGGTGCTGGCGCTGGGCGCCGACGACAAGCCGGGCTTCACGCGCAAACTGTCTCTGGTAGGTTCCATTGTCAGCTTTCTGGTGACGCTTCCGCTCTATACCGGTTTCGACGATTCGACCGCTGCCATGCAGTTTGTCGAGAAGGCCTCATGGATTCCGGCCTTCAACATGAACTACCACCTGGGCATCGACGGTATCTCGCTGTGGTTTGTGCTGCTCACCGCGTTCGTCACCATCATCGTGGTGCTGGCCGGATGGGAAGTCATCACCAGCCGCATCGCACAGTACATGGCCTCCTTCCTGATCCTCTCGGGTCTGATGGTGGGCGTGTTCTGCGCGCTGGACGGCATGCTGTTCTACGTATTCTTCGAAGCCACGCTGATCCCGATGTACATCATCGTGGGCGTGTGGGGCGGGCCCAACCGTGTTTACGCCGCATTCAAGTTCTTTCTGTACACGCTGATGGGTTCGCTGCTGACACTGGTCGCGTTCATCTATCTGTGGCATGTCTCGGGCGGTTCGTTCGACATCCTCACGTGGCAACAGATCAAGCTGGGCTACACCCCGCAGGTGCTGATATTCCTCGCGCTGCTGGCGGCCTTCGCCGTCAAGGTGCCGATGTGGCCGGTGCACACCTGGCTGCCGGACGCCCACGTCGAGGCACCCACCGGCGGCTCCATCGTGCTGGCAGCCATCATGCTCAAGCTGGGCGCCTATGGTTTCCTGCGCTTCTCGCTGCCCATCACCCCGGACGCATCGCATAGCCTTAGCTGGCTGATGATTGCCCTGTCGCTGATCGCGGTGATCTACATCGGTCTGGTGGCGATCGTGCAGGACGACATGAAGAAGCTGGTGGCCTATTCGTCCGTGGCGCACATGGGCTTTGTCACGCTGGGCTTTTTCGTCTTCAATACGGCCGGCACCGAAGGCGCCATCGTGCAGATGATCTCGCACGGTTTCGTGTCGGGTGCCATGTTCTTTTGCATCGGCGTGCTGTACGACCGCATGCACTCGCGCCGCATCGCCGACTACGGCGGCGTGATCAACGTGATGCCGCGCTTTGTCACCTGTTTCGTGCTGTTCTCCATGGCCAACAGCGGCCTGCCGGCCACCAGCGGTTTCGTGGGCGAATTCATGGTCATCATGGGTGCGGTCGAACACAACTTCTGGGTCGGCCTCATGGCGGCCACCGCGCTGATCCTGGGCGCGGCCTACTCGCTCTGGATGGTCAAGCGCGTGGCGTTCGGCGAGATCACCAACGACCCTGTGCGCGAGATGAAAGACGTCAACTGCCGCGAGTTCTTCATCCTCGGCATCCTGGCGATCGCCGTGCTGTTCATGGGTATCTATCCCAAGCCCTTTACCGACGTGATGCACGTGTCGGTTCAGGCCCTGCTGCAACACGTGGCGGTCTCGAAACTGTAAGACTGGACAATGATGCAATCCCACTTCGACTTCGCCCTGGCGCTGCCCGAGATCCTGCTGTTGGTCTTCGGCCTGGCCATCCTGCTCATCGACGTGCTGAGCAAGCATCCCGAGCGCAAGACCACATTCGGTGCGACCCTTCTGGCGCTGGCCGCGCTGTTCGTGGTGACGCTGATTCAGTGGAAGGACGGCATGCACGGCAAGACCTTCGACGGTTTGTACGTGGCCGATCCGCTGGCGTACCTGCTCAAGCTGGCGTCCTTTGTCGCCGTGGCGGTCACGCTGATCTACGGCCGCTACTACGCCCAGGCGCGCGACATGCTCAAGAGCGGCGAGCTGTACGTGCTGACGCTGTTCGCGCTGCTGGGTCAGATGGTGATGATTTCGGCCGGCAATCTGTTGTCGGTGTACCTGGGCCTGGAGCTGATGTCCCTGCCCCTGTACGCGCTGATCGCCCTGCGGCGCGACGATGCGACGGCCACCGAGGCCGCCATGAAGTACTTTGTGCTGGGCTCGCTGGCCTCGGGCTTCCTGCTGTATGGCATGTCCATGATCTACGGCGCCACCGGCCATCTGGACCTGCTCCAAATCGCCGCGGTCATCCAGTCGGGTAAGGCGCATCAAATGGCGCTGGTCTTCGGCGTGGTGTTTCTGGTGGCTGGCCTGGCCTTCAAGCTGGGTGCCGTGCCTTTCCACATGTGGGTGCCTGATGTCTACCAGGGCTCGCCCACGGCTGTCACCCTGATTCTGGGCGCCGCGCCCAAATTGGCGGCCTTTGCCATTGCGCTGCGCGTGCTGGTCCAGGGGCTGCATGGCCTGGCGGTTGATTGGCAGCCTATGCTGATGATCCTGGCGGTGCTGTCGCTGGCGATCGGCAATCTTACGGCCATCGTGCAGAGCAATTTCAAGCGCATGCTGGCGTATTCGACCATTTCGCACATGGGTTTTGTGCTCCTGGGCCTGTCGGCCGGCGTGGTGGGCTCGTCTGCCGGGGGCTACGGTGCCTCGCTGTTCTACATGATCGTCTACGTGCTGACGACGCTGGGCAGCTTCGGCATGGTGCTGCTGCTGTCGCGCCAGGGATTCGAGTGTGAAGAGATCGAGGATTTGAAGGGCCTGAACCGCCGCAGCCCGTGGCGCGCCCTGATCCTGCTGCTGCTGATGTTCTCGCTGGCGGGCATTCCGCCGCTGGTTGGCTTCTATGCCAAGCTGGTTGTGCTGCAGGCGCTGATCCAGCAAGGTCAGGTCGCCCTGGCGGTCATCGCGGTGTTCTTCTCACTGATCGGCGCCTTCTACTATCTGCGCGTGGTCAAGGTCATGTATTTCGACGATCCGGCCGAGAACGCCGGCGCGATTGCACCGGTGTCCGGCGCGGTGCGCGGCGTGCTGTCGCTCAACGGCCTGCTCATCATTCTGCTTGGGATTTTGCCCGGCGGGCTGATGGCCGTTTGCGTGCAGGCCATCCAGGTTTCGCTGCTGCGCTGATCCCAATCCGGCCTGCTGAGCGAATGATGCAAAAATGGCCATTCCTTGAATGGCCATTTTCTTTTATGGATACCTGTTTGTGACGCAGTCCGTGGCGGTTTGGTTGCTCATTGTGGTGGCGCTGGTTAGCGCCAACCTACCTTTCCTGACTGAGCGGGTGTTTGCCCTGTTGCCGTATCGGCGTGGCGGAGCCGCTGTGGCCAAGCCGTTCTGGCTGCGGCTGATCGAGGTGCTGGCGTCCTACCTGGTCGTGGGCGCGATCGGGTTTGCGTTCGAAACCTCCCTGGGCAACCGCTTCTCCCAGGGATGGCAGTTCTATGCCATCACCCTTAGTCTGTACCTGGTGATGGCCTATCCGGGGTTCGTGTATCGGTACCTGTACCGCCGGGCCTCCCGCAAATCAGATTGAATCCAGGAACGCCAGATGCCCGGACCTGTCGCGCATCACGCGCAACGCAATGCGCGCGGCCGCCAAGCCGACGGGGTGAAGAAAACCTAGCCTTCGAACCAGTTCAGCACGGCATCCAGGCCGCAATAGCTGAGCGCGTAAGGCGCCTGCTGGCGGACCAGGGGCTTGGCGTGGTAGGCCACGGCATAGCCGGCCAGGGCCAGCATCTTGAGGTCGTTGGCCCCGTCGCCCAGGGCGATGATCTGGTCGGCCTGGGCGGCGCCGTGCTCGGCGGCGAAGGCGCGCAGGCGGGTGGCCTTGGCGTCGGCATCGACGATCTCACCCAGCAGGCGGCCGGTAAGCTTGCCGTCGCCGCCGATTTCCAGGGTATTGGCATGCGTGGCGCTCAGGTTCAGCCGTTCACGCAGGCGATCGGTGAAAAAAGTGAAGCCGCCCGATACCAGCAGGGTCTTGATGCCGACAGCCTGCGCCGAAGCGAGCAGGCGCTCGGCGCCTGGATTCAGGCGCAGCCTGTCCTGGTAGATCTGGTCCAGCACGCCGGCTTGCACTCCGGCCAGCAGCGCTGTGCGCTGCCTGAGGCTTTCGGCGAAATCGGGGATCTCGCCGCGCATGGCCGCTTCGGTAATGCGGGCCACTTGTTCGCCGCGGCCGGCGTAGGCGGCGATTTCGTCGATGCACTCGATATTGATGAGCGTGGAGTCCATGTCCATGGCCAGCACGCGGCAGTCCGACAGTCTTCGGGCGGCGGGGACGAAAGCGGCGTCGACGTGATGGTCGCCGGCCCATTCGAGAGTTTCCCGCCGTGTCTGCGCATCGGTGTCGACGTCGAGCAGGCGCATGGCCGTCTGGCTGATGCGCACGATACCTTCGGCGCTGGACAGCGCGGCCAGGTGTTCGGCGTGGCTGTCGGTCAGGGCGGGGGACTGGATGATGAGGTTGGTGGTAGTCATGACTCTTGCAATGGGTGTTCTTGAGTTCTTAAGACGTCCGTCCCGACGCGCCATCCCCGTGTCCGTTTCGAAGTGACGGGTTCGGCCGCCGCTTTAGGCGGCCGAAGTCCCCGCGGGACTGCCCCGTCACTTGGGCGCTGCCACGGGGATGGCGCGCCGGGACGGGCTCGGAGCCTCTCGAGGCTGTCGCACATCAACGCAGCGCCCTCAAAAGTCCTTTGATGGCATCCACGCGCTGGCCGATCTGCGGGGCGGTGAATTCCACGCGCAGCTTGTCCTGGCCGGAGAAGCGGATATGTTTTTGCTTTTGCACCAGTTCGATCATGCGCACCGGATCTACCGTCGTCTTGGGACCGAACTGCAGCAAGGCCTGCGTCTCGCTCGCATCGATCTTGAAGATGCCTAGCGGCACGGCCCACAGGCGGATCCGGTGGGTGGCGAGCAGCGTCTGCGCGGCTTCGGGGAGTTTGCCGAAACGGTCGATGAGTTCCTCCTGGATGGCGATGAGTTCGTCTTCGTCTTGCGCGTGCGACAGGCGCTTGTAGATGGCCAGGCGGCCGGGCACGTCGGCGCAATAGTCCGAAGGCAGCAGGGCAGGGGCGTGCAGATTGACCTCGCAGGCCAGATTGAATGGCGCGTCCAGGTCGGGTTCCTCGCCGGCCTTCAGAGCGCGCACAGCTTCGTTGAGCATCTCGTTGTACATGGAGAAGCCCACTTCCTGGATATTGCCCGATTGCGAATCACCCAGGATTTCGCCGGTTCCGCGGATTTCCAGATCGTGCATGGCCAGATAGAAGCCCGCACCCAGCTCTTCCATGGCCTGGATGGCCTCCAGGCGCTTTTTTGCGTTGGCAGTAATGGCATCGTCGCCCGGTGTGAGCAGGTAGGCATAGGCCTGGTGGTGCGAGCGGCCTACGCGGCCGCGCAGCTGGTGCAACTGGGCCAGGCCGAAACGGTCGGCGCGGTGGATGACGATGGTATTGGCGGACGGCACATCGATGCCGGTTTCGATAATGGTGGTGCATAGCAGGACATTAAAGCGCTGCTGGTAGAAGTTCTTCATCACCTGCTCGAGCTCGCGCTCGGGCATCTGGCCATGGGCCACGCCGATGCGGGCTTCGGGGACCAGTTCCTGCAGGCGCGCGCGGCGGTTGTGGATGGTCTCGACTTCATTGTGCAGGAAATAGGCCTGACCACCGCGCTTGAGTTCGCGCAGCAGGGCTTCGCGCAGCGTGCTGCCGTCTTCGCGGCGTACGAAGGTCTTGATGGCCAGCCGCTTTTGCGGCGCCGTGGCGATGACGGAGAAGTCGCGTATGCCTTCGAGCGACATGCCCAGGGTGCGTGGTATGGGCGTGGCGGTGAGGGTGAGTACGTCGACCTCGGCGCGCAGGGATTTGAGCGCCTCCTTCTGGCGCACGCCGAAGCGGTGCTCCTCGTCGATGATGACCAGGCCCAGGCGCTTGAACTTGACGTCCTTGGAGAGGATTTTGTGCGTGCCGATGACGATGTCCACGCGTCCGTCGTTGATGCCTTCGACGGCGGCCGTGACCTCCTTCGCTGAACGAAAGCGCGACAGCTCCACCACGCGCACGGGCCAGTCGGCAAAGCGGTCGGAGAAGGTCTGCGCATGCTGCTCTGCCAGGAGCGTGGTGGGGCAGAGCAGGGCGACCTGCCTGCCGTTGGCTACCGCCAGGAACGCGGCGCGCAGCGCCACCTCGGTTTTGCCAAAGCCCACGTCGCCGCACACCAGGCGGTCCATGGGCTTGCCCGAGGTCATGTCGGCGAGGACGGATTGGATGGCGGCGGACTGGTCGGGCGTCTCATCGAAGCCGAAGCCTTCGGAAAAGGCTTGGTAGTCGGTAAGCGGCAGCTTGAAGGCATAGCCTTCGCGCGCGGCGCGCTGGGCATACAGGGCCAGCAGTTCAGCGGCCGTATCGCGCACCTGCCTGGCCGCCTTGCGGCGCGCCTTGTCCCATTGTCCGGAACCCAACTGGTGCAGCGGCGCGGCTTCCGGGTCTGCGCCACTGTAGCGGGCAATGACATGCAACTGCGAGACGGGCACGTAGAGCGTGCTGCCGCTGGCGTATTCGAGGTGCAGGAACTCCATCTCGCCTTCGCCCATGTCCATGTTGACCAGGCCGTGGTAGCGGCCGATGCCGTGCTGGGCATGCACCACCGGATCGCCCTCGCGCAGTTCGGCCAGGTCGCGCACCATGGCTTGGACGTTGCTGGTGCGTTCCTGAGAGCGCTTGCCGCGGTGGGCGGCCGCGTGTCCGGGATAGAGATCGTTCTCGGTGAGAAAGACCAGGCCGCCTGCGGGGATGGCAAAGCCGCCGGCCAGCGGCGCCACGGCCAAGCCGAAATGTGCCTGCGCCGCCAGGAACGTCTGGATGGTGTCGGTTTGCAGGTCGGGAGCCAGGCCTTGCTCGGCGAGCATCTGGGCCAGGGTTTCGCGCCGGCCGGCCGAATCGGCGCACAACAGCACGCGGTCGGGTCTGCCGAGCAGGGCGCGCAGCTTGGCGACGGGGTCCTCGGCGCGCCGGGAAATCGCGACATCGGGGGCAGGGGCGAAATCGGGATGAATGCGCTCGTCGCTTATTGCCAGGCGCGGAAAATCGCGCAGGCGCGCGAACAGACTTTCTTGGTCGAGAAAGAGTGCCTGCGGCGCCAGCACGGGCCGCTCGCGGTCGCTCTTGAGGAATTGGTGGCGGCTGGCCGTGTCCTGCGCGAAACGCAGCATGGCGTTGTCAATGTCGCCCAGTGTGACTGTGATGGTGTCGGGCGCGAGGTAATCGAATAGCGTGGCCGTCTGTTCGAAAAAGAGCGGCAGGTAGTATTCGACGCCGGCAAACGCAATGCCGTTGCCGATATCGCGGTACGGCACGGCCCGCGAAGGATCGCCTTCGAACACTTCGCGAAAACGCGCGCGGAAATGGTTGCGCGCCGCTTCGTCCATGGGGAATTCCCGGCCGGGCAGCAACTGCACTTCGCGCACGGGATAGAGACTGCGCTGCGTGTCGACGTCGAAGGCGCGTATCGATTCGATCTCGTCGTCGAACAGATCGAGCCGGTAGGGCACGGCCGAACCCATGGGAAAGAGGTCGATCAGCCCGCCGCGCAGGCAAAATTCGCCGGGCGCCGTGACCTGCGTGACATGGGTGTAGTTGGCCAGCACCAGCTGGGCGCGCAGGGCGCTTTCGTCGAGCTTGTCTTTCTGGCGGAAAGAGAAGGTGTAAGCCGCCAGAAACGAGGGGGGCGCCAGGCGATACAGCGCCGTGGTCACAGGCACGGTCAGCAGGTCGACGTCGTGCTTGATCAGCGCGTTGAGCGTGCGCAGGCGTTCCGAGATCAGATCCTGGTGCGGCGAGAACACGTCGTAGGGCAGGGTTTCCCAATCGGGCAACTGCCGCACCCGCAGGCCGGGAGCGTAGAGCGGGATTTCCTCGGCCAGACGCTGGGCTTCCAGCGGGTCGGCGGTGAAAACGACCAGGGGGCGTTCTGCCTTTTGCGCCAGGGTGGCCAGCATCCAGCCGTCGGCCGAGCCGGGTGGGCGCGGCCTGACGTAGCGGGCACCGGGTTTCAGGGCGGCTAGCGTGTCGGCAATGGTGCTGCCGACGGGCAGCGGTGCGACGGGGGAAGGGGAGGGAGCGGAATCAGCCATCAGGGCTGTGATTATAAAATGACCCACACTTATGACCGATTCTCTGATCGCTCTCGTTCCCGCCGCCGGTGTGGGGGCCCGCGCCGGCGGCGACCGGCCCAAGCAATATCGCCTGCTCAAGGGGCAGCCCATGCTGCGCCGGGCGGTCCAGGCCCTGCTGGCCGATCCGCGCATTTCTCAGGTGCGCGTGGCCGTATCGCAGGGCGACGGCTGGGTGGCCGAAGCCTTGAGCGGCCTGCCGCGCACGGTATGGCGGGCCTGCGGCGGGCCGACCCGCGCCGATACCGTGGCGGCGGCACTGAGCGACAGCGGCGCGGCCGATTCCGATTGGGTGCTGGTGCATGATGCCGCGCGCCCCGGCCTGCCCGCGCAGGCTTTGGCGCGTTTGATCGATGCCTGCCTGCAAGACCCGGTGGGCGGTCTGCTGGCCTTGCCCGTGCCTGATACGGTCAAGCAGGCAAAGGTGGCGACGGATGGCCGCGAAACCGCGGTGCGTACGGTGGATCGCGACAGCCTGTGGCTGGCGCAGACGCCGCAGATGTTTCGCGCCGGAATGCTGCGCGAAGCCTTGCGAATCGCGATGGCAGCCGGCGCGACCATCACCGACGAGGCTTCGGCGATGGAGGCCGCGGGGCGCATGCCCCGGCTGGTACGCGGTCATGCGCGCAATTTCAAGGTGACCTGGCCCGACGATTTCGACCTGATGGAAAAATGGCTATGAATTTTCCTTTTCGCGTAGGCCAGGGTTTCGACGTCCACGCGCTGGTGCAAGGCCGTCCGCTCATCCTGGGCGGCGTGACGATCCCGCATACCCACGGTCTGCTGGGCCATTCCGATGCCGATGCGCTGCTGCACGCGGTAACCGATGCCATTCTGGGGGCGGCCGGCCTGGGCGACATCGGTCGGCATTTTCCCGATACCGATCCCGCATATGAAGGCGCCGACAGCCGCGTGCTGTTGCGCCAGGCGATGGTCAAGGTGAGCCAGACGGGGTGGCGGGTGATCAATGTGGATGCGACGGTGCATGCGCAGGCGCCCAAGATAGGTCCTCACGCACAGGCCATGGCGGCCCATATCGCGGCCGACCTGGGGCTCGAACCCGATCAGGTCAACATCAAGGCCAAGACCAACGAAGGCCTGGGGTACCTGGGACGCAAGGAAGGTATCGCCGTGACGGCCGTGGCGCTGCTGGGCCGAATTCCTCCAGCGGACAGCAGCGGCGGCCCCTGAGCTTCATGCCGCCCCCAGGCGGGGTCTACAGCGTTTCGCCGCCCACCTTGCGGTTGCAGGCGCACATGCCGCCTGTCTGTAGACCGTCGAGCACGCGCAGGACTTCCTCGGGGCTGCGACCGACGTCCAGATTGTTGACCGACACGTGCTGGATGGTGTTGTCGGGGTCGAGGATGAAGGTGGCGCGCAGCGCCACGCCGCTGTCTTTTTCGCGCACGCCCAACTGGTCGATGAGCGAGCCGCTGGTGTCGCCGAACTGGTAGTGGCCCAGCTTGTCCAGGTCCGGGTGCTCGCGGCGCCAGGCCAGCTTGACGAATTCGTTGTCGACCGAGCCGCCCATGAGGATGGCTTCGCGCGCGGCGAACTCATCGGCCAGCCTGTCAAAGCCGGCGATCTCGGTCGGGCAGACGAAGGTGAAGTCCTTCGGATAGAAATAGATGACCTTCCATTTGCCGGGGAAGGAGCTTTCGGTGATGTCCTCGAAAGCCGAGATGCCGTTTTCCTCGTGTTGGTTGAAGCCGGGCTTGACGCCCGTGACTTTGAACGATTCGAGCTTGTCGCCGACGGTTTTCATGGTTTCTCCTTGGTTGCCGGACGCTAGGCGTTGTCCGCGTCCGGCTGGTAGTTTCTGGATTTTGCCTTGGGCAGTTCGATGCGCGCCGTCAGGCCGCCGCCGCTGCGCGGCAGCATGCGCAGCGAGCCGCCCGCGTGCTTGAGCAGGCGCTCCACGATGGCCAGTCCCAGCCCTGTTCCGCTGACGCCGGTGCGCGCCGCCTCGCCGCGCGAAAAGGGGCGCAGCAGGCGTTCGACTTCTTCGGGGGCGATGCCCGGACCCCGATCCGAAACCTCGATCGCCAGTGTATTGCCTTCGGATTGCACGGTCATGACCAGGTGGGCGTGGCCGTCGGGGGAGCGGCCGTAGCGGCGCGCGTTCTCGATCAGGTTGCCGACGATGCGCTTCAGGTCGAGCGCGGTGATGCGGGCGCGCAGGCCCGGTTCGATACGGGCGTTGAGTTCGCCCCCCAGGGTGGCCGTATGGCCGCGTTCGCGCTCGAACAGGTCATCGAGCACCGCAGAAATGTCCGTGGCCGTCTGTGGCAGCGTGCCTGCGGGACGTGCGTATTCCATGAGTTGGCCGATGCTGTGGTCGATCTGGCGCAGGTCGTTGTCGATAGCCTGCCGCGCGTCTTCGGTGACCTCGCTCATTTCGATTTCCAGCCGCATGCGCGCCAACGGCGTGCGCAGGTCGTGCGAAATGCCTGCGAGCATCAGCTCGCGGTCGGCGTCGGTCTGGCGCAGGTCCCGGGCCATTCGGTTGAAGGCGGTGTTGAGATTGCGGATTTCCAGCGGCCCCTGCTCGGGCAGGGGCGCGGGCATTTCTCCGCGCGAGAGCACCTGGGCGGCACGTGCCAGCCGCGACAGCGGCCGGTTGACGAAGCCCACGCTGATGGCCGATCCCACCAGGGACAAGAGCAGGGCGGTGGCGCCCCAGCCCAGCCATTCAATGCCGCCCGTCAGGCCTATCTGTTCCCGTTCGAACACCAGCCAGTACAGATTCTGATTGATCTGGAAACTTACCCAGAAGCCGGGCACCTGGTTCACGCCCCAGGCGATCTGCGTATCGGGGCCGAACCGCCTGCGTATCCGCTGCGCCACGCGCTGCCAGTAGTCGTCGTTGGGCAGGGGTTCGGTGAAATCGGTGACCTCCCGCGGATAGACCTGTATGCCTTCGTTGGTGGCCAAGTCCAGCAGCAGCTTGCTGCGCTCGTCGCTGTGCGCGTAGATCAGCGCGGTGCGGGTGATGTTGACCGCGGTGATGACGCGCTGCGCCATCTGGTTGGTGCGCGGTCCCATTTCCATGCTGAAAAAGACCTGCAGCCAAGCCCCCAGGCTGACCAGCATGAGGACCGCGAGCAGCAGGAAAGTACGCCCGAACAGACCCAGCCTCACGCGGGAGGCCAGCATGCGGGGCAGCTTCTTCAGGCGGTGCGTGGAACTGGCTTGCTGCGCGGCCTGGTCGTGAGTTTCAGTTGCCGCCATCCGGAACGAAGACGTAGCCCAGGCCCCAGACCGTCTGGATGAAAACCGGCTTGGACGGGTTGGGTTCGATCAGCTTGCGCAGGCGCGAGATCTGCACGTCGAGGCTGCGGTCGAAGGCTTCGTACTCGCGGCCGCGCGCCAACTCCATGAGCTTGTCGCGCGAAAGCGGAATTTTGGGGTGGCGGGCGAAGACCTTGAGTACCGAGAATTCGCCGGTGGTGATCGGTACCGGCTCGTTGTCCTTGGTGAGGGTGCGGGTGGACAAGTTGAGCAAGTAAGGCCCGAAGGCGATGGACTCGTTTTCCTGACTGGGGGCGCCAGGATGCTCTTCCGTGCCCCGGCGACGCAGGATGGCGTTGATGCGGGCCAGCAGTTCGCGCGGGTTGAAAGGCTTGGACAGATAATCGTCCGAGCCCATTTCGAGGCCGACGATGCGGTCGATCTCCTCGGCCTTGGCTGTCAACATGATGATGGGCGTGTTGTCGTGCCCGCCGCGCAGGCGCCGGCAGATCGACAGTCCGTCCTCGCCGGGCAGCATCAGATCGAGCACCAGTAGGTCGAAATGTTCGCGCTGCCAGAGTTTGCCCATTTCCTTGGCATCTTCGGCGACGAATACGTTGAAACCCTGCTCGGACAAATAGCGTCGCAGCAGGTCGCGCAACCGGGGATCGTCGTCGACGATGAGGATCTTTCGGATGGGGGTAGTGGCTGGAGTATTCATGGTGGCAAATGTAACAGCGGGAGGGTCCCGGGTTAGTGTGTGTTTATAACAATATATTACATATTGCACGAGCTGCTGGAAACCCCCAATGGAAATTCGAAAGTCGGGTTTGCCTGCCGTGCCGCCGTATGCCGATTACGTACAATTCCCCTCCATGAAGCTCAATCTGCTCGCTTTTGAAACTTCTTCGTCGCGCTGCGGCGTTGCGCTGCTGTGCGACGCTGGCAGCGGCTCGCCCGAAGTGGTCCAACTTGAGCATGAAGGGACCCAGGACCATGCCGAGCGCCTGCTGCCCATGGCCTCGCAGTTGCTGGCTCGCGCCGGCCTGGCGCCGGCCGACCTGGATGCCGTGGCCTTCGGCCAGGGGCCGGGCGGCTTCACCGGCCTGAGAGTGGCCTGTGGAGTGGCCCAGGGCGTAGCCCTGGGGCTGGGCGTGCCGGTGCTGCCGGTGGTTTCCCATCTGGCCGTAGCCCAGGATGCCCAGGCCGGGCCGGACGACGCGGTTCTGGTGGCGCTGGATGCCCGCATGTCGGAGGTTTACCTGGCGGCTTATGTGCCGGAGCCGGATTTGGCAGGCACACCTATCTGGCGCGTCCTGCAGGCTCCGATGCTGATCTCGGCCGAAGAGGTTCTGCCCTGGGCCAGGCATCAGTTGCCTGTCTGGTCGCGGGAGGCCGGCCGTGCGCTGTCGCTGCGGCTGGCGGGCGATGCCTGGCAGGCCTATCCCGAGGCCATGCCTGCGGCGGGGCTGCAGCACGCTCACATCGGGCGGCCGCGGGCCGCCACGGTCGCGCGCCTGGCCCGCAACGATTGGCTGCGCGGCGCAGCGCTGCCGCCCGAGGAGGCCGCTCCGCTGTATGTGCGCGACAAAGTGGCGTTCACCATGGCTGAACGGGCGGGCGGGCAGGGTGGCAATCCGCGCGCTGGTCGTGCATTGCCTGAGCACGAGGACATCCTGCAGGCCATGACGCGGGATGACCTGGATGCGGTGACGGCGCTGGAGGCGCAGGCCCAGGCCTTTCCCTGGACACGGGGCAATTTCGAGGATGCGCTGAAAGCGGGCTATCCCGCCTGTGTGCTCAGGCACGGAACCGAGCTCGGCGGCTTTTGCGTGTTGATGCCTGCGCCGGACGTAGTGCACTTGCTGGTGATCGCCGTGGCGGGCGATTTGCGGCGGCGCGGCCTGGGCCGCCGCCTGGTCGACTGGTGCCTGGCGTGGGCCGAGCAGAGCGGCGCGCAGGGCATTTTGCTCGAAGTGCGGCCGTCGAACCAGAACGCACGCCGTTTCTACGAACGCTTGGGTTTCCGGCAGATTGGATTGCGCAAGGGGTATTATCCTGCCGCCTTCGGACGCGAGGACGCATTGGTATTGTGCCGCGATGCGATGGCGCAGGGACCGGGCGGGGCGTCGGCGCGCGATGCCGCCGTGCCGGTGGCGGGGGGCGCATGATGTCGGCCGGACCGGCGCCTCGCGTCAATCCGCTGCAGCGCCTCTGGCTGCGCGAGATCGGTATCGAGAAGACCTGGCTGCGGCAGGACGCGTCGTCCGGCTCCGGGAAGGTGTCCGCGACACGGCCGGCGAATACGCAGCCCGCCGCCGCCGCGACGCCGCCGCAGGCCGTCCCGGCGGCTCCGGCTACCCGCATGCCGCGGCCCGCGATCCCGGGGCTTGCTGCGGCAGCGGGTGCTGCGGCAGCCGGTGCTGCGGCAGCCGCGCCGCGCGAGGCCGATCCGGACCGGGCCGCGCGCGTGTCGCATGCCGACCTCGAAACCTTGCGCGGTATGGTGTCCGGCTGCGAGGCCTGCGGGCTATGCCGCGGCCGCCGTCAGGCGGTCTTCGGCATGGGGGCGCTCGCGCCGCGTTGGATGGTGGTGGGAGAGGCGCCAGGAGAACAGGAAGACCGCCAGGGATTGCCGTTTGTAGGCCGCTCGGGGCAACTGCTCGACGCCATGCTGGCGGCGGTGGGCATGAACCGCCAGGACGACGTTTTCATCGCCAATGTGATCAAGTGCCGGCCGCCGGGAAACCGCAACCCCACGCCTGAAGAGATCGCCGCTTGCAGACCCTACCTGATGCGCCAGATCGAGTTGCTCAAGCCCGAGCGCATCCTGGTGCTGGGTCGCTTCGCCGCCCAGACCTTGCTCGACACCGATGCCACCATCGGCAGCCTGCGCGGCCGGGTCCATATCCTGCGCGCAGGCGGCCGCGATATTCCCTTGGTGGTGAGCTATCACCCGGCCTATCTGCTGCGCAGCCCTTCGGAAAAGGCGCGCAGTTGGCAGGATCTGAGACTGGCCGCAAGGCTTTGAGCGGCAATGCCCGGGTACCCCGGGTATTCTGGCGATCCAGGCGGTGGTCGCGCTCAGTCTTTCTCGTCCAGCGCCTGCCCGTGCCCGGTCATGCCGATCTCGCGCTGCAGTTCAGGGCATGCCTTCATGTTGCGCCAGCTCCAGGCCATGAAGATTAGCATCAGCACGAAGACGATCAGCCCGAACAGGACGATGATCACATTGATCGGCAGCCTGAGCCACAGCAGCAGCGTATAGACGGCCACCATGACCAAAATGTTGATCTGCTCGTTGAAGTTCTGCACGGCGATCGAATGCCCGGCCGAAAGCAGCACATGGCCGCGATGCTGGAGCAGCGCGTTCATCGGCACGACGAAAAAGCCGGCCAGGGCACCCACCAGCAGCAGCAGCACGTAGACGCTCCAAGGCGAGTAGGCCAGCGGCATGAACAGCACCACCAGCCCCATCAGGGCGCCGACAGGAAGCACGCGCAGCGTGCGCGACAAAGGGATGCGCCCGGCCAGGATGGCGCCCACGATCGTGCCCGCCGCAGCTACGCCCATGAGGATGGAGGCCTGATCCAGGCGGTAGCCCAGGTGGCGCTTGCCCCATTCGATGACGATCAGTTGGAGCGTGGCGCCGGCGCCCCAGAATAGCGTGGTCACCGCCAGCGAGATTTGGCCAAGCTTGTCCTTCCACAGCACCCGCACATAGCCGCGGAAAGAGCGCATCAGCTTGACGGGGTTCTTCTGCTGGCGCGGGTAGCGCACATGGGTCTGGGGGATGAGCAGATTGCACAGGGCAGCCACCAGGTAGACCGCCGCGATCGCCAGGATGGCGCCTTCCGCGGGCGTGTGCACCACCTTGCTGAAAAAAAAGTGATGCAGCAGTACGTTGGAGACGCGCGGCGAAATCAGCAGCCCGCCCAGCATGGTGCCGATAATGATGGAAAGCACGGTCAGGCCTTCGATCCAGCTGTTGCCCTTGACCAGCAGCTCGGGTGGCAGCATTTCCGTGACGATGCCGTACTTGGCTGGCGAATAGGCCGCTGCGCCCACGCCCACCACCGCATAGGCCGCGCAGACCAGGTAGGGTTGGTATGCGTGGGTCAAGCCCACGCTGGCGTAACAGAACATGAGCAGGCACCCGCCAACCTTGAGCGCATTGGTCAGGAACATGACCCTGCCCTTGGGGAAGGAGTCCGCAAACGCGCCCACGAAGGCGGCCAGCAGGACGTATGCCAGGGCGAAGGACCACTTCATGAACGGCGCCATCCACTCCGGCCCCTGTAGCTCTATGATCAGGGCGATGGCCGCAATGAACAGCGCGTTGTCCGCCAGGGAAGAAAAGGCCTGGGCGGCCATGACCAGATAAAACCCACGTTTCAAATCGTTTGTCCCCGCCTGCGATCTGCCTGGTGTGTGACCAGGCACGGATCGTGCAAGTAATGCAAAAAAGTGTGAGCGAGTATAGCCTCTTGCCTGGGGTATCATAGGTGTGCAGCAAGCCGGCCCCTGGTCATGCACCTAGAGGGCCGGTTTCGTATTCGCGCGGCGCGCCCGTCCCGCGCGGCTTCCTGGTCGATCACACCCGTTCCGTTTTCCAAAAAGTGCGACTCATCCAGCTCAAACTCGCCGGCTTCAAGTCTTTCGTCGATCCCACCGTCATTCCCGTGCCTAGCCAGATGGTCGGCGTGGTCGGTCCCAATGGCTGCGGCAAATCCAACATCATCGACGCGGTGCGCTGGGTCCTAGGTGAGGCCAAGGCATCGGAACTGCGCGGCGAGTCCATGCAGGATGTGATCTTCAACGGTTCGGGCAACCGCAAGCCGGCGGCGCGCGCCTCGGTCGAAATGGTGTTCGACAATGGCGAGGGCCGGGCGGCAGGTCAGTGGAGCAGCTACGCCGAGATTGCCGTGCGTCGCGTCCTCACGCGCGACGGCACCAGCAGCTACTTCATCAACAACCAACAGGTGCGCCGGCGCGACATCCACGACATCTTCCTGGGCACCGGCCTGGGAGCGCGCGGCTACGCCATCATCGGCCAGGGCATGATCAACCGCCTGATCGAGGCCAAGCCCGAAGAGCTGCGGGTCTTTCTCGAAGAGGCCGCCGGCGTGTCGCGCTACAAGGAGCGCCGCCGAGAAACGGAGAACCGCCTATCCGATACGCGCGAGAACCTGACCCGTGTCGAGGACATCCTGCGCGAACTGGGTAGCCAGCTCGAAAAGCTGGAATCCCAGGCCGAGGTGGCGCAGCAATACCGTGACCTGCAGGCCGATGGCGAGAAAAAGCAGTTCGCCCTGTGGTTCCTGAAGGAAAGCGGCGCGCGCGGCGAGCGCGAGAAAAAGAGCCAGGAGATGATCCAGGCGCAGAACAATCTGGAATCGGCCGTCGCCGCGCTGCGCAGTGGCGAGGCCGCGCTGGAATCGCGCCGCCAGGCGCATTACGCCGCCAGTGACGCCCTGCATGCCGCCCAAGGGCGGCTGTACGAAGCCAACGCGCAAGTCGGCACGCTCGAGGCCGAAATCCGCCACGTGGTCGATTCGCGCAACCGCCTGCAAGCCCGGCGCGACCAGCTCAATGCCCAGATCGCCGAATGGACGGCGCAGCGCGAACATTGCGTCGAGCAGATTGCGCAGGCCGAGGAGGATCTGGCCGAAGGCCAGGCCAAGACCGAAGAGGCGCGCGTGCAGGCCGAGTGTGCTCAGGCGGATCTGCCTTCGGTCGAGGCGCGCGTGCGCGAGGCGGCTTCGGGCCGAGACGAGATGCGCGTGGCCCTGTCCAAGGTCGAGCAGAATCTGGCCCTGGCCGCGCAGACGCAGCGCGATGCCGATCGCCAATTGCAAGCTCTGGAGCAGCGCCGCGAACGCCTGCAGCAGGAGCTGCGCGAGATCGACGCACCCGAGGCGGCGCGCCTGGAACAACTGGCCGGCGACAAGGCCGCCGGCCAGGATCAGCTGGAGCAGGCGCAAGCCGAGCTGGCCATGCTGGAGGCGCGCCTGCCCGAGGCCGACGCCGAGCGCAGGCGCGCACAAGAGGCGGTGCAGCGCGACGCCGAGGCCCTGGCCCGGCTGGAAGCCCGCCTGGCCGCGCTTGTGAAGCTGCAGGAAGACGTGCAGAAGCAGGGCGCGCTCGAACCCTGGTTGGCCAGGCACGAACTGGCCAGCCTGTCGCGCCTGTGGCAGAAACTGCACGTCGAACCGGGCTGGGAGACCGCCATCGAGGCCGTGCTGCGCGAGCGCATGGCCGCGCTGGAAGTGCGCAGCCTGGATTGGGCGCGCGCTTTTGCCCAGGACGCGCCGCCCGCGCGCCTGGCCTTCTATCAATTGCCGCCCGCGGCGCCCGCGCCCGCGGCGCCGGCGGGCCTGACACCCCTGGCCAGCCTGCTGCGCATCAACGATCCCGATCTGCGCGCGCTGCTCAACGATTGGCTGCGCAACGTCTATACCAGCAACGACCTGCCCCAGGCCCTGGCCGCTCGCGCCACGCTGCCCGCGGGTGCGGCTCTGGTGGTCAAGGCCGGCCATCTGGTCGATGCCCACAGCGTGCGGTTCTACGCGCCCGACTCTGAACAGGCGGGCTTGCTGGCGCGTCAACAGGAAATCGAGCACCTGCAGCGCGAGATCAAGGCGCAGCAGCTCATCGCCGACCAGGCCCGCGCCGCGGCCGCGCGCGCCGAAAGCGCCTGGCAGCAGGCGTCTCAGGCAGTCGGTCCGGCCCGCACGCGGATGGCCGAGATCACGCGCCGCGTGCACGATATCCAGCTTGAACATTCGCGCCTGCAGCAGCAGGCCGAGCAGTCGGGCGAGCGCGCCTCGCGCCTGAACGAAGATCTGGCCGAGATCGCGGCCCAGGAAGAAGACCTGCGCGCCACCCGCGAAGATGCCGAGACGCGCTTCGAGGCGTTGGATGGCGAACTTGCCGAGCACCAGTCGCGCTTTGCCGATGCCGAGATTTCGGGCGAAGACCTGGCTGCGCAAGCGGAGGCAGCGCGCGCGCGCCTGCGCGAGCTGGAGCGCGCCGCGCAGGAAGCGGAGTTCGCCGCGCGCGGCATCCAGGTGCGCATCGACGATCTCAAGCGCAATATGCAGCTGGCCGCCGACCAGAGCCAGCGCGCCCAGTCCGAACTGGAGCACCTGCAACGCGATCTGGCCGAACTCGATGCTTCGGCCTCGCAGGCCGGGTTGCAGGAAGCCCTGGAAATTCGGGCCGAACGCGAAGAGGCGCTGGCCCTGGCGCGCCAGGAATTGGACAATCTTTCCGCGTTGCTGCGCGGCGCCGACGAAGAACGCATGCAGCAGGAGCGCACGCTCGAGCCGCTGCGCGCGCGCATTACCGAATTGCAGCTCGAGGAGCAGGCCGCGCGCCTGGCTGAAGAACAGTTCACCGAGCAGTTGAACAGCCGCGAAGTCGACCGCGAGGCTTTGGGCAGTGAACTGGCCGCCATGCCCGACGAGTGGCGCCGCGCCAATTGGCTGCAGTCCGAAGTGGGACGTATCTCGCGCCAGATCGACGCGCTGGGTCCGGTGAACCTGGCCGCGCTCGACGAGTTGACCAGTTCGCGCGAGCGCAAGGGGTTCCTGGACGCGCAGCAGACCGACCTGACCACGGCCATCGACACGCTGGAAGATGCCATCCGCAAGATCGACCGCGAAACGCGCGAACTTCTGCAGCAGACGTTTGACACCGTCAACGGTCATTTCGGCGAGCTTTTCCCGCGCCTGTTCGGCGGCGGCGAGGCCAGACTCACCATGACCGGCGACGAAATCCTCGATGCCGGCGTGCAGGTGATGGCGCAGCCGCCAGGCAAGCGCAACAGCACCATCCACCTGCTGTCGGGCGGCGAGAAGGCGCTCACGGCAACCGCCCTGGTGTTCGCCTTGTTCAAGCTCAACCCCGCGCCTTTCTGCCTACTGGACGAAGTGGATGCGCCGCTGGACGACGCCAATACCGAGCGCTACGCCAACCTGGTCAGCGCCATGAGCGAGCAAACACAGTTCCTCTTCATCTCGCACAATAAAATCGCGATGCAGATGGCCAAGCAACTGGTCGGCGTTACCATGCAGGAGCAAGGGGTTTCCCGTATCGTGGCGGTGGATATCGATTCGGCGGTACAGATGGCTACCGCGGCCTGACCGTCTTGCAAGAGGCATAGCGACATGAGTGAATTGCAGATAGGTCTGATCGCGCTGGGCGTGCTCTTTATCCTGCTGGTGCTGGGCTTTAACTGGTGGCAAGACCACCGGGTGCGGCGCAAGATGCAAGTGCATTTCCCCGGCAGCGACCAGGACCCTTTGCTGGGCGACGACAAACCGCGTCCGCAGGGTGCCGTGGCGCCGGCGGTGATGGCGATTCGCCGCGAGCCGGGCATGGGATCGGGGAGCAGCGAGACAACGGCGCCCGTCGCTGACAACGGCGACGACCAACAGGAGCCGGATCCGGCCTGCGAGGTCGTCATCGACGTACGCTTTGGAGGACCGGTGCGCGGCGCCGACCTTCAGGCCGCGCTGATCGGCTTTCACAAAGCCGGCCGCAAGGCGGTGCGCGTCTTTGCCGAAACCGACACGCAGTGCCATCGCGCCCGCCTGCGCCCCGAGGAATCCTACGTTTCGGTACAACTGGCGGTGCTGCTGGCCAATCGCAGCGGCCCGCTCACGGCCATCGAATGGTCGCAAGCCTGGTCGCGGGCGGAAGACCTGTCCGAGCGTTTCGAAGGCACCATGGAAGGGCCCGACCAGCAGGCGGTGCTCGAGCAGGCCGCCAAGCTGGACGACGCCTGCGCCGCCCTGGATACACAGGTCGGGCTGACCTTGTCGATGTCGGCGCCGCAGCCCATGGTGCAGATCATCGGCGCGGCCCAGAGTCTGGGTTTCGTGGCCGACGGTATCCGTCTGGTCTGGCTGTCCGAACAAAATCAGGTGTGCTTTACGCTGTTGCGCGCCGACAGCGCGGCGATGGAAACCGGCATGGGCGCGACCGACCGTCTCTACCTGCTGCTCGACGTACCCTGCAGCCCGGCCGATCCGCGCGCCTTCGGCCGCATGGTGGATGTGGGCCGCGGTCTGGCTTCGCGCCTGGGCGCCGACCTGGTCGACGACCACGGCAAGCCCCTGGTCGAAGGCGCCGAGGCCAGCATCGACGAGCGCCTGCAGGTGCTATTCCAGCAGCTTGATCAGGCAGGACTTACGGCCGGCGGCGAGCGCGCGCTGCGGGTGTTCGCGTGAGCCCGCCCGCCGCCGGGTCGCTCCAGGGTGGGCGCAGCTCCCTCGGCGGGCGGCAAGCCGAAGGCACGGCGTGGGGGCATACAGCTTCGGGCGGCCCTGCGCAGCGGGTTGCTGATCTGCGGCGCGAGATCGACGAACACAACGTGCGCTATTACGTTCACGACGAACCTTCGGTTTCGGACGCCGACTACGACGCGCTAATGCGCGAGCTGCAAGCGCTCGAAGCCGAGCATCCCGAACTGTTGACGTCCGATTCGCCCACGCAGCGCGTGGGCGCCGCGCCGCTGGTCGAGTTCGGCAGTGTGCGCCACGCGGTGCCCATGCTGTCGCTGGGCAATGCCTTCGAACCCGGCGAGGTCGAGGCCTTCGACAGGCGGGTGTCCGATACGCTGCGCGGGGCGGGTCTGCTGGACTCGGACGCGCGGGTGGCGTATTTTTGCGAACTCAAGTTGGACGGCCTGGCGATCAACCTGCGCTACGAGAACGGCGAGCTGGTTCAGGCCGCCACGCGCGGCGACGGCCAGGAAGGCGAGGACGTCACGGCCAATATCCGTACCCTACGCGCCATACCCCTGCGCCTGCGGGGCGCGCCGCCACGCGTGCTGGAGGTGCGCGGCGAGGTGCTCATGAACCGCGCCGACTTCGAGCGCCTGAATCAGGCGCAGGCCACGCGCGGCGAAAAAATCTTCGTCAATCCTCGCAATGCTGCCGCGGGCAGCCTGCGTCAGCTCGATCCGCGCATCACCGCGAACAGGCCGCTGCGTTTCTTTGCCTACGGCTGGGGCGAAATCCGCGGCGTACCGGGCGACGCCGCCGCCCCAGCCCAGGCCGGGGATGCCAGCCTGCCGCGCGATACACATGGCGGCATGCTGCAATGGCTGGCTGGCTTCGGCGTGCCGGTCAACGTCAAGCATAACCGCCAGGTCCTGGGCGCGGCAGGCTTGCTGGATTTCTATGCCCAGGTCGGCGGCTTGCGTCCCGGCCTGCCTTACGACATCGACGGCGTGGTCTACAAGGTCGATGCCCTGGCTGCGCAAAAGGTGCTGGGTTTCGTTGCACGCGCACCCCGTTTCGCCGTGGCCCACAAGTTCCCGGCCGAGGAGGCCGCGACGCAGTTGCTGGGCATCGAAGTTCAGGTGGGTCGCACGGGGGCGATCACGCCCGTGGCGCGCCTGGCGCCCGTGTTCGTGGGCGGCGTCACTGTCACCAACGCCACGTTGCATAACGAAGACGAGATCCGCCGCAAGGACGTGCGCGTCGGCGATACGGTCATCGTACGCCGCGCCGGCGACGTGATCCCGGAGGTGGTGGGTCCCGTGCTGGAAAAGCGCGTGGACGACTTGCCGCCGTTCGCCATGCCCACGGCCTGCCCTGTGTGCGGGTCAGCCATCGAGAAGCTGGAAGACGAAGCCATCGCGCGTTGCACCGGCGGGCTGTTCTGCGCGGCGCAGCGCAAGCAGACCTTGCTGCACGCCGCCGGCCGCAAGGCGCTGGACATCGAGGGCCTGGGCGAAAAGTTGGTGGATCAGTTGGTCGATACCGGGCGCATCAAATCGCTGGCCGACCTCTACAGTCTGCAGGCTGAGGAACTGGCTGCGCTGGACCGGATGGGGCAGAAATCCGCCGAGAACCTGGTGCGGGCCTTGGATCAGGCGCGCACACCCACCCTGGGCCGGCTGCTTTTCGCTTTGGGTATACGCCATGTGGGTGAAACCACGGCGCGCGACACGGCGCGCCATTTCGGTTCCCTTGAGGCCATTCTCGATGCCGACGAAGAAGCTTTGCTGGTCGTGCCCGACGTGGGGCCGGTGGTGGCCGGTTCCATCCGCCGCTTTTTCGCTGAGCCGCACAATCGCGAGGTGGTCGCGCAATTGCGGGCACAAGGCGTTGAACCCGTGGCCGAGGCCGAGCCACAAGGCGCCTCGCTGACTGGCAAGACTTTCGTCCTGACCGGTACCATGCCCACCTGGTCGCGCGACGACGCTACGCGCCATATCCTGGCCGCAGGAGGCAAGGTGAGCGGGTCGGTGTCCAAGAAGACGGCCTACGTCGTGGCCGGAGAAGAGGCAGGCAGCAAGCTGGCCAAGGCGCAGGAGCTGGGCGTGGCCATTCTCGATGAAGACGGGCTGAAGGCCTTGCTGGGACTCTGACCCATATTGGAGGCGCGGCTACCGATCCGCCTGTGTGTCGGCATCGGTCGCGGCTGCCGCCAGGCCCTGCGCGCAAGTCATATGCTAAACAGCGCATAAGAACAGTACGAAACTGTCGTTTGTTTTTATATGAAGTGCCTCTAGAGTCGTGCCTGTATGTAGGCCTGCGCTGGCATCAGGCAGGCCTCGATCCGAGATGGCACGATGTACCAACACACAGACTTCGACAAGCAATTCATTCGCCTGCGCGCCGAGCAGTTTCGCGACCAGATCGAGCGCTGGCAGGCCGGCAAGCTGACCGAGGAGCAATTCCGTCCGCTGCGGCTGCAGAACGGCTGGTATGTCCAGCGCTACGCGCCCATGCTGCGCGTGGCGGTGCCTTATGGCGAGCTGTCGAGCGAGCGGCTGCGCGTACTTGCGCGCGTGGCGCGCGAGTACGACCAGCCCGATCCGGAACTGCTTGCGCAAGCCCAGGCGACGCAGGATCAACTGGGTGAAATCCCGCTAGCCGGCGGCCGGCGCATCGGCTCCAAGCTCAAGTATGGCTACGGCCATTTCACCACGCGCACGAACGTGCAGTTCAACTGGATTCCGCTGTCCAAGGCGGCCGATGTGATGGAACTGCTGGCCACGGTAGGCCTGCACGGTATCCAGACCAGCGGCAACTGCATCCGCAACATCAACAGCGACGCGCTCGCGGGCATCGCGGCGGACGAGATTGCCGATCCGCGGCCGTTCACCGAAATCCTGCGCCAGTGGAGTTCGCTGCATCCCGAATTCAGTTTCCTGCCGCGCAAGTTCAAGGTGTCGATCAATGGTGCGCAGGAAGACCGCACCGCGCTGGGCTGGTACGACGTGGGCCTGCAACTGATCAGGAACGACGCAAGCGAGCTGGGCTTTACGGTGCGCGTGGGCGGCGGAATGGGGCGCACGCCCGTCATCGGTACGGTGCTGCGCGAGTTCCTGCCCTGGAACCAGCTCATGAACTACCTGGAGGCCGTGATCCGCGTCTACAACCGCTACGGCCGGCGCGACAACGCCTGGAAGGCGCGCATCAAGATGTTGGTCAAATCGGAGGGGCAGGCCTATATCGATCAGGTGGAAGAAGAATATCGCCAGATCGTCGAGATAGAGGGCGGCCCCCACACCATCACCCAGGCCGAATACGACCGCGTGGCGGCCGGCTTCGTCGAACCCGAGCTCGACCTGACCGAGGCGGACGCCGCGGCCCAGGCCGCCGCCGAGGCCTTGTTGCGCGCCCAGGCTCAGGCGGACAAAGACTTCGGCCGCTGGCTGCTCAGCAATGTGCTGCCCCATCGCCATCCGCGGCTGCGCGCGGTGATGCTCTCGTTCAAGCGCCCGGGCTACGCTCCCGGCGATGCCACGGCCGACCAGATGGACGCGGCCGCGCAACTGGCCGACCAGTTCTCCGCCGGGGAAATGCGCATCACGCACGAGCAGAACCTGCTTCTGCCCTGGGTGCGCCACGACCAGCTGCCGCAGGTTTATCAGGCCGCCAAAGCCCTGGGTCTGGCCAAGGCCAATATCGGCCTGCTCACCGACATGATCGCCTGCCCCGGCGGCGATTTCTGCGCGCTGGCCAACGCGCGCAGCCTGCCCATTGCCCAGGCCATCACCGAACGCTACCAGGACCTGGACGAGCTCTGGGACCTGGGCCAGATCGACCTGCACATCAGCGGCTGCATCAACAGCTGCGGCCACCACCACAGCGGCCATATCGGCATCCTGGGCGTGGATAAGGACGGCAAGGAGTGGTATCAGGTCACGCTCGGCGGCGCAGACGGCTCGCATCTTTCGGGTCCTGCCCAACCGGGCAGGATCATCGGACCTTCGTTCTCCGCCGCCGAAGTGCCCGGCGTGATCGAGGCGCTGCTCGATAGCTACCGCGAACAACGTCAGCCGCTCGAAGCAGGCCGGCAGGAAACGTTCATCGCCACGGTGCGCCGCGTCGGCATAGAGCCTTTCAAGGCTGCCGCCAACGCTGCGCGCCATGCCGCCCAGGCCCATGCCTGACCGGCGATTCCACTGCGAGATATCCCATGAAAATCATCGCTGCCGCCGAGCACCGGGTGCCGGCCAACGATTCCCAGGCCATCGCGCTGCCCAACGACGCCGATCCGTTGGCGCTGGATCTGGCCGGCGTGGAGCGCATCGACCTGAGCTTTCCCAAGTTCACGGACGGCCGTGCCTTCAGCCAGGCGCGCCTGCTGCGCCAGCGCCAGGGCTTCAAGGGGGAGATCCGCGCCACCGGCGATGTGCTGATCGACCAGCTCGTACACATGGCACGCTGCGGCTTCGATGTGGCCGTGCTCAGCGAAGGCGCGGACCTGGCCGACGCTGAGCGCCAGTTCACGCGTTTCAAGGGTTTCTATCAGGGCGACGTGTCGCAGCCGCTGCCGCATTTCAGGCGCGCGGCATCCGAGTAGGCAAGGCGCCTTCCGTCAGGCTTCCAGCAGGCCCTTGGCCTCGATGAACTGGACGATGCGCTCCAGCCCTGCCTTGGACTTCATGTCGCTCATCACATAAGGCCTGGCGCCGCGCATGCGCTGGGTGTCTTCTTCCATGATTTTCAGCGAAGCGCCCACCAGGGGGGCCAGATCGGTCTTGTTGACGATCAATAGGTCGCTCTTGGTGATGCCCGGTCCGCCTTTGCGCGGGATTTTCTCGCCGCCGGCGACATCGATCACATAGAGCGTGAGGTCGGAGAGTTCCGGACTGAAGGTGGCGGCCAGGTTGTCGCCGCCGGATTCGATGAAAACGATATCGGCATCGGGGAATTTCTCCAGCATGACCTCGACCGCGTGCAGATTGATGGAGGCGTCTTCGCGTATGGCGGTATGGGGGCAGCCGCCGGTTTCCACGCCCATGATGCGCTCGGGCGGCAGGGCGCCCGCGACGGTCAAGAGGCGCTGGTCTTCCTTGGTGTAGATGTCGTTGGTGATGACCACCAGGTCGTACTTGGCGCGCATGGCCTTGCACAGCATTTCGAGCAGAGTGGTCTTGCCCGATCCGACCGGGCCGCCGATGCCCACGCGCAGGGGAGGGTTCTTCTTGGTGCGTGTTTGCATGATCGGATGATGATCCATGGATTCGTTGATCAAGAACGGAAAAGACGCGAATACTGCGTCTCGTGCCTGGACGACAAGACTCCCAGCATGGGAGCGAAGGTGCTGATGTCTTCGTCGGCGCAATCGCGGGTGCGCTGCACGGCCTGGGAGACGGCCTCGCGCAGGCCGTACAGGATGCGCTGGCCGGCCACCTGGCCCAGCGGAATGGCCTTGAGCGCGGCCGCCGTCTGGTTTTCCAGCCAGGAATAGAGCCATGCGGTCAGCGCGTGGACCTCGTCGATGCCCAGGGCCGTGGCGGCATAAGCGTAGGCGGTCGGCAGCGCGATGGGTTTCAGCTCGGCGAGCCGGGCGCGCAACTCGGGACCGCCCCATTGCAGGTCTTGCGCCAGGCGCGCGAGCGAACCGCCCATCTGCTCGGTTTCCAGGCGCAGCTCGGACGATTCACGCCAGGCCAGGAGCGTGTCGTTGCACTGACTCACGGCGGCCATGTCGTGGCTGTGCCAGGCGCGGCATTGCCTGAGCAGCAGAACCGCGTCGCCGCCAGCCAGCAAGTCCAGGCCCGAGGCGATCCAGCGCCGGGCGCTTTCGGCATCCGAGACCAGGCCGGCGTCGATTGCAGCTTCCAGCGCCTGCGAATAACTGAAGGCGCCGATGGGCAAGGCAGGCGAGGCCAGCTGCAGCAGGGCCGCCAACTCGCGCAGGGCCGGGGCGCCGGTGGAGGTATCGCCGCAGGACGCCATCAGTGCTTGTGTCCGTGGCCATGGCTGTGTGGGCGGTCGTGGTCATGGTCTTGGGAGTGATCATGATCGTGCGCGGGATCATGATCATGCGCGTGATCGTGACCATGATCGCAGTCCGGGCCATGTGCGTGTTCCTGGCCGTGCCCATGCCGATGCGCATAGGCCTCCTGCGCCAGGGCATGGTCTTGCGCGTATGTCGCATCGTGCCCATGCCTGTGTCCGCCGCCGTAGGCGCCGCCTTCCGGGTCGAAGGCCTCCAGCGCTTCGGTTACCTGCACACCCAGGCGCAGCAACATGTCCCGCAGCACCGGATCGTGCTCAAGCCGCAGGGCATCCACCTCGATCTGCACGGGCGTGTGGCGGTTGCCCAGGTGATAGGCGGCGCGCATCAGCAAAAGCGGATCGGGACTGGCGACGCGCATGACAGGCTGTGAGGCAGCGGCCACTTGGACCAAGGTCCCATCGGTCGCCACGAGCATCGCGCCGTGGCGCAGGATAGTGCCGCGTGGCAGGAACAGGGCGGCCTCGCGCCCATCGTCCAGCGTCGCGGCCAGGCGGCTGCGGCACCGGTCTTCATAAGGCAGCGTCAGCAAGGCCGCCCGCTTGCGCAGAGCCGCCGCGACATTGCCTTCCATCATTTTTTCAATGCGTAGCATATCCAGGTGTTTATAAATAAAGACAACGCCAAATCTAGAACAAGAAATACCGCTGCGCCATAGGCAGCACCGTCGCCGGCTCGCAAGTCAGCAATTGACCGTCGGCCACCACCTGGTAGGTTTCGGGATCCACCTCGATCCGTGGCATCCAGTCGTTGTGGATCATGTCCTTCTTGCCCTTGCCGCGTATGCCCTTGACGGGCACCACCCGGCGGGCGAGGCGGTACTTGCCGGCGACGCCGGCGTCGAACGCCGCCTGCGATACGAAGGTAATGGAGTTGCGCGTCAGGCCGCCGGCGCGCGCGCCGAACATCTCTCGGTAATGCACCGGCTGCGGTGTGGGAATGGACGCATTCGGGTCGCCCATCAGCGCCATGGTGATCTGCCCGCCCTTGAGCACCAGCTCGGGCTTGACGCCGAAGAAAGCCGGGTCCCAGAGCACCAGGTCGGCCCATTTGCCGGGTTCCACCGAGCCTACCTCGTGCGCGATGCCGTGCGTGATGGCGGGGTTGATGGTGTATTTGGCGACATAGCGCCGGGCCCGGAGGTTGTCAGCCAGTCCGTCGCCGGGCAGGGCGCCGCGTTGCACCTTCATCTTGTGCGCGGTCTGCCAGGTGCGCAGGATGGTCTCGCCGATGCGCCCCATGGCCTGCGAGTCCGAGGACATCATCGAGATCGCGCCCAGGTCGTGCAGGATGTCTTCGGCCGCGATGGTTTCGCGGCGAATGCGCGACTCGGCAAAGGCCACGTCCTCGGCGATGCCGGAATCCAGATGGTGGCACACCATCAGCATGTCCAGATGCTCGTCCACCGTGTTCACGGTATAGGGCCGCGTCGGGTTGGTCGAGGAGGGCAGCACGTTGGCGTGGCCCGCGATCTTGATGATGTCGGGCGCGTGCCCGCCGCCCGCGCCTTCGGTGTGATAGGTGTGGATGGTGCGGCCGGCGATGGCATCCACCGTGGCCTCGATGAAGCCGCCCTCGTTGAGCGTATCGGTGTGGATGGCCACCTGTGTGTCGGTCTGGTCCGCGACCGAGAGTGCGCAGTCGATCGCGGCCGGCGTCGATCCCCAGTCCTCGTGCAGCTTCAGGCCGATGGCGCCGGCCTCGATCTGCTCGATGAGCGGTCCGGGCTGGCTGACGTTGCCCTTGCCCAACAGGCCGATATTGATGGGCCAGCCGTCCACGGCGGCCAGCATCTGTTCGATGTGCCAGGGGCCGGGTGTGACCGTGGTGGCGTTGGTGCCGGTGGCGGGCCCGGTGCCCCCGCCCAGCAGCGTGGTGATGCCGGCAGTCAACGCTTCGTCGATGAGCTGCGGGCAGATGAAATGCACATGCGAATCGATGCCGCCGGCAGTCAGGATCTTGCCTTCGCCAGCGATGATTTCGGTGGCCGCACCGATGACGATGTCCACGCCGGGCTGGATGTCAGGGTTACCGGCTTTGCCGATGCGCTGAATGCGCCCGTCCTTGATGCCCACATCGGCCTTGACGATGCCCCAGTGATCGAGGATGAGGGCGTTGGTGATGACGGTATCGGCCACCTGCGCGGCCATGCGCTGCGACTGGCCCATGCCGTCGCGGATCACCTTGCCGCCGCCGAATTTCACCTCCTCGCCGTAGACGGTGTAGTCGCGCTCGACGGCGATCAGCAGGTCCGTGTCGGCCAGCCGAACCCGGTCGCCCGTGGTCGGCCCGAACATTTCCGCGTAGGCGCGGCGCCCGATCTTGCCCATGATTAAAGTTTCCCCATGATCTTGCCGGCAAAGCCGTAGACGGTGCGTTCGCCGGCGAGTTCGACCAGCTCCACGGTGCGTGCCTGGCCGGGTTCGAAGCGCACGGCGGTGCCGGCGGTGATGTTCAGGCGAAAGCCGCGCGCCGCTTCACGGTCGAACTGCAGTGCGGCGTTGACTTCATGGAAGTGGTAGTGCGAACCCACCTGCACGGGACGGTCGCCGGTATTGGCGACCCTCACCGAGCAGGTGGTGCGACCTGCGTTGAGTTCGATTTCGCCGTCCAGCGGCAGAATTTCTCCGGGAATCATGGCGCGTCCTTTGGATTAAAGCGTTCAGGCGATGGGGTGATGCACGGTGACCAGCTTGGTGCCGTCGGGAAAGGTGGCCTCGATCTGCACGTCGGGGATCATTTCTGGCACGCCCTGCATCACGTCCTCGCGCGTGAGCAGCGTGGCGCCGTAGTCCATCAGCTCGGCCACGCTGCGGCCGTCGCGCGCGCCTTCCATCAGCGCGGCGCTGAGATAGGCCACGGCCTCGGGATGATTGAGCTTGAGACCGCGCGCGCGGCGCCGCTCGGCCAGCAGCGCGGCGGTGAAGATCAGCAGTTTGTCTTTTTCTCGCGGAGTCAGTTTCATAGGGAAGCGACCGAGTGGACGAATCAATGCCGGGATTCAGGTGGCCCAGAGGCGCAGCGCCCGGCCTGGAATGCCATGGACCAGCGGCCGCAGCCGCAGCCACAGCTGCTTGAAGAGTTGTTGCATGGATTCGGGTTCGCGCGCCACTGCGCGCACCAGCATCAGCCCGCCGGGTAGCGCGGTGGCGCCTGCGCGCAGCGCGTCGCCAAAAGGCAGCGAATCGGCCAGCGATTGGGCCAGTTCGGGGGTGCAGGCCGGCCCGGCGGCCCACAGCGTGCCATAAGCCGGCCGGCCGTCCAGGCCTTGCGGGGCCGCGAGCATGGGGCTGGCACTATGCAGGTGCTGGCGCTCCTCCCAGAGCGGGCGGCCGTCGGCTCCGACGATGCGGGTCCGAGTGCGCAGGCTGGCATCGCTCCAGTTTTCGCCGCTGGCGCGGCGTCCCAGCAGCGCGGCATCCCAGCCCAGCGCCGTGGCGCCGGCGTACAGGCGAACGGTCAATTGCTGGTGGGCATGGCAGCGGTCGAAAAAGATGTTGTCCAGTGGCAGCCAGTCCAGGCGGGCGTCCTGCCGCACGGTAATGTCTAGGGTCTGGCTGGCGGGCCGCTCCGGCGTATTCCGGTACCACTTGGTGGCCCCGGGCGTGGTGAGCAGCGCACGGGCATCAGCCTGCACGTCCAGTGCGATGTGCAGCCGATCTCCCGCAGCCAGCCCGCCTGGGGGATGCACGATCACGGCGTGGCAGACGTCGTAGCCCTCCGGATAGAGTGGCTTTTGCACCGTGAGCGGACCGTGGTGGTGGCGTTCGGCCAGCACGGTGCGCTCCCCCCGGCGGGCAAAGCCCAGGTGTAGCCGGGCATGCCAGTCCGCATGCGCCGAGTCTGGCGATGGGGCTTGGGCGGGGCGCGACGGCACCGCAGCGCCACGGACATGGCACATGGGGCTAGGATCTTGAGGCATCGAGCGCATTGCAGTGCGATATTGCCTATTTATCAGAGACGCCAACTTGACCGACGCTCTAGAGGAAATCCGTGTGGCTTTTCATTTTCAAGGCGGCGATCGTGATGCCGATGCAAGCCAGCACGACGATGGTCGAATGGTCCGGCGAGAACATGAGTCCTATCGTAAGCGGGCGCCGGCCCGTTTGCATCAGCTTGCGCATTACGTTGACGATGGCCGCGATGCGGCGCAAGGCGGATCATACCGAGAGAAGCTTGCGTACATCATCACTGTCGATCTGGCTGCGGTCCCCCCGCGCCACGACTTCTCCGCGCGACAGCACGATGAACTGGTCCGCCAGCTCCTTGGCGAACTCGAAATACTGCTCGCACAGCAGGATTCCGATGTCGCCGCGCTGGCGCAGCATGTGGATCACACGGCCTATGTCCTTGATGATGGAAGGCTGGATGCCTTCGGTGGGCTCGTCCAGGATGATGAGCTTGGGTTCGGCCACCAGCGCCCGCGCGATCGCCAATTGCTGCTGCTGGCCGCCGGACAGGTCGCCGCCACGCCGGCCCAGCATGGACTTGAGCACGGGAAAAAGTTCGAAGATCTCTTGCTTGATGCGCCGCGCCTTGGCGGCCGGTTTGGTGGCCATGCCCATGATGATGTTTTCCTCGACCGTCAGGCGCGCGAAGATTTCGCGGCCCTGGGGAACGTAGGCCATGCCCAGGTGGGCCCGCTGGTGCGGGGTGAGCCTGGTGATGTCGATGCCGTCCAGGGCCATCCCGCCGCGCGCGACTGGAAGCACGCCCATCAAGCACTTGAGCAGCGTGGTCTTGCCCACGCCGTTGCGGCCCAGCAGAGCCAGGCACTCCCCGCGCGCAAGCGATAGCGATATGCCGCGCAGCGTGTGGCTGCCGCCGTAATACTGATTGATGTCTTTTACGTCCAGCATGTCGTGTCGTCCCGTTCAGCGGCCCAGATAGACTTCGACCACGCGCGGGTCGGCCTGTACTGCGGCCATGGGGCCTTCGGCCAGCACCGAGCCTTCGTGCAGGACCGTCACCTTGCCTTCACCGGCGATCTGCGTGACGAAATCCATGTCGTGCTCGACCACCATCAGCGAATGCTTGCCGTGCAACGCGTTGAGCAGTTCGCCGGTGCGCTCGGTCTCGGCGTCGGTCATGCCGGCTACGGGTTCGTCGAGCAGAAGGAGCCGTGGTTCCTGCATGAGCAGCATGCCGATCTCCAGCCACTGTTTCTGGCCGTGCGAGAGCAGCCCCGAAACCCTGCCGGCCAGCGGGCCCAGGCGGATCAGGTCCAGCGTCTGCGCGATACGATCGGCCTGTTCGCTGCTCAGGCGCGAGAAGAGGGTGGGCTTGACGCGCTTGTCGGTCTTCATGGCCAGTTCGAGGTTCTCGAACACCGTGTGGTTCTCGAACACCGTGGGGCGCTGGAACTTGCGACCTATGCCCTGGTGGGCGATCTGTGCTTCGGACAGCACGGTCAGGTCCATGGTCTGGCCGAAGAATGCGCGGCCCGAGGCAGGCCGCGTCTTGCCGGTGATGACATCCATCATGGTCGTCTTGCCGGCGCCGTTGGGGCCGATGACGCAGCGCAGTTCCCCCACGCCGATGTCCAGCGTGAGCTTGTTCAGGGCCTTGAAGCCGTCGAAGCTGACGGTAATGTCTTCCAGGTAGAGGATGACGCCGTGGGTGGTGTCCAGGCCACCGGGGTTCAGCCGGTTGTCCGTGCTCATTTCACGCGCTCCACGTTCTGGCCGCCAAGGTTTTCGTCCTGGATCCGTTTGCGGCCGATGCGCGCGGCGATCTGGCGCACGAGTCCGACGATACCTTGCGGCAGGAACAGCGTGACCAGCACGAACACCAGGCCCAGCGCATACAGCCAGTAATCAGGGAAGGCGCTGGTGAACCAGAGCTTGAGACTATTGATCACGCCGGCGCCGATGATGGGCCCGATCAGCGTGCCACGTCCGCCGGCCGCCACCCAGATCACCATCTCGATGGAGTTGGAGGTGGACATCTCGCTGGGGTTGATGATGCCGATCTGCGGCACGTACAGGGCGCCGGCGATGCCGCACAGGATTGCCGACAGCGTCCAGACAAAGAGCTTGAAGCCCAGCGGTTCGTAACCCAGGAAGCGCAGCCGGTTCTCGGCATCGCGCACACCGGTCAGCACGCGCCCGAGCTTGGATTGCGTGACCAAGCGGGCCACGATGAGCGCCAGCACCAATATGGCCAGCGTAATCCAGAAGAGCGCTGCGCGCGTGGTGGGCTGGGTGATGTCAAAGCCCAGGATGCGTTTGAAGTCGGTGAATCCGTTGTTGCCGCCGAAGCCCGTTTCATTGCGAAAGAAAAGCAGCATGGCGGCGTAGGTCAGCGCCTGGGTGATGATGGAAAAGTACACGCCCTTGATGCGCGAGCGGAAGGCGAAGTAGCCGAACACGAAAGCCAGCGCGCCCGGCACCAGCACCACCAGCAGCATGGCGTAGAGAAAGTGGTCGGTGAAGGCCCAGTACCAGGGATAGTGCTTCCAGTTCAGGAACACCATGAAATCGGGCAGGTGGCTGTGGTAAGAGCCATCGTGGCCGATGGCGCGCATCAGGTACATGCCCTGCGCATAGCCGCCCAGGGCGAAGAAAAGGCCATGGCCCAGCGACAGGATGCCGGCATAGCCCCACGCCAGGTCCAGCGCCAGCGCGGCCATGGCATAGCACATGAAACGCCCGCAGACCGTGATGGTGTAGTCCGAGACATGCAGCGCAGACCCCGCGGGCAAGAACAGGTTGAGCGCCGGCAGCGCAGCCATGACGAGAATGGCGATGACGAGCGCGATCCAGACCTTGGGCGGGAACAGCTGCCGGCGGTTCAGACGCATGAGGTCGGCGGCGGTGGTCATTTCGGCCCCCGCTCGTGCGCCCCCGGAAAGCCAGGGCTTTCATGGGGGGCGGCCGATGTGATGAGCGCGAGAGTCATTCGGCACTCCGGCCTTTGGGGGCAAACAGGCCCTGCGGGCGCTTTTGTATGAATAGCACGATGAAAACGAGGATGGTGATTTTGGCCATGACCGCGCCGGAGTACGGTTCGAGGAACTTGTCGATCCAGCCCAGGCCCAGGCCGGCGATCACGGTGCCGGCCAACTGGCCCACGCCGCCCAGGACCACCACCATGAAGGAGTCGACGATGTAGCTCTGGCCCAGGGCCGGCCCTACATTGCCCAATTGCGACAGCGCCACACCCCCCAGGCCGGCGATGCCCGAACCCAGACCGAAAGCGAGCATGTCGATGCGACCCGTGGGTACGCCCACGCAGTCGGCCATGCTGCGATTTTGCGTGATGGCCCGAACAAACAGGCCCAGCCGCGTGTGATTGAGCAGCAGCCACACGAAAAACACCACCAGCAGCGCGAAGACGATGATGGCCAGGCGGTTGTAGGTGATGACCAGCCCGTCCGTCAGGTTAAAGCCGCCGGACATCCAGCTCGGGTTGGAGACTTCGACGTTCTGTGCGCCGAAGATCGAGCGCACGGCTTGCATCAGGATTAGGCTGATACCCCAGGTAGCCAGCAGGGTTTCCAGAGGCCGGCCATACAGCCAGCGGATCACGGTGCGCTCCAGCACCATGCCCACCAAGGCCGTGACGACGAAGGCCACGGGCAGGGCGGCCACCACATACCAGTTCATCAAGCCTGGCAGCCAATGTCGGAAAATGGTTTGCACGACATAGGTGGCATAGGCGCCGATCATGAGCAGTTCGCCGTGCGCCATATTGATGATACCCATCAAGCCGAAGGTGATGGCCAGACCCAGGGCCGCCAGGAGCAGCACGCTGCCCAGGCTCAGTCCGTAGAAAACGTTGCCGGCCCATTCGATCATCTTCATGTACCGGTCGATATGTTCGAGCGCGGCGGCTGCAGCGGCGCGCACCGTGGCGTCGGATTCGATATAGCTGCCGTTGGAATTCTTTTGGAGCAGAGCCTGCAGCATGGGGCGAAACGACGCATTGCCGCTTGCGCCCAGCGTGCGTGCGGCGGCGGCGCGCACGGCCGGGTCCTTGGACGAGAGCCGCAGGCGGGCCTGAAGGATTTGCAGAGCCGAATGTACGCTGGAATCGGTTTCCTTCTGCAGGGCCTGATCCACGATGGGCAGCAGCGCTTCGTTGCCGGACTGCTGCAGCAATTGGGCCGCGGCCAGCCTGTCTGCCGCCCTGGGCGCGTGCAGTCGGGCGATTGCCCGGGCGTCGTCCAGGGCGCCGCGCACGCGGTTGTTTATGACCAGTGTGTCCGAGCCGTCGGGCATGGGCTGACTCGCACCCGTCAGCGGGTCTTTGCCGGTGGCGCCATTGTCATTGCTGATGTAGAGCTTATTGTCAGGCGTGGCGTAAACGTTGCCGTCGGCCAGGTCCTGGAGCAGCGTTGCCGCGCGCGGGTCGGACAGGCTGCTCAGCTTGTTGATCGCGGCGATTTTGTCGTCGCTGCTGTCGCTGGCGAGCAGCGACAGCAAGGATGTGTCCAGGTCAGCCGCCTTGGGTTGCTGCGCTTGCGGCGCCGCTGCACCCAGCGCACTGGCGCCCGATGCCGCCGCTGGCGCTGTGCCCTGTGCCTGAGCGCAGGCGGGCAGGCAGGCCAGACTCAGCATCGTGCCCAGTATCGAGCTCAACAACGCTTGGCGCAGCCGTACCAGAAAAACCGCGTGATGCATGGCCGCCCTTTTCCGGTTAGGTTTTTGCGTTGCTCGGCATGGGGATGTAGGGGCTCCACGGTTCGGCGCGGATCAGGCCCTTGCTCTTCCACACGATCTGGAACTGGCCGTCGGCCTGCACTTCGCCGATGAACACGGGCTTGTGCAGGTGATGGTTGGTCTTGTCCATTTCGACGGTGTAGCCGTCCGGCGCCTTGAATCGCTGGCCGCCCATGGCCGCGATCACCTTGTCGACATCGGTGGTCTTGACCTGCTCGACGGCCTGCTTCCACATGTGGATGCCGATGTAGGTGGCTTCCATCGGGTCGTTGGTGACGGCGGTCTGCCAGTTGGGCAGGTTCTGGGCCTTGGCATAGGCTTTCCACTTCTTCACGAACTCGGCGTTGGTCGGGTTCTTGAGTGATTCGAAGTAGTTCCAAGCAGCCAACTGGCCGACTAGCGGCTTGGTGTCCACGCCACGCAGTTCTTCCTCGCCCACCGAGAAGGCCACGACGGGAATGTCGGTCGCCTTGATGCCGGAGTTGCCCAGTTCCTTGTAGAAAGGCACGTTCGAATCACCGTTGATGGTCGAGACCACAGCTGTTTTGCCGCCGGTGGCGAATTCCTTGATCTTGGCGACGATGGTCTGGTAGTCGGAGAAGCCGAAGGGGGTGTATTCCTCGTAGATGTCGGCGTCCTTGACGCCCTTGCTGTGCAGGAAGGCGCGCAGAATCTTGTTGGTGGTGCGCGGGTACACGTAGTCGGTACCCAGCAGCACCCAGCGCTTGGCTGCACCGCCGTCCTTGGACATCAGATATTCCACGGCGGGGATGGCCTGCTGGTTGGGGGCCGCGCCGGTGTAGAACACATTGTGCTCGAGTTCTTCGCCCTCGTACTGCACCGGGTAGAAGAGCAGACCGTTCAGCTCCTTGAGGACGGGCAAAACCGACTTGCGCGACACCGAGGTCCAGCAGCCGAATATGACAGCGACCTTGTCCTGGCTGATCAGTTCGCGGGCCTTGGTGGCGTAGGTGGGCCAGTCCGAAGCCGGGTCGACGACCACCGGCTCGATCTTCTTGCCCATCACGCCGCCGGCTGCGTTGATCTCGTCGAAGGACATCAGAGCCAGGTTTTTCAGGGCCGTCTCGGAGATGGCCATGGTTCCTGACAGCGAATGCAGCACGCCGACCTTGATCGTGTCGCCGCTTGCGGCGAAGGCGCGGGGCACCCAGCTGGTGGCGGCCATGAGACCCGCGGCGCTCATTTGTTTGAGGACTTGTCTGCGATCCATGAAGGACTCCTTCGTTGGTAGGACGACCGTGTAGGTCGGACAAGAACCCATCAAGCAAAAGGCGTGCCAATGTTGCGGATATGGGCGAATCGCGGCAAGGCAACGCTTTTGCGCGCGATGTATCAATGCTGGGGGATGTGGCAGGGCACGGTGGGCGCACTATTCGTGTGCGGCCGCCCTTGATTCGTGCCTGCGATTGAGCGCAATCCCTGTCGTGGTGCGGGGTTGCCTGCCGTGCGGGTCCGATATAGGGCTGAGCTGCTGGTTGGCAGTCCACCCCCTATTTATTTGCGCGCGCATGGCGAAAAAAATCCGGAAGCCCTGCGTGGGCTTCCGGATTTGCCTATCCGATGCGCGGATTACTTGATCTTCGCCGCGTCGTGCAACTTCTTCTGGTAGTCGGCCAGCAGTTGCTGATGCAGCATTTCCTCGATCTGAGGCTTGACCTGGTCAAGCGCAGGGAACTGGACCGGACGGGTGTTGTTGACCTTGATGATGTGCCAGCCATATTGCGTCTGCACCGGCTTGTCGACCATCTCGCCCTTCTTCAGCTTGGTCACCGCTTCGGCAAAGGCCGGCACATAGTTGGTAGCGGGAGCCCAGCCCAAGTCGCCGCCATTGCCAGCACTGCCGGGGTCTTGCGAGTTCTTCTTGGCCAGGTCGGCGAACTTTTTGGGATCGGCCTTGATCTGGGCCAGCAGGTCGTCGGCGGTCTTTTCGTCCTTGACCAGAATGTGGCTGACGTCGTATTCCAGCTTGCCGGCCTGCTGTTGTTTGAGCTTGTCGTACTGGGCTTGGACCTGGGCGTCGGTGACAGGGTGCTTGGCCAGGTAGTCGTTCATGAGGGCGCGCACCAGGATGCCCTGGCGAGCCAGCTCGATTTCGGTTTGGACCGAAGCTTGCTTGGCCACGCCGTCTTTCTCGGCGGCCTGCACGAAAATCTGGCGATTGATCAGTTCTTCCTTGACCTGATCGCGCAGTTGGGGCGAGTCGGTAGCGCCCTGGTTGACCAGCAGCTTGACGAATTCGTCCACGTTCTTTTGCGTGATGGGCTTGCCGTTGACGGTGGCCACATTCTGCGCAAAGGCAAAGGCGGGCAGGGCGAGCGCGCAGGCGGCGGCCAGCATGATGATGCGTTTCATGTAATGCAAGTCCTTGGAGGTCTGGAAAAAGAAAGCAGAAAGGCCTTTAACACGAGCAAGCTAACGGGCCGGGGATGTTTCGGATGTCGTCCCTGCGGGCGGCTGTGCCTCGATGGCCAGCGCATGGATGGCATGGGGCATGAGATCGCTCAGGCGATCATACACCAGCCTATGGCGCGCGACGGGGGAAAGACCCTTGAAACAGCTGGCTACGATGCGTACCCGATAGTGTCCAGCGCCGCCCTGAGCGCCGGCGTGCCCGGCATGCAGATGCGACTCGTCTTCGACGGCGAGGCTGACCGGCGCGAGGCTGGCCAGCCGCTCTCGGATCAGCGCGAGGCGATCGCCGGTCATGGGGTGTTACCCGGGCCGCGGTCCGCGGAAGAGTCGACTTGGTCCCGCTGCATGTGGCGGCTCAGCCAGATGGACTGGCCGATCACAAATACCAGCAAAAGCCCCATCAGGCCGAAAACCTTGAAGCTGACCCACTGCGCTTCGGTGAAGCGGCCCGAGAATGCGACATACAGGTTGATGAAGCCGGCCGCCAGGAAAAACAGCGCCCAGCTGAAGTTCAGTTTGTTCCAGGCGGTTTCGGGCAGGACGATCTGCTGGCCCATCAGCTTGCGCATGGGATTGCGGCCCGTCATCCGGCCGCCGATCAGCACGGCGCCGAAGATCCAGTACAGCACCGTCGGCTTCCATTTGATGAAGGCGTCATCGTGCAGCAGCAGCGTCGCGCCGCCGAACAGCACGATGACCGCGAGGTTGATCCAGTGCGTGGTCTCGATGGCTCTGCGGGTGGCCTTGAGCCAGATGATCTGCGCGATCGAAAGAACCACCGCCGTAGCCGTGGCCGCATAGATGTCGGCGTACCGGTAGACGACAAAGAAGAGGATCAGCGGTAAGAGGTCGAACAGGAACTTCTTCATTTGGCCTCGGGTTCGAAACTCAGCGCCAGCGAATTGATGCAATAGCGCAGCCCCGTGGGCGGGGGGCCGTCGGGAAAGACGTGACCCAGGTGCGAGTCGCAGACATTGCACAGCACTTCGGTGCGGACCATGCCCAGGGTCGTGTCCTGTTCTTCGCGCACCAGGTCCGGGGCCAGGGCCTCGAAGTAGCTGGGCCAGCCGCAGCCGGCGTCGAATTTGGTGTCCGAGGCGAACAGCGCCGTGCCGCAGGCCACGCAGCGGTAGATGCCGGGCGTGAAGGTATCCCAGTAGCGACCGGTGAAGGCGCGTTCGGTGGCCTTTTCGCGGGTGACGGCAAATTCCTGCGGTGTCAGCTGGGCGCGCCACGCGTCTTCGGTCTTGCGTATCTTGTCCATGGTGTTTCCCGAAATGCCTGCCGATCCGGCGGGCGATGGCGAAGACAATCATCTTAATCCATAGGGGGTGGCCTTGCCCTGGGGCGCGCCATTGCGCGCGGGTTACACCGTATTGCACAGCGAGTTCTAAATTGATAACGTGTTAACTATATATACGGGTTTTCGATGGATTCGAATCTGATACAAATTACGGCATAAGATGCTAAATTTTGTATAACATTGCGCAACTCGGCTCACAAGAAGGCCGTCCGGCCACCTACCCCGAAGTCGAACAAAGGAGACAGACATGACTAAGCGTACCGGCGTATGCGCCGCCTCGGGCTTGAAAAAAATCGTTGCCGTTCTGGCATTGGCCCTGCCCCTGGCGGCCGCCGCCCAGGTCAAGATCGGCCTGACCCTGTCCGAGACCGGTCCGGCCGCCTCGCTGGGTATCCCCGAACGCAACGCCGCGACCCTGTTGCCCACGGAGGCGGACGGCCAGAAAATTCAATGGATCGTGCTCGATGACGGCACCGACACTACCGCGGCGGTGCGCAACGCGCGCAAGCTGGCCACCGACGACAACGTCGATGTGCTGGTCGGATCTTCGGTCACGCCCAGCTCGCTGGCCATGGTCGATGTGGCCGCCGAACTCAAGGTGCCGCTGATCAGCGTGGCCGCCAGCGCCTCCATCGTCTCGCCCATGGACGCCAAGCGGCACTGGGTTTTCAAGACGCCGCAGAACGACGATCTGATGGCCGGCGCGCTGGCCGACGCCATGGTCAAGGCCAAGACCAAGACCCTGGGCTTCATCGGCTTTAACGATGCCTACGGCGATAGCTGGCTGAAGGTGATGACCAAGGCTGCCGCGGCCAAGGGCATCAAGATCGTCGATACCGAGAAGTACAGCCGCACCGATACCAGCGTCACCGGTCAGGTGCTCAAGCTGGTGGCGGCCCATCCCGACGCTGTCCTGATCGCCGGCGCCGGCACGCCGGTGGCGCTGCCGCAGCGCGAGCTCAAGTCCCGCGGCTACGCCGGCCAGATCTACCAGACCCACGGTGCGGCCAACAACGACGTGCTGCGCGTCTGCGGCAAGGACTGTAACGGCATGCTGCTGCCGGCCGGCCCGCTGCTGGTTGCCGCCCAGTTGCCCGACAGCAATCCGGTCAAGAAGTCGGCCATGGTGTTCGTCAATGCCTATGAGGCGAAATACGGCGCGGGTTCGCTCAGCACCTTCGGCGGCCACGTCTGGGATGCCGGTCAGCTCATCCTCAATGCGCTGCCCAAGGCGCTGAAGACGGGCGCCAAGCCGGGCACGCCGGCCTTCCGCTCGGCCATGCGTGACGCCATCGAAGAAACCAAGGACCTGGCCGCTTCGCAGGGCGTGTTCACCATGACCCCCACCGACCATGCCGGCCTGGACGATCGCGCGCGCGTCATGGTCAAGGTCGTGGACGGCAAGTGGGTATACCAGCCCGATCTGTAAATCGGCCTGCTCTGCACGCCGCCCCGATCGGGGCGGCGTGTTTTCTTTTCCTAGAAGATAGAAAAACGTGGACTTCTCCATTGCACTGATCCTGTTGCAGGACGGCGTGGTCAATGGCGCCGTCTATGCCCTGTTGGGCATGGCCCTGGTGCTGGTGTTCGCCGTCACGCGCGTCATCTTCATCCCTCAGGGCGAATTCGTGACCTTCGGTGCCCTGACGCTGGCCATGCTGACCGGAGGCCGGGTGCCGGGAACGGCATATCTGCTGCCCATATTGGGGTTGGTGGTGCTGGTGCTGGAGCTGGTGCGTGCCCTGCGCAGCGGCTCGTGGTCGGCGATGCCGGGCGTTCTGGCCAGCTGCGTGGCGCTGCCCCTGCTGCTGCTTTGGCTGGTGCGCGCCTATGCCGGCCCCCATACGTCGGTGTGGGTCGACATGCTGCTGACCCTGCTGCTGGTGGTGCCCATGGGACCCATGATCTATCGCATTGTTTTCAGCCCGTTGGCCGAGGCGTCGGTGCTGGTGCTGCTGATCGTGTCGGTTGCCGTGCACTTCGCCCTGGTCGGCATGGGCCTGATCGTCTTCGGCGCCGAAGGCTGGCGCACTTCGTCCTTCATCGAGGGGCGGATCAACCTGGGTTTCGGGACCTGGTCGGCCCAGAGCCTGTTCGTGGTGGTCGTCTGCGCGCTGCTCATCGTGGCGCTGTGGCTCTTCTTTGGCAAGACGCTATATGGCCGCGCTCTGCGCGCCACCGCGGTCAATCGCCGCGGGGCCAGGCTGATGGGCATCAGCACCGCCATGTCGGGCGGACTCACCTTTACCCTGGCCGCGGCCATCGGCGCGGTATCGGGCATCCTGATCGTACCCATCACCACAATCTACTATGACACGGGCTTTCTCATCGGTCTGAAGGGTTTCGTGGGCGCCATCATTGGCGGACTGATCAGCTACCCGATCGCGGCAGCGGGCTCATTGCTGGTGGGCATCCTGGAATCGTTCTCCTCGTTCTGGGCCAGTTCCTACAAAGAGGTCATCGTGTTCACGCTGATCATTCCGGTGCTGGTCTGGCGTTCGCTCAGCCACCGCCAGACGGACGACGAGGAGTGAGCGCCATGATGAAAAACCGTAACGTCCTATGGGTGTTTCTGATCGTGCTGGCCGTGCTGCCGCTCATGTCGGCCACGCCCGAATTCTGGATCACCGAACTGAACTACATAGGCCTGGCAGCCTTGGTAGCCACCGGCCTGATGCTGCTGACCGGTGTTGCCGGGCTGACCTCGTTCGGGCAGGCGGCCTTCGTCGGGTTGGGCGCCTACGCCACGGCCTACCTCACCACCAAGTACGCCGTTTCGCCTTGGCTGGGCCTGGCAGCCGGTCTGATGCTGACCGGTGTGGTGGCCTGGCTTCTGGGCCTGATCACCCTGCGCCTGTCGGGCCACTATCTGCCGTTGGGCACTATCGCCTGGTGTCTGTCGCTGTATTACCTGTTCGGCAATATGGAGGCGCTGGGCCAGCACGATGGCATTTCCGGCATCGTGCCCATCTCGTTCTTCGGTGTTTCCCTCATGCAGGGGCGCCACATCTATTTCCTGATCTGGACCTGCGTGCTGCTGGGTGCCTGGGCCAGCAGCAACCTGCTTGATTCGCGCCCCGGGCGCGCCATCCGCGCCATCAAGAACGGCGCCTACATGGCCGAGTCCATGGGCGTGGACACCGGCTCGTACAAGATCGTCGTCTTCGTCTGGGCCGCGCTCCTGGCCAGCGTGTCGGGCTGGCTTTACGCGCACATGGAGCGCACCGTCAGTCCCAGCCCGTTCAGCCTGCCCGTGGGCATCGAATACCTGTTTATGGTGGTGGTGGGGGGGTCGGGCAGCGTATGGGGCGCCATCCTGGGCGCGGCGCTGATCCTGTTCATCAAGGACCAGCTGCAGAACCTGCTGCCGCTATTGCTGCATTCTCAATCGAATTTCGAACTCATCGGCTTTGGCATCCTGATGATTCTGATGCTGCAGTACGCCAGCGGCGGCGTGTGGCCTATTGTGACCGCCTGGTGGGCGCGATTGGGGGGAGCGGGAGCTTCGGGCCGCGCAGGTCGAGGCACCGGCCTTGCCGCGCCCGCGCAGGCGCCGGCCTTGCCGCGCCGCGAGCGGCCCCAGGCAGGGCAGACCGTGCTTCAGGTCGAGGGCCTGCGTAAAGAATTCGGCGGCCTGGTGGCGGTTAACGACATTTCCTTCGGCATGCGCGCCGGCGAGATCATGGGCCTGATCGGTCCGAACGGCGCGGGCAAGAGCACCACGTTCAACCTGGTCAGCGGCGTGATACGGGCCACGCGCGGCGAGGTGCGCTTCCTGGGCGAGACCCTCAGCGGCCTGCCGGCGCGCAGCATCGCCGCCCGTGGCGTGGGCCGCACCTTCCAGCACGTGCAACTGCTGTCCACCATGACCGTGCTCGAGAACGTGGCCCTGGGCGCGCATCTGCGCAATCATGTTGGCGTGCTCGCGGGTGCCTTGCGCACCGATCGCGCACAAGAGGCGCAATTGCTGCACGAAGCCGCGCTGCAACTGCAACGTGTGGGCTTGGGCGATTATCTGTACGAACAGGCCGGCAACCTGGCCCTGGGCCAGCAGCGCATCCTGGAAATCGCGCGGGCGTTGGCTTGCGACCCAGTCCTGCTATTGCTCGACGAGCCGGCGGCGGGCCTGCGCTACAAAGAGAAGCAGGAACTGGCCCAGGTGCTCGAGCAATTGCGCGACGAAGGCCTGAGCATCCTGCTGGTGGAGCACGATATGGAGTTCGTGATGCGCCTGACCAATCATCTGGTCGTGATGGACTTCGGCACCAAGCTGGCCGAAGGCCCGCCGGCCGAGATCCGCGAGAACCCCGTGGTGCTGCAAGCCTATCTGGGCGGTATCGACGACGACCTGCCCGAATCGCTGCGTGGCGCGGAGGCACAGGCATGAGCCAATCTCCCCTACTCGAAGTGCAGGACCTGTCGGCACGCTATGGCAAGGTCGGTGCCTTGACCGGCGCCTCGTTGTCGGTGACGGCGGGCAGCATTGTCACCGTCATCGGCGCCAACGGCGCGGGCAAGTCCACGCTGCTCAATGCGGTGATGGGCTCGCTGCCGCAGACCGGTCATGCCAGCGGCACGGTGCGCTACGACGGCGGTGAGGTGCGCGGCTGGAAGGTCGAGCGCCGTGTCGCGGCCGGCATGTCGCTGGTGCCGGAAAAGCGCGAGCTGTTCGGCACTATGTCGGTGCAAGACAATCTGCTCCTGGGCGGCTTTCGCCGCTACCGGGCGCGCGAACGCAATTGGCGCGCTACGCTGGATGAGGTCTACGACCTGTTCCCGCGCCTGCGCGAGCGCCGCGAGCAGGAAGCCGGTACGCTGTCCGGCGGCGAACGGCAGATGCTGGCGGTGGGGCGCGCCCTCATGGCCAAGCCGCGCCTGCTGATGCTGGACGAGCCCAGCCTGGGCCTGGCGCCGCGCATCGTGCGCGAGATCTTCCACATTATCGCGCGCCTGCGCGAGACGGGCGTGGCGATTCTCCTGGTCGAGCAAAATGCCCGGGCGGCCTTGCAGGTGGCCGACTACGGCTATGTGCTGGAAACCGGCGAGATCGCGCTGCACGGCCCGGCCCGCGATCTGGCGGGCAATCCGCGGGTGATCGAAAGCTACCTGGGGTTTGGGAAGGCAGCCTGAGCCTTTTTTGGCTGTTTTCGGCTGGCGTGCATGCGGTGCTTGACTTGGAGTGCACTCGAAGTCCCAATCTTGAGTCCGTCATGTCGAAAACGCTAACCATCGGCCAGGTGGCAAGGGCCATCGGTGTCTCCCCCCATACGCTGCGCTACTACGAGCAGGCGGGACTGCTGCGCCCGATCGGGCGCAGCAGTGCGGGACACAGGCTGTATTCGCCGGCCGACCTGGATTGGTTGCAATTCGTGATGCGGCTGAAGGCGACGGGCATGCCCATCGCCTCCATACAGGCGTTTTCCGAATTGCGGGCCCAGGGCGAGGCGACTTACGGCGCGCGGTGCAGAATGCTGGCCGAGCATCGCGATGGTGTGCTGTCGCGCCTTGCCGACCTGCAGGCCAGTCTTGTCGCCATCACGGACAAGATCGCCTGGTATGAAACCGCGGCGCAAATGGCGCTTGGACATGACGACAACTTCCCAACCCAAACACAGGAAAAGGATTCGTCATGGATAAAGGAATCGACACTGCACGCACGGACGAGGACCGTTACCGGCAAGGCTGGCAAAAACTGAAGCAGATCGACGGCGAGGCGGGCGAGCGCGTGGTCGCCGCGCTCGCGCCCGTTGCGCCGGACTTCGGGCGGCTGATGATCGAATTCGGATTCGGCGACATCTACAGCCGCCCGCAGCTCGACTTGCGCGCGCGCGAGATCGCCACGATCGCGGCGCTCGCGGCATTGGGCAACGCCCAGCCGCAACTGAAGGTCCACATCGAGGCGGCGCTGAACGTGGGCTGCACCCGCGACGAGATCGTCGAGGTGTTCATGCAGATGGCGGTTTATGCCGGTTTTCCCGCGGCGCTCAATGCCTTGTTCGCGGCGCATGAGGTCTTTGTTGCGAGGGTCGCGAAAGCAGATGCGGCGACGATGAGCGCGCCGCCCGCCCAGGACGACGGGGTCGGCCTCTCGCCCAGCCAGATGTAGGCGAACAGTGCGCCAAAGACCGGCTCGCTGCCCATCAGCAGCGCCACGCGCGTGGCGCTGCTGCGATGCACCGCATAGTTCTGCACGAAGAACGCGAAGAGCGTGCAGCCCAGCACCAGATATCCCACATAGCCCCAGAACGCGGGATGGCCGGCCAAGGAAGGCAGAGGCTGCCATTGATCGCGTCCCGTGAGCCAGGCAAGCAGCAGGCAGCCGACCGCCACCACGCCGGACTGCGCCGCGGTCAAGGCCAAGGCGGGTACGCGTCCCGACTGCATGGCACGCTTGGTCACGCAGACGTTCACGGCGCGCAGCAGGGCGGCCAGGATCATCAAGGTATTCCCAGGCGTCAGTGAAAGACTGCCGCCGCCTATCAGGAAAGCACCGGCCAGCGACATGCCTGCCGCCACCCATTCGATGGGGCGCGGCACGCGCTTGAGCCACATCCACTCCACCAGGGGCGTCAGCACGACGCAAAGACTGATGAGGAACGCGGCGCTGGACGCCTGCGTATGCCGCACGCCGAAGGTCTCGGCGATGAAGATGCAAAGCAGCAGCAGGCTGGCGCCGGCCACGGCCGTCGCGTCGCCGCGCTCCAGGCCGCGTAAGTCCCGCAGTGCGGGCGACAGCAGGACGAAGGTCAGCGCAAAGCGCAGCGAGACCAGCCCCAGCACCGGATAGACCAACAGAGCCTCTTTGACGACACCGTAGCTGGAGCCCCATACCAGGGCGACCGCGAGCAGGAGCAGGTCGGCAAAGAGGGCGGGACGGGGTGTGGAGGACATGGCTGCGATGACGAATACGGGTGGCGGACACGGCACTGCCGCGAGACAGGATTGCATTGTCATTCATGTTTATGATGGTGATAATTGGGTTTTTATGCATGATATTTATGCTTTATATGCACAAATAGGATGCATCACGCCCAGATCACATCGTCCATGTATAGGCCCAGGCGGTATTTCCGATGATTCCCAGCGAATTGCTGTCCCTGCTTCCCGATTTGGCCACCTTTGCGCGCGTTGTCGAGACTGGCAATTTCTCGACCGCTGCGCGGTTGCTGGGCACCACGCCCTCGACCGTGAGCCGGCAGATGCAACGACTGGAGCGTGCGCTCGGCACGCGGCTGCTGGAGCGCTCGACCCGCAGCATCCGCCTGACGGAGTCGGGCACGCAGGTTTATCGCCACTGCCAGAACATGGTGGAGGCCGCGACCGATGCCGTCGACGTGGCCGGACACCTGAGCGAGCAGGTACGCGGACAAGTCAGCATCAGCGCGCCGATCGCCTATGCCAAGAGCGTGGTGCATCCGCTGATGGATGGATTCCTGCGCGCGCATCCGCAAGTCGGCGTCCAGCTGCTTTTTGACGACGGCGAAATCGACCCGGTGCGCGATCCGGTGGATTTGGCACTCAGGATGACATCGGCCCCGCCGCAGGGCCTGGTCGCGCGCCGGCTCGGCACCGTGCGCTGGATGACTTGCGCCTCGTTCGCCTATCTGAGCGAACATGGCATGCCCGATCATCCGCAGGCGCTGCGACAGCACAATTGCCTTTATATCGGAGACCATGCAGGCGACAACCGGTGGACCTTCCATCGCGGCGACCAAGCGCACACCGTGGAGGTTGGAGGCCGCTATATCGTGAACGACGTGGAAACACGCCGTGAAGCCGCGCTGGCGGGCTGGGGTATCGCCAGCCTGCCCGAGTTCGCGGTCGCCGATGCCTTGCGCGAGGGCGAACTGGTGCAAGTCCTGCGCGAGTGGTCATTCGAGCCGAGGGCCTACAGCGGCCCGGTGTGGCTGCTCTATCCGCAGAACCGCTTTCTGCCGCTGAAAGTGCGCGCCATGATCGATTGGCTCATGGCGCATAGGCAGGGTGGAAGTTGATTTGAACTCTTGAGGCGTCGACCGCAACGCGTAGCATCTCGGTTCATCGGCCGCATTTCATTGCATCGATGAGATTGCACGGCGTGTTGTCGTCCGTATGCCGTTAATTCTCGATGCGAGTTTGCCGCGCTGGGCGTGGGGCGTAGGGGTCGGCCTGGTCGGCCCATACGCCCCACGCGGCAAACGGCTTAAAGAACGCTGCGCACACGAATCAAAACCGATTCAACGCTGCGCACCCGTAGACTTCGCATAATCCATATACAGCTTATGCGCCAATTGCGCCGCCGGACCATACGCAAGCTTGCGGTCGTCCAGGCGGTTGACGTGGATCACCTTGCCGTAGTTGCCGGTGGAGAACACTTCATCCGCGTGCTTCACTTCATCCAGCGCGATGGTGCGTTCCTGTACGTCGGCGCCATGCTCGCGCAGCAGGGTCAGCACGCGCATGCGTGTGATGCCGGAGAGGAAAGTGCCGTTGGCGGCCGGCGTCGCGATCTTGCCGTCCTTGGCGATCCACAGATTGCTGCTGGCGAATTCGGCCACATTGCCGTCGCCGTCGAGCATGACGGCCGTATCGAAGCCGGCGGTGTTGGCCTCCTTGGTGGCGCGCTGGCCGTTGGGATACAGGCAGGAAGCCTTGGCGTCGGTCGGCGCCATGCTGGGCCAGGCTCGGGCGTACTGATTCTGCGTCATGGCCGCGAAACCCTCGGTGCCGGGCATGGGAGCCTTGAAGACGTGCAGCACGAACTTGGTTTTGGACGCCTCGGGCAGCAGGAATCCGTCGGCGCAGAAGAACATGGGCTTGATGTAGAGCGCCGTGCCGGCCGGGAACCTGGCCACGGCATCGAGTGCCAGTTGCTGCACTTCTTCCCAGCCGATCTGGGGTTCCATCAGCATTTTTTTGGCCGAGCGGATCACGCGCTGGCAATGCAGATCCAGGTCCGGGGTCAGGCCGTCGAAGGCGCGGGCGCCGTCGAAGACCATGCTGGCCATCCAGAAGGCGTGGTCGGCGGGGCCCAGCAGTTTGGGGTTTTCGGTGGTCCATTGACCATCGTGGTAGAACAAGGCGTCCATCAAGTGTCCTGGCGTGTACGAAGGGAAACGGCCCCGCACTGCGCCCTTCGGGGCGTGCTTCTCCCCTCGGGACCCGGTTGCATTGGGGCGGCCTGGCGGCATGAAAAAGCCGCGCGAACCGCGCGGCCGTGCATTCACAGAATACTCCAGGACGCGGCGGGACCGCCCTATACAGTTTGGCGGCGCTTTCGCCAGGCCAGTATTTCGCCCACGATGCCGCGGCGAAAGGCCAGTACGCAAACCACGAAGATCAGGCCGATCACGATGGTGACCGAATCGCCGAGCGTGTTGAACCAAGCGATGTGGGTGATCTGGGCCATGAAAGCGCCGAAGGTGCCGATCTGGTTTTCCAGCGCCACCACGATGAACGCGCCCAGGACGGGACCTATCAGCGTGCCCATGCCGCCGATGAGCGTCATGAGGATGACCAGGCCCGACATGCGCCAATCGGCATCGGACAGGGACGCCGAGTTGAACACCAGCGCCTTGGTGGCGCCGGCCAGGCCGGCCAGCGTGGCCGAGAGCACGAAGGCGAGCAGCTTGAAGCGATCGACGTCGTAGCCCAGGGAAATGACGCGCGGCTCGTTCTCGCGCAGGGCCTTGAGCACCTGGCCGAAGGGCGAATGCACCGCGCGCCAGATGATGACGAAGCCGATGATGAACACGATCATCACCAGGTAGTACAGGTGCAGGTCGACGGACAGGTCGATAAAGCCCAGCGCCTTGCCGCGCGGGATCTGCTGCATGCCGTTTTCGCCGCCGGTGAAATCGGCCTGCAGGAAAAAGAAGTACACCATCTGCGCGATGGCCAGAGTGATCATGGCGAAGTAGATGCCGCTGCGCCGGATGGCCAGAAGGCCCATGACCAGGCCGAGCAGCGCGGCCGCGGCGGTGCCGGCCAGGATGCCGACCTCGGTGGGCACGCCCCAGGTCTTGAGCACATAGCCCGTGGTGTAGCCCGCCAGGCCCAGGAAAGCCGCGTGGCCGAAGGACAGAAAGCCCGTATAGCCCAGCAGCAGGTTGAAAGCGCAGGCAAACAGGGCATAGCACATGACCTGCATCATGAAGATCGGATAGACGCCCAGGTAGGGCAGGATGGCCACTACGATGGCCGCCAGCACATAGGCCAGGAGTTGGCGGTTCATTTTTCTTTCCCGAAGAGTCCGGCGGGGCGGAACAGCAGCACGATGGCCATGATGACGAAAACGACGGTGGTGGAAGCCTCGGGCCAGAAGACCTTGGCCAGGCCTTCGATGATGCCCAGCCCCAGGCCGGTGACGATGGATCCCAGTATGGAACCCATGCCGCCGATCACCACCACGGCGAACACCACGATGATGATGTTCGACCCCATGAGCGACGAAACCTGCAGCATCGGGGCGGCCAGCACGCCGGCAAAACCCGCCAGCGCTACGCCGAAGCCGTAGGTCAGGGTGACCATGAGCGGCACGTTGACGCCGAAGGCCTCGACCAGCTTGGGGTTTTCGGTGGCGGCGCGCAGCATCGAACCCAGACGCGTGCGCTCGATGACGAACCAGGTGACTAGGCAGACCAGCAGCGAGGCCACCACCACCCAGCCCCGATAGGTGGGCAGGTACATGAAGCCCAGGTCCATGACGCCGTCAAGCGAGGCGGGCGTGGGGAAGCGCTGGCCCGAGACGCCGTAGACGCTGCGGAACAGGCCTTCGATGAGCAGCGCCAGACCGAATGTGAGCAACAGGCCGTAGAGATGGTCGAGCTTGGCGATGCGCTTGAGCAGCAGCCGCTCGATGAGCATGCCGACCACGCCGACCACGATGGGAGCGAAGATCAGCATGATCCAGTAGTTCAGGCCCAGATAGGTCATGCCCATCCAGGCGACGAAAGCGCCCATCATGTAGAGGACGCCGTGCGAGAAATTGATGACGTTGAGCAAGCCGAAGATGATCGCCAGGCCTAGGGATAGGATGGCGTAGAACGAACCGTTCACCAGTCCGAGCAGCAATTGTCCGAGCAGCGCCGGAAGGGGTATGCCGAAGAGGGTGATCATCGTGAAAAGATATTCCTACGTGAAGACCCCCGCCGCGGCCCATCGAAAGGGCCGCGGCGGGGCAGCGTCGCTATATTGCCGATTTACTGCTTGAGCAGCTTGCAGGGGGAATCGGCGGGCTTGGTGAAGACATCTTCGCCGGGCAGGGTGGCGACCACCTTGTAGAGATCCCACTTGCTCTTGGATTCCTGCGGCGTCTTGACCTGCACCAGGTACATGTCGTGGATGAACGTGCCGTCGGCGCGCACATAGCCGCCGTGGGCGAAGAAGTCGTTCACCTTGTGCGACTTCATCCACTTCATGACGGTGTCGGCATCATCGGTGCCGGTGGCCTTGACGGCTTGCAGGTAGAACATCGTCGACGAGTAGTCTGCAGCCTGGATGAAGGTGGGCGCGCGGCCGACCTTGGCCTCGAAGCGCTTGGCCCAGGCGCGGGTCTGGTCGTTCATGTCCCAGTACCAGCCGACGGTGAGGTACATGCCTTGGGCGGCTTTCAGGCCTACGGCATGGACGTCGTTGATGAAGGCCAGCAGCGTTGCCAGCTTCATGGTCTTGGTGACGCCGAACTGGTCAGCCGCCTTGACTGCGTTGACCCAGTCGGCGCCCGCGTTGGCCAGGCCCAGGATCTGCGCGCCCGAGGACTGGGCTTGCAGCATGTAGGACGAGAAGTCGGTGGTGCCCAGGGGCACGTTGACCGAACCCTTGATGACGCCGCCATTGGCCTTGACGACCTTGGAGGTGTCGCGCTGCAGGGCATGGCCGAAGGCATAGTCGGCGGTCACGAAGAACCAGTTCTTGCCGCCGTTCTTGACCACGGCCGAGCCCGTGCCGTTCGCCAGCGCGACCGTGTCGTAGCCGTAGTGGATGGTGTAGGGCGAGCACTGGGTGGTGGTCAGGTCGGCGGCGCCGGCGCCGGTATTGATGTAGACCGTGTGCTTTTCCGCGGCGACCGCGGCTTCGGCCAGGCCGGTGGCCGAGTTGGTGCCGCCCATCAGCAGGTCCAGGTGCTGCTGGTCGATCCACTCGCGGGCCTTGGCCGAGGCGATGTCGACCTTGTTCTGGTGGTCGGCGCTGAGCACCTCGATCTTCTTGCCGTTGACCTTGCCGCCGAAATCGTCGACAGCCATCTGGATGGCGGCGACGCCTCCCGGGCCATCGTCGTCTGCGTAGACGGCCGACATGTCGGTGATCATGCCGATCTTGACGGTGTCTTTCATGGTGCCGGCGTGCGCGGAAAGGCCGGTCAGGCACAGGCCCGCCGTCGCGAGGGCTGCCGTCAGGTTGCGTAGTTTCATGCTGTCTCCTGGTTATGGGCCGGGATCACCGGCGGTTTGAGCATTGTCTTGGCGGATCAGACGCCGAGCAATTCATGTAGCGTATCTTGTTTGGATGCGAGCTGCGACGCGTCGAAGTGCTCGACGATCCGGCCGTGCTCCATCACGTAGAAGCGGTCGGCCAGCGGCGCGGCGAAACGGAAGTTCTGCTCAACCATGACGATGGTGTAGCCGCGCGCCTTGAGCGTGGTGATCATGCGGGCCAGCGCCTGCACGATGACGGGCGCTAGGCCTTCGGAGATTTCGTCCAGCAGCAGCAGGTTGGCGCCGGTGCGCAGGATGCGGGCCACGGCCAGCATCTGCTGTTCGCCGCCAGATAAGCGCGTGCCTGGCGAATGGCGCCGCTCGAGCAGGTTGGGGAACATCTCGTAGATTTCGGCCAGCGACATGCCGCCGCCCGGAACCGCGGTGGCCAGCGGCGGGGGCAGCAGCAGGTTTTCCTCGCACGACAGGCTGGCGAAGATGCCGCGTTCCTCGGGACAGTAGCCCACGCCCAGATGCGCGATTTTGTGGGTCGACAGGTCGATCGACTCGGTGCCGTGGATGCGTACCGAGCCTTTGCGCGAACCGGTCAGACCGAGGATGGCGCGCAGGGTGGTGGTGCGGCCGGCGCCGTTGCGGCCCAGCAGGGTCACGACTTCGCCTTGGCCGACTTGCAGGTCGACGCCGTGCAGGATGTGCGATTCGCCGTACCAGGCATGCAGCCCGGAGATCTGCAGCGCGGGCGTGCTCATGGGTGTGCCCCCTGCATTTCGCCGTCGGTCGTGCCCATGTAGGCCTGCATGACGGCAGGATGTCGCGAGACTTCGGCGTAATTGCCCTGGGCCAGCACGGCGCCGCGCGCCAGAACGGTGATGGTGTCGGCGATGGACGAGATCACCGTCATATTGTGTTCGACCATGAGGATGGTGCGGCCTTCGCTCACGCGCTTGATGAGCTGGGTGATGCGGTCGACGTCTTCGTGGCCCATGCCTTGCGTGGGTTCGTCCAGCAACATGAGTTCGGGTTCCATGGCCAGGGTGGTGGCGATTTCCAGCGCGCGCTTGCGGCCGTAGGGCAGATTGAGGGTGAGTTCCTCGGCGAAGCTGCCCAGGTCGACTTGGTCGAGCAGTTCGCGGGCGCGGCCTTCGAGGTTGCTCAGCCCGCTTTCGCTTTTCCAGAAATGGTAGGACAGGCCGGTCTTGCGCTGCAGGCCGATGCGCACGTTTTCCAGCACGGTCAGGTGAGGAAAGACGGCCGAGATCTGGAACGAACGGATCACGCCGCGGCGCGCGATCTGCGCGGGGCGTTCACCGGTGATGTCAACGCCGTTGAAGAAAATGGAACCGGACGTGGGTGCCAGGAATTTGGTCAGCAGGTTAAAGCAAGTGGTCTTGCCTGCGCCGTTGGGGCCGATCAGGGCATGGATTTCCCCGCGCTCTACCCGCAGGTCGACGCCGTTGACCGCGACGAAGCCGCGGAATTCCTTGGTGAGCTTTTTTGTCTCCAGGATCGCATCGCTCATGTGATGTGTCCTCTGCCTTTGTCGTTGTGAATCGACTCTTATATAAAACTTGGCGAGTATGCTGATCCAGCTCCCGGTTTTCCATAAGGGTTTTACATGGGGAAGGGTTTTACATAGGAAGCGGACTCAGTCCGAGGTCAGGCTTTGGTCTTGGATTTGTAATCGCACAGATCGGCGATCCCGCATTGCAGACACTTGGGTTTGCGTGCCACGCAGACATAGCGGCCGTGCAGAATGAGCCAGTGGTGCGCGTGCTGCGCGTATTCGGGCGGCGTCACTTTTTCCAGCTTGAGCTCGACGGCCAGCACATCTTTGCCGGGCGCCAGGCCGGTGCGATTGGCCACACGGAAGATGTGCGTGTCCACGGCGATGGCCGGTTCGCCGAAGGCGATGTTGAGCACGACATTGGCGGTCTTGCGGCCTACGCCGGGCAGGGCTTGCAGGGCCTCGCGGCTTTGCGGTACCAGGCCGCCGTGGCGTTCCAGGATGAGTTGGCTGGTAGCGATGGCGTTTTTGGCCTTGGTGCGGAACAAGCCTATGGTCTTGATGAATTCTTCGAGTCTGGCCACGCCCAGCGCGGCCAGCTTTTCCGGTGTGCCGTATTGCGGGAAAAATTTGCGCGTGGCCAGGTTCACCGATTTGTCGGTGGCCTGGGCCGACAGCAGCACCGCGATGAGCAACTGGAATGGCGATGCATAGTCCAGTTCGCTTTGCGGATGCGGATTGGCCGCCTGCAGGCGGGCGAAAATTTCGCGGCGCTTGGTGCTATTCATATGCGGATTTCGATCGGGTGCTCGGCGCTATGCACGCCAGGGCTTGCAGCGCTGCGGCGCTATTTGCCGCCGGCTCGGCGCGCGCGGGCGCGGGCCAGCGCTGATTCTACGGCGTTGCGCTTGCGCTCGGCGTCATGCGGCGCGCCGCGCGAGGCATCGACAGGCGCGGTGTCGGCCGCGGGCGCGTCGGCCATCAGTGTGAGGTTGCTGGCGGCCAGGCGCGCGGCGCGCGCCTGATGGCGCTGGCGCGAGCGTCTCGCGTCGTCGGGCGTCCAGCTCCGATCGGCGGGGACCATGCTGATGCAGTCCACCGGGCAGGGCGGCATGCACAGGTCGCACCCGGTGCACAGGTCGGCCAGCACCGTGTGCATGCGCTTGTTGGCGCCGACGATGGCGTCGACCGGGCAGGCCTGGATGCACAAGGTGCAGCCTATGCAATGCGCCTCGTCGATCATGGCGGTCAGTAGCGGGCCGTGTACGCCACGCGTTGTGTCCAGGGGCAGCACGGGTACGGACAGCAGCGCAGCCAGGGCCGCGATGCCCTCGTCTCCGCCCGGCGGACAGCGGTCTATGGACGCGGCGCCCTCGGCGATGGCCTGTGCATAGGGGCGGCAGCCCTCATAGCCGCACTGGGTGCATTGCGTTTGCGGCAGCAGCGCGTCAATGCGGTCTATCAGGGTGGAATCGATCACGACTTGCGGATGAATTGCGCGATCCTGGGGCAGATCGTCTCGCGCCAGCGCCGACCCGAGAATATGCCGTAGTGGCCGGCCCCCGGAGCCAGGTGATAATGTTTGCGCGCGGCAGGAATGCCGCGACACAGGTCGATGGCTGCGCGGGTCTGGCCCACGCCGGAAATGTCGTCCAGCTCGCCTTCGATCGCCAGCAGCGCCGTCTTTCTGATGTCGGCCGGCCTGACCCGCTGGCCGTCGACCTCCCAGGTGCCGTTGGGCAGGCGAAACTCCTGGAACACGACGCGGATGGTGTCCAGGTAGAACTCGGCCGGCATGTCCAGCACGGCGTTGTATTCGTCGTAGAAGCGGCGGTGCGCCTCGGCGTCGCTGTCGTCGCCACGCAGCAGGTCGAGGTAGAACTCGTAGTGCGACTTCAGGTGGCGGTCGGGGTTCATGGCCATGAACCCCGCGTGTTGCAGGAAGCCGGGATAGACACGGCGGCCCACGCCGATATGGTTGGCGGGCACGGCGTGGATGACCTGATTCTCGAACCAGGAATAAGATTTGGTCGTGGCCAGGTTGTTGACCTGCGTGGGCGACTGGCGCGGATCGATGGGACCGCCCATCATCACCATGCTGCGCGGCTGCACATCGCCCGAGCTGGCCATGAGCGAGACGGCCGCCAGCACCGGTACCGTGGGCTGGCAGACCGAAATCACATGGGTATCGGGCCCCAGATGGCGTATGAATTCCTGGACATAGCGTACGTAGTCGTCCAGGTGGAAGGGGCCGGCCAGTGCCGGCACCATGCGCGCATCGATCCAGTCGGTGACGTAGACCTCGTGCTCGGGTAGAAGCGCACGGACGGTGTCGCGCAGCAAGGTGGCATGGTGGCCCGACATGGGAGCCACCAGCAGTATGCGCGGGTCGCGCGCGCGCCGGGCCGGCAGGTCGCGCTCGAAATGCACCAGATGGCAGAAGGGGCGGGTCAGCACGCCGGTCGGGCGCACGGCGACCTGCCTGCCGTCGACATCGACCTCATCGATGCCCCAATCGGGTTTGTGGTAATCCTTGCCGAAGCGATGCACCAGTTCCAGGCCGGCTGCGACCTGGCGTGAAATCGGCATGTACGACAGCGGGCTGGCGGGATCGGTGAACCACTGTGCGCCGGCGTCCGTGAACTCGGCCAGGGGGCGCAGAAACGCCCGCTGCATTTCATGCAACTGATACAGCATTAGTTATTCCTGTCTCCGCAAGGCCGGGTAATGCCGGCTCTTTCGAGCTTGGCGCATCGTTGATTACGCGCGAATCGACCAAATATTAAGAATATATGTCAGAACAATCACTTGTAATGTGTATTTCGCTCACGCCGGCGTTGCGTAAATACGACCTGCGGCTGCGCTACCAGTAGTTCTCGACGGCCAGATTGCCCGGGATGCCGCGGCGTCCCGGGGCAAATCCGCGCTCGCCCAGTAGTTTGCGGGCGTCGGCGAGCATGGCGGGGTTGCCGCAAAGCATGACGCGTGAGCGGGCCGGGTCCAGCGCCAGGCCGGCCAGCCGTTCCAGTCCGCCGTCGGCGACGAGCGTGGTCAGGCGGTCCTGGGGCATGCCGGGCAGCGTTTCGCGGGTGGCGATGGGCAGATAGGTCAGGCCCGGATCCTGGCCGGCCAGCGCCTGGATCTCGTCGCGATAGGCCAGTTCTTCGGCCGTACGCACGCCATGCACCAGCGCGACACGGCGAAAGCGCCGCCGCACCGTCGGGTCGCGCAGGATGGACATATAGGCCGACAATCCCGTGCCGGTGGCCAGCAGCCAGAGATCCTCGCCGTCGGGAAAGCGCTCCAGCGTGAGAAAGCCGAAGGGCGTCTTGTCGACGTACAGGGCGTCGCCCGGACGCAGCCGGGCCAGCCGGGGGCTGAATTGGCCCTCGGGTACGACGATGGAATAGAACTCGAGTTCCGCCTCGTGCGGCGCCGAAACCATGGAGTAGGCGCGCCAAAGGCCGGGTGGGGCCGCGCAGTCGTGCGCGTCTTCTGCCGCCAGGCCCAGGCGGGCAAACTGGCCGGGCTGGAAGGCATAGGCCGGATCGCGGCTCACGCGCAGGGAGAACAGCTTGCCCGGCACCCAGGCCCGGACATGGGTGACCGTCTGCCGCGTATATTTTTCCTCAGCCACTTACTTTTCGAGAAACTGCAGTTTGTCGGTCACGCCGTTCCACTGGTCGGCATCGGGCAGGGGCTTCTTGGCCCGACTGATGGTCGTGAATTCGGAGGTCAGGTCGGCGTTGATCTGGATGAACTTGATCTGGTCCTGCGGCACGTCCTCCTCGGCATAGATGGCGTTGGCGGGGCATTCAGGGATGCAGACGGCGCAGTCGATGCACTCGTCGGGATCGATGACCAGAAAGTTCGGGCCTTCCTTGAAGCAGTCAACCGGGCAGACGTCCACGCAATCGGTGTACTTGCACTTGATACAGTTTTCGGTGACGACGTGGGTCATTGCAGACGGCTCCGGGCAGGGCGTTGATTCGTGTGTGGATGGGCGGGATTTTACCCAATGACACCGGCGTATCGGCCAGTAGGCAGGCGCGTGTCCTGGTTATATGCATATGCCGCTTCCGCGCTTGCGCCCGCCCGGCGGCCCCTGCGGGGGCCATGTTAAGGTGTGCGCAATCATGATCATCGACTCGTTGCTCGACACCGACCTCTACAAGTTCAGCATGATGCAGGTCGTGCTGCACCAGTTCCCGGCCGCCCAAGTTCAATACCGGTTCAAGTGTCGCACGCCGGGCGCCGACCTGCGGCCCTACCTGGACGAAATCCGCGCCGAGGTTCACCTCCTGTGCCAGCTGCGGTTTGCCGACGACGAGCTGGACTACCTGCGCGGCCTGCGCTTTCTCACCAGCGACTTCGTCGATTTCCTGGGCCTCTATCACATGCCCGAGCGCTGCATCGATATCCGCGAGGGCGAGTCGCCGGGCGAGATCTCGATCGAGATCGAGGGACCCTGGCTGCACACCATCCTGTTCGAGATCCCGGTGCTGGCCATCGTCAACGAGGTCTATTTCCGTAATACCCGGCCCCATCCCGATCTGCAGGAGGGGCGCCGGCGTCTGCAGGAAAAGATGGGCCTGGTCAGGGATGATCCCGCGCTGGCCGAATTTCGCCTGGCCGACTACGGTACGCGCCGGCGTTTTTCCAAGGTCTGGCACGACGAGGTGGTGGCCACCCTCAAGAACCAGATGCAACCGTATTTCGTGGGCACCAGCAATGTGCTGCTGGCCAGGCGCCACAGCGTGCTACCCCTGGGCACCATGGGCCACGAGTACCTGCAGGCCTGCCAGGCGCTCGGTCCGCGCCTGCGCGATTCGCAAGTCTACGCGCTGGAGATGTGGGCCCGCGAATACCGCGGCGACCTGGGCATCGCCTTGTCGGACGTCTACGGCATGGGCGCGTTCCTGCGCGATTTCGATATGTATTTCTGCAAACTGTTCGACGGCGCGCGTCACGATTCGGGCGACCCCTTCACCTGGGGCGAGCGCATGATCGAACACTACCGCAACAATCGCAGCGATCCGCGCACCAAGACCCTGGTATTTTCCGATTCGCTGAATTTCCCCAAGGCCATCGAGCTTTTCCGGCGCTTTTCGCAGCGCTGTAAGCTGTCGTTCGGGATTGGCACCAATCTCACCAACGACCTGGGCTACGAGCCTCTGCAGATCGTCATCAAGATGGTCCGCTGTAACGGCCAGCCGGTAGCCAAGGTGTCCGATGCGCCCGAAAAGACCATGTGCGATGATCCGGCCTATCTGGCCTATCTGCGCCAGGTGTTCGAATTGCCACTGCCCTGACTTCGCGCAGGCGCCCAGTTTTTGCCTTAACAAGCATCACCCAACTTTTTTCGCACAGAGGATCTCATGAGCAATATCACGCGCATCAATGTGGGCAAGCGCCTGTCCGACGTCGCCGTTTACAACGGCGTGGCCTATCTGGCCGGCCAGGTGCCCGAGGATACGACGCAGGACATCGCCGGCCAGACCCGGCAGGTGCTGGCCACCATCGACCAGTTGCTGGCCGAGGTCGGCAGCGACAAGTCGCGCATCCTGATGGCGCAGGTGTTCGTGGCCAATATCGCCGAGTTCGCCGGCATGAACACGGCCTGGGACGCCTGGGTCGCAGAGGGTGCAGCGCCCGCGCGCGCCACCATCGAAGCGCGCCTGGCCAATCCCGACATCAAGGTCGAGATCGTCGTCACCGCCGCGGTCTGATTGCGCCGGCCCTGATCGGTGTAGGGCCGCCTTCGGGCGGCCTTATTTTTTGCGGTAGAGTGTTAAATTGTGCTGCATTTTTTCTAAGCTATCTCACCATGTCCGCCTCGCCTTTCCCGCCGCTTGCCGCGCCTTTTGACGCGAGCTGGCTGCAGGCGGCCGGCGCGGGTCTGGACGAGGATGGCGTGCAGCTTCTGGCCCGGGCAGCCGCCTGGGCGGAACCGCGCTTTCAGGCGCAGCAAGCGCTTACCGGCGAACCGCTGGTCGGCCATGCCGCGGGCGTCGTGCGCCTGCTGGCGGGCCTGCAAACCGACGCCTCCACCCGCGCAGCCGCTTTGTTGGCCGCCTTGCCGTCCGATGCCTTGCCGGCCGGCAACGCGCGCAACGATCCCGTCGCCGTCGAATTCGGCGCGCAGACCGCCAGGCTCCTGGCCGGCTCGCATGCCTTGCTGCGCCTGAATGTCGCAGCCCGGCAGGCCAGCGATATCACGGCCGCGACCGGCGACCAGAAGGAAATGCAGCGCAAGATGCTGCTGGCCATGGCAGCCGACCTGCGCATCGTGCTGATGCGCCTGGCTTCGCGTCTGCAGACGCTGCGCTGGCATGCCGAGACCAGGACGCTGTGCCCGCCCGAGCTGGCGCGCGAAACGCTGGACCTGTACACCCCGCTGGCCAATCGCCTGGGCATCTGGCAGGTCAAGTGGGAACTCGAAGACCTGTCCTTCCGTTTTCTCGAACCCGAGCGTTACAAGCAGATCGCCCGCCTGCTCGAGGAAAAACGGGCCGAGCGCGAGGCTTTCATCGCCGACGCGGTCGCACGCCTGAGCCAGGCCCTGAAGCAGGCCGGCATCGAGGCCGAGGTCTACGGCCGGCCCAAGCACATCTACAGCATCTGGAACAAGATGCGCATCAAGCGGCTGGATTTTTCCGAACTCCTTGATTTGCGCGCCTTGCGCGTGATCGTCGGGGACGTGCGCGCCTGCTATGCCGCGCTGGCCCTGGTGCACGAGATGTGGATGCCGATGATTGAGGCTTTCGATGACTACATCTCGCGTCCCAAGCCCAACGGCTACCGCTCGCTGCACACCGTCGTCACTGACGCCCAAGGGCGGCCCTTCGAAGTGCAGATCCGCACGCGCGAAATGCACCAGTTCGCCGAGTACGGTATGGCCGCGCATTGGCGCTACAAAGAGGCCGGGGCCAGGGGCGGTCAGGTGGCAGCCTCCAGCGACTACGACCGGCAGCTATCGTGGATGCGTCAACTGCTGGCCTGGAACAGCGATCTGGATACTCGGGAGGACGCCGCGGCCGCTCAGACGGGTGGGCACATCTACGTGCTCACGCCGCAGGCGCGCGTGATCGAGCTGCCCGAAGGGTCCACGCCGGTCGATTTCGCCTACCACCTGCACACCGACCTGGGTCATCGCTGCCGCGGCGCGCGCATCGACGGCCAGATGGTGCCGCTGCACACGCGTCTAGCCACAGGCCAGACAGTGGAAATCGTTGCGGCCAAGTCGGGCGGCCCCTCGCGCGATTGGCTCAATCCTCAACTGGGCTATCTGGCCAGCCCGCGCGCGCGCAGCAAGGTGCGCATGTGGTTCAACGCTATCGAGCTGGCGCAGCGCATCGCCCAGGGGCAGGCCCTGGTGGAGAAGGAGTTGCAGCGCCTGGGCAAGACGGCTGTCAACCTGGAGCAACTGGCGCAGACGCTGGGCTTCGCGCGCGCCGACGACCTGTACGTGGCGGTGGCCAAGGAAGAGTTCAGCCTGCGCCACATCGACGACGCTTTCCAGCAGCCGGTGCCGGCCGAGGACACGCCGCACGTGCCCAAATTCACGCGCAGCGCCGAAAGTGCGGAGGCCAGCGGCAAGAGCGGCGTGCTCGTGGTGGGCGTGGGGTCGCTCCTGACCCAGTTGGCGCGCTGCTGCCGGCCCGCGCCGCCTGACGCGATCCGCGGTTTCGTCACGCGCGGGCGCGGCGTGTCCATCCACCGCGCCGATTGCGCCAGCTACCGGGCTCTGGCGGCGCGCGAGCCCGAACGGATCATTGACGTGGGTTGGGGCAATACCGCCGACACCTTCTATCCGGTGGACGTAAGCGTGCGCGCCCACGACCGTCCGGGCCTGCTGCGCGACTTGTCCGAGGTCTTTGCCCGGCTGCGCCTGAACGTGGTGGGCGTGAACACCCAGAGCAAGCAATCGCTGGCGCACATGGTGTTCACCGTGGAAGTGCGAGACGGCCAGGCCCTGCAGCGCGCGCTGGACGCGCTGGCCGTCGTTCCGGGCGCGATTTCGGCAACGCGGCGCTGACAGCTCCTGGATGAACTCAGATGCCGCAAGCCGGGAACACCGCAGCAATCCGAAGCGTGGGGTGTCCGAGCGCAGGCACCTCCAGCGCCGGGCATCGGGATTGCGCAGGGCAGCTCCGGCGGCGCAAGAACTCGAACAATTCCCCCGGCAACCTATAAACTCCTACTTTTCGCCCCAAGGATTCCTAGCATGGATACCCGTACCTGGCTAAGCACGCTGGTAGGCATTGACACCACCAGCCGCAACTCCAACCTGGCCCTCATCGAAACCGTCAGAGACTGGCTTGGCGGCCAGGGTGTCCAATCGTGGCTGGCCCACAACGAAAGCGGCGACAAGGCCAACCTCTTCGCCACGTTGCCGGCTGCCGACGGCACGGTGCAGGGCGGCGTGGTGCTGTCGGGCCACACCGACGTGGTGCCGGTGGACGGGCAAGACTGGGATTCCGATCCTTTTGTCCTCGCCGAGAAGGACGGCCGTCTCTACGGGCGGGGCACCGCCGACATGAAAAGCTTCATTGCCACGTCGCTGGCCCTGGTGCCGGAATTCCTGGCCATGCCGCGCAAGAAGCCCATACACCTGGCCTTTTCCTACGACGAGGAAGTGGGTTGCGTGGGCGCGCCCGTGATGCTGGCCGAATTGCAGGGCCGCGGCATCAAGGCCGACGGATGCGTGGTGGGCGAACCGACCAATATGCAGGTGGTGGTGGCGCACAAGGGCGTGAATCTCTTTAACTGCCGCGTGCATGGCAAGGCGGCCCACTCCTCGCTCACGCCCCAGGGTTGCAACGCTATCGAATACGCAGCCCGGCTCATCTGCCGCATCCGCGATATTGCCGATGCCATGAAGGCGCAAGGCCCCTACGACGCGTTCTTCGACGTGCCGTTCTCGACCATGACCACGAACCAGATCCGGGGCGGCATCGCGGTCAACACCATTCCCGCCTTGTGCGAGTTCAATTATGAATTCCGCAATCTGCCCGGCATTCCTGCCGATCAGATCCAATCCCAGGTCGAGCGCTACGTGCGCGAGGAACTGCTGCCGCGCATGCAGGCCGAATACGCCGATGCCCGTATCGACATCCATACCGGCGCGTCGGCGCCCGGCCTGGACGCCACGGAAGAAGAAGCCATCACCCAGCTGGCCCGCGCCCTGACCGCCGACCGGTCCGTGCGCAAGGTGGCCTACGGCACGGAAGCGGGCCTGTTCCAGAGCGTGGGCATCCCCGCGGTGGTCTGTGGGCCCGGCGATATCCAGCAGGCGCACAAGCCCAATGAATTCATAGAACTGAGCCAGCTCGAGGGCTGCGAACGCTTCCTGCGCCGACTGGGACAATCCTTGTAAGCCCCTGCGGCGCAGCGGGTCCGTCCGCCCTGCAATCGGCGGCGCCTCGCGAAATAGGATCGGCCTCATACGCGGTAAAATGCCCAATTCGTGGAGAACTTGTTGTGAAACCTTACGACCTGCCCGACTCGCGTGGCCATTTCGGCCCCTACGGCGGCGTGTTCGTGGCCGAAACGCTGATGCACGCCCTGGACGAACTGCGTGCGGCTTACGACCACGCCCGCGTCGATCCTGCCTTCATTCAGGCCTATGATTATGAACTGAAGCACTACGTCGGCCGTCCCAGTCCCGTCTACCATGCCGAGCGCTGGTCACGTGAACTGGGCGGCGCCCAGATCTGGTTCAAGCGCGAAGACCTGAACCACACCGGCGCGCACAAGATCAACAATTGCATCGGGCAGGCCCTGATGGCTCGCCGCATGGGCAAGACCCGCGTCATCGCCGAGACTGGCGCCGGCCAGCACGGCGTGGCCTCGGCCACCGTGGCAGCGCGCTATGGCATGGAGTGCGTGGTCTACATGGGCAGCGAAGACGTGCGCCGCCAGGCAGCCAACGTCTACCGCATGAAGCTGTTGGGCGCCCAGGTCGTGCCGGTCGAGTCCGGCTCGCGCACCTTGAAGGACGCGCTCAACGAGGCCATGCGCGACTGGGTCACCAACATCGAGAACACCTTCTACATCATCGGTACGGTGGCCGGCCCCGACCCCTATCCGCGCATGGTGCGCGACTTCCAAACCATCATCGGCAAGGAATGCCTGACGCAGATGCCCGAGGCCGCCGGCCGCCAGCCCGACTATGTGTTGGCGGCTGTGGGCGGCGGTTCCAACGCCATCGGCATCTTCCACCCCTATATCCCTTATGAGTCCGTGCGCCTGATCGGCGTCGAGGCGGCTGGCGAGGGCATGCAGACCGGACGCCATGCAGCGTCCATTGCCGCAGGCAAGGTGGGCGTGCTGCACGGCAACCGCACCTATCTCATGCAGGACGACGGCGGCCAGATCATCGAATCCCACTCCGTGTCCGCGGGCCTGGACTATCCCGGCGTCGGCCCCGAGCACGCCTGGCTGAACGACAGCGGGCGCGCCCAGTACGTCAACATCACCGACGACGAAGCCCTGGCGGCTTTTCACCACTGCTGCCGCATCGAGGGCATCATCCCCGCGCTGGAGTCCTCGCACGCCATCGCCCATGCGGTCAAGATGGCCCCTACGCTGCCCAAGGACCAGATCATCCTGGTCAACCTTTCGGGGCGGGGCGACAAGGACATGCATACCGTCGCCGAGCGCGCGGGCATCGAACTGTGAGGCAGGCAGCATGACACAAGCGAACCGTATCGATATCACACTGCGCCAACTGGCCGATGCCGGCCGCGTCGCGCTGGTGCCCTATATTGCTGCTGGCGACCCGTCGCCGGATGCGACCGTGCCCTTGATGCATGCGTTGGTTCAGGCCGGCGCCGACATCATCGAACTGGGCGTGCCGTTTTCGGATCCCATGGCCGACGGCCCCGTCATCCAGCGCGCCGTCGAGCGCGCACTGGCGCGAGGCATGACACTGCCGCATCTGCTGGACCTGGTGGCGCAGTTCCGCCGCGACGATCCGCATACGCCTATCGTGCTCATGGGTTATGCCAACCCCATCGAACGCATGGGGCAGGCCGTATTTTCACAGCGCGCCCGCGAGGCCGGTGTGGACGGCCTTCTGGTGGTGGACTGTCCGCCCGAGGAAACCGGCGAATTCGCCGAACTGCTCGATCGCAACGGCATCCATCCCATTTTCCTGCTGGCGCCGACCTCGACCGAGGCGCGCATCCAGTCCGTGGCCCGCATGGCGCGCGGCTACGTCTACTATGTCTCGCTCAAGGGCACCACCGGCTCGGCCAGCCTGAATACCGACGACGTGGCCAAGCGGCTGGAGGCGATCCGCCGGCACGTGAAGATTCCCGTGGGTGTTGGCTTTGGCATCCGCGACGCCGACAGCGCGGTGCGCGTGGCGCGCCACGCGGATGCCGTGGTAATTGGCACCAAACTCATCGAAACCATTGAGCAGGCCGTGGCCTGCGCGCCGGTCGGCGAGCAGGCTGGCGTCGCGGCGGCTGCGGCCAGGCAATGGCTGAGCGCGATCCGCACTGCGCTGGACGCCGCCCGCAAACCCGCTGTGCCGTCGGCCTGAACCTGCGCTTCATCAAAGAGAATAAGACACATGAGCTGGATCGAAAAGCTTCTGCCCCCGCGCATCAACAAGGGCAGCAATGAGAACGCCGCTCGTCGCGTGCCCGAAGGCCTGTGGGTCAAGTGTCCGTCGTGCGAATCGGTGCTCTATAACGAAGACCTGGCCGCCAACCTGCACGTCTGTCCCAAGTGCGACCATCACATGCGCGTGGGCGCCCGGGCCCGGCTGGACATGCTGCTGGACCTGGAAGGCCGGATCGAAATCGGCTCGAACACGCGTTCGGTCGACACGCTCAAGTTCAAGGACACGCGCAAGTATCCCGAACGTATTGCCGAGGCCGTCAAGCAGACGGGCGAGACCGATGCACTGGTGGTGATGAGCGGCTCGATTCGCAATGTGCCAGCGGTCGTCGCCTGCTTCGAGTTCGAATTCATGGGCGGTTCCATGGGTTCGGTGGTGGGCGAGCGCTTTGTGCGCGGCGTGCAGGCCGCCATCGCCAGCCGTACGCCCTTCATCTGCGTGGCAGCATCGGGCGGCGCGCGTATGCAGGAAAGCCTGTTGTCGTTGATGCAGATGGCCAAGACCAACGCCATGCTCACGCGCCTGGCCGAGGCTGGCCAGGCCTTCATCAGCGTGTTGACCGACCCCACCATGGGCGGCGTATCGGCCAGCTTCGCCTTCGTGGGCGATGTGGTCATCGCCGAACCCAAGGCGCTGATCGGCTTTGCCGGCCCGCGCGTGATCGAACAAACCGTGCGTGAAAAGCTGCCAGAAGGCTTCCAGCGTTCCGAACTGCTGCTGCAGAAGGGCGCGATCGACATGGTGGTCGATCGTCGCCAGTTGCGTGAAGAACTGGCCCGTCTGATGGCGCTCATGAGCCGCCAGCCGGTCGACGTCGTCGCGGCCTGATCCGCCGCGCGCCAGTTGTGCAAAGACAACGGCCGCCCGCGAGGGCGGCCGTTGTCTTTGCACATTATGGCCTATATCAGTCCCTGATAAAGGTAAAGCATTTTCAGCTTGCAATAACTAGATTTCTGATAAGGTTATTCCTGTAAATTTTTGATAAGAAAGGTTTTTATGCTTTCTGATATCAAATTTAGGGTTCTGGCAGGTCTTGCCGGGCTGGCCTTGACCGGCATTGCTTCGACGGTCCAGGCCCAAACTCAGGCCCAGACCGACAGCGCGGGCGTCCGGGGCGGCATCGGCATCCATTACGGCCTTGGCAATCGCTATTCGCGGCTCGGACTGCAGTATGAAACTTCGCCCATCTGGACGTATTCCTTCGGCGGCAGCCTGGGCCGGGTGGATCTCACACCCGAGATCGGCGTGGCTTACTGGCAGGCGCACGGCCGGCAGCAGCCTTCCTCGGTCTGGCAGCTCAGCGCCATCCCCATGTTCCGGTGGTGGCTGGGAGCGAGCCAGCGCTTTTACGTCGAGGCCGGCATCGGTCCCACCGTATTTAGCCACACCGCGTTTGCGGACAAGCACTATTCCACGGCCTTCCAGTTCGGCGACCACATCGGCATGGGCTATCTGCTGGACAGGCACAGTCGCGTGGGCATGCGTTTCTCGCACTTTTCCAACGCCGATATCAAGACGCCGAATCCGGGCATGGATGTGATCCAGGCGACCTATACCTACCAATTCTGACTGTGCCGGCCGGAAATAGACGGATGAGTGGCGCCAGGAGCCTCGTGCAGGCCTTGCTCGCGTCCGCCGTGGATACGGTTGCTGTAAATCCGGGAACCAGCAAGATGCACTTTGTGGCGGCACTGGACCAGGTTCCCGGCATGCAATGCGTGCTTGGCCTGCAGGAGTGTGTCGTGACTGGCATGGTAGGCACGGTTACTACCGCATCGCCCGCAAGCCGGCATGCCCCCTGCTGCATTGCGGGCCGGGGCTAGCCAACGGCCTGGCGAATCAGCACAACGTGTCGCGCGGACGTTTCCCGGGCAGATCGCCACGCTGATCCTGCCGGCTGACGTGTCCTGGGGCGAGGGAGGCGCCACGGCCGCTTGACGCCTCTGCCCTTTTTGCGAGCCATCTTGGTCGTGTCAGGATAATCCCTTAATTGACAGCGCTGTCAATTCGGCCGATTCTCCCATCTGCGCCGATTTGTGAAGTCAGCGCGACGCGCGCTTGGCAAGGCGAGTCAAAAAAATTAGAGCCCATGTGCCGCGCATGCTGCGGCGGGCCGCACATTAGGAGACAGTCGATGGACAACGCAAGTCGGATCCCGCCCCGCACGCGGCAAGCCCGTTTCGCACGCAAGTTGGCGAGCGCCGCGATTGGCGCGCTGATCCTTGGCACAACGGGCGCCTATGCCCATGCCGAGGGCATTACCTCCAGCCCTTATTTGCTGGGCGATTGGGGCGGTTGGCGCACGCGTCTGGCAAATGACGGGGTGTCGTTCAACCTGGGCTACACCGGCGAACTGGCGCACAACTTCACCGGCGGCGACAAGCGGATAACGCGCTATTCCGACCAGTGGGCGCTGGGCACGACGTTCGACCTGGACAAGCTGGTCGGCTGGAAGGGCGCCACCTTCCAGACTACGTTCACCGAGCGCAATGGCCGCAACTTGGGCGCGGACGCCAATATCGGCAACAACATGCTGCTGCAGGAAGTCTACGGACGTGGACAGACCGTGCATCTGACCGATTTCTGGCTGGATCAGAAACTCTTCGACAATAAGCTGTCGGTCAAGCTGGGACGAATGACGGTGGGCGAAGATTTCGCCAGCTTCTCCTGCGATTTTCAGAATCTGACCTTTTGCGGATCGCAGCCCGGCAATCTGGTGGGCAGCTACTGGGTCAACTGGCCGACCAGCCAATGGGCGGCACGCGTCAAGTTGACGACCTCCAAAGAGACCTATGCGCAGGTCGGCGTCTACCAAGTCAATCCGAATTATGTGAATGACGATTACGCGCGCACTTACGGCTGGACCTTACAGAATCCCAGCGGCACCACCGGCGCTCTGATTCCGTTGGAAGGCGGCTGGACGCCCAAGGTGAACGGCCTGCCCGGTTCGTACAAGGTCGGCGTCTGGTACAACACGTCCAGCGGCAAGGATCTGTACTACGACATCAACAACAATTCGCGCGCGCAGACGGGTCTGGCTGCGCTCAACCATGGCGGCCAATACGGCGCCTACATCAATTTCCAGCAACAGATCACGGGCGAACCCGGCGGGCGCGGCGCGAGCCTGTTCCTGAACATCTCCCAGGCGGACAGGGCCACCGCGCAGACTGATCGGCAGATCGCAATGGGCGTGCAGTACAAGGGACCCTTTGGCCGGCCGAACGACAGCATCGGTTTTGGCATCGGCGCGACGCACAACAACGGCCGCTACGCCGACTATGTCAATCAGCTCAATGCGCTCACTGGCTCGCATACGGTCGCCGGTGACGGCAACGAGTACGCCACCGAGGTGTATTACAGCTGGTCCCCCATCCCGTCGGTATTCATGCGCCTGAACTTGCAGTATGTCGTGCATCCGGGCGGCACTTCGCTCAACCACAACGCGTTCGTCGTGGGGCTGAAGACAGGCATCACGTTCTGATCAAACCAGGCCATGCCGTCCAAGGTCGGAGCGGCATGGACCCCTTGCAAAAATTGGCCGTCCGAGAAAGGCCAAAATTCGAATTCAAGGAGACACTTCATGATTTCCCGCGCTTTCAAGATCACCGTCACCGCGCTGGCCACCGCCGCCGCCTTGTCCGCCGCGCCGGCCCACGCGAGCAAGACTCACCCTGTCATCGGCTTTTCGATCGACGATCTGCGCGTCGAGCGCTGGACGCACGATCGTGACTTTTTCGTCCAGGCCGCCAAGAAGCTGGGCGCCACCGTCGACGTGGAATCGGCCAACGCCAACGAATCGCGCCAGATTTCGCAGATCCAGAATCTCATCGCCCAGGGCGTGGATGTGCTGGTGATCGTGCCGTTCAATTCCAAGGTGCTGGGCAACGTGATCGCCAGCGCCCACAGCGCCGGCATCAAGGTGGTGTCCTACGATCGACTGATCCTGGATGCCGCTGTCGACGGCTATGTTTCGTTCGATAACGAGAAGGTCGGCGAAATGCAGGCCCAGGGCGTTGTGAACGCCGCGCCCAAAGGCAATTACTTTCTGCTGGGCGGCGCGTCCACCGACAACAATGCCCGCCTGCTGCGCGAAGGGCAGATGAAGGTGCTGCAGCCTCTGGTCGACAAAGGCGACATCAAGATCGTCGGCAAACAGTGGACGCCGCAGTGGGAGCCGGAAAAGGCGCAGAGCATCATCGAGAACGCATTGACCGCGAACAACAATAATATCCAGGGCATTGTCGCCTCCAACGATGGCACGGCCGGCGGGGCGATCCAGGCCCTCACAGAGCAAAAGCTCGAGGGCAAGGTGGCCGTGTCGGGGCAGGATGCCGACTTGGCGGGCGTGCGCCGCGTGGTTGCGGGCACCCAGACTATGACGGTCTACAAGCCTCTGCGTGCACTGGCCAGCTCGGCCGCCGAAATGGCCGTTGATCTGGTCAAGGGCGTCAAGCCGAAGTTCAATACCCAGATCGGCAACGGCAAAGAGAAGGTCGATACGCTGCTGCTCAAGCCGATCCTGCTGACCAAGGACAATGTCGATGTCGTCGTCAAGGACGGCTTCTACACGCATCAGCAGGTCTTCGGCAAATAAACGCAAGGGGCGATCGATGAGCGGCAACGGCTACCTGCTGGAGATGCGCAATATCGTCAAGGCGTTCTCCGGAGTTCGCGCGCTGGACGGCATTAATCTGGCGGTGCGGCCGGGCGAATGTGTCGGCCTGTGCGGCGAAAACGGCGCGGGAAAGTCGACCCTGATGAAGGTCCTGTCCGGCGTTTATCCGTACGGCAGCTACGAGGGGGAGATACGCTGGGAGGGCCAGCCGCTGCGCGCGCATTCGGTGCGCGACAGCGAGCGGCGCGGCATTGTCATCATCCACCAGGAATTGATGCTGGTGCAGCAGCTCTCGGTTGCCGAGAACGTCTTTCTCGGCAACGAAATCGCGCGGCCTGGCGGGCGCATGGACTACGACGCCATGTACCGCGAAACCGAGAAGCTGCTGGCGCGGCTCAAGCTGACTGACATCGACGTCACCGCGCCGGTCATGCACTACGGCAGCGGCCACCAGCAGCTGTTCGAGATCGCGCGGGCGCTGGCCAAAAACGCCAGGCTGCTGATCCTGGACGAGCCGACGTCGTCCTTGAGCGCCAAGGAAATCGCCGTGCTCCTGGACATCATCGAGGAACTCAAGCGCAGCGGCGTGGCGTGCATCTACATTTCGCACAAGCTCGAAGAGGTCGCTCGCGTCTGCGATACCGTCGCGGTGATCCGCGACGGCGCGCAGGTGGGTACTCGCGCCGCGGCGCAGATGAGCGTGGACGACATCATCGCCCTGATGGTCGGGCGTCGTATGGATTCGCTCTTTCCCCGCATCGAACACGACATTGGCGAGGTGGTGCTCGAAGCCCGCGGCGTGACGTGCTGGGACGCGACCAACCCCAGCCGCAAGCGCGTCGATGACGTTTCGCTCAGTGTGCGGCGCGGCGAGATACTCGGCATCGCCGGGCTGGTCGGCGCGGGGCGCACCGAACTGGTGTCGGCCATTTTCGGCGCTTATCCCGGCCGTTGCGCCTTGTCGTTGATGCTCGAAGGCAAGCCGATAACGCTTAAAGACCCCAATCGAGCCATTGCCAACGGCGTTTGCCTGGTGCCGGAAGACCGCAAGCGCCAGGGTATCGTTCCCCTGATGGGAGTGGGCGACAACATCACCTTGGCTACGCTGCAAACCTATGCGCGCGGCGGCACCGTCGACCGCGACGCAGAACTGCGCACCGTAAAAGATTCGATCCATCGGCTGCGGATCAAGGCGGCCAGCCCGGAGCTGGCCATCGCCGGTTTGTCGGGCGGCAACCAGCAGAAGGCGGTGCTGACCAAGATGATCCTGGCCAAACCCAAGGTGCTGATTCTCGATGAACCCACGCGCGGCGTGGACGTGGGCGCCAAGTACGACATCTACAAACTTATTTTCGAACTCGCCGCCGCGGGCGTGGCCATCATTATGGTCTCTTCCGAATTGCAGGAGGTCCTGGGCATGAGCGATCGCGTGCTCGTGATCGGCGAAGGCCAGGTGCGTGGCGACTTCATCAACCAGGGCCTGACCCAGGAGGACATCCTGGCCGCCGCGCTCAACACCCGACAGCAGCCTCGCGCTGCTTGAATCCCATGAACCAATTTCCTACCCAGGCCAATGGCCGTATCGCCCGCGCTGCGGGCGTGCCGCGCGTGGACGCCCGCCAAATACAACTGCTTTTTACGCGCTACAAGATACTTGCCCTGTTGTTCGCGGTGGCGTTGATCTGGCTGTTCTTCTGGAGCCAGACTCACGGTACCTTTCTGACGCCGCGCAGCCTGTCCAATCTGTTCCTGCAGATGTCGGTGACGGGCATGCTGGCCTGCGGCATGGTGTTCGTCATCATCGCCGGCGAGATCGACTTGTCGGTCGGGTCATTGCTCGGCCTCCTGGGCGGTCTGGTCGCCATCTTGACAGTCAATCTGCACTGGCCGACCTGGCCCGCGGTCATTGTCGTGCTGATAGCGGGCACCTTGATCGGCATGCTCAACGGCTTCATCACGACACGCATGCGCATTCCGTCCTTCATCGTCGGTCTGGGCGGCATGCTGGCCTTTCGCGGCGTGTTGCAATGGAGCACGAATTCCGTGACCATCGCGCCGGTGCCCGATGATCTGGTGTCGATTTCGCAGGGCTTCGTGCCGGTGGCGCTGTCCTGGGGGCTGGCAGCCGTGGTCGTCGCGAGCGCCTGCTTTTTTACCGTGCGCCGCCGCCGCAATCGCGCGCGCATGCATATTGCGTCCTCGCCCTTCTGGGCCGACGCGCTGCGCCTGCTGGTCATCGCGGCCGCCGTGATCGGCTTCGTCGCCGAACTGAATCGCGCCAATGGTGTGCCGATTCCCGTGCTGATTCTGCTGATTCTGCTTGCGATCTTCTCGTACATTGCCATGCAGACCGTGTTCGGCCGTCACGTCTATGCCGTGGGCGGCAACCTGGAAGCCACGCGCCTGTCCGGCGTCAACGTCAATCGCGTCAAGCTGGCGGTGTTCGCGCTGATGGGACTGATGTGCGCCTTTGCCGGCATCGTCACGACCGCGCGTTCTGCGGCCGGTTCGCCTTCGGCCGGCGACGGCGGTGAACTCGATGCGATCTCGGCCTGCTTCATCGGCGGCACGTCGATGCGCGGCGGCTCCGGCACGGTCTACGGCGCGCTGATTGGCGCGCTGGTGATGGCCAGTCTGGACAACGGCATGGAACAGATGAACGTCGACAGCTCGTGGCAGATGATCGTCAAAGGTCTCGTGCTGGTGCTGGCGGTCTGGGTCGACGTGCTATCGGGTTCCAGCCGGAACTGAACGGCAGGCCTGCGGTCAGGCTGCGCTGCCGTTTTATGCCGACGGTCTGCGGGTTGAATCGCGGATCACCAGTTCGTATTCCAGTATTTCGCTTACCGGATGGCGCTTCAGGCCGGGGTGCTGGGGGCGCTGCACGGCGACGATCTGTTCGATTGCCGCATAGGCCATGGCCTGAATGGGCTGGCGCACCGTCGTCAGGCTGGGCCATACTTGGCGCGATAGGGGCGTGTCGTCGTAGCCGACCACCGATAGCGCGCCCGGAACGTCCAGGCCTTGTGCATGCGCCGCATAGAGCACGCCGGCCGCCATGTCGTCGTTGCCGGCGAAGATGGCGGTGGGGCGGGGGGGGCGTGCCAGTAGCCGCCGCCCGCACTCGATGCCTGACTCGAAGGCGTGCGTGCCTTGCTCGATCAGGTTCTCGTCCACGGGCAGGCCACTTTGCCGCATCGCTTCGCGGTAGCCCGCCAGGCGTTCGTGCGCGGCGCCGTGATCGGGATGACCGCAGACAAAACCGATGCGACGATGCCCGAGTTCGATCAGGTGCAGCGTCATGTCGCGCGCCGCCGAGCGGTCGTCCATGCTGACGGACATGCCATGGTGTTGGCGGTCGATGGGCGATAGCCGGACATAGTCCACGCCGGTTTCGTCCAATGCCTGCGTCAGTGCCGCCACGTCGCAGACGGGCGGGGTCAGGATCAAGCCGGTCAGGGCGCGCTGGCGCAGGTTTTGCACGATATGCGCGCTAAGGTCGGGCGCGCGGTAATTGCAGGGCAAGAGCAGCAGGCTGTAGCCGTAGAGGCCGCAGGCCTGCAGCGCGCCGCGCTGCAGATTGACGACGTAGTTGTCGCTGGGGTTGTCGTAGACCAAGGCGATGATGTCGGTGCGTTTGCTTGCCAGCCCGCGCGCCGAAGGGTTGGGCTGATAGCCTAGTCTAGCCATCGATTCGGCGACTTTCTGGCGGGTTTTCTCGCTAACGTTGGGCTCGTGGTTGAGCACGCGCGAGACCGTCTTGATCGAAACGCCGGCATCCTCGGCGACGTCGTCGACCGTGATGGATCCCGTGGTGATCCTGCTGTTTTTCATGAGGCGGGTGAAAAAAGAGGGAGTGGGAATTCTAAGGCCAAGAACGAAGCGGCGTCGCACGGCGCCTCGAGTACAAATAGGCATAATTCCTAATTGACAGCGCTGTCAATTTTAGAGATTCTTTCACTTCTACATCAAAGAAGCCACAAGGAATACCGGGTGAGCAAACCTGATTTCGATATGGTGCTGTTCGGCGGCACCGGCGATCTGGCGCGGCGCAAGCTGCTGCCGGCGCTGTTCTGCGCGCATTGCGCGGGGCAGCTGCATCCAGACGCGCGCATCGTCGCCACCGGCAGCCGCGCCGCCAGCACGCAAGACTATGTGGCGCAGCTGGAAGAGGCCATGAGGGAGCAGCGGCACGGCGCGCCGCAAGACTGGGCGAGTTTTGCGAATCGTATTGTCTACATGCAGGTTGATGCGCTCGATCCGGCGCATTTCGATACCTTGGCGCAACGGATCCAGGCGCGTTCGCCGCAGGTGGTGGTGTTCTATCTGGCTACCGCGCCGCATCTTTTCGTGCCGGTCTGCGAGCAACTGGGTCGCGTCGGCCTGAACCATCCGGGCGCGCGGGTCGTGCTGGAAAAGCCGCTGGGGCACGACCTGGATTCGTCCGAGTCGATCAACGACGCGGTCGCGCGCCACTTCGCCGAAGACCAGATTTATCGCATTGATCATTATCTGGGCAAGGAGTCGGTGCAGAATCTCATGGCGATCCGCTTTGGCAACGCGCTGTTCGACCCGCTGTGGCGGCGCGAGTGGGTGCGCGAGGTGCAGATCACTATCGCCGAAGAACTGGGTGTGGAAGCGCGCGGCGATTTCTACGACCGTACGGGGGCGTTGCGCGATATGGTGCAGAACCACCTGCTTCAGCTCGTATGCATGGTGGCGATGGAACCGCCGGCCAGTCTGGCCGAAGACGCTATCCGTGACGAAAAGATCAAGATCCTCAAGGCGCTCAAGCCCATCCTGCATCGAGACGTGGCCGAAAAAACCGTGCGCGGGCAATATCACGCCGGGGCCATCCAGGGCCAGCCCGTGCCGGGCTATTTGCAGGAGCAGGGCATCGTTGCCGGCAGCGGCACGGAGACGTTTGTCGCAATCAAGGCCGAGATCGCCAATTGGCGCTGGGCCGGCGTGCCTTTTTTTCTGCGCACCGGCAAGCGCATGCAGGCGCGCGTGGCCGAGATTGTGATCCATTTTCGCGACGTGCCCCATGCCATTTTTCCGCGTCCCTACGGTCTGACTGCGCCGAACCGGCTGGTGATCCGGCTGCAGCCGCAGGAAAGCATCCGCCTTTACTTTTTGGTCAAGCAGCCGGGAGACACGGTGGCGTTGACGCAGACCTCGCTCGATCTGGATCTGGCTGCGTCTTCCAAAGTGCGCCGCGCCGGCGCCTACGAGCGCCTGTTGCTGGACGTGATCCGCGGCCGGCTGGGTCTGTTCGTGCGGCGCGACGAGCAGGTGCAGGCCTGGCGTTGGGTCGAACCCATTCTCGATACCTGGCGCGATAGCCCCATACCGCCCAAGTCCTATACGTCCGGTACCTGGGGGCCGGCGGCTTCGTCGGCGCTGCTGTCGCGCGACGCCTCCTCCTGGCACGAAGAAAGCTAGTGTTCTATCCCATAAGTTCACGGCCAAGATGAAATTGATGGATACGTCCGCAAGGCTAGGCGCGAACCACAGCGATAGCCCAAGCTATCGCGAGGATTCGCAACAACGCCTTGCGGGCGAAGACGCGATTTCATGGACGCGAACTTATGGGACAGAACACTAGGTGGCAGCCGTCACCGCGATCGATCTGAGTTTTTGTTTTCCTGAAATCCGAATTACGCTATTTCATGCCTTCCTACGGACTTTTCCCTCGTTTGCTCGCCGACGTCGGTGGAACCAATGTGCGCTTCGCATTGGAGCGCGAAACCATGCGGCTCGACCCGGTCGTCACCCTCAAAGTGGCCGATTTTCCCTCGCTGGAGGCCGCCGCGCGGCATTACCTGTCCAGCGTCGGCGAAATGCCTCGCCATGCGGCCATCGGACTGGCCAACCCCGTTACCCGCGATATGGTCAAACTGACCAATCACAGTTGGGCCTTTTCGTTGGAAGGCATGCGCTGCGCGATGGGTCTGGACACGCTCCTGGCGATCAACGATTTCACCGCGCTGGCGCTGGCGCTGCCGCATTTGCCGCCACAGGGGCTGGCGCAGATCCGCCCGGGGCAGGCGCAGGCTTTGATGCCCAGCGTGCTGATCGGCCCGGGAACGGGGCTGGGCGTGTCGGGGTTGATTCCCGGTCACGCGGGGGCGCCCGCCGTCGCTGTGGCGGGAGAGGGCGGGCATATCGAAATCATGCCCGACACCGACGACGAGTGGGTGGCCTGGCGTGCTGCTCAGCGCGAATTCGGCCATGTGTCGGCCGAGCGTTTGCTCTCGGGTGCGGGCTTGTCGCTGATTCACGACGCCTTGGCTGCGCAAGCTGGTGCCGTTGCCTTTGCGCCGCTGGCGCCCGAAGCGGTCACGGCGGGCGCGCTGGAACAGGGCGACCCCCTGTGCCTGCGCAGCATGCGCGTGTTCTTTGGTTTGCTGGGATCGGTCGCTGCCGACGTCGCACTGGTGCTGGGCGCGCGCGCCGGCGTCTACATTGGCGGCGGCATCGTACCGCGGTTCATCGGCGCGCTGCGAGACTCGCCATTTTGCGAACGCTTTCTCGCCAAGGGCCGGATGCGCGCCTATTTGGATGCCGTGCCGATCTTCGTGGTGACGGCCGCGCATCCCGCCTTGCTGGGTTTGTCGGTGGCCTTGTCGCGGGCGGTGTCCAAGCCGGGCTGAGACCCTTCCCGCGGATCCGCGGGAAGGGTCCGATCGATCTACCGCCGCAGGCGCTCCGCGATCCGCCACCCCAGCAGCGAGATCAGCACGCAGGCGTAGATGGCCGGCTCCTGGAAGTTGTTCTTGCCGGCCCGCATCCACCAGAAGTGCAGGATCGCCAGCATGCCAATCACATAGATTACGCGATGCAGACGCTGCCAGTTGCGTCCCATCGCCCGCATCATCGCTTGCGGCGAGGTGATTGCCAAAAGGCTCATCAGCACGAAAGCGGTGAAGCCGACCAGAATGAAGGGCCTCTGGCCTATGTCTTCGATCATCGAAGACAGATTCCAGTTGCGGTCCCACCAGGCCCAGGTCAGAAAGTGCATGCAGGCGTAGAAGAAGGTGAAAAGCCCGCACATGCGGCGCACGCGCACCAGGGCCGGCTGATTGGTCAGGCGGCGCAAGGGCGTGATGCCCAGCGTGACCAGCAGGCACACCAGCGTCCAGGTGCCTGAGGATCGCGTCAGAAACTCGACCGGGTTGACCGTCAGACCATCGTGAAAGCCGAGCCATATCCAGCGCAAAAAGGGCAGCAGGCCGACCACGAACAGGAAAGGCTTGATGCGGCCTACGGCCCGCACGTCAAGCTTGCGGCGCACGATAGGCGCTTGCGTCAACTCGACCATTTCAGAAATTGGCCTTCAAGTCCATGCCCGCGTACATCGACGCGACCTGGTCGCCGTAGCCGTTGAACATCAGCGTTTTGCGCTTGGGCGCGAACAAGCCGTCCGGGTCGCCGATGCGGCGCTCGGTGGCTTGGCTCCAGCGCGGATGCGGCACGTTGGGGTTCACGTTGGCATAGAAGCCGTATTCGTTCGGCGCGGCCTTGACCCAGGCCGTCGCGGGCTGCTTTTCGACCAGGCGTATCTTCACCAGCGACTTGCCCGACTTGAAGCCATACTTCCACGGCACGGCCACGCGCAGCGGCGCGCCGTCCTGATTGGGCAGCATCTTGCCGTACAGGCCGAACACCAGCATCGACAGCGGATGCATGGCTTCGTCCATGCGCAGCCCCTCGATATAGGGCCATTCGAGCACATCCGAAGTCACGCCCGGCATGGTTTCCTTCTGTACCGCGCTGACGAATTCGACGTACTTGGCGTTGCCGGTCGGCTCGACCTGTTTGAGCAGCGCCGACAGCGAGTAACCCACCCAGGGAATCACCATGGACCAGGCCTCGACGCAGCGCAGCCGGTAGACGCGATCTTCCATGGGGGCGAGCTTGAGCAGGTCGTCGATGCCGAAGGTGCGCGGCTTGGCGACCTCGCCTTCGACGCTCACCGTCCAGGGCCGGGTGATGAGCTTGCCTGCATAGTCGGCCGGATCGGACTTGTCCAGACCGAATTCGTAGAAGTTGTTGTAGTGCGTGATGTCCTTGTATGAGGTCTGCGTGTCCATCACCACGTACTTCGGGTTGGGTGTGCCGGGCAGCGGCGCCAAGTCCGGCGCGTCGGCGGCCAGCGCGTCGGGCATGCGTGCCAGTCCCAGCGCGGCGCCGCCCAGGGCGGTTTGCTTGAGCCACCTACGCCGCGATTGCCACACCGATTCGGGCGTTATCTCGGAGGCAGGAACATCTGAAGATTGGCGTATGAGCATGGGACTCACCTTTTTTGCGGGATTTGAGCAGTGTGCGCCTTTGGTAATTCGCTGGGCGGGAAAGAATGGTTACCGTCCGGGCGAAATTAATTACGGCGCTTCTACCATTGAAATAAATACCTGCCCAGCAAGGCGCCGATGCCCGTGGGGATGAGCACGCCGAGCAAATACCAGAACCCCACGAACGGCGCCGCCAGTTCCGGGCAATGCAGGCAATAGACAACCGCGCCCGCGGCGCCGGAAAGCAGGCCTACGGCCGCGCCGGCCAGCCGCAGTCGGGTGGGCGCCAAACCGCGCATGGCCCAGGTCGTGCCGGCAAACACGGGTATGGACAGCATAGCAATGAGGAAGGGGCATACGATCCAGGTCTGGCCGAAGAAGGCTTCAGCGCGTTGCGCGGCATCGTCCGGTACCAACGTTGCCACCGCGATTGCCCATATCGCCAGAATGGGAATGGCCAGGGCCAGGGGTGCGCGGCCCAGCTTGACGCCGGGGCGCGCCAGGCGCAGCACGATGACCAGGCCGATGCAGGCGAGGGCGGCGGCAAACGAGAGCTTCATCCAGAAGTTCGGCAATTCGAGATATCGGCCCAAGGCGGGGTTCAGGCCAAGCGTGGCCAGCATCAGCAGCGCCGAGCACGGCATGCCCGTGCCCAGGGCCAGCGCGAAACGTCTGCCGCCGCGATCGGGTTGTACCGCGCCGGCATCGCGGGCAAGCATGGCGATAAGATCGTCGGTCTTCATGATTGATTCCTGATTCTTGCAGCCAAGGCCTTCAGGCCTCGATGCACGCCTACCTTGACTGCCGCCTCGGACATGCCCGTCATGCCGGCTGTTTCTGCTACGGACCAACCCTCCAGCTTGACGTACACGATAGGCAGGCGCTGCCGGTCGGGCAGCAGGTCCAGCAGCTTGGCCACGTCCCGCCGCGCCTGCATGGCCTCGGAGTCCGAGTTGCAGAGGATGTCCTGCGCATCGTCCAGCGGGTCGGTCAGCAACTCTTGGCGCGATCGCCGGCGCAGCAGATCGACGAGCTTGAACTTCGCGATGGCGTACACCCAGGCAGTCAGGGGCAGCGCCATGTCATAGGTATGGCGCTGGTTGTGGACTGCGATGAGGGCTTCCTGCACGAGGTCTTCCACTTCGTCCGGCAGGCCGCGCAAGCGGTTGCGCAGATAGGCGCGCAGCCGCTTGCCGAGTTCCGACAGAAAGGCGTGGTAGGCCCTGTCGTCGCCCGCAAGGCCGCGAGAGAAAAGACTTTTTAGTCTTTCCTCTATGTCCGACTGCGCCTGGTTGCTATCTCGCTGCGGCATCGATATGTGTTTTCTTGTTTATTCGTTGTACCGGCGTTTCGGGTTACCGGGCTGCGTACTTTTTCAGCCCGGGCTGTAACCGGAGTGGGCTGTGCGTCGAACTGGATTGTACCGGCCGCGATTTCCCGCGGCCCTTACCCCGATAGGAGTCAAGCCATGAAGAAAATTTCGATTTCCGGCGCGGTTGCGTGTGTGATGCTGCTGGGTCTGGCCAGCGCCCATGCGGCGGGCATGGGCCAGGACGACATGAAGAAATCCGGCATGTATGCCAAGAGCGATGCCATGCTGCACAAGGCCATGCGCAAGGCAGGCAAGAACGACGGCATGATGCAAAAGAGCGGCGCCATGCACAAGGGCATGCAGAGCAGCTCCATGGACAAGGGCACCATGCAGAAATAGGGCGTGGGCTGGCGAGCAGCCCACTGTCGGGCATGCTATGGCGCCCAGAACCCAGGGTCCTCGCGCGGCGCCGCGGAGGTTATGCCTGCGCTTGCGCGCTGGCCCCATCCAGAGCCTGGATGTCGGAAGCGTCGAGCTTGAGTCGCACCGCCTGCGCGAAACTGTCCACCTGGGCGGCCGAAGTGGCGCTCACGATGGGCGCCGTGATGCTGGGCCGCGCGATCAGCCAGGCCAGTGCCACGGAGGCCTGCGTGACGCCTTGGCGCTCGGCAACCTGGTCCAGCGCCGCTAGAATGGCCATGCCACGCGGGTTGAGATATTTGGGCACCCCTCGACCGCCGCGCACGCTCTTGGACAGATCGTCGACAGAACGGTACTTGCCTGACAGAAAGCCTGAGGCCAGGCTGTAATACGGCACCACGCCCAGGTGCTCTGCCACAGCGATGGGCTCGAGCTCGGCCTCATAGGCCGCGCGACTGTACAGGTTGTATTCGGGCTGCAGGATCTGATAGCGCGGCAAGCCATTTGCATCGGCCACGCGCAGGGATTCCAGCGTGCGCGCGCCGCTGAAATTGGACGCCCCGATGACCCGCACCTTGCCCGCCTGGATCAGCTTCTGATACGCGCCCAGTGTTTCTTCGATGGGTACGTTGGGATCGTCTTCGTGCGAGAAGTAGATGTCGACATAGTCCGTCTGCAAGCGTCTGAGCGAGTCTTCGATCGCGGCCTGGATGTTGGCCGACGACAGGCCTGGACGCTTGGCGGTGTGCTTGGCCACTTTGGTGGCGATCACGACGCGATCGCGCTTGCCGCTTCCGGTCAGCCATTTGCCGATGAGGGTTTCGGACTCGCCGCCCTGGTTGCCCGGCACCCAGGCCGAATAGACGTCGGCCGTGTCGATGAAGTTCAAGCCTGCGTCGACGAAAGCGTCCAGAATCGAGAACGACGCGGCTTCGTTCGCCGTCCAACCGAAGACGTTGCCGCCCAGCATCAGCGGCGCGACCTGCAGGGTCGACTGGCCTATTGTGCGCGTGGCAATTGCCATATGTGATCCATTATCCAAAGAAATAAGCCGATCTGGCCAGGATAACGCGGCGTGGCCGATATGTCGCTTGCCGGGCAATCCGCCGGGCCTCAAACCCGGGCGAGCAGCCAGGCCTGCAGTTCGGCCATTCTATGCACCACCACCTGCGGCGCGCAGGCCTGCAACTCGTCGGGCGGATGGGCGCCGTAGGCCACGCCCACGCCGTGGACCCCGGCGCTGTTGGCCATTTGCAGGTCGTGCGAGGTGTCGCCCACCATGGCGACATGCTCGGGCGCTGTGTCCAGTTCCTCCATGATCTGCAGCAGCATGGCCGGATGCGGCTTGCTGAAAGTCTCGTCGGCCGTGCGGGTGGCTTCGAAGCGCCCGGCCAGGCCCGTGGCGGCCAGCACCCGGTTCAGTCCCACGCGGCTCTTGCCCGTGGCCACGGCCAGTTTCACGTTGCGCGCAGCCAGGGCATCGAGCATGTCGAGCGCGCCGTCAAAGAGTTTGATGTCGGGATCGCGCTGTAGATAGTGGACGCGGTAGCGCTCCAGAAAGCGCGGCAGCAGGGCCGGCGTAAGCTTGGGCACGGCGCGCAGCAGCGCGCTGTCCAGCGACAGGCCTATCACCCAGCTGGCTTCGGAGGCAGAGGGTTCGGGCAGTTCGAGGTCGCGGCAGGATGCCTGGATGGCGGCCACGATGGTATGGGTGGAATCCATCAAGGTGCCGTCCCAATCGAACACCACCAGGGAATAAGACATATCAGCCTCCGCTCGGCCGCCCGAAGGGGGCTGAAGTCCCCTCGGGGGGCAGCGAACGCGGTGAGCGTGGGGGGTGTTTCATCTTTTCTCCAACTGATTCAGGAGCCGTGTGCAGGCTTCGGGCAGCGGCGCGGCCAGTGCCAGAGTCTCGCCCGTGAGCGGATGGGGCAGCGTCAGGCTGTGCGCGTGCAGGAACATGCGGTTGAATCCTTGCCTGGCCAGCGCGGCGCGGGTTTCGTCGCGGCCGTACTTGTCGTCGCCTGCGATGGGAAAGCCGCTGGCGGCCAGGTGCACCCGGATCTGGTGGGTGCGCCCGGAGCGCAGCTCGGCGTCGACCAGGCTGTAGCCATCGTAGCGTTTCTGCAGCGTGACGATGGTGTGGGCCGACATGCCGTCTTCGCGGTCGACCTTGACGCGGCGCTCGCCGCTGGCGGTGGTCCACTTGGTCAGCGGCAGCTTGATGTGCTGGCGGTCGTTGAGCCAGTGGCCTTCGACCAGGGCGTAATAGTGCTTGTCGCCTCTGCCTTCGCGCAGCATGGCGTGCAGGGCCAGCAGGGCGCTGCGCTTTTTGGCCACCATGAGCAGGCCCGAGGTCTCGCGGTCGAGCCGATGGACCAGTTCCAGGAATTTCGCTTCGGGCCGGGCGGCGCGCAGCTGCTCGATGACGCCGAAGGACACGCCGCTGCCGCCGTGCACCGCCACGCCGGACGGCTTGTCGATCACCAGCAGGGCCTCGTCCTCGAAGATCACCGGGAATTGCGCGCCCGGTACCGGGCGCGCAATTCCCGGATCGGGCAGGCGCATCGGCGGTACACGCAGCACGTCGCCTGCGGCCAGGCGATAGGCGGCATCAATGCGTCCCTTGTTAATGCGCACCTGCCCGCCGCGGATGGCCTTGTAGATATGGCTTTTTGGGACGCCCTTGCACAGCCGAATGAGGAAGTTGTCGATACGCTGGCCGTCGTGTTCAGCGTCGATTTCGACCAGGCGGACGGCGGGGGCGGGTTGGGTCGGAGACGGTTCTTTTTTGCGCATTGCGGAAAGCGGGGATACAATCGTCGGAACCTTAAGGGGTTGATTCCGCCTATGCCGTCATATGGAGAGGGTACGGCTGGACGTAGAGATGTGCGTTTTACATTACAAGAAGTGCGTTCGAGCAAAATCCGAACGCCACGCGCGGTTCCGTCCGGCATGATGCCGCCATTGTACTGCCTGCGGGTTCAGCTCCGGGGTCCCTTGGTCGGCGGCGCCTGGCTTTTTAAGTTGGCAGCCGCACGCGATCTGAAGCACAAGAGAATCGTCGCAATCGTTTTACGCACCAGGTGCGCGCGGCGTGGCCTAGCCCGTCGCCGCATCTGTCGTTCCCAGCAACCCTCCCGTCATCCCCCACTCACGTGAAGTTGACCGTCCTGCTGAAAGAACCTCGTGCCATCTGGCACGACGTGCCCGCCTGACTCGCGGCGGATACGCCCTGGCTGCCAAGCCCGGGTACGGTCCGCATCTTCTCCGCTTCAGTTTGCCGCCCGAGTGATCCGAGGTCGCGCGCCGAACCCGGCGCGTTCCTGACTACGGAGAATCGCACTCATGAAGCGCATGCTGTTTAACGCGACGCACCAGGAAGAACTGCGCGTCGCCATCGTCGATGGGCAAAAGCTCATCGATCTGGACATCGAAACCGCCGGCCGCGAACAGCGCAAAGGCAACATCTACAAAGGCGTCATCACCCGCATCGAGCCCGGCCTCGAAGCCTGTTTCGTCAACTACGGCGAAGACCGCCACGGCTTCCTGCCTTTCAAGGAAGTCGCCCGCACCTATTTCAAGGAAGGCGTCGATGTGCGTACCGCGCGCATCCAGGACGCCCTCAAGGAAGGCCAAGAACTCATCGTCCAGGTCGAAAAGGAAGAGCGTGGCAACAAGGGCGCGGCCCTGACCACCTTCATCTCGCTGGCTGGCCGCTATCTGGTACTGATGCCCAACAATCCGCGTGGCGGCGGCGTTTCGCGCCGCGTCGAGGGCGAGGATCGCCAGGAACTGCGCGATACGATGGACCAGCTGGACGTGCCGCAAGGCATGAGCATCATCGCCCGTACCGCGGGCATCGGCCGCAACGTCGAGGAACTGCAGTGGGACTTGTCCTACCTGATGCAGCTCTGGACGGCTATCGACGGCGCCGCCCGCGACAATGCCGCGCCTATCCTCATCTACCTGGAATCGAGCCTGGTCATCCGGGCCATACGCGACTATTTTTCGCCCGATATTGGCGAGATCCTGATCGATACCGACGAGATCGCCGAGCAGGCCATCGCTTTCATGAGCGTGGTGATGCCGGACAACGTGCAGCGCGTCAAGCGCTACCGCGACGACATTCCCCTGTTTTCGCGCTTCCAAATCGAACACCAGATCGAGACGGCCTATTCGCGCACGGTCAACCTGCCGTCGGGCGGCGCCATCGTCATCGACCACACCGAAGCGCTGGTGGCCGTGGATGTGAACTCGGCGCGTTCGACCAAGGGGTCGGACATCGAAGAGACGGCCCTGCGCACCAATCTGGAAGCCGCCGAGGAAGTGGCCCGCCAGTTGCGTCTGCGCGATCTGGGCGGCCTGATCGTGATCGATTTCATCGACATGGAAGAAGGCAAGAACCAGCGCGCCGTCGAGCAACGCCTGCGCGAGGCCTTGCACTTTGACCGCGCCCGCGTGCAGATGGGCAAGATCTCGCGCTTCGGCCTGATGGAGCTGTCGCGCCAGCGCCTGCGCCCGGCGCTGAACGAAGGCTCGCACATCACCTGCCCGCGCTGCAACGGCACCGGCGTGATCCGCGATGCCGAGTCCAGCGCCCTGCACGTGCTGCGTCTGCTGCAGGAAGAGGCCATGAAGGAAAACACCGCCGCCGTGTATGCCCAGGTGCCGGTCGAAGTGGCCACCTTCCTGCTGAACGAAAAGCGTGCCGACATCTCCAAGATCGAGACGCGCCTGAAGGTCAATCTGGTGCTCATCCCCAACAAGCACCTGGAGACGCCGCATCACCACATCGAGCGCCTGCGCCACGACGATCCGCGCCTGGAAGAAATCCGGACCAGCTTCGAACTGATCGAGGCGCCGTCCACCATCGAGACCTGGTCGCCGCACTCCGAAACCGCTGAAGTCAAGGCCAAGCCCGAAGCGCTGGTCAAGGGCATCACTCCGGCTCAGCCCGCGCCGGTGCACACGCCGGCTCCGGTGCTTGCGGCCGCGGTTGCGGCGCCCGCCTCCGGCGGCCTGCTCAAGCGCGTGTTGAACTGGTTCACTGGCGGCGACGCTGCGCCCGCAGCGTCGGTCCAGGCCAGCGAGGAGCCCCGCGGCGGCAGCGGGCCGAACCGCGGCCGCCGCAACCACGACGGCCAGGAACGCCGCGGCGAACGCCATGGCTCCGATCGTTCGCGCAACAGCCGCCGTGGCGGCAATGAGGCTGCCGCCGAGCAGGAAGGCAATGCAGGCCGCTCGCAGCAAGCTCGCGGCAACCGCCGTAACGAAGAACGCGTGCCGCGCACTGAACGCACCGAGCAGCGTGCCGAGCGCGATGCAGCGGCCCTCCCCGAGCGCGTGCAGGAAGCTGCCGCGGACGAAGAGTCGGCCGTGCCTCGCAACGGCCGTGGCCGCAACCGCCGCGGTCGCGGTCGCCGTGAAGACGGCGCCAATCAGTCGCCGGTCGATCAGGATGTGCTGAGCACGTCCGAGGCTGAGAATCTTGCTGTCACGCCCGAGACGGTTACCCCGGCGCACGCCGCAGTCCAGCCCCTCGTCGATACGGTCGATGACCAGGCCATCGGGGCGTCCGACGCGCCGGCCGACCAGGCCGAAGCCGATCCCGAGCGTAAGCGCCGCCGCCGCCGCAGCCGTCGAGGCCGCCGCAATGGCGAAGAGACGACGGGCATAAGCGCCGAAGGCCAGGACGATGAGGTCCGCGAACAGGACGAAGACCAGGAGACGGCCCAGGCCGAGCCGCTTTCCCCGGCTCCTGTCGAGTCTGCGGACGCTGCGCTGGCCTTGGCGCCTGTCGCACCGGTTGCCCTCGAGCCTGCCCCAGTTGCCGAGCAGCAGGATCCCGAAGGTGCCGTGATCAAGGCCATCGCGGCCGCGCACGCCGAGTCCCGGGAGTTCCAGACGAGCGCCGCGCCGGCCGAACCCGCGGTGACCGAGCCTATCATCGAGGCAGCGCCTGCCGCCGTGGAGGCCGCACCCGTTGTTGCCCCCGCCGCGCCTGCTCCCGTCGTCGCGGTACCCGCTCCGATTGCGGCTGCCCCGGCCGCCGCCGAACCGGTGCAGGCCAGCACGCTGCATGGCATCGTCAATGCCGCCGGACTGACCTGGGTGGAAACCGATCCGAGCCGTCACGTTCAGACCCAGCAGCGTATCGCCGCGAGTCTCGTGCCTGTGGGCTTGGGCCGCGAACGCAAGCCCGTCGCGCCGGTCTCCAGTGTGCCGCTGCAGCAGGTCGAGACGCGCCGTTGAATCGCGGCCCCGCGGTAGCGGGGTTCGGCGATGAAAACCCGCGGGATGCATCGAGCGTCCCGCGGGTTTTTTCTTGCCCGCAATGGGTCGATGGCGTTCAGGTGCCATAATGGCCTATTAAAGTAGGTATTTTTATTTTTTGACTACTTTAATATTCCATTTAATTGACGGAACTGGCCTAATAAAGTAGGGTTTACGTAATAAATCCTGCTTTGTTAGGCCATGAAATCCTTATTCGATCTCGCTGAACTCCTACGTTCGCGGCTCAAAGCTCAAGGCATCTCTCAGCGCGTGCTGAGCACGCGGGCAGGGCTTGCCCGCCGCACCCTGGAAAACATGCTGAGCGGGCGTGTGGATTACAAGGTCACCACGCTGATTGCCGTGCTCGACCGCCTGGGGCTGGAACTGGTGATCGTGCCCCAGGAAGCCGCGCCGGGGCTGGCCGATCTGGCTCCCCATACGCAGGCCCAGGCTGCCGTCAAGACCCGGCTGCAGGCCGCGCGCGAGGCACTGCAGGCACGCTTGGCCGCCGGGCATGCCCCCCGTGCCCTTTCCTCCGCGCTTCTGGCTTCCCAGAAGGGGGCTCCTGTTCTGGAACGCTCCGCCGGCAAGAAAAAATCATGAACGTCAAAGCGCTGGCTATCCACCTGGGCCGGTTTCGCGTCGGCGTGCTGTTCCAATACGCCGCAGCCGCAAGCCATGTCGTCACCCGTTTCGTGGTGGACGACGCCTTTGCTTCCAATCCTGATCAGCCCATGGTTTCGCTCTCCATGCTGGCCGACGATGCCCAGACTCAGCGCGCGCTTTGGGCCGACGTCCGTTCGCCGATTTTCAACGGCCGGTACAGCCCGGAAAATGGCTGGCTGCTGCCCGCTTTCTTCCAGAACCTGCTGCCCGAGGGCGTGTTTCGCGACCGAGTCGCCGAACTGCGCGGCTGCGATCCCAAGGATCACTTCGAGATGCTGGCGGCCTGCGGTCGCGATCTGCCGGGCGACCTTGCCGCGCAGCCCGTGGACCTAACGCGCTCTGCGCTCGCCCGCTATGTGACGCAAGATGCGGATGCCCTGGAAATGACGGTCACCGCCGAACCTCTGGAAGAGGGCATATCGCTCTCCGGCGTGCAGCCCAAGCTCGGCGTGCAGTTCGAGTCGGGCCGCTACGTGGGCCGTACCCGGTTGCGGGATGCACAGATCATCGCCAAGCTTCCGGTGGTCGGCCAGCCCCTGCTGCCGCAGCTGGAGGCCCTGTCGCTGCACCTGGCCGAAGCAGCCGGCGTGGCGGTAGTCCAGGCGCACCTGGAGCCTCTGGAAAAACTCCAGGTCGAGCACGGCTACGATCTCGGCGAGGTCGAGGCGAAAACGCAATTTCTCGCCGTCACCCGCTACGACCGTGACGCAAGCAGCAATCCGGCCGCGCGCGTGCATTGCGAGGATTTTGCCCAGATCCTGGATGTCATGCCCGAGCAGAAAAATACCGGCGGCACCTATCTGGACGTGGCCAACATCATGATGGCTTTTCCATCCCTGGGCGAGCCTGCTGTGCATGAACTGCTGCGCCGCCTGGCGGTCAACGAAATGCTGGGCAATCCGGATATGCACCTGAAGAATATTGGTGTGATCTATCCGGACGGCAGGACGCCGCTGCTGCCGCCTGCCTACGACATCGTGGCCTATGCCGCCTACAACAAGCGGATAGGCCACGCACTGCATATTTTGCCGCCGGATCGCCAGTCGCCGGATCGCCGGCCGCCGGATCGCCGGCCTCCCGATTCCGGCAGATCCGCGGCCAAGCCGAAAATGTCCGCGGCCGCGGCGCAGGCCGGTCAGGCCGCGAAACCGGGACTGAGTCCCGCGGTCGTGCGCGAATTCTGCGCGCTGCTCGATATTGCGGAAAAACCCGCCGCGGCGGCCGTACGTCAGGCCGTTGCCGCCGCTGTGCGCCAGTGGCCGGCCATGATCCACGATTCCGGGCTGACCGTCGCGCAGAAAGAAAAGCTGCTCGCGCACTTTCTGGCTCACCCGCTGGTGGCTTCGCTGATGCGCCGACGCGTCAGGTAGGACCCGGGCTTCGTCTTCCGGAACAATTTATTTCATTGTCATCATGATTGCCGCCGTCTGCGCATCCGGCTCGCCATCGTAGTTCGACGGACGGTAATGCATCTGAAACGCCGCGATCACGCGCCGCGTGGCGGGCGTGAGCAGTCCGTCCTGCGGGCAGTCGTAGCCCAGGCGCCGCAGTTGCTGCTGGAACCATGCCACACCGGGCAGCGGCCCGGCCTGCAACTGCACCCGTGTTGCTGTCTCGGCCGCTTCATCGTACCAGCGTCCCAGGCCTTGCTGCGCCAGCAGGCGCCAGGGAAACAGGGGGCCCGGATCGACCTTGCGCTGTGGCGCGACGTCGCTGTGCGCCACGATATTCTGCGGTTCGATGGCGTTGCGTTGCACGATGTCGCGCAGCAGAGGGATCAGTGTGCGGATCTGACCCCGCGTGAAGGGTTGCCAGGTACCGGTGCTGTTGCCCAGGTTGACGATCTCGATGCCGACCGAGCTGTCATTGAGCGCGATCTCGCCATACCAGGAACTGTCGCCGGCATGCCAGGCCCTGCGTGTCTCGGGCACCAGCTGGTAGACGTGCGGCGGTTTAGAGTCGGTGATCAGGTAGTGGGCGCTGACGTCCTGCGTGGACAGCACGCGCAGCGATTCGGCCGCGGGCAGGGCCGTGTAGTGCAGTACTACGTAGCGTACACGGCTGTCCTGCGCGACGGCGTGTATCGAGTGGTCGATGGGCACAGGGCCGGTGGCACAGCCGGACAGGGTGGCCGCAAGGCAGGCCGCCATGACGGCCGCGGCGCGTGCAACGGCGCGTGGGATAGTGTGTCGTATGCCGTTTGGCATGATTGCTGCGGGTCCAGGGCTGTGCGTCATCACATCAGCGGGCTAGGAACAGAAATAGTGTGGGCTTCCTGTCCAGATCGGGCGCGGGCATCCGCTTCCATTCGGTCACGGTGCGCGTTTGCACCAGTTCGTCCTCGGAAGTGAGCGAGCGGGCGATGCACAGGCGGGTGTCGCCGCGCAGGGCGCTCAGCAGGGTCTTGAACATGGCGGCGTTGCGATAGGGAGTTTCGATCAGCATCTGCGTCTGGTCGTGTTTGGCCGAATGCTGCTCCCAGGTGCGTAACTGCCTGGCGCGCTCGGTCGGGTCCACCGGCGCGTAGCCATGGAAGGCAAAGCGCTGGCCGTCCAGGCCGCTGGCCATGAGGCCCAGCAGAATGGAGGACGGTCCTACCCAGGGCCGCACGGCCAGGCCTTGCCGGTGAGCTTCGGCCACGACGCGCGCGCCGGGGTCGGCCACGGCCGGACAGCCTGCTTCCGATACCAGGCCGACTTCGGCCCCTGCGCGCAGGGGCTTGAGCCATTGCGTGATCTGGTCCGCATCGATGTCGGGCGACAGGGTGTGGATGGTGATTTCCTGCAGGGGGCGGACAGCGCCTACCTGCTTGAGGAAGGCGCGCGCCGTCTTGGCGTTTTCGGCGATATAAGTGTCGAGCCGCGCCGCCAGGACGCGCACATCGTCGGGCAGCCAGCGGGTCGCGGGCGATTCGCCCAGGCCTACGGGTATCAGGTGCAGGGCGCCGCCGTCTGCCGCGCTCATGCCTGTGCTCCAGCATGCTGCAGCGGATCCAGGCCGAACGAAACCAGCATGCCCGTGAGCGCGATCAGCGGCAGGCCGATGATCGCGGTGGGATCGTCGCTGCGCATGCTTTCCATCAGGGCGATGCCCAGACTCTCTGCCTTGGCGCTGCCGGCCGTGTCATAGGGCTGCTCGGCATGCAGGTAGGCTTCGATGGCAGCCTGCGTAAGAATACGGAAACGGCAGTAGGTGACAATATCGGTGCGTTCCACGCGGACGCCGTCGGTTACGGCCAGGGCGCTGTGAAACTGCACCTCCCGTCCCGACAGGCGGGTAAGTTGCTCCAGGGCGCGCTCGAAATTGCCGGGCTTGCCTATGGGTCGACCGTCCACGGTGGCCACCTGGTCCGAACCGATGACGACGGCCCCCGGACGGCCTGCCGCTACGGCCTGGGCTTTTTCCACAGACAGGCGCAGCGCCAGGTCGGCGGGCGTTTCGCTCGGACGGGGGGTTTCGTCGATGTCGGGCGACACGGCGCAAAAGGGCAGGCGCAGGCGGGCGAGCATCTCGCGACGGTAGCGCGAGCTGGAGGCCAGGATCAGAGTTGGCGTATTAGAGGCTACGGACATGCTGTTTTTTGACAATTGGTCGTAAGTCACGGTATTATCTAATGTTTTTACAAGCTTTGTCTGGCTTGGCATTTGGCTGTGCGGAGCAAGAGGGCTGTGCGCAGCAAGAGGGGAAGACCCGGGGAAAGCCCAATGGTGGCTAGAAATTTGGCCGATCCACGCAATATCGATGTCTTTGCCTTGGCAAAAAGTGCCGACCTGGTTTCGGGTGAAATAGCGCTTTCACGCTTTATGCGGCTATGCGCAGGATTGCCGGAGCAAGAGGGTCGGGTGGTCTGGCAGGTGCAAGGCTCGATGGGGCAGGGTACCGGCAAGACTGGCGTGATTTCTGGTCAGCCGCTTTTGCATATGCATGTGCGGGCCGATCTGCTCCTGGATTGTCAGCGCTGCGGGCAGCCTTTGACCTTCGCGGTGGATGCGCAGTCCGCGCTGCAGTTGGTCCAGTCTGATGCGGATCTGGATGATGTGCTTGGCATTTTGCAGGAAGATGAGGGTTCGTTCTTCGATGACGAAGACGAGGAAGATGATGTTGCTGCGGCGGACCCCTCCTCGGGGGGCTACCCCGAAAAAGTAGTGGGTTCGCGGCATTTCGACCTGTTGGCCCAGGTCGAGGACGAGCTGATATTGAACGTCCCCTATGTGCCCCGGCATGATGTATGTCCGGGCGCGCAGGCCAGCGCCGCGGCGGAGCAAGAACCCGCCGAACGTCGCCCGTCACCGTTCGCGGTGCTCGAGCAGCTCAAGCGCAAGTAATTTGTAAACATAGATAGGTATTTTTCACGGACTGCTTCGCGTACAATGCGGCCCGTTTCAAGGAGTCATCATGGCTGTTCAGCAAAACAAGAAGTCCCCGTCCAAGCGTGGCATGCACCGCTCGCACGATTTCCTGGTCAATCCGCCCAGCGCGGTTGAACCCACGACCGGCGAAGCGCATCTGCGCCACCATATCAGCCCCAACGGTTTCTACCGTGGCCGCAAGGTTCTGAAGACCAAGGCCGACGAGTAAATCGTCGCCCACATTTGCGGCTTCGTGCGTAGTGTTTATGCGTACATTCGGCCGAACTGATTGAAGTTTCCCGTGATACGCATCGCCATCGATTGCATGGGCGGCGACGCCGGGCTGCCTGTAACCATACCGGCCGCTGTCGAATTCGCCCGGCAGTTTCCGGATACCCGGCTGTTGCTGGTCGGCTTGGCCGACCAGATTGAGGCTGCCCTGGCCGGGCAGCGCAACGTGCCGCGCGATCGCATCGAGATCGTGCCTGCTTCCGAAGTCGTCGCCATGGACGATTCGGTCGAGATCGCGCTGCGGCGCAAGAAGGATTCCTCCATGCGCCTGGCCGCCCAGGCCGTCAAGGACGGTCGCGCCGACGCCTGCGTCTCGGCCGGTAATACCGGCGCCTGGATGGCCATCTCGCGCTATGTGCTGAAAACCTTGGATGGCATCGACCGCCCGGCCATCGCCACTTCGCTGCCCAACCAGAAGGGAACCGCCACCACGGTGCTCGATCTGGGGGCCAATGTCGACTGTTCGGCCGAGCATCTGTTGCAGTTCGCCATCATGGGTTCGGCCCTGGCTCAGGCGCTGGACCATCGCGAGTCGCCCAGCGTGGGCCTGCTCAATATCGGCGAAGAAGTCATCAAGGGCAACGAGGTCGTCAAGGAAGCCGCCGAACTGCTGCGCGGCAGCCAGCTCAACTTCTACGGCAACGTCGAAGGAAACGATATTTTCAAGGGCACGGTCGACGTGGTCGTTTGCGACGGTTTCGTGGGCAATGTGGTCCTGAAGGCCATCGAAGGCCTGGCCAGGATGCTCTCGGGCGTGATCCGCGAAGAATTCAAGCGCAATTGGCTGACCTTGCTGGCCGGGGCATTTTCCCTGCCGGTGATCGGACGCCTGCGCAAGCGCGTGGATAATCGGCGTTACAACGGCGCGGCCCTGCTGGGCCTGCGCGGTGTAGTCATCAAGAGCCACGGTTCGGCCGACGTCTACGCCTACGGCTTTGCTCTGCAGCGGGCGCGCGAGGCCGTGGTCAGTAAACTCCTGGAGCGCACGGCCCGCGCCGTGGCGCAGATAACCAAACGCCATCAGGCCTGCGGCGAGACCGCGCCCGGCGAAGCAGGGACCCAGGCATGATCAATACTCCCATGACTTATTCCGCGATCGCGGGGTCGGGCGGTTTTCTGCCCGAACGCGTCGTATCCAACGACGCCCTGGCTGCCGATCTGGCTGCGCACGGTGTCGAGACTTCCGACGAATGGATTGTCGAGCGTACCGGCATCCGCCAGCGCCACCTGGCCGAGCGCGGCGTGACGACCAGCCAGTTGGCCACCGAGGCCGCGCGCCTGGCCCTACAGGACGCCGACCTGCAAGCCAGCGACGTCGATCTCATCATCCTGGCGACTTCCACGCCCGATTTTGTGTTTCCCAGCACTGCCTGCCTGGTGCAAGCCAATCTGGGTATATCCGGCGGCGCGGCGTTCGACGTGCAAGCCGTCTGCAGCGGTTTCGTCTACGCGCTTACCATCGCGGATAGCTTTATCCGGACCGGTCGCGCGCGCTGCGCGCTCGTAATAGGCGCCGAAGTCTTTTCGCGCATCCTCGACTGGAACGACCGTAAAACCTGCGTGCTGTTCGGCGACGGTGCCGGCGCGGTGGTGCTCAAGGCTGCTCAGGAGCCAGGCATCATGGCCGCGCAGTTGCATGCCGACGGCAGCCTGGCCAAGATCCTGAACGCATCGGGCAACGTGGCCTACGGGGAAGTGACGGGAGATCCCTTCCTGCGCATGGATGGCCAGGCGGTGTTCAAGCAGGCCGTCACAGTGCTTGAGCGTTCGGCGCGCGCCGTGTGCGACGAAGCGGGTTTACAGGTTTCGGACCTGGACTGGCTGGTGCCGCACCAGGCCAATGTGCGCATCATCAATTTTCTGGGCCGCAAACTCGGCGTGCCTACCGAGCGCGTGGTGGTCACGGTCGACCGGCATGCCAACACCTCGGCCGCCAGCGTGCCGCTGGCGCTGGACGCCGCGCGTCGCGACGGCCGCATCCAGGCTGGCCAGACGGTGTTGATGCAAGGCGTGGGCGGCGGCTTCACCTGGGGCTCCGTGCTGGTCCGCATGTGAGCCGGCACGCAGAGGTAAAACGAGACGGGGCACATTCATGAAAATCGCATTTGTTTTTCCCGGCCAGGGGTCGCAGTCGGTCGGCATGCTTGATGCCTGGGCCGGCAATGCCGCCGTGACCGATGTGCTGGCCCGCGCCAGTGCGGCGCTGGGCCAGGACCTGGGCGCCCTGATCGCTCAGGGGCCTGCCGATCAGCTCAACCTCACCACCCATACGCAGCCCGTCATGCTCGCGGCTGCCTATGCCTGCTACGCCGCCTGGACGGTCGCCGGCGGCCGCAGGCCCGACGTCATGGCCGGCCACAGTCTGGGCGAGTACACCGCCCTGGCGGCCGCGGGTTCCATGGCTCTTGAAGACGCCGTTCGCCTGGTGCGCGTGCGTGCCGATGCCATGCAGACCGCCGTGCCGGTGGGTACGGGTGGCATGGCCGCCATCCTGGGCCTGGACGACGATGCCGTGCGTGCCGCGTGCGCCCAGGCGGCACAGGGCGAAGTAGTCGAAGCAGTCAATTTCAACGCGCCGGCCCAAGTGGTCATCGCCGGCCACAAGACGGCCGTCGAGCGCGCCTGCGAAGCCGCCAAGGCCGCAGGCGCCAAGCGCGCCCTGCCGCTGCCGGTGTCGGCGCCGTTTCACTCGAGCCTGCTCAAGCCCGCCGCCGATGTACTGGCCGGCGCGCTGAGCAAAATCCCAGTGTCCGCGCCGTCCATTCCGGTCATCAACAACGTCGATGTAGCCCAGGCCGGCGACCCTGCCGCAATCCGCGACGCGCTGGTACGCCAGGCCTGGCATCCCGTGCGCTGGGTCGAAACCATCCAAGCCATGAAGGCGCAGGGCGTCACCCACGTGATCGAGTGCGGTCCCGGCAAGGTGCTGACCGGCCTGGTCAAACGCATCGACGGCGACCTCGTGGGCCTGTCCATCGCTGACCCCGCCTCTTTGGAAGCCGCTCTGGCGACCCTGAAAAGCTAAGGAATATATGAGCACTTCCGAACTGCAAGGCAAGATCGCGCTGGTTACCGGCGCCACGCGCGGTATCGGCCGCGCCATCGCGCTGGAGCTGGCCCGCCGCGGCGCCACCGTGGTCGGCACGGCCACTTCCGAGTCGGGTGCCAAAACGGTGCAGGACGCGCTGGCCCCCATGGGCGGCCGCGGCGTCGTGCTGGACGTGACCGATGCGACCGCCTGCGATGCCCTGATCGAGGAACTGACCAGGCAGGGCGGCCCGAATATTCTGGTCAACAACGCCGGCATCACCCGCGACGGCCTGGCCATGCGCATGAAGGATGATGACTGGTCCGCCGTGATCGATACCAACCTGTCGGCGCTGTTCCGCCTTTCGCGTGGGGCGATGCGCCCCATGATGAAGGCCCGCTGGGGCCGCATCATCAACGTGACCTCGGTCGTCGGAGCCAGCGGCAACGCCGGCCAGGCCAACTATGCCGCCGCCAAGGCGGGCGTGGCGGGCATGGCGCGCGCGCTGGCGCGCGAACTGGGCAGCCGGGCCATCACCGTCAACTGCGTGGCCCCGGGTTTCATCGATACCGACATGACGCGCGTGCTGGGCCAAGAGCAAACCGCCTCGCTGATCCAGCAGATTCCGCTGGGTCATCTGGGCCAGCCGGAAGATATCGCTCATGCGGTGGCTTTCCTGGCCAGTCCGCAAGCTGGGTATATTACGGGTACAACGCTGCATGTTAACGGCGGAATGTATATGCAATAACGTCGAAATGTCGCCGGTAAAAGAAATTTAGCGATATTTTGCCCTGATCCCGCAGCCACACCACCGTGCTGGCCGACCGTCAGGCCAGGCGTGCGGGACAACAACTGAGCCAGTGTGATTTATTCCACGCTTGGCTATAATTCGCGGGGTTTTTTCCCGTTACTGGAGATCTGCATGGAAAGCATCGAACAGCGCGTCAAGAAGATCGTCGCTGAACAACTTGGCGTCAACGAAGCCGAGATCAAGAACGAGTCCTCTTTCCTTGACGACCTCGGTGCCGATTCGCTCGACATGGTCGAACTGGTCATGGCGCTCGAGGACGAATTCGAAACCGAGATCCCCGACGAAGAGGCAGAGAAGATCACGACGGTGCAACAGGCCATCGACTACATCAACTCGCACAGCAAGCAATAAGTCTGTCAGCTATCCATCATGCCGCGCGTCCGGAATAATCCCGGACGAGGCGGGTGCGGGGCGGTTTCAGGAGTTTGCCGGGCGGACCTGGTGCCATGCAGAGGCCTAGCGGCCTGCTGCGCGGCCATCCGTTGGGCAAATTCCGAGAGCCGCCTTTGTTTTGTTTTAGGAGTCATCCGTGAAGCGACGCGTCGTCATCACCGGGCTGGGTATCGTATCTCCCGTGGGTAACGATATTCCCACCGCCTGGGACAATATCGTCAACGGACGTTCGGGCATTACCCGCATTACGCGCTTCGATTCTTCGGCGCTGACGGCGCAAATCGCCGGCGAGGTCAAGGGCTTCGACGTTACGCAGTACCTGTCGGCCAAGGATGCTCGCCAGATGGATACGTTTATCCATTACGGCCTGGCCGCGGGCGTGCAGGCTTGGCGCGACAGCGGTCTGGAGGTCACCGATGCCAATGCCGAGCGCATCGGCGTGATCGTGGGTTCGGGCATCGGCGGCCTGCCGCGCATCGAAGAAACCAACGCCGAGATGCTGGCCAAGGGACCGCGCCGCATTTCGCCCTTCTTCGTTCCGGGTTCGCTGATCAACCTGATCTCGGGCCATCTGTCCATCATGTATGGCTTGAAGGGGCCGAGCTATGCGGTGGTGTCGGCCTGCACGACAGGCCTGCACAGCATCGGCGACGCCGCTCGTCTGATCGAGTACGGCGATGCCGACGTGATGGTCGCCGGCGGCGCCGAGGCCACCGTATCGCCCTTGGGCGTCGGCGGCTTTGCCGCCATGCGTGCGCTGTCCACGCGCAACGACGATCCCGCCACGGCTTCGCGTCCTTGGGACCGCGACCGCGACGGCTTCGTGCTAGGCGAAGGCGCGGGCGTGCTGGTGCTGGAAGAATACGAACACGCCAAGAAGCGCGGCGCGCGCATCTACGGCGAATTTGCCGGCTACGGCATGAGTTCCGACGCGCACCACATCACCGCGCCGGACCGGGACGGCCCGCGCCGCGGCATCGTCAATGCCCTCAGGAACGGCGCCATCAACCTCGATCAGGTCGACTACGTCAACGCCCATGGCACCTCTACGCCGCTGGGGGACAAGAACGAAACCGAGGCGCTCAAGCTGGCTTTCGGCGATTACGCCAAAAAGCTGGTGATCAATTCGACCAAGTCCATGACGGGCCACCTGCTGGGGGCTGCCGGCGGCATCGAGGCCGTGTTCACCACTCTGGCGGTGCATCACCAGATTTCGCCGCCCACCATCAATATCTTCAACCAGGACCCGGAATGCGACCTGGATTACTGCGCCAACCAGGCGCGGCCCATGAAGATAGACGTGGCCCTGTCCAACTCCTTCGGCTTCGGCGGCACCAACGGCTCGATGGCCGTACGTCGTATCTGAGCCGGCCGGAGCGTACGGACCCGATGAGTGTGCCGGGCCGCTCGCGGGTGCCCATTCCTCTTCGGGGGAATGGCGTCCAGGGTCAAAAGGGGTAATGAGTGAGCGAGCGCGACGCCGACGCCGAGCTGGTCGCACGCGTGCAACGCGGCGACAAGCAGGCGTTCAACCTGCTGGTCATCAAGTACCAGCGCAAGATCCTGCGGCTGCTGTCCCGCATGATCCGCGACCCCGCCGACATCGAGGACGTCGCCCAGGAGGCCTTCATCAAGGCCTATCGGGCGTTGCCGCAATTTCGCGGCGAAAGCGCCTTCTACACCTGGTTGTACCGCATTGCCATCAATACGGCCCGCAATTGGTTGTCATCTGTCGCCAAGCGCCCCAGTGCGCCCAATGCACTCGAAAGTGAGGACGGTGAAACTTTTAACGAGACGGACAGCCTAAGCGATATTAGTACGCCGGAATCCATGGCCGCCAGCCGCGAGATCGCCGAAACAGTGAATGCGGCAATCGAGGAACTCCCCGAGGATCTGCGCAACGCCATTGTCCTGCGTGAAATCGAAGGTATGAGCTACGAAGACATCGCCCAGACCATGGGCTGCCCCATCGGTACGGTGCGCTCGCGCATTTATCGTGCGCGTGAAGCCATCGCCCGGCGGCTTCGCCCTATCCTGGATACCGATGCCCAACGTCGCTGGTAAGGAGTTTCCCATGCAATCTGTCGCTTCCCCCCCCGTCCCGGAAGACCCCCGCGACGACGCTCTCTATGTCCAGGTTTCGGTCTGGATGGACGGTGAATTCGAAGGCGATCTGCCCGATATCCTGGCCACGCCACAGGGGCGGCAAGCCTGGGATACCTATCATCTGATCGGCGACACGCTGCGCAGCGGCGATCTGGCCTTGCCTGCGGGTGCCGCTTTCCAGGCCCGTGTGCTGCGGGCGCTGGAGGCCGAGCCGGCCATCGTGGCGCCCGCAGTACCCGCTGGCGCCGCCAGCAGGCGCCATCGCCTGCGCATGGCCCTGTCCGGGCTGGCTGTGGCCGCCGCCGTCGCCACCGTGGCCTGGATGATCCAGCCTTATCTGGGGGGCAGCAGCTCCGCAGGCAGCCCGGCCGTGGCCGATGCGACCTCGGCAGGCCAGGGCAATACGGCCACCCTGGACGAAGCCAGCCTGCACGATTACCTCGAAGCGCATCGCCAGCTCGCCGGCCCCACCGCCGTGCGCCAGGTTTCCTTCGACATCGGGACGAGCCATTGAGTGCCCTCGGCCAGTCCGGGCGCACCGTCCGGCCATCGCGCCGGGTCTGGGCCGCAGGCATGCTGGTCTGCGGCGTCCTGGCAGGCGGCGGCGCCCTGGTCAGACCGGCCGCTGCCGCGCCGCAGCCTGCTGCCCATGCGGTCCCGGCCACCTCCGCCGACGATATCGGCCGTCTGGCCGACAGTCCCGCCCAATTGCTGGCCTACATCCAGGCGGCGTCCAGAAACCAGGACTACGAAGGCGTTTTCATGTACCAGCAGGGCGAGAACACGCAGTCGTCTCGCATGGTGCATGTGGTCGATGCCAGCGGCGAGCGCGAGCGCGTCGAGACGTTGGACGGCCAGCCGCGCATCTATCTGCGGCACAATGATGACGTCCAGTATCTGCAGCCCGACCGCAAGATCGTGCGCCGCGACAGCCGGCATACCGTGCGATTTCCGGGGCTGCTGCAGCGCGGCCCCGCCCAGGTGCTGGGCCATTACAAGCTCAAGGTGCTCGACAGGCTGAACCGCGAGGCGGGCCGCGAGTGCCGCGTCGTGCTGCTGGAGCCGCGCGATGCGCTGCGCTACGGCTTGCGGCTGTGCGTCGATACCCAAACCGGTCTGCTGCTCAAGGAGCAGACGCTCGATTCCGCGCGACGCATTGTCGAGCAGGTGAGCTTTTCTTCGGTGCGTCTAGGCAAGGACGTGGACCCCGCGCGCGTCGACTCATCCTGGGATACGGGCGATTGGAAGGTGCTGCAGCCTTCCATGAAGCCGATCGACCTGCTTGCCCAGGGCTGGCGCATCGCCATGCCCGAAGGCTTCAAAGCCATCTTGGAAGTGGCGCGGCAGATAGGGCCGGCCTCGGGCGGTGCCCCGCATGTCGTCAGCCAGATGGTGCTCTCCGACGGACTGGTCGCCATTTCTCTTTTCATCGAACCCTACGATGCCAGCAGACATCGCCATCCGCCGGCCGGCCCCATCCGCCATGGAGCCATCAACATCTATGGCCGGCGCGTGGCCGGCTATTGGCTTACCGCCCTGGGCGAAGTTCCCATCGTTACGCTTGAGCGCCTGGCCAACTCTGCCCGCTACATCGCCAAGCCGCCTGCCGGGGCGGCGCACTGATTGCATTCGCGACGCGCTCAAATGTGAGATGCCAGCATGGCTGGCGGGCATAGAGTCCGAAACCCATATCAGCCGGTGTCGCGGATTTTGTCCCTATCGCTTTCTGCACTAGACTTTGCCGACTGATTTGGCGGCCCGTTGCCGCGCACTTGCGCGCCGCGGGCCATTTCGGAGCCGTTCTGATGTACTTCACTTCTGTATCCATACCGCTGACGCGCCGCGTCGCCGCGTTCGCCGCCGCAACCGTCCTGTCGCTGGCGGGCATCGCGCCCGTGCAAGCTGCCGAGCAGCATGCCGCTGCGGCGACAACCGCCGCCACGCCCGCGCCGCTGGTCAATCTGCCGGACTTCACGCCCATCGTCGAAAAAGCCGACCCGGCGGTGGTCAACATTCGCACCACGGCTACCGTGTCGCTGCATGGCGGCCCCGGCGGAATGGATCCGTCCGATTTGTTCCGCTTCTTTTTCGGCCCGGATTCTCAGGGGCAAGGCGGCGCGCAACCCGGCCAGGGGCAGCGCAAGGCACCCAAGACCCAGCCGGCGCCGCAAGAGCGCGTCGTCCCGCAAGGCGTGGGCTCGGGCTTCTTCATTTCCAGCGACGGCTACGTACTGACCAACTACCACGTCATCGACGATGCTACCGACATCTACGTCACTCTGAATGATGGCCGGGAATTCAAGGCCAAGGTCGTCGGCTCGGACAAGCAAACCGATGTGGCGCTGCTCAAGATCAACGCCAAGGGCATGGCAACCCTGCCCATCGGCGATTCCGACAAGATCAAGAAAGGGCAGTGGGTGCTGGCCATAGGCTCGCCCTTCGGCCTGGACTCCACCGTGACGGCGGGCATCATCAGCGCCATCAATCGCGACACGGGCGACTACCTGCCCTTCATCCAGACCGACGTGGCGGTCAACCCCGGCAACTCGGGCGGCCCGCTTATCAACATGCAGGGCGAGGTCATCGGCATCAATTCTCAGATCATCTCGCGCAGCGGCGGCTTCATGGGCATTTCGCTGGCCATCCCCATCGACGATGTCATGCGGGTCGTCAACCAACTGCGCACGTCGGGCAAGGTTACGCGCAGCCGCATCGGCGTGCAGATCAGCGAGGTGTCCGACGATGTGGCCAAGGCCTTGGGCCTGCCCAAGGCCGAGGGCGCCATGGTGGGCAGTGTCCAACCCAAGAGCCCCGCCGAGACGGCGGGGGTACAGCCGGGCGACGTCATCACGGCCTTCAATGGCGCTCCGGTCAAGCGCTGGTCCGATCTGCCACGCATGGTGGGCGATCTCAAGCCGGGTACGACTGCGGCGCTGCAAGTCTGGCGCAAGGGCAAGAGCATCAAGCTCGAGGTTAAGGTGATCGAGATCCAGGCTGCCAAGCAGTCCGGCGCCGACAGCCAGAGCGGCGATCAGGGCAAGAAAGAGCCCTCGACCGATAACCTGCTGGGTCTGGGGGTGGTTGATGTGCCGGCCGATCAGTTGAACAAACTGAGCATCAAAGGCGGCGCGCTGGTGCGCGAGGTCACGGGCCTGAGCGCCGATGCCGGCATCCAGCCGGGCGACATCGTCCTGGCCATCAACAACACCGACATCGCCGACGCCGCAGCCTTCGCCAAGGTGGTGGCCAAGCTGGACAAGCACAAGGTGGTGGGCGTCCTGGTGCGCCGCGGCGGACAGGTGCAGTGGGTGGCCATCCAACCGGAAAAGTAAGGTCGTCAGGGGATAGGTTTGGCCCATGCGGTAAAATGATGGGTTAATCCCAAAAAGGGACGGGTTGCCTCTTTTACAAGAAAGCAGGCAAGCCGCCTCGCACATCCGTACGGCCTTCATGCAGCACATCCGCAATTTTTCCATCATTGCCCACATCGATCACGGCAAATCGACCCTGGCCGATCGCCTGATCCAGCGCTGTGGTGGATTGGCCGATCGCGAGATGTCCGCCCAGGTGCTCGACTCGATGGACATCGAGCGCGAGCGCGGCATCACCATCAAGGCCCAGACGGCCGCCCTGCAGTACAAGGCGCAGGACGGCAAGGTCTACAACCTCAACCTCATCGACACCCCGGGGCACGTGGACTTCTCGTACGAGGTCAGCCGCTCGCTCTCGGCCTGCGAAGGCGCGCTGCTGGTGGTGGACGCCTCGCAGGGCGTCGAGGCGCAGACGGTGGCCAATTGCTACACCGCCATCGAACTGGGCGTGGAAGTGCTGCCGGTGCTCAACAAGATGGACCTGCCGCAGGCCGATCCGGAAGGCGCGCGCCAGGAGATCGAGGATGTCATCGGCATTGACGCCGCCGATGCCGTGCCCGCCAGCGCCAAGACGGGCATGGGCATCGACGAGATCCTCGAAGCCATCGTGGCCAAGGTGCCCGCGCCCAGGGGGAATCCGGCCCAGCCGTTGCAGGCATTGATCATCGACTCCTGGTTTGACAACTACGTGGGCGTGGTCATGCTGGTGCGCATCGTCAACGGCGTGCTCAAGCCCAAGGACAAGCTTCTTTTCATGGCCTCGGGCGCGACCCACCTGTGCGAACAGACCGGCGTGTTCACGCCCAAGTCGCAGCCGCGCGATCTGCTCTCGGCAGGCGAGGTGGGTTTCGTCATCGCCGGCATCAAGGAGCTGGCCGATGCCAAGGTGGGCGACACCATCACCCTTGCCGGCAAGCCCGCGTCCGCGCCGCTGCCCGGTTTCAAGGAAGTCAAGCCGCAGGTGTTCGCGGGCCTGTATCCGGTGGAAAGCTCCGAATACGACCAACTGCGCGACTCGCTGGAAAAGCTCAAGCTCAACGACGCCGCGCTGCAGTTCGAGCCCGAGGTGTCGCAGGCACTGGGCTTTGGTTTCCGCTGCGGCTTCCTGGGCCTGCTGCACATGGAGATCGTGCAGGAGCGCCTGGAGCGCGAATTCGACATGGACCTCATCACCACCGCGCCGTCGGTGGTGTACGAGGTCGAGCAGCGCGACGGCGAGATCATCCGGGTCGACAGTCCCTCCCGCATGCCCGAAGTGGGCAAGATCCTCGACATCCGCGAGCCCGTCGTCAACGTCACGCTGTTCATGCCGCAGGAATACGTGGGCCCGGTGATGACGCTGTGCAACAACAAGCGCGGCGCCCAAGTGGACATGAACTACTCGGGCCGGCAGGTCATCCTCAAGTATGAGATTCCGCTGGCCGAGATCGTGCTCGACTTCTTCGACAAGCTCAAGTCGGTGTCGCGCGGCTATGCGTCCATGGATTACGAGTTCCTGGAATACCGCTCCGGCGACGTGGTGCGGGTCGACCTGCTCATCAACGGCGACAAGGTCGATGCGCTGGCCATGATCGTGCACCGCTCGAACGCGCGCTACCGCGCGCGCGAGGTGGTGTCCAAGATGCGCGAGCTGATTCCGCGCCAGATGTATGACGTGGCGATCCAGGCCGCCATCGGCGCCGAGGTGATCGCCCGCGAGAACGTCAAGGCGCTACGCAAGAACGTTCTGGCCAAATGCTACGGCGGCGATATCTCCCGCAAGAAAAAGCTGCTGGAAAAGCAGAAGGCCGGCAAGAAACGCATGAAGCAGGTGGGCAGCGTCGAAATCCCGCAGGAGGCCTTCCTGGCCATCCTCCAGGTCGAAGACAAATAAGAACCCGCGCATCAATCACGCTCGCTCATTCCTTTATAGGTTGACCTTATGAGTTGGAATTTCGCCCTGATCCTGTTTGTGCTGCTGGTGATGACCGGCATCGTATGGGTCCTGGATCTGGCCTGGCTGCGCCGCGGCCGGGCCACGCGCGCCCAGGCCGCCGTCGCGGCTTACGACACGGCCGCTGCCTACAACACGCAACTCTCGGACGCCGAGCGCGAGCGCGAGCGCCAGGAGGTGGGCGAGAAAGCCGGCAAGATGCCCTGGTGGGTCGAGTACTCGATCAGCTTCTTTCCGGTGATTCTGTTCGTCTTTGCGCTGCGATCGTTCGTGGTCGAACCCTTTCGCATCCCGTCGGGTTCGATGCTGCCCACCTTGCAAAATGGCGACCTGATCCTGGTCAGCAAGTTCAGTGACGGCATTCGGCTGCCCATCGTGGACCGCAAGATCGTCACAACCGGGGGGATACAGCGCGGCGACGTCATCGTGTTCCGCTACCCGGCCGACCCGAGCCAGGACTACATCAAGCGAGTCGTCGGACTGCCGGGCGACAAGATTGCCTACCTGGATAAGAACCTCTACGTCAATGGAAAACTGGTGACGCATGTTCGCGATGGCGATTATTTCGATCCCGATCAGGGATACGTCTCGAAATACACCGAGCAATTGGGTGGCGTAAAGCACGAAATCCTGCTAAATGACCAACGTTCGGCGCAACTTGGCCCAATCTGGAACTACCCGCACCTGAACGACTGCCAGTACTCCGGCACCGACGAGCGCTGCACGGTGCCCCCGGGCAATTACTTCGCCATGGGTGATAACCGCGACAACAGTGAGGACAGCCGCTATTGGGGCTTTGTTCCTGACGGTAATATCGTGGGCAAGGCCTTCTTCATCTGGATGAATTTCAGCCATCCCAGCCGTATCGGCCGCTTTCATTAAGGGCCCGCCGTCTATCCCGACCTACGTCATGCTGCCTCTCGCCACCCTGGAAACCCGCCTGGACCACCGCTTCCGCGATCAGGCCCTGCTCGAGCAGGCGCTGACGCACCGCAGCCACGGCGCGCGCCACAACGAGCGGCTGGAATTTCTGGGTGATTCGGTGCTCAATTTCGTGATCGCCGCCATGCTGTTCGAAAAATACGGCAAGCTGGACGAAGGCGATCTTTCCCGCCTGCGTGCCAACCTGGTCAAGCAGGCCTCGCTGGTCGACGTGGCGCAGCGCTTGGAGCTGTCGCAGCATCTGCGTCTAGGCGAGGGCGAACTCAAGAGTGGCGGCTTTCGCCGTCCTTCCATCCTGGCCGACGCGGTCGAGGCTATCTTCGGCGCGGTGTTCCAGGACGCCGGGTTCGAGGCGGCGCGCAAAGTCGTGCTCAAGCTCTACCAGCCGGTGATGGCCAACGTCGATCCCAAGACCCTGGGCAAGGACGCCAAGACGCTTTTGCAGGAATTCCTGCAGGGACGCAAGCTGCCGCTGCCTCTGTATACCGTGGTGGCCACCCATGGCGCCGCGCACAGTCAGCAGTTCGAGGTTGAATGCGCCGTCCCGGCCTTCGACATCAAGGTCCTGGCGGCCGGCTCCAGCCGCCGCGCGGCCGAACAGTCCGCCGCCACGCTGGCGCTCGAGGCCGCTCAGGCCGCCAGTCCGTCGCTGCGTGCGCCTCGCAAGACCAGCAAGGCCCGCAAGACCACCCAGCTGTCGCTGCCCGTTGCGGTGGCGCAAGAGGTTAAATGAACCAAGTTTCCGATACGCACGCAGGCGGATTTCGCGCCGGCTTCGTCGCCGTGGTGGGCCGACCCAACGTGGGCAAGTCCACGCTGATGAACGCACTCATCGGCAGCAAGATCTCCATCGTTTCGCGCAAGGCGCAGACCACGCGGCACCGCATTCACGGCGTGCTCACGCGCGAGCGCGAGCAGTTCGTTTTCGTCGACACGCCGGGCTTTCAGAAGCGTCACGGCGGCGCCATGAACCGCATGATGAACCGCGTGGTCACCCAGGCCCTGGCGGATGTGGATGTGGTGGTTCACGTGGTCGAGGCCGGCAAATGGACCGACGGCGACGCGCAACTGCTGCCCCTGCTGCCGGCGAGCGAACGCACCATTCTCGTGGTCAGCAAGATCGACGCGGTCAAAAACCGCGACGAACTCTTTCCCTTCGTGGGTAAGATCATGGCGCAGCACGCCTATGGCGCTGTCGTGCCCGTGAGCGCTGCGAAGGCGCAGCAGCTGGATCAATTGCTGGCCGAGATCGCCACGCGCCTGCCCGAGGGCGAGCCCATGTTCGAGGAGGACACGCTCACCGATCGATCCATGCGCTTTATCGCCGCCGAACTGGTGCGCGAGAAGATTTTTCGCCTGGTCGGTGATGAACTGCCCTACGGCTGTACCGTGGTCATCGAACAGTGGGAGGAAACCGAGGCCACGGCCCGCGTGTCCGCCTGTGTGGTGGTCGAGCGCGACAGTCACCGGCCCATCCTGCTCGGTGCGGGCGGGCAGCACATGAAGCGCATCGCCACCGAGGCGCGCCAGGACATCGCCAAGCTCCTGGACAAGAACGTGCACCTGGAGGTTTACATCAAGGTGCGCAAGGGCTGGTCGGACCGTGAAAGCGCGCTGCGCGACCTCGGTTACGAGTAAGCCGGCGGTCTGAGGCAGGGGACGGCCCAGTGAGCAAGCGCGCCCAGCGCATCACCGATACTCCGGGCTACATGCTTCATGCCTCGGCATGGCGCGAGACATCGCTGGTGGTTCAGGCCTTCTCGCGCGAGCACGGCTGCCTGGCCCTGGTGGCCAAGGGCGCCAAGCGGCCTTACTCCGTTTTGCGGCCCGTGCTCTCGGCCTTCCAGCCGTTGTCGCTGTCGTGGACGGGAGGCGGGGAGGTCAAGACGCTGACCCGCGCCGAACCCGCGGGCGTGCGGCCGCTGGGCGGCGGCGCGCTGATGTCGGCCTGGTACATGAACGAGCTGCTGCTGCGCCTGCTGCCGCGTGAAGACGCGCATCCGGCGCTGTTCGATGCCTATGATGCGGCCCTGGCTCGACTGGCCGGCGGTTCGCGCGCCGCCGGCGCGCTGCGGCGTTTCGAATGGATACTACTACGCGAAACGGGCTACGGCCTGGACGAGGACGACCCCGATTTCGAGGATCCGCGCATCGAACCCGAGCTGCGCCGCAGCCTGCGCGACCGCCTCGAAGCCAATCTGGCCGGCAGGCCGCTGTCCACGCGCAAAGTGCTGATGGCCTTGCAGCGGTATTGAGGCGCTGTCTGCCTGGCCATTGTGGCGTTTGCTGCAATGCGATATCGTGGCGGCACGATGAACTGCCGCCCCGCGATCAGCGCTTTTCCGGCGTTTAGCCGACGAACGACTCGACGCTTGCGTTGAGTGGCTTTGTCGCGGGCTGACGGTTCGCATCCGGTTCAGCGTTCCCCGACGAAGGCCACGATATTTCTCGTGGCCTTCGGCTTTTCAGGGGGGGGCGCATTCATCGGGTCCTATCGGGCTTTCCTGTTTCACTCCCGATCTCCGAGAGGAAAGATGAAGCCGTACGAAATCGAAGTTGTTCCCGGCGAGGCGTCGCTGAATGAATTGAGCAAGGGTGATTACCCCGATGCCGGCGCGCCCTGGCGCGATACCCCGGGCGGTGGGGCGGCCGATTCGGGCCAGCCCGCCGTGCTTTCATTCGACCCAGTCCAGGCCTGCGACTTCGATGCCATGGCCGATCTGCGCGCGCTGGCCATGCAGCCCAGCCTGGAACGGCTTGATCGTTTTGATCCGGAGCGGTCCCGGCGGCGCCTGCGAGCCGGTTTCGTGCCGGCGCGTATGCGCTGGATCTGCCTGAACGGCGAGCGCGTCGGGTTTTATTCGCTCTTTGCACACGAATCTGCCTGGTGCCTGGATCATTTCTATCTGCATCCTTGCGCGCAGGGCCGCGGCGTGGGCAGCGCGGTGATGCGGCTTTTGTGCGCGCAGACGCAGGAGGCGCCCATGCGGGTCGCGGCCCTGCGCGCCAGCGAGTCGAATGCGTTTTACCGACGGCACGGCTTTGTGCGGACCGGCGAATCGGAGTGGGATATCGAATACGAGAGGGCCGCCGGGCCAGTATCTTGATTGCGCGGTTTTTGCCCGCCGGTTCCGGTGATCGGCAGGCGGGCATGCCTGCAATTAAATAGCTTGCTATTTAATTTTGAGCTATTTAAAATGCACGCATCATGAACGCCCGTACTCGTGTCTCGTCCCATCAGGCAGCCAAGCCTGAGATCCAGGCCCCTTTGCAGTTGGACAGCCAGCTTTGTTTCGCGCTGCATTCCACTGCGCTGGCAATGCAGAAGGTCTACCGCAAGCTGCTGGGCGGCCTGGGCCTGACCTATCCGCAGTATCTGGTGATGCTGGTGCTGTGGGAGCGCGATGGACTCATCCTGTCCGAGATCGGCAGGCGCCTGTTTCTGGATTCGGCCACGCTCACGCCGCTGCTCAAGCGCATGGAGGCCGCTGGCCTGATCCGCCGCACCCGCGACGAGCGCGATGAGCGCCAGGTCGTGATCGACCTGACGGCCCAGGGCAGGGCGCTCAAGCGACAAGCGGCCGGCATTCCGCCGCAGATCCTGTGCGCCACGGCTTGTGCGCCCGAAACCTTGCACCGGCTGAAAGACGAACTGGTGCAACTGCGCGGGCATCTGGCGCAGTACGAGTAGAGTAAGCGCATGGGCAGGGTGGAACACTGCCTGCGCTTTGCGGAGAATATTATATAGTGTACTATTTAATAGCTTGATATATATTTAACGCGTTGGAATTTTCATGATGCCGCCATACGGGCGGCATAGCTTGATCCCGGCAGTGCCCACCCGGTGCCCAGCACCTTCATCCTCAAGGAGTTTTGCCATGTCTCTCGAAAAAGTCCTCTATCGTGCCCAAGCCCAGGCTACTGGTGGCCGCGACGGCCACGCCGTGTCATCCGACAAGGTCCTGGATGTCAAGTTGACGGTTCCACGCGAACTGGGCGGTGCCGGCGATGTCGGCACTAATCCCGAGCAGCTCTTCGCGGCAGGCTATTCGGCCTGTTTCATCGGGGCCATGAAGTTCGTGGCCGGCCGCGACAAGTTCGCCATCCCGGCGGAGGTGTCGGTACAGGGCAATGTGGGCATCGGCCCCATTCCCACGGGCTTTGGCATCGAAGTGGAGCTGAAGATATCCCTTCCCGGCATGGATCCGGCGCAGGCCCGGGAACTGGTCGAGCGCGCGCACATCGTCTGCCCGTATTCGAACGCCACGCGCGGCAATATCGATGTGACGCTGACCTTGCTGTAATCAAGGGCCGGACCGATCCGGGACCGTATGGCTGGAACACAGCTGTTCGGCCATACGGCTAATCGACACGGTGTGTCCCGGTAGAATAGCGCCATTACTTTTTATTCTAGGGGGGCGTTGTGCAGCCCGTCATTTCCGTGCAGGGCGTGTCCAAGACTTATGCGTCGGGACACCAGGCTCTCAAGAACGTCGACCTCGACATCCAGCCGGGCGAGATCTTCGCGCTGCTGGGTCCGAACGGCGCCGGCAAAACCACGCTGATCAGCATCATCTGCGGCATCGTCAACGCCAGTTCGGGCCACGTGCGCGCCGACGGGCTGGACATTCTGCGGGATTATCGCGCCGCACGCGCCAAGATTGGCCTGGTCCCGCAGGAACTCACCACCGACGCCTTCGAGACCGTATGGAACACGGTTTCGTTCTCGCGCGGCCTGTTCGGCATGGCGCCCGACCCAGCGCACATCGAGAAGGTGCTGCGCGATCTTTCCCTGTGGGACAAAAAAGACGAACGCATCCGCGCCCTGTCCGGTGGTATGAAGCGCCGCGTGATGATCGCCAAGGCGCTCTCGCACGAGCCGCGCATCCTTTTCCTGGACGAGCCCAGCGCCGGGGTCGACGTGGAGCTGCGCCGGGGCATGTGGGAGATGGTGCGGCATCTGCGCGAAAACGGAGTGACCATCATTCTGACCACGCATTACATCGAGGAAGCCCAGGAGATGGCCGACCGCGTCGGCGTGATCCGCAAGGGCGAGATCATCCTGGTCGAGGAAACCGCCGCGCTGATGCGCAAGCTGGGCCGCAAGCAGCTCGCCCTGAGCCTGGTCGCGCCGCTCGCGGCCATACCCGAGGCGCTGCGCGGCGATCCGCTCGAACTGTCGGCCGACGGCATGAGGCTGGTCTACACCTACGATCAGCATCGGGAAGGCAGCGGCAGCATCGCCGGCCTGCTGGCGCGGGTGGGCGAGGCGGGCATCGCCTTCAACGATCTGCAGTCGTCGGAAAGCTCGCTGGAAGAAATCTTCGTCAGCCTGGTGAGCGAGCGGCAGGGAGGCGCTAAACAATGAATTGGTACGGTATACAAGCGATCTATCGCTTCGAAATGGCCCGCGCCTGGCGCACGCTGATGCAGAGCGTGGCTTCGCCGGTAATCTCCACCGCGCTGTATTTCGTGGTCTTCGGCTCGGCCATCGGCGGGCACATGGGACAGATCGACAACGTGAGCTATGGGGCATTTATCGTGCCGGGCATGGTGATGTTGTCGCTTCTGACGCAGAGCACGTCCAATGCGTCGTTCGGCATCTATATGCCGCGCTTCTCGGGCACCATCTACGAAATCCTCTCGGCGCCGGTGTCCTACATCGAGATCGTCATGGGATATGTAGGTGCGGCGGCCAGCAAGTCCATCCTGCTGGGCGTCATCATCATGGTCACGGCGCGTGCCTTCGTGCCTTTCCACATCGAGCATCCGGTGCTGATGCTGGGCTTTCTGGTGCTCACTTCGCTGTCCTTTAGCCTTTTCGGCTTCATCATCGGCATCTGGGCCGACGGCTTCGAGAAGCTGCAGATCATCCCGCTCATGATCCTCACGCCGCTGACCTTCCTGGGCGGCACCTTCTATTCGATCAGAATGCTGCCGCCGTTCTGGCAGAAGGTCACGCTCTTTAACCCGGTGGTTTACCTGATCAACGGTTTTCGCTGGAGCTTCTATGGCGTGGCCGACGTGGCGGTGGGTGTGAGCCTGGGCATGACGGTGCTGTTCCTGGTGGTCTGCCTGGGCATCATTCGCTGGATATTTCACACGGGCTATCGCATGAAGCAGTAAGTTTCACGGGGTTTCCGGCATACGGGCAGGCCGGTGCGCGAGGCGGCGGGAGTGGCCGCAGCGGGTTATGCTGGCGGCTTTGCACGCGGTTTTTCCTGACCCCGACGCTTAGCCATGACTGAAGAAAGCGAGACCGAACGCCGCCTGACCGAGCTCGAAGTCAAATTGAGCTTTACCGAGGACACGCTCGATCAGCTCAATCACACGATTTTCCGCCAGCAGCAGCAGATGGATCTGCTGCTGCGCGAATTGGCCGAACTGCGCCGCCAGATGCCCGTCGATCCGGGGCGGGGCGGCAATCCGCGCGATGAGCTGCCGCCGCATTATTGATCCGACGTTCATGCAATCGACCGCGCTCGATAATGCAAGGCCCCCCACTGCCTGGGGCCTTTTCCTCATTTTCTCGCGCATCGGCCTGACCAGCTTTGGCGGGGGGCTGAGCGGCTGGCTGCTGCGCGAGTTCGTGCAGGATCGGCACTGGATGCAAGAGGAGGCGTTCCTCAATGGTCTGGCGGTTTCCCAGGCATTGCCCGGCGTGAACGTGACCAATATGGCCATTTGGATCGGCTTTCACCTGGTCGGTCCGCGCGGCGCGGCGGCGGCCTTGGCGGGCATCATTTTGCCTCCCGCAGTCCTGGCGGTGCTGCTCAGCGTGGCGTTTGCGCTGCTGTCGGGTTACCCGCTGGTGCATATCTGGCTCGATGGCGCGGCCGCGGCGGCCATCGGTCTGTCGCTGTCCATGGCGATCCGGGCGGTGCGGCGTGTGCGCCGGCAGGTCCTGCCGCTGTTTCTGGTCGCGCTGGTGTTCGTGATGATCATCGTCCTGCATCAGTCGCTGGTGTGGGTGGTGGTGGCCGTGGCGCCCGTCAGCGTCGCGTTGGAATACGCGCGGCTGCGAATGGCGAGGAAACGGGCGTGATGTCCTTGTTCTGGACCTTGTTCATCACTTTCGTTCCCATTTCGCTGGTGACCGTGGGCGGTGGCCAGACCACGATCGCGGCGATCAACCGCCAGGTGGTCGACGTCCATCATTGGATGACACAGGCGCAGTTCATCGACGCGTTTGCCATTACCCGTATGGCGCCCGGCCCGGGGTCGCTGCTGGTTACCTTGATAGGCTGGCACGTGGCCGGATTCTGGGGGGCGGTGGCGACCACGCTGGCCATGTTCGGCCCTCCGGCCTGTCTGCTCTTTATCATTGCCTATTTCTGGCGCAGGCAAAAAGGCGCGATCTGGCAATTGGCATTGGAAGGGGGCCTGCGGCCCGTTGCAGCCGGCATGATGGCCGCATCGGTCTATGTGCTGGTGCGCGCGCTGGAAGGCGGCTGGGCGGCACAGGCGGTGGCATTGGTCTCGACTGCGCTGGTGATGTTTACGCGTCTCAATGCCTTGCTGCTGGTGCTGCTGGGTGGCGTGGCGCTGATTTTGTGCCAGTTCGCAGGCGTGTTCTGAAAAATTACACAGAGTCCGTTTCCACACAACAGAGGTGATGATTTGGATTGGAACGCACAAGTGAGCGACAGCCTGATATGGCTGGCCAAGACCTTCTGCATTGTCATCGTCGTCTCGGCGATCGCGGCGGCGGTTTTCGCGCGCACCACCCAATGGGGGCGACAGTTCTGGCGCCTGGCCTGGCCTTATTTCACGCCCAGGCGCAGCGGCAAGCCGCTGGCGGTCGTCTGCCTGCTGATCCTGCTGTCGCTCTTCTCGGTGCGCATGGATGTGCTGTTTTCGTTCTGGTACAAGGGCTTCTACGACGCCTTGCAGAAGCTGGACGAACCGGCGTTCTGGCATTTCCTGGGCCTGTTCGCGATACTGGCCGCGATTATCGTGACGCGCGCCTTGATCGCTTACCTGATCAACCAGGCCTTCGACATCCACTGGCGCACCTGGCTCAACGAGCGCCTGCTGCAGGACTGGATGCAGGGACGCTCCTACTATCGCGGGCAATTCGTCGAACCGGTCGTGGACAACCCCGACCAGCGCATCCAGCTGGACGTGTCCTCGTTCACCTCGGGATCCAGGACGCTGGCCCTGGGCGTCATCAGCTCCCTGGTATCGATGTTCGCCTTCACCGGCATCCTGTGGCAGTTGTCGGCACCGCTCATGGTGCTGGGCCTCGAGATCCCGCGTGCCATGGTGTTCATCGTTTATCTGTATGTGCTGGTGGCGACCTGGCTGGCGTTTCGCATCGGCCGTCCTCTGATCCGCCTGAGCTTTCTGAGCGAGCGGCTGGCGGCCAACTACCGCTATGCGTTGATACGCCTGCGCGAGAATGCCGAGAACGTGGCCTTCTACCAGGGTGAGCGCGTCGAGAACGCAAACTTGATTCGGCGATTCCTGGCGTATATCGCCAATTTGTGGGCGCTGATCTACCGGACCCTGAAGTTCGACGGCTTCAATCTGGTGGTAAGCCAGGTGGCGGTGGTGTTTCCGTTTCTGCTGCAGGCGCCGCGTTTTTTCAGCAAGGCCATCCAGCTGGGCGACGTGATCCAGACCGCACAGGCCTTCGGCCAAGTGCAGGATTCGCTGTCCTTCTTCCGTTCTTCCTACGACAGCTTCGCCTCCTATCGTGCCACGCTGGATCGTCTCGAAGGTTTTCTCGATTCCAGCGCGGCCGCCCGCGCACTGCCGGCCGTGCAGAGCGACGAGCGGGACGCGGGCCTGCAGTTGAGCGGGCTGTCGGTGAGCCGGCCGGACGGAAAGTCGTTGCTGCGCGACCTGGACATGACACTGCTGCCGGGCGAATCGGTGCTGATCAAGGGGCCTTCGGGCAGTGGCAAGACCACGCTGCTGCGCGCGGTGGCCGGACTGTGGCCCTATGCGCAAGGCAAGGTGGCACGGCCCCTGGGCGCACAGTCGCTCTTTCTGTCTCAGCGTCCGTATTTGCCGTTGGGTGAGCTGCGCGGCGCGGTGGTGTATCCGGGCCAGGCAGACCCGGCCGACGATGCCCGTCTGCGGGATGTCCTGGGCCAGGTGAGCCTGGGACATCTTGCCGGCAAGTTGGACGAGGCGGCCGACTGGTCGCGCATTCTGTCCATCGGCGAGCAGCAGCGCGTGGCGTTTGCCCGCGTGCTGGTCAATCAGCCCAAGGTCGTGTTCCTGGACGAGGCCACCTCGGCCACCGATGAAGGTCTGGAGCATGCCTTGTACACGTTGCTGCGCGCCCGCCTTCCTGACAGCGTACTGGTCAGCGTCGGGCATCGCAGCTCGCTGGATGCCTTCCACAGCCATCGCTTGATACTCGATGGTGTCGGGGGATGGCAGATGGCGGCGGTTTAGCCGGCGCCGCATTACGCGTTCTCGTATCGAGGCGAAAGCGGGTTACACGAATATTCGACGCTGGAAGCGGCTACCATGCCATTTCCAGCCGTATTTCGAGGCCGCCATGAAGAAATTCCTCCTGCTGATCGCCGCCTGCCTGGCGCTGCCGTGCGCTGCGGCGCCGACCCAGACGACGCAGCACTACCAGTTCCCCGCCGCGCCAGGCAGTCTTTCCCCGCCGTCCACGCTGACCATCACCCAGGACGCGGCGGGCGGCCCGCCCGCCGCGTCCGGCATCGTTCACGATACGCCCGAAAGCCTGGCCCAATATCAGCGCTGCCGCACCGTGTCCGATCGCGCCGCGATCACCAATGCCGACAGGCAGAGCGGAGTCATGCAATGTCTGAAGGCGCTGCAGGAGCGCCGCAAACAGGGAGCGGTACGGCCATGAGCGAAAAATCTTCGCGCGAGGACGCGCACCTGATCGAGACCAAGCTCGACAGTGAACTGGTCTACGATGGCGGCTTCTTGAAGGTGCGCCGCGATGCCGTGCGCCTGCCCAATGGTCGCGATGCCTGGCGCGAGTACATCGTGCACCCCGGCGCGGTGGTGGTGATCGCGCAACTGGACGACGGCCGTGTGCTGGTCGAGCGCCAGCATCGCTACCCGGTGGGTAGGGTGATGACGGAGCTGCCGGCCGGCAAGCTCGACCCCGGCGAAGAACCGCTGGTTTGCGCCCAGCGCGAGCTGTTCGAGGAAACCGGTTATACCGCCTCGCAATGGGCCCATGCGGGCGCCCTGCATATCGCCATTGCTTACTCGACCGAAATCATTCACATTTTCTTCGCGCGCGGCATGAAGGCCGGAGAGCGCCGGCTCGACGAGGACGAGTTCCTGGACGTGGGCGCCATGACCCTTCCCGAACTGCTGGCCGCCAGCCGCGAAGGCCGCATCACCGATGCCAAGACTCTCACCTGCCTGCTCTGGCTGCAGAACGTGGCTGCGGGCACCTGGCAACTGGACTGGCAGGACGCATGACCGATTCGGCCGGCACGGCATACACGGTGGCCTTGCGGCCTTCGGATTGGCGTTTCGAGAGCCGTCCGCAGGCCACCGTGCTGCTCGAGGCGCAGCGGGCGGGTATACGCTTGCCCAGTTCGTGCCGCAACGGCGTTTGCCGCAGCTGCCTGTGCCGCATGCTGCAGGGGCAGGTGGATTATGTCGTGCAATGGCCGGGACTGAGTTCGGACGAGAAGGCCGATGGTTGGATACTGCCCTGCGTGGCGCAGGCCCGCGCGGACTTGCTGATCGAGGCGCCCGATGCGGTCGTGCTGGAAAGGCGCGAGTCCACGCCTTTTCCGCTAACGGGCGCGCGCAGGGACTGACCTCGCCCGGTTATCCGCGAGGCTGGGCCGGCAAGGCTTTGCATGTCGCGCTGGTGGCCCAATCGCCGCTGCCCAGCAGGGCCTTCGCCGCGCAGGCCGATGCGTACATCCCCGCTTCGTTGTGTCCGATTCCCTCGACGGTGAAGCCGTGGCGCGCCGGCTTGGGCGCGTTCCTGCCATGCCCGCGCATTTCATAGCCCCAATATCCCAGGCCGCGCGCCAGCGGCGTGGCGCCCTCCGCCTCGGCGCCGCAGCTTTTGTCCAGGCCGCGGTATTCGGGGTTGTTGTCGGCGCTGCCCAGCAAGTAGGTCACATGGCGCAGGGCGTAGCGCGATGCGAGCTGGGCACGGCCCAGCCTGCCGTCATAGGCCTGCAGCACGGCCGGCATGTCTTCGAGTCCGTAGCGGTAGTGCTCGTAGGTCGGGCATATGCCGCGCTCGTAGCGGGCATAGCCGCGGCCGGTGCGGCTGGGCCGCAGCGGCGACAGGTAGAGATAGGATTCGGCGTTGGCGACGAGGTAACTTATGCCCAAGCCGGTGGCGCGCAGGCTCTCGTCCAGCGGATTGAGCACCGCATAGCGCTGCACCATCTGCGCGCCGGCGCCGTGGCCGGCCAGGACGATGGTCTGCAGCGACGGCAGCCGGTCGGGCGCGGTGAAATGGCGCAGCAGGTCGTCCAGGATGAGGAAGGAACTGCGCGGGAGCGGCCTGCCCCGTACGGCGATGCTGGGCAGGCCCTCCATCCATCCGGTGCGGTGCCAGGCCGGCATGCCGCGCAAGGCGGCATCCACCATGCTTGGAAAGCGGGGCGCGACCACCAGCGTGTCGGCTGCAACACGGGTCTGGCCGGCATACAGGGCGGTAATGTCGCGCAGGCTGCGCTCGGCGTCGCGGCGCTCGTCGTGTACCACGATCACCAGACGCTTTACTTTTCTCAGTCCGGCAGGAGCGTCCAGGGGCAAGCTGGCATAGATCGGGAATGGATACCGGTGGCCGGGTGCGCCCAGCTCCAAGCGCTGCGAAATCAGCGGGCTGGGCCGCGGCGCCGGAGCGGGCGAAGCATAGGGGTCTGAGTAGGGGTTGATGTAGGGCGCATCGCCATCAGGGCCGGAAGGACCCGGCGTCTGGGCCGTCGCGCTTGCCGAAGCGGCAAACAGCAGCAAGGCGCAGACAAAGTAAGAGAGCGGCTTCATGAGCGTTCCGATAAGCGTTCCGATCTATAGCCGACCCAATCATACTCATCCCCCGGCATGTCCCGGGCCGTGCCGCGAAATGCCGGATCGATGGGGTAGTACTGGCAGTCCACCGGCCCATCATCGGTCCGCGCCGTCACCTGCCGGCGCACGAAGCAGCAGGGCGTATCGGGCGTGTATTCCTCGATCTCATCCATCAGCGGGATCAGGCTGGGATCGACTTCGTACAGGTCGCCCAGCACGGTTCCTGGCCCGGGCAACAGCCCGGGCCAGTCGCCGAAATCCACCAGTCGGCCCGGCACCCGCGCTGGACCGAGCAGCCTGGGCGCCGGCAGGCCGGCCCGGCACGCCGCCAGGGACAGGTCATTGATTTCGCCGCTTCGTAGCGTGCCGTAGACAAAAATGGTTATGCTCATGAAACGAATCGGACATATAAACGAATCGGGATCGCATCGAACGGCAAGTGTTGAATTTCGCGGCACGGTCCCCATATGTAGATCATCGAGCCGCGCCTCGCAGTCTGCCTGGCGGTTGGCTCATTAACACTCGCCAACCGACTACCATGCGATTCGACAAACTTACCACCAAGTTCCAACAGGCGCTGGCCGATGCCCAAAGCGTGGCCGCCCGCAACGACAATCCCTATATCGAACCCGTGCACGTGCTGGCTGCCTTGCTGGGCGACGCCGACAGCGGTGCGGCCGGCCTGCTGGCACGCGCTGGCGTGGCCATCAACCGCCTGCAGCCGGCGATCGATACAGCCCTGAAAAACCTGCCCCAGGTGCAGGGGGGCGAGAACGTGCAGGGCAGCCGCGAGTTGCAGGCCGTGCTTACGCGCACCGATAAAGAGGCCGCCAAGCGCGGTGATGCCTACATCGCCAGTGAGCTCTTTCTCCTGGCGCTGGCCGACGACAAGGGCGAGGCCGGCCGCATCCTGCGCGACGCCGGCTTGCAGAGGAAGGCCTTGGAAGCGGCCATCCAAGCCGTGCGCGGCGGCGAGAGCGTATCGGGTGCAGAGGGCGAATCCAACCGCCAGGCCCTGGCCAAATACACCGTCGACCTGACCGAGCGCGCGCGCGAAGGCAAGCTCGACCCGGTCATCGGCCGCGACGACGAGATCCGCCGCGCCATTCAGATCCTGCAGCGGCGCACCAAAAACAACCCCGTGCTGATCGGCGAACCCGGCGTGGGCAAGACCGCCATCGTCGAGGGACTGGCGCAGCGCATCGTCAACGACGAAGTGCCCGAGAGCCTGCGTGGCAAGCGCGTGCTTTCGCTCGATCTGGCGGCGCTCCTGGCAGGCGCCAAGTTCCGCGGCGAATTCGAGGAACGCTTGAAGGCCGTGCTCAAAGAACTGGCCCAGGACGACGGTCAGAACATCGTTTTCATCGACGAGATCCACACTATGGTCGGCGCCGGCAAGGCCGAGGGCGCCATGGACGCCGGCAATATGCTCAAACCCGCGCTGTCGCGCGGCGAACTGCATTGCATCGGCGCAACCACGCTGGACGAATACCGCCGGTACATCGAGAAGGACGCCGCGCTCGAGCGCCGCTTTCAGAAGGTGCTGATCGACGAACCCGACGTCGAATCGACCATTGCCATCCTGCGCGGCCTGCAGGAGCGCTACGAGATTCACCACGGCGTGGAGATCACCGATCCGGCCATCGTGGCCGCGGCCGAACTCTCGCACCGCTACATCACCGATCGCTTCCTGCCCGACAAGGCTATCGACCTCATCGACGAGGCTGCTGCGCGCATCCGCATGGAGATCGACTCCAAGCCGGAGGTGATGGACAAGCTCGATCGCCGCATCATCCAGCTCAAGATCGAGCGCGAGGCCGTCAAGAAGGAAACCGACGACGGCTCCAGGCGCCGCCTGACCGTGATCGAGGAAGAGCTCGAGAAACTGCAGCGCGAGTACAACGACTACGAGGAAATCTGGAAGGCCGAGAAGGCCGCGGTGCAGGGCACGCAGACCATCAAGGAAGAGATCGACCGCGTGCGCGCCGAGATGGCCGAAATGCAGCGCAAGGGCCAGTTCGACAAACTGGCCGAGCTGCAGTACGGCAAGCTGCCCGAACTGGAAGCGCGTCTGAAGGCGGCCGACACGGCCGAGCGCACGGCGGTGAGCAAGGACGGTGAGTCCGGCAAGCCGCGCCTTCTGCGCACGCAGGTCGGCGCCGAGGAAATCGCCGAGGTGGTCTCGCGCGCCACGGGCATCCCCGTGTCCAAGATGATGCAGGGCGAGCGTGACAAGCTGCTGCAGATGGAGGACTTCCTGCACCAGCGGGTGGTGGGCCAGGACGAGGCGGTGCACCTGGTGTCCGATGCCGTCCGGCGTTCGCGCGCCGGCTTGTCCGATCCTGCCCGCCCGCTGGGTTCTTTCCTGTTCCTGGGCCCCACGGGCGTGGGCAAGACCGAACTCACCCGCGCGCTGGCCGAGTTTCTCTTTGACACGCAGGAGCACATGATTCGCATCGATATGAGCGAGTTCATGGAGAAGCACTCGGTTGCGCGCCTGATCGGCGCGCCGCCGGGATATGTGGGATACGAGGAGGGCGGCTACCTGACCGAGGCGGTGCGCCGCCGGCCTTACAGCGTGGTGCTGCTGGACGAGGTCGAGAAGGCCCACCCGGACGTGTTCAACGTGTTGCTGCAGGTGCTGGACGACGGGCGTCTGACCGACGGCCAGGGCCGCACGGTGGATTTCCGCAATACGGTCATCGTGATGACCTCGAATCTGGGTTCGCAGCACATACAGGCCATGGCCGACCAGCCCTACGAGGTCATCAAGGAAGTCGTGTGGGACGAGCTCAGGCATACGCTGCGGCCTGAATTCCTCAACCGGATCGACGAAGTCGTGGTGTTCCACGGGTTGCATGCCGAGCACATCGAGTCCATTGCGCGCATCCAGCTCAAGCGCCTTTCCGATCGGCTGGAGAAGCAGGAGATGCGGCTGGACATCAGCGACGCGGCGCTGGCCGAACTGGCCCGCGCGGGTTTCGACCCGGTGTTCGGAGCGCGGCCCTTAAAGCGCGCGATCCAGCAGAAGGTCGAGAATCCCGTGGCCAAGCTGATCCTGGAGGGCGCCTTCGGTCCGCGTGACGTGGTGCCGGTGGATTGGCGCGACGGCAAGTTCGTGTTCACCCGAACTTTGCAGTAAAGGCGGCAGCCGGACCCGCAGCACCGGACGGCGGCAGGGGCGACAGGGCGCTGTTCCTGCCGTTTCCGCGAATGGCCGCAGGAAGATCAGCCCGATGAACACCGCCATCCGGGGGGTATCTTGCGGTGTGACTGCCCTGCTGTGCTCCTTGGCCTTGACGACCCTGGGCTTGGCTACTACGGCTCGCTTTTTTCAAATGAGACGGGTAACTGCGGCCTGAGCGTCGTGTCTCAAACCACCAGATATTGTTCGACGCGTGGGCGGTCGAATTCGGCGGTCGGCCCGCTCGCAACGATCGAACCGTGGTCGAGTACCAGCAAGATGTCGGCCAATGACAATAGAAAGTCCAGATTTTGCTCGACGATCACGAATGCTGCGCCTTGCGCCTTGCGTTCAGTGATGGTCCGCGCGGTCAGGGCGATATTTTCCTGAGCGACGCCTTCGGTCGGTTCGTCCATCAGCGTAAGAAGCGCGTTTTCGCCGATTGCACGCACGAAGGACAACAGCTTCTTCTCGCCGCCGCTCAGGCGTCCCGCCTTCTGACGCAGGCGTTGGGCAATGCGGGGAAACCGTTCGAAGGTATGGCGATAGCGGGCGAGGTTGCGCGTGGGCCAGCCTATCGTCAGATTGTCGGCGACCGACAAGTCATCGAAGACGACGCGATCCTGGGGGGCGTAGCTGATGCCGCGCGCATGGCGCTGGTGTGGCGTGAGGCCATCGAGAGGCTCGCCCGAGAAGGCGATGCGGCCGGAGAATGGGGTGATAAAGCCAGCCAATGTGTGCATGAGCGTAGTCTTGCCCACGCCGTTGCGGCCGACGACGCCCAATACTTGGCCCGGACCGATACGTCCGCTGATGCCGCGCAACACGGTCGTGTCGCGATAGCCGGCGATGATGTCGTCGAATTCCAAAGAGGCGATGGCACTCATTTTCGTCCTCCAGCATAGACGGCGCGAACTTGCTCGGACGCCTTGATGTGCGTCAGCGGACCCTCTGCCAGCAAGCGGCCTTGGTGCAGAACCAGGATTTGGCCGTTGATCGCTTCGACGGCGCTCATGTCGTGTTCGATCAGCAGTGCGCTGGCATCCAATTGGTCTACCACCCAGATGATGGTGCCGAGCAATTGATGGGTTTCTCCGGGAGACAGTCCTGCGCAGGGTTCGTCGAGCAGAAAAAGGCGCGGCTCCATCAATGCCACCATTACGAACTCCAGCATCTGACGCGCGCCTTGGGAGAGCGTTGCGGCGGGCGCATGCTGATAAGCGCGGAGCATGGGTAGGCGCCCGAGCAAGGCGTGCTTAAGCGGCGTGGCCCACCGCAACGGCCGTCGATCAAGGTAGGCTGCAGCGCCTAGCCGGTTGGCCCAAAGCGCGACAAGCAGGTTTTGCTCGACGGTCAGGGTCATGAAGACAGACGGAATCTGGAATTTGCGGCCGATGCCCAGGCGGGCGACTTGCCAGGCTTTATGCCGCGAGATTTCGTGCGCGTCCAGCGTGATCGAGCCAAGGCTTGGTGCAAGACGGCCCGTCAAGGCGTTGAAAATCGAGGTTTTTCCGGCCCCATTGGGGCCAATCAGGCAAGTGATGCCGCGTTTGGCAATATGCAGCGCCAAGCCATCGAGAATGGCGACGGGACCCCGTTTGACGTGAACTTGATCGAAAACCAGTTTTGGCGCACCCGGAATGGGGTCGCAACGATAGGCCGGAAGCGGCGCCGCGATGTCGGGGCCGCGGCACGCGCGCTTGGGGCGCGTCAGGCCAGATCCGAGCGCAGCCGCGGCGCCGGCCAGTCCGTTCGGAAGCCATAGTACCGAACCGATGAATACCAGCGCAGTCAACGCTTCCCAGAACGGATAACGGTCGCGCAACGCGGCCGACAGCAGTCCTATGGACAGCGCGCCCAATTGCGAACCGACCGGGCTGTGGCGGCCGCCCACGGCGGCCCAGATGACAAATTGCGTCGATAGCAGAATGCCGATTGCGTCAGGCGTGACAATACCCTCCTGCGGCGCGTAGAGCGCACCCGCGAAGCCGGCCGCGGCGGCGCTGACCGCAAAGGCGCAGGCCTTCAGCCGATCGGTCGCGAAGCCGAAGAACTGCAGACGGTCTTCGTTTTGCGCGAGGGCGGTCCACAGCACGCCCAGTGGTTTGTGTCGCAGCCACGAAAATAGCGCGGTCCAGGCGATGGCTCCGGCGGCGATCACGTAATAGAGTGTGGCGTACCGGTCCGTGCCGGGAAGATCCGGGATCCCGGTCAGGCCGTTGAAGCCGCCGGTCATGCCGCTCCAGCTATTGGCGAGGACGGTGGCCAGCATGGCCAGCGCAAGGGTGATCAGGGAAAAGTACGGACCGCTGTCTACGCGTCGGGCGAACACCAGGCGTCCTACGATATACGCAAGCAAAGCTGGCGTAAGCAGGCACAGCGGAAGTAGCGCAAGCCATGACGCATGCTGCGTGGCGGCGCGCAAAATGAGTCCCGACAGATAGGCGCCCGTACCGAAGAAGACGGCTTGTCCCAGGCTCAGGAAACCGGCTTGTCCCCAGCATAGGGCAACGCCTTGCGTGGCGATGCCGTACAGCAGATACAGTCCGATCTGATAGGCGTAGTAGTCGCCGAAAAGCCGCGGCACGGCGAGCAGGATCACCGCGAGCGGGGCCTGCACGGCGAAATCAGCGGCGCGCGACGAGGCCATGAGGACGCAGCCACAGGAAGACGATGGAAACCAGCAGTACGGCCGCATAACCGTAGGTCTGGTCCAGCAGCGAGGCCACCGTGCTTTGCGTGCCCGCAACGATGCCGGTGCCGGCCGCAAGTCCGGCCAAGGTGCCCAAGCCGCCGACGATCAGCACGAAGAACGCGTTCAATAGATAGTTCAGCCCCATGTACGGATCGACCCTGACGAGCGGCGCCAGCAATACGCCCGATACGCCAGCCAGGACCACACCGATGACGAAGCTGGTGCTGGCAAGCCGCACCGTATCGATGCCCATGGCCTGCGCCAGCAGGGGATTGCCCGTCATCGCCCGGATGCGTGCGCCCGCTTGGCTGCGCCGGAACCATAACCCCAGCGCGGTCAGGCCGAGCGCGGTGCAGGCAATCAATGCGAGGCGGTACGCCGGATAGTCTGCGCCGGCGACATGAACCGGCCGAGCCAGCACGAGATCGACATTCTGGTAGCCGGCGCCGAAGATCGCCTTGACCGCCTCGCGCAGCAGAATGGACAGGCCCCACGTCGCCAGCAGGGTATCGAAAGGCCGGCGGTAGAGCGGACGGATCAGCCAGCGTTCCATCACCCATCCGAGCACGCAGCACAGCGCCACGGCAAGCGGCAAGGCTGCCAGCGCCGGCCATCCCTCCTGCTGGACGTAGACCGAGCAGTAGGCGCCCATCATCACGAACTCGCCGTGCGCCATGTTGAGCACGCCCAGCAGGCCGAATATGATGGCCAGGCCGAGCGCGGTGAGGGCAAGGATGGCGCATTCATAGCACAGGTCAAGCGCGAAGATGGCCAGCGTTCCGTCATGCATGGCGTTTCCCGGTGGCCGTGCTCATGATCCGATTGTGCAGGTCTGGCCGGAGCCAACTTGCGGGAAAGTTTTGACGACCTCGAAGCCCGCGGAGCTGACGGAGGCGACGTGGATGTCCTCGATCACATGGCGTGCGTGCATCCTGACCTTGCCGCGCGGCCCGACGTAGTTCGCTCCTTCGCTTGCAGGCTCGAATTTGTCGACGCTGATCGAACCGGCGCGCCGCGCGATCGATTCGAGCATAAGAAAGCCTTCATAGCAGGATTCGGCCAACGCATTCATCAGGGATTTGTCGCCAGCGAAGCGTTTGCGGTAGCGCGCATCGAAAGCACTCGCGTCCGGCGTATCGAGGGCCGCGAAATAGCCGGCCGAAGAATATAGGTTGGCGGCGTTCTGCACGCCTATTCCGGCCAGGGTGTTTTCTTCGATGAGCGTGCCCAGGCGCGTTACCTTGTCGGCCAGGCCGAAGCCCGCGAACGCGCGATTGAAGGTGACGGAGGCGCCACCGACCAGCGTGACGAGTACGGCATCGGCACCGCTGGCGCGTATCTTGGCGAGACTGGCGTCGAAATTGTCGACCGAGAACGGGATGTATTCTTCGCCCACCACGCCGCCTCCAACGGCCGCAATATATTGCTTGGCTGCGGCGTTGGTGTCGCGCGGCCAGCTGTAGTCGTTGCCGATCAGGTACCAGCGCTTGAGATTGCGCTGCGCGGCCAGCCACGGAATCACTGGCGCCAGTTGCTGTTGCGGCGTTTCACCGTTGACATAGACGCCCCGCGCGCATTCTCCGCCTTCGTAGCTCGGCGTATAGAAGTAGGGGACTTGCGCGCGGAACAATGTCACCAAAGCGCCCCGCACCGCGCTATCGTGCATGCCGACAAACACCTCGGCGCCGGATACCTTCCAGAGTTTAAGTGCGGTCTGCGCCGCGGCTTGCGGTCCGGCTCCGGCGTCGCCGTAGAGTACTTGCAGCGGGCGGCCGAGGATGCCGCCTCGCGCGTTGATATCGTCCCGAGCCAGTTCGCAGCAATTGCGACTGGATGGGCCGAATAGCCCCGCCGGACCGCTCATCGGAATGAGTGCTGCGACTTTGAGCGGCTTGGCCGCGCCTGCGGATGCGGGTGTCAGCGCGCTCAGGGCGGCGATGCCGGCCGCAGTACTGCCGAGAAATTGACGACGCTTCATTTGAGGGATCCTCCTGGATGACGGCTCAATGCAGTGGCAACGCAGGCTATCGGGACGGTGGTGCGGACTCAGGTCAAGGCTGCGGCGGGATGCGGGATCGGGCCCAGTATTCTTTCGATGGTGGCCGCGACGGCCAGCAACGCGCGATCTCCGTTGTCGGGGCCGTCCAGTTCGAGGCCGACCGGCATGCCGTCGGCCGTGAGACCGGCCGGCACGCTGACGCCCGGAATGCCCGCGTTGCTGGCCGGATCGGTGTTGCGGATGAAAGTGGCGAAGGTCGGTACGCGCGCGCCGTTCAATTCCACTGATTCGTCGTCTCCGATCGGTCGAGCGGTCAGCGGCGAGGTCGGGAATATCAGTGCGTCCAGCGTGTGCTTGTCGAAGCACGCCTGGTAGGCTCGCTGCAGCTCGCGCCGGGCTTGCAGGGCCTGGTGATAGGCGGCATCCGGAATGCCCTGGGCGAGCAGGCCGCGGACGATCGTGGCCACGTCCGGGCTGCCTATGCCGTCGGCCAGTTCGACAAGCGTCAGGGCGCTGCCGCCTGCATGCAGATAGGCCGGCAAGTCGCGGACCAGTTCGTACAACGCCACAGGAAAGCCGATCGCGGCATTCAGGGCTTGCAGCTTGTCGACCGATACGTCGATCAATGTGATGCCGGCGTCTGCCAGCTTGGCTAACGCTGCTTCGCACACTGCGGCGACACCGGGATCGAGATCTTGCCAGGCGCCGGCGGACAAGACCCCAAGGCGCAGATTTTGCGGGAGGGCCGCGCAAAAGGTGGCGCCGGGTGCGCGTCCGCACAGTATCGTGTCGAGCAGGGCGACGTCGTGCACCGTGCGCGCCATCGGCCCGGCCGTGTCGCGTGTATGCGAGATCGGTGCGATGCCTTGTTGCGGATAGCGGCCCGCCGAGGGGCGCAGACCCACGACGCCGCAGAGCGCCGCGGGCAAACGCACCGACCCCCCGGTATCGGTGCCGATGGCGCCGGGCACGATCCTTGCCGCCAGCGCGGCGGCGCATCCACCGCTGCTGCCGCCAGGCGAGTGCGTGGGAGCATAAGGATTGCGGCAAGCGCCGAAGACGCCATTGTTACTCGTAATGCCCAGTGCAAGTTCGTGCATATTGGCCTTCCCGGCCAGCAATGCCCCAGCCTCGAAGAGGCGCTTGGCGATTTCGGAGTCGGCGGACGCAATGTGGTCGCGCAGTCTGCTCGTGCCGGCCGTCGTCGGCAGGCCGGCTACGTCGATGTTGTCCTTGAGAACGAGCGGTATGCCGGCAAGCGGGCCGCTGCCTGGGTTCGCGTCGAAGGCGCGCGCACTGCGGCGCAGGGCTTCGGTGTCTTGCTGGATAAGGCAATTCAGGCGCTGTTGTCGTTGCGCTTGATTGAGCAAAGCATCGACGTACTCCAGGCAGGAAAAATTGCGTCGCATCAAGTTAAAGCGAGCGTCGATGATGGAGAGTTCTGTCAGGTCCATGGAAATATCCAAAGCTCGGGGTGCGGACGATTCTAGGCATCTCGCGTGCGCGGCGGCCATCGTCATTCTTGAGGATGGCGCGGGAAATTCGAGAGATTTAACCTGACGGCCGATTCAATCGGCTGTTTTCAGATTCGTCGATCAACGCAGGGCGACCGGAGGGTAAGGCATGGCCATTATTCCGAATATGAGGACGCGCATTACGGCAGCTCAGCCGTTTTCCTATGTCGATAATCTTTTCAATTACGGAGCTTTCATACAAGGTGCGACGACTTCAATAGGCACCCTGCCGGCAGCTCAACAAAAAATGCCAATTGCCGTGATCGGATCTGGAATCGCGGGTCTAGTCGCTGCGTATGAATTAATGCGCGCGGGCGCGCTGAGCGTTGATATCTACGAAGCCTCGCCGCGTTTCGGCGGGCGCGCCTACAGCGCCACTTTTCCCGGCGGCCCGGCCGGTTTTCTGGCGGAGTTGGGCGCCATGCGCTTTCCGCCCAGTGAATTCGGCTTATTCACGTATTTGGATCGCTTCGGTATTGCCTATTCGCCCAATTTTCCTGATCCCGGGAAGGTCGACACCAAGATTGGCTACCAGGGGAGGACCTATGATTGGCCGGCAGGGGGGCAGCCACCTGCCATCTTCAATATCGTCAACGCAGGATGGAACGCCTTCGTCAGCGACGGGTACCAAGTGCCCGGCGGGCCAGCGCTGCTTGCGCCGGCAAAAATTACGGCCTTGCTTGAGGCAGGTGATCTGACCGACGCACAAAGCGCTTGGCAGCAATATATCGACGTGTTCGAGAATGTCTCGTTCTACGACGGTCTGGTGCATATGTTTACCGGCGCCAATCCGCCGGGAGGCACGCCCTGGGCGTTCCCTTCGGATTTTCAGTTGTTCGGCGCGCTGGGTTTGGGTTCCGGCGGATTCGGACCACTCTATGCAATAGGCTTTTTGGAGCTGGTGCGCCTGATCGTCAACGAACTGGAGACTAGTCAGCAATTCGTGCCCGGAGGCATTCAGTCGCTTGCTACGGCCTTCTACAAGCAGAACATCAACGGCATCGTGCTCGGTAGCCGCATCCAACTCGGCACGGCGGTTATGTCCGTCATGCCGGGCGCGCAGGGACAGCCTGTGCTGACATTGTCGAACGGCAAACGGGTGCAATACGGCCGCGTCGTCGTCGCTACCAGCAACCGTGCCATGCAGATCGACATGGGTTTGTCATCGAGTCTCGAGATTCTGAATGCGGCCCAGTCCAGCGCGCTCAACGAAGTGCACATGACAAGCTCGTCCAAGGTTTTCGTATTGACCAAGAACAAGTTCTGGCTGGCGAATGCCGGTCTGCCCGCCAATATCCAGACCGACACCTTGGTGCGGGGCGTCTATTGCCTGGATTACACGCCTGGCAATCCGAACGATCCCGGTGTCGTGCTGCTGAGCTATACCTGGGAAGACGATTCGATAAAGCAAATGGCGATCACGGATAAGCAGGCGCGCGTAAAACGGCTAGTAGCCGACGTGGCGCAGACCAGCCCGGCCTTCGCGAGCTTTGTCGTGCCGCTTAACAACGATTATGAAAACAACGTGCAGATGATGGATTGGGACTTGCAGCCCTACTATTACGGAGCCTTCAAGCTGAACTTCCCCGGCGATGACGGGTTGAGCAACCAGCTGTTTTTCCAATATATGTCTTCGAACAATCCGTCGATCGATAAATATGTCTATCTGGCGGGCGATTCCCTTTCGTACACCGGAGGCTGGATCGAGGGTGCGGTGCAAACCGGGGTCAACGGAGCTTGCGCGGTGATCCGCAGCCTGGGTGGGACGTTCTACACGTTTGCCAACCCCATCGACACGCAAAATCCGAAGGCATACAACTATTATCCCTGACGGGGCGGCATATCTGTGCCGATGCAACGGTGGTTCGGTCCCTGCGGGCATTTTGACGCGTGCTTGCGCGGGTACCCCTAGGGCAATACACTGGGTTGGTCATTTGCGTATCGAACAATCATAGTTCGCCCGCTTTAGCGGGCGGACTTGGCGTGGTTTACCCGGGAACGGCAGGAGACGCCGGCATCCCTTGCGATGTTCCGAACTCATGTTTCTGACCAGCCAGCAAACCAACCTGCTGTCGCAAATCGTCGCCTTGCTCGCCGAACCGTTCGACGAAAAGTCCGTGCGCACGCAACTCGGGGAGTTGCTGTTGCGTTTACTGCGCGCCGATTGCTATGCCTCGTACGTGTGGGACGACAAGCAGCGTGTTTTTGTCGATCGGATAGCGCTGAACATGTCCGACGATAATCTCGGAACCTACGAGGCGTATTATCAATTCCACGACCCGATCACACACCGCTTGCGCCAATGCCGTGAGCCGACTCGCGTGACGCAGATCCTGGCGCAGCGTGAGCTGGTCAAGACCGAATTCTTCAACGATTTTCTCCGGCGCGACGGACTGTTTTGGGGCGTCAACCTGTATGCCAGCGTCGACGGCGAAAATACGGCGGACATGCGCATCTGGCGGGGGCGAGGGGGAGAAGACTTCAACGATACCGACCTGACGCTATTGAAGATGATCACGCCGGCTTACGGCGCTGCCTTGCGTCGTTGCCGGCAGCAGTCCTGGCTCGAATGCCCGGCGCGGGGATCTGGTCCGACTGCCCTCGACGACAAACTCACTGCCCGCGAAGCCGAAATCGTCCGGCTTGCCGCCAGCGGTCTACCTGACAAGGAAATCGCCCGTCGCTTGCGGATATCCTTCACCACCGTGCGCACGCACCTGGAACACGCGTTTCGCAAGCTCGATGTGGTCAATCGTGTGCAGCTCGCTGCACTGGTTCGATAATACGCACCCAGCTTCGTGGCGGGTATCCGACCGACGTGGCTTAAATGAATTGAATTCAATTCGAGAGCGATTATTCTCATTTGCAGATATCTAACGTCACTCATGACACCGCAAAGGCGTTGGCGACATAGTCTTACTATGTCATAAGAGTAGCTTTGCGCTTGCTCTGCCGCAACAGGGACACTGCCCGAGTCTGGCGATCAGCGGATAGCTCAGCCGCTGGCGCAGCGTGGTGATCGAAGTTGTCACGTGCCGCTGGGCGCGCAGGACTGCCGCGGGGGATGTAATCCTTGGGAAGGGGAGGCACTTGGCGTGCGGCGAAGTTTTTTTTGCCACCGACAGACTTGTCAGCTTCAAGACGCTCGGCCATCAGGAATCCATAGGCCGCAATACTCAATGCGGCGTGATGGTGAAACCCTCGCCAACCACGCCCCTCGTAGTGACCGAGCCCGAAGTCCTGTTTCAGATCCTGGTAATCGCGCTCGATGCGCCAGCGCTGATAGGCGATGCCGACCAACGCGTGGATCGGTGTTTCCTCGGGCAGCGTGGATAGGATGTACTTGCGCGGCTCGGCCTCATCTGCAGGCCACTCGATGAGCAGCCATTGCTCGGGACGCAGGCGCGCCTTGCCCGTATTGTCGCCTGCATGGCGCACCCGCACGGCTGCGAAGCGGCCAGTCAGGGTCTCATTGGTGCCCTCTCGCCAGCTGATGTTCTGGAACGCCTTGCTCGGCAGGGACTGGGCCAGTGTTTTGACGCTCATAGGCTGAAGTGCTGATGTTCGCCTGGGCATCACGGGCGGGCGGCCCATGCCACTGTAGGGTTCTGGCGGTAGCGGCACGACCCCGGGCGGCCAGACCACGACGGCAGAGGTGACTCCCACGGCATAGGCCAATCCCATGTCAGAGAGCGCCTGGCGAAAGGCGTTGTCCACGCCGTAACCCGCATCGGCCAGCACGCAGTGCTTGGGCGCGCCTGCCACGAGCAAGGCCTGCAGCTGCTGCAGCGCGATCTGTGTCTTCGTGGCAAAGCGCATCTGCTCGGGTACGCCAGCCTTGAGGCGACGCTCGGGGTCTGCTGCCCAGTCCTCGGGCAGGTAAAGCTGCCAAGCCACGGGCAGGCTGGCCTGGGTGCTTGCCAGCGAGACACTCACAGCCACCTGGCAGTTGTCTTGTTTGCCCAGGACGCCACAGTACTGGCGGGCCACGCCCACGGAATGACGGCCTTTCTTGGGAAAACCTGTGTCATCGATGATCCACCAGCCCCCGCCCGTGAAGTCCATCTTCGGGATCACCCACTGGCACACCCGCCTGAGCATCTCGTCGTGGGACCACTCAGCCTTGGCCACAAAGTGGTGCAGCGCCTGGTGCCTTGCGCTGGCATGCGTGGGATCGACCCGGGCAGCCATGGGTTCTACGCTTTTGCGTGATAAGGGGAGCATCAGCCCTGTGCAGTAGCCGCGAAGGCCGGCGCGCCGGTCTGCGTGACCTAAGCCTTCGCTCAGATGTTCAAGGTATTGATCAAAGCGATCGGCTGCATTCATCGATCCCCCCCGCATGAAGTCGAGAAGATCGTAGTATATGACTTATGACATAGTAAGAATAGCGCTGTCTCTAACCAGGATTTGAGTGGTTAAACCCGGTTACTTTTCTTCTTTAACCTCAAGCCTCTGGGGGTTAAATCTCCTCGGGATCGCGATCAATCGAAGCGACAAACCGGCATACCGGCCCAACAAAGAGGAGAAAGTCGTGGAATCCATAACACTGAGCAAGAAGCTCTGGGGTATCGTGGTGCTGCTGTGGCTGGGGATCGTGAGCATCGTGGCGATCAATGCGTGGCTCAATCGCGAGGCGATGATCCACGAGCGGGAGAATTCGCTCAGGCAGCAGGTCGAGATGGCGGCCAGCCTGATCGACAGCTACGTCGCCAAGGTCAACGACAAGACCATGTCGTTGAGCGACGCGCAGAAAGCGGTCATCGCGCAATTGCGGCCCATGCGCTACAACGCGGACAAGAGCGGTTATTTCGCCATTTACCGGATGGCGGACCATATGATGCTGATGCTGCCGCCGAATCCCAAGCGCGAGAACCATAATGTCGATTCCAGGGACATCAATGGTTTGGACATCACCGAGGAGATTATCAAGCACGCACAACTCGACTCGCCCAGCCATATCAGTAAATACTGGTTTCCCAAGCCGGGAAATCCCAAACCGCTGCTGAAGCTGACCTACAGCCTGGCCATCCCTGCCTGGGACTGGTCGATTTCTATCGGCGCCTGGGTTGACGACATCGATCAGGCGTTTTACGCGCAGCTCTGGCGCATCCTGGTATTGACGCTGGTGGTGGGCCTGATCATCACATCCGGCATTTTGTGGGTGATGCGCAGCATCCGCAAGAGTCTGGGCGGCGAGCCCGAGTACGCGGCGGGGATTGCCGGGCGCATTGCTGACGGCGACCTGGCCGGGACGGTCAGGGTCGGGCAGGACGACAGGCGCAGCCTGTTGTATGCGATGCAGCGCATGCAGGACAGCCTGACGCGCACGGTGACGGCGGTGCGCCGCGGGGTGCAAGAGATCAATGTTGGGTCCAGGGAAATCGCCGAAGGCAACGCGGATCTGTCCTCGCGCACGGAGGAGCAGGCGGCTTCGCTGGAGCAGACGGCTGCCTCGATGGAGCAGTTGGCTGCGACGGTCAAGCAAAATGCCGAGAACGCGCGCCAGGCCAATCAGCTGGCGGCCAGCGCCTCGGAGGTGGCGGTGCGCGGGGGTTCGGCGGTGTCCGAGGTGGTGGACACCATGCAGGCGATCTCGGCCAGTTCGAACAAGATCTCGGAGATTGTGTCGGTGATTGACGGCATTGCGTTCCAGACCAATATTTTGGCGCTGAACGCGGCGGTGGAGGCGGCGCGCGCGGGCGAGCAGGGCAAGGGTTTTGCGGTGGTGGCGGGCGAGGTGCGCACGCTGGCTCAGCGCAGCGCGCAGGCGGCCAAGGAGATCAAGCAGTTGATCGAGGACTCGGTGGGCAAGGTGGCGGTCGGATCGAACCAGGTCGAGCGCGCGGGTGCGACGATGCAGGAGATTGTGGCCTCGGTCAAGCGGGTGACTGACATCATGGGCGAGATTTCGGCGGCATCTCAGGAGCAGTCCAGCGGCATTGACCAGGTGAACCTGGCGGTGACGCAGATGGATGAGACCACGCAGCAAAACGCGGCGCTGGTGGAGCAGGCGGCCGCGGCCGCGGGTTCGCTGGAGGAGCAGGCCAGGCAACTGGCGCAGGCGGTGTCTGTCTTCAAGTTGCGCGAGGGCGCGGATGTGATCGAGGTGACGGCAAGGCCGGTGGTCGAGCGGGCGGCGCGCAGTCCCGAGCCCAAGCTGGAAGCCAAGTCGGCGCAGGCGGTCAAGGCGGTTTCGGTCAAGCAAGCCAGGCCGGCCAGGGCGCCGGTCAAGCTGGCGGCCCCGGCCAAGCCTGCGGCTCCCAAGTCCAGGGCGCCCGCGCCGGCCGACGACAAGAGCGAGTGGGAGTCGTTCTGAGCTAAGGTCCAGTCCGGTTTGCGTGGTTTGCTGGCTGGCAGGGCAGTCTGACAAGCATGGCCGTTGGCGGCTACGTAGGTCTATTGGTTGCACTGATTGCGGCGCTCCCCCTGCCTGGCCGAGTTGGATACGCCTGACCGCCATTACCGGTTTTCTCGGTGGCCTGACGACGTTCTCGACGTTTTCGGCCGAGACGGTGGCGATGCTCGAGCGCAGCCACTTTGGCATGGCATGGCATTGGCCTACGCCGGCACGAGCCTGCCGGACTCGCTGGCGCTGACCGCGCTGGGCTTGGCCACGTTCCATTTCTTCAAATAGGGCAATGCGCGCGGGCCAGGGCAGCGCCCGCCGCCGCCCGATTCGCGCTTGGCAAGAAGCCCGCACCGGCTCCAGCGCGGACTCGTTACATTACAGGCCCATGATTTAAGCGATAGAAAACGGCTACTTCTATTCTTTGCCGGCGTTTTAGGGCAGTTAAATTTCCAGCATTTCCGTCAACGAAATCGGTCGGCAGAAATACTGGCTGTATCTTGGGAGAAAGTCGTGGAATCCATAACACTTAGCAAGAAGCTCTGGGGCATCGTGGTGCTGCTGTGGCTGGGCATCGTGGGTCTGGTCGTGGTCAACGCTTGGCTGAGCCGTACGGCAATGATCCATGAGCGCGAGCAGGCCCTGGCCGAGCACGTCGAGATGGCCATCAGCCTGATCGACAGCTACAAGGCCAGGGCCGAGAGCGGCGACATGCCATTGCAGCAAGCCCAGCACATGGCCTTGGAACAGATCCGCCCCATGCGCTATGGCGCGGATAAGAGCGGCTACATTGCCATCTACAACACCCATGAGGTTGCTCTCCTGGTTCCGCCGTTGCCGAAAGTTGAGGGTACCAAGCCCAACTTTAAGGATCCGAACGGGGTGAATATCTCCCAGATGCTCGTCGAGCGTGGCTTGCCCGGTGTGACCGATCACGTCAGCCATTTTATGTTCCCCAAACCGGGTCAAGCCAAGCCCATCCCGAAGATGGGTTATAGCCTGGGCGTGCCGGGTTGGAACTGGGTGGTTTTTGCCGGTGCCTATATCGACGACATCAATCAGGCCTTCTATGCTCAGCTCTGGCGCATTTTGGCGCTGACGCTGGTGGTGGGTCTGATCGTGACATCCGGCATTTTGTGGGTGATGCGCAGCATCCGCAAGAGTCTGGGCGGCGAGCCCGAGTACGCGGCGGGGATTGCCGGGCGCATTGCTGACGGCGACCTGGCCGGGACGGTCAGGGTCGGGCAGGACGACAGGCGCAGCCTGTTGTATGCGATGCAGCGCATGCAGGACAGCCTGACGCGCACGGTGACGGCGGTGCGCCGCGGGGTGCAAGAGATCAATGTTGGGTCCAGGGAAATCGCCGAAGGCAACGCGGATCTGTCCTCGCGCACGGAGGAGCAGGCGGCTTCGCTGGAGCAGACGGCTGCCTCGATGGAGCAGTTGGCTGCGACGGTCAAGCAAAATGCCGAGAACGCGCGCCAGGCCAATCAGCTGGCGGCCAGCGCCTCGGAGGTGGCGGTGCGCGGGGGTTCGGCGGTGTCCGAGGTGGTGGACACCATGCAGGCGATCTCGGCCAGTTCGAACAAGATCTCGGAGATTGTGTCGGTGATTGACGGCATTGCGTTCCAGACCAATATTTTGGCGCTGAACGCGGCGGTGGAGGCGGCGCGCGCGGGCGAGCAGGGCAAGGGTTTTGCGGTGGTGGCGGGCGAGGTGCGCACGCTGGCTCAGCGCAGCGCGCAGGCGGCCAAGGAGATCAAGCAGTTGATCGAGGACTCGGTGGGCAAGGTGGCGGTCGGATCGAACCAGGTCGAGCGCGCGGGTGCGACGATGCAGGAGATTGTGGCCTCGGTCAAGCGGGTGACTGACATCATGGGCGAGATTTCGGCGGCATCTCAGGAGCAGTCCAGCGGCATTGACCAGGTGAACCTGGCGGTGACGCAGATGGATGAGACCACGCAGCAAAACGCGGCGCTGGTGGAGCAGGCGGCCGCGGCCGCGGGTTCGCTGGAGGAGCAGGCCAGGCAACTGGCGCAGGCGGTGTCTGTCTTCAAGTTGCGCGAGGGCGCGGATGTGATCGAGGTGACGGCAAGGCCGGTGGTCGAGCGGGCGGCGCGCAGTCCCGAGCCCAAGCTGGAAGCCAAGTCGGCGCAGGCGGTCAAGGCGGTTTCGGTCAAGCAAGCCAGGCCGGCCAGGGCGCCGGTCAAGCTGGCGGCCCCGGCCAAGCCTGCGGCTCCCAAGTCCAGGGCGCCCGCGCCGGCCGACGACAAGAGCGAGTGGGAGTCGTTCTGAATCCGCCCCTACGGGCTTGATCGGCGTGCCAGCAAGGCGTCGGCGGCCTGCAGACCGCTGCGCACCGCGCCTTCGAGCACGCCGGGATAGCCGGTGTCGGTCCAGTCGCCCGCCAGCGCCAGCCTGGGCCAGGGCGTGGCATTGCTCGGCCTGGGCTGTCTGGGGCGGGCCGAGAACGTGGCGCGCTTTTCGACATAGAGTTCGGCTTGCTCGACGGCGGGCATGGCGGTCAGCCCGCCGACCGAGGCCTGACCGCGTATCTGCTCGATCAGCGCTGCGATGGCGGCCGTCTTGGGCATGTCCGCCAGGGCGCTTGCCGCGCTGGCGACCACGGCCAGTTCGGCGCCGCGCCCGGTCAGCCTGGAACGATCGAAAAGCCATTGCCCCCAATGATTGCGCGTGCGGTCTTCGCGCAGCATCAGCATGGGTTCGGGCAGGAGCCAGGGCTGGGCCAGCTTCAGGTTCAGCGTGGCGATGGGCTGGTAGCCGAAGCTTTGCAGATTCCGCAACAGCTCTGTCATGCCAGGCGCCCGCGGCGCGTCCTCCAGCAGGCGCGCGGCGATCTGGGGCGGCACGGCCAGCACCGCGGCATCAAAGCGCTCCCCCGCAATTTCCACGGAATCCGCATCGATCTGCATGTGACGCACCGTGCTGTGGTAACGCATGGTCAGGCGCAGTGCCGCCGCGTCCGGCCACAGGGAAGACAGGTCCACGCAGGGAAGCAGCATATCGCTGTCGCGCAGGTGCCCGGTCAGCGTATCGCGAAGAACGCTGGCGAAGAGTTCGGCGCTGGCCTCTTCAGGCGGCGTGTTCAGAGCTGCCAGGCACAGCGGAGTCCAGAGCCGGTCGACGACGGCGGGAGGCTGGTGTCGATGGTGCAGCAGCTCGGCCACGGTCCATACGGACACCGGTTTCCAGCCGCAGGCCTGCAAGCTGCGCACGAAACGAGCCGCCGCGAGCTTGTCGCGCCAGCTCAGCCCGCGCGCGCTCAGGAGCGCGACTGCGCCGTGCCAGGGCGGCGCCAGAGTGGGGGCCGATAGCCGGAAGCGGCCGTCCAGGCTGGCCAACCGCATCGGGCGGCGCAGCAGCAGTGTGTCCGGATTGCGCCCCAGGCGCCGCATCAGTGCCAGCGTTTCCGAGTAGGCTCCCAGCAGAATGTGCTGGCCGTTGTCCAGCATGGTGTCAAAGCCCGGCTGGGCCACGCGGCGCGCGCGGCCGCCAGGTGTGCGGCCCGCCTCGAACACCGTGACATGGGCGCCGGCTTCGCGCAGGGATGTGGCAGCGGCCAGGCCAGACCAGCCGGCGCCGACAACGGCGATTTTCATGCGCTGTTTTTCGCCTGGCCGTGCGCCAGGCGGCGTAGCAGGCCGCGGCCACCGCCCACCCAGGTCTTCCAGGCCAGCCACAGCTTGCGCAGGGGGGTGAGCGAGATGCGCTGATGCAGCACCCGCCATTCATCGCGTTCGATTTCGGCCAACAGGTCGTAATAGATGGCCGCCATCATCAGGCCCGGACGTTGCGCGCGTCGGTCCGCCTCGGGCAGCGCTAGCGCGGCCTCGCGGTAGAGCTCGCGCGCACGCTGCGTCTGAAAGCGCATTAGCGCCGTGAAACGGTCGGAATACACGCCGTTCAGAATGTCCGCGGCCTTGACCTGGAACTGCTGCAGGTCGTCGACAGGCAGGTAGATGCGGCCGCGGCGGGCGTCGTCGCCCACGTCGCGGATGATGTTGGTGAGCTGAAAGGCCAACCCCAGCTTGCCGGCATAGTCCAGCGTGCTCGCCTCGCTATGGCCGAACACGCCTGCCGACATTTCGCCCACTACGCCGGCCGCGAGCCAGCAGTATTTGCGCAGACCGGGCCAGTCCAGGTAGCGGCTCTGGTCAAGATCCATTTCCATGCCGTCGATCACGGCCAGCAGGCGCTCGCGCGTGATGTCGCAGGCCTGAAGGTGCGGCTGCAGGGCGCGGGTAACCGGATGCTCGGGTGTGCCGTCGAACATCTTGTCGACCTGCGTGCGCCACCAGGTCAGCTTGATGCGGGCCACGGATTCATCGCCGGCGTTGTCCACCACGTCGTCCACTTCGCGGCAGAAGGCATACAGCGCATTGATCGCGCGGCGCCGTTCAGGCGGCAAAAAGAGAAAGGCGTAGTAGAAGCTCGAACCGCTCTTGGCGGCCTTGTCCTGGCAGTAGTCGTCAGGGGTCATGCGTAGGTCATATCAGGTTTTAAAAATCGCGCGTCCGAACATCGCGGCCCAATCGCGCGCGCGCAGTTCGGGCCGGTTCATGAAGACGTCGTAATCGGCTTGCTCGATGCGCTGCAGGATGCGCAGGCCGCCTTCGACGACCAGGCGCAGTTCCAGTGCAATGCGCACCGGCAGGCGGCCGGCGAGTGATGCGCCAGAGTTTAGCAGCGCGGCGGCGCGCTGCGTTTCGAACGCCATCAGAGCGCGCCATTGCGGCGTGATCCGGCCAGCAGTCAGATTTTCTTCGTTTACACCGTAGTGCCGCAGATCCTCGAGCGGCAGGTAGATGCGGCCGCGGCGTTGGTCCTGGCGGACGTCCTGCCAGAAATTGACCAGTTGCAGTCCGGTGCAGATCGCATCGGCGTCACGCAGGTTGTCCGGTGTCGCCGCGTCATATAAGGCGAGCATCAGACGGCCTACTGGATTGGCCGAGCGCGCGCAGTAATCGAGTAGGGCGGCATAGCTGTCATAGCGTTTGACGGTCACGTCCTGTTCGAAAGCCGAGAGCAGGTCGAAGAAGGGCACCAGTGGCAGTTGGTGTTGCGCGATGGTCTCAGCCAGCGGCGCGAAGACCGGCGCCAACTCTGCGTCGGGTGTCTGCCCGGTGCCTATGCGCTGCAGCGCGAGGCGATAGCGCGCCAGGCCGTCCAGGCGCTCGCGGTCGGGAAAATCGCCTTCGTCGGCGATGTCGTCGGCGCTGCGTGCGTAGCGATAGATGGCATGTACTGCGGGGCGTAGCCGGCGCGGCAGCAGCAGCGATGCGACAGGGAAGTTTTCGTAGTGGTTTACAGCCATGTGGAAATCATATGTCAGGTAGACTAGAGGTTGAGGAATTCCCCCATGCCGCGTCCCATTTCAGCCTCGATTTCCGTCCCGGCCCTGCGCCATAATCTGTCCGTCGTTCGCCGCCATCTCGATCAGGCCGCGCAGTTGGCAGGAGGCGAAGCCGCGTCCATCTGGGCCGTCATCAAGGCCAATGCCTACGGACACGGCATCGAGCGGGCCGTGTCCGGTTTTTCCGCCGCACAAGGTCTGGCCATGCTTGATCTGGACGAAGCCGTGCGCTGCCGCGAAGCCGGCTGGGGCGGCCCCATCCTGTTGCTCGAAGGCTTCTTCCATCCAGCCGATCTGGAAATCGTCGATCGCTACCATCTCACGGTCACCGTGCATGACGATGCCCAGTTCGACATGATCGAGGCGGCGCACCTGAGCCGTCGCCTGAATATCCAGCTCAAGCTCAACAGCGGAATGAACCGGCTGGGCTACGCTCCCGCGACCTATGCGGCCGCGCACGCCCGCGCCGAGCAGCTGCAGCAGCGTGGCGTGGTGGGGTCGCTCACCAAGATGACGCACTTTGCCACAGCCGACGGCCCGCAAGGCATCGCCCAGGCCATGGATATCTTCACGCGTGCGACCGAAGGGCTGGCAGGCGCAAGCAGCGTCTGCAATTCGGCAGCAACGCTGCGCTATCCCGAGATTTCAGTCAGCCGCGACGGCGCGCCGCAGTGGGTGCGTCCAGGCGTATGCTTATACGGCGCAACGCCTTTCTCGGACGTGGCCGCATCGTCCTACGGCCTGCGGCCGGCCATGACCTTGAGTTCTGAGATCATCGGCGTGCAGTCTGTGCCCGCGGGCGGCTCCGTCGGCTATGGTGCCGCCTTCCGCGCCGATCGGCGCATGCGCGTGGGCGTGGTGGCCTGCGGCTATGCCGACGGCTATCCGCGGCATGCGCCCACGGGCACACCTGTTACGGTGGCCGGGGTGGCCACGCGCTTGGTCGGCCGGGTATCCATGGACATGATCACTGTCGATCTCGATCCTGTGCCCGATGCTGGCATCGGCGCCTCCGTCGTGCTTTGGGGCGAGGGCGGCCCTTCGGTCGACGAAGTGGCCCAGACCGCCGGCACACTGGGCTACGAGCTCATGTGCGCGCTCGCCCCGCGGGTGCGGGTGCAGGCACTGAGCTGAACTCATCCATATCGAGGTTCAATCCATGAAAGACAAATGCGTGTTGATCACGGGCGCCACCAAGGGCATAGGCTGGGCGCTGACGCAGCGTCTGGCAGATCAGGGTTGCCACGTGGTGGGCGTTGCCCGCAATACCGAGGACGTGGATTTCCCCGGCTATCTCTATGCCTGCGACCTGTCGGACGCGGGCCGCACCGAAGAGGTGCTGCGCGAGATCCGCGAAAAATACCCTGTCGATGCCGTGGTCAACAACGTCGGCGTCGTGGCGCCGCAGCCGCTTGGGTCGATCGACCTGGCCACGCTCTACCGCGTTTTCGACCTTAACGTGCGTGCGGCGGTGCAGGTGACGCAGATCTTCATTGAATCGATGAAGGCCCGGCGCACCGGGCGCATCGTCAACATAGTCAGCCGCGCCATCCACGGAGGCCAGGACCGCACCGCGTATTCTGCGGCCAAGAGCGCGCTGGTGGGCTGCACCAACACCTGGGCGCTGGAATTGGCCGAATACGGCATCACTGCCAACGCCGTCGCACCGGGTCCGATCGAGACCGAGCTGTTTCGCCAAAACCACCCGGCGGGCAGCGACGCCGAAAAGGCATCGCTGGCATCCATTCCCATGCGGCGCTTCGGCACGCCGGCCGATGTGGCCGCAGCCGCGGCCTTCCTGCTCTCGGACGAGGCCGGCTACATCACCGGGCAGGTGCTGGGCGTGGACGGCGGCGGGTCGCTGGGCGGGCGCCGCTAGCGGCCTGGCGCCACGGTTCGCACGGCATGGCCAAATCCCGCACCCTTTTCGTCTGCAGCGAATGCGGCGGCACCAGCCTCAAATGGCAGGGCAAATGCCCGCATTGCAATGCCTGGAACACGCTCGATGAAACCATCGAGCCAGCCGCCGCGGCTGGCGGCGCGCACCGCTATGCGCCGCTGGCGGCGTCTGCGCCGGTGCGCAGTCTGGCCGACATCGAAGCGCGCGAAACCCCGCGCCAGCCCACCGGACTGGACGAGTTCGACCGCGTCCTGGGCGGCGGGCTGGTGCCGGGCGCGGTGGTGCTCATCGGCGGCGATCCCGGCATAGGCAAGTCTACGCTGCTGCTGCAGGCGCTGGCCTCGTTGTCCGAGGCGGTGCCGGTGCTTTACGTCACGGGCGAAGAGTCTGCCGAGCAGGTGGCCCTGCGCGCCCGCCGCCTGGGCCTGGCGACGACCGACAAGGTCGACCTGCTGGCCGAGATCCGCCTCGATGCCATTCAGGCTGCAGTGGCCGAGCGCAAGCCGGCCGTGGCGGTGATCGATTCCATCCAGACGCTTTATAGCGGCGAACTCACCGCGGCGCCGGGTTCGGTGTCGCAGGTGCGCGAGTGCGCGGCCCAGCTCACCCGCTTGGCCAAGCAGACCGGCATCGCCATCGTCATGATCGGCCACGTCACCAAGGACGGCGCCCTGGCCGGCCCGCGCGTGCTCGAGCACATTGTCGACACCGTGCTGTACTTCGAGGGCGATACCCATTCGTCATTTCGCCTGGTGCGCGCCTTCAAGAACCGCTTCGGCGCGGTCAACGAACTGGGCGTGTTCGCCATGACCGACCGCGGCCTGCGCGGCGTGGCCAATCCATCGGCCCTGTTCCTGTCGCAGCATCCGCAGCAGGTGGCCGGTTCGTGCGTCATGGCGACGCAGGAGGGCACCCGGCCGCTGCTGGTCGAGGTCCAGGCCCTGGTCGACGCTTCGCACGCACCCAACCCGCGCCGCCTAAGCGTGGGGCTGGAGGGCAACCGGCTGGCCATGCTGCTGGCGGTGCTGCACCGCCACGCGGGCGTCAGCACGTACGACCAGGATGTCTTCGTCAATGCCGTGGGCGGGGTGCGCATCACCGAGCCTGCGGCCGACCTGCCGGTGCTGCTGGCCATCATGTCGTCGCTGCGGGACAAGCCTTTGCCGCGCGGTCTGGTGGCTTTCGGCGAAGTAGGCCTTGCTGGCGAGATCCGCCCGGCGCCGCGCGGCCAGGAGCGCCTGCGCGAAGCAGCCAAGCTGGGTTTCTCCACGGCCCTGGTTCCCAAGGCCAACGCGCCCAGGCAAGCCATCGAAGGGCTGGAAATCTGGGCGGTCGACCGCTTGGATGCTGCGCTGGAAAAATTGAGGTAGGTAAGTCGTCTACCCGCCACGCGCCTGCGGTTTGTTGCAAGCCAGGGGGCGTTTTTTCTGGAAGCGGCCTGGCGCCAAAAAAAATTTGGCGCGACTGTGAACCTTTATCAAAGTGCCCACTCCAAAGCCCTGTATGCATGAGGTATCCGGCAGTCGAGCCGGGTCTCAGGCAGCCGGGCCGGCGGGCCCGTCACTATCCTAGGAGTTCTCGCCATGACCAAATCGCGTATCGCCCTGATCCTGTCCGCTTCGGCTCTGTGCATGGGCCTGGCTGCTGCCCCGGCCGCTTCGTTCGCTGCTACCCATTCGGCTCACGCCACCAAGGTCGCTGCCAAGAAGACCGTCAAGAAGCCCGTCAAGAAGGCCCCGAAAAAGGCCCACAAGAAGGCTGCTGCCAAGAAGTAATCGGTCAAGCGCAGGTTTTCTGCGATCGTAATAAGGCGAGCCGGCGGTTCGTCCTGGGTTGCACGGTTATCCGTGTCCAGGCGAACCGCCGGATTGCCAAGATCCCGCCGAAAGCCGCCGCAGCGTGCGCCAGTACCACGCGTGCAAAAGCAGGGCCGACAGGCCCAGGCCTATCATGGCCATCAGCCACAGGCTTCCAGCTCCCGTGTACGCGCCCGGCATGAGCAGGGCGATGATCCGGTCCAGTCCCCCGCGGCCCGGGCCGAAGCCAAACCACCATCCTCCCAGCAGTCCCACCACAGCCAACGCCACCACCTGGATCAGCAGGGGCATAAGTGCGATCTTGTAGGCGCGCAGCAAATAGGCATTGGTGCACTGGAAGGCGTCGAACAGATGGAAGACGGGCATCAGCATCACCAGGCTGCTCGCCGCCGCGGCGACCCGGGCGTCGCTGGTGTAGGCTTCGATGATGAGAGGCCGGCCCGCCAGGACCGCGATGGATGTCAGCAGGGCGCCCAGCATCGCCAGGGCCAGACTGGCCAGGCCGGTGCGCCGTGCCAGGGGCTGGTTGTCCGCGCCGATCGCCTGTGCCGTCACCGCCGCGCCTGCCACGCCGATGGACATGGGCATCATGTAGCACAGAGCCGCCAGGTTGGACATGATCTGGTGCCCGTCCAGCACGTAGGTACCTTCGCGCGCCACCAGCAGTGCCATGAAGGTGAACGATGACACTTCGATCAAGTACGAGCCGCCCATGGGCAGGCCCAGGCGCAGCAGTTCCTTGAGCGGTTGCCATTGCGGCCGGCCCAGCCGCAGGTGAAACGGCGCGAAGCTGCGGTTGCGCAGCACATACCAGAGGCCTGCGAGCAGGCCGATCCAGGAAACCAGTGCGGTCGACAGTCCCGCCCCTGCCGCGCCCATCTCGGGCAGGTCCAGGTGACCGTAGATGAACAGCCAGTTGAAGAACGCCTTGAGCACGATCGTGGACAGGTTGATCAGCATCGCCACGCGCGGGCGCGACACGGCGCTGCCCAGCGCATAGACAGTGCGGAATATCAGCGCTGCGGGCAGGGCCAGTGTCAGCGCGTCCAGGTAGGCGATCATGCGCTCGCGCACGCCGGGATCGACATGTCCCGACATGGCCAGCCAGGCGTCGGGAAACTGCATGAGCGCGCCGCCCAGTACCGACAGGACCAGTGCCAGCCAGACCCCCTGGCCCCACAGGCGTCCCACTTCGTGGTGGCGCTTGGCGCCGTAGTGCTGGGCCAGAATGGGAATAAGCGCGTGCAGCACGCCCATCAGGCCTACGAATACGGTGATGTAGATCGAAGCCGACAGCGACATGGCGGCCAGGTCGTCCGGGCTGGAGTGTCCCGTCATGGCAGTGTCGAGCACGCCGAAAGCGACACTGGCCCACTGGCCTATCAACACCGGCCAGGCCTGGCGCATGATATTTATCATGGTCGCGCCCAGGCTTTGCACGGGTACTCGGGACAGCGCGGTCATTGATAGCCGGACGGCATGCGCAGCAGACGGAAGATTTCGTTGGGGTCGGCGCGGCGGCCGCCGCGCCAGATTTCCCGCACGTTGTTGTCGTTGGTGTAGTCGGCCGTGCCGTTGGCCAGCGCCTGCCGGGTAGTTTGCTGCAATACCAGCGTGCAGGCCGAGTCGTAAGGGAAGTTCAGATTCTGGAACACGAGGAAGGAGGCGCGCTGGCCGGCGCCCAGGCCGTCGCCGCGAACGCATTCACCAGGCTTCATATTGGCCTTGAGCACCGCTGCCAGTTCGGCCGAAGCGGTCCGGTAGCTGCGCGCATAGTTCACCACCGGTTGCCACAGCAGTACCAGCAGGCCCCAGGTGGCGGCCAGGCCGCTGGCCGAGAGTATCGTGCCGCGCCATAGCGCGGTAGGCTGCACGCGAAAGCGCCAGACGATGAGCGCGATCCAGGCAGCCGTGATGCCGGCCGCGAGCAGCAGCGCGATCCAGGAGATGGGCGGCACGTAGCCGGCCGTATGGCGGGCGATATTGTGGGATATTCCCGTAGGCACGCCAAAGAGCACCGCCACCCAGGCCAGCCATGCGGTGACTGCGGTGAGCGAAAAGCACATCACCGCAAACCAGTCCAGCGTGTTGATGACGCCGCGGCGCAGGGTGGGCAGCGACATCGCGGCCAGCGAGGCACAGGGCACGGCCAGCATGATGTAGACGCCGTCGTCCGGATCGGCCACAAAGAACAGCTGCAGCAGCGCGCAGATGAGCAGCGCCAACGCTGGCCAGATATGCGAGGCGAACAGCCAGGTGCGCCATTGCCAGACAGCCACCAGCACCAGCGGCCAGGTCGGCCACAGGAACCAGGCCAGGTCGCGCAGCGCGCGGCCGCTGGGATTGAATTCGGGCCAGGTGTAGAACCCCAGATTCCAGGCCTTCCAGCTACGGATCCAGTAGCTGCTTTGATGGGTGGCCGGTATCCACCAGGCCAGGATGAGCGCTGCGGCCACCAGCGCGGCCAGGGGCAGCCAGCCCAGGCGCTTGCGCAGCGCGCCGGGCGGCATGAACGCCACCAGTGTGCCTGCCATCACCGGGATGCCGCCCGGCCAGCCGCGCGTGAGAAAACTGCCGGCGATTGCCACGCCCAGGGTCAGCGCGCCCGTGAAGGGTTTGTCGGGAATGCGGGTCAGGGCATAGAACACCAGCGCCTGCCAGGCCATGACGGCGGGCAGAGCCGAGGTTTCGTGCATGTGCTGCAATATGCCGACGGTGGCCAGCAGCAGCAGCAGAGCCGCGTCGGCCAGCATGCGGCCGTAGGCGCGCGGCGGCGGCTCGCCGCCGAAGGGCAGAGCCAGGGGCTGGGCCTCGGCCCGCCGGCCCACCAGATACGTGCCGTACCAGACGCTGCCCGCGCTCATGGCGAACCAGAGCAGATTGGGCAGGCGGCTGGCCGTGAGTTCGCCCAGGAGCGAACCGAACAACCTGATCGCAATAGCGCCGACCCATGTGATCATCGGGCCGTCCTGCGCATAGGCCAGATGGCCGATCTGCGGCTGCAGCCATGCGCCTTCGCGCAGCGCAGTCATCATGGTGGCCAGGCCCACCACGTCGTCCGTCTTCCAAGGGTCCCGCATGAAGAGCCCGGCCACCACATAAGCAAGCGCCAGCCCGATGAGGGCTAGTCGCGGCAGTTTCGTGGTGCCCAACTCGGTCAGGCGGGCAGGAGTGGAGCGCGTCATGGAAGGCACGGGATGAAGGGCAGGATCAACAATCTTGCTATCGTCTCATGAGAGGAAAAAAAAGCAGCCCGGTCGGGCTGCTTTTTGCTGCCGGGTGCCCCAAGGCAAACAAGCCGAAGAAGCAGCACGGGGGCCTTTTTCCTTGCAGCATACGGCAACGCTGCGCGGCCGGTATGGGCGGTCAGGCCTTGGCGGTGCCAGTGGTGCGGGCGAAGCGGGCGCGGAATTTCTCGACGCGGCCGGTTTCGACGATGCGCGTTTGTGCGCCGGTGTAGAAGGGGTGAGACTTGGAGGTCACATCGCACTTAAAGAGCGGATAGGTCTGCCCGTCCAGCTCCACTTTTTCGCGGGTGGAGACGGTGGAGCGGGTCACGAACTTGTCGCCCGTCTGAACGTCCATGAACACCACTTCGCGGTATTCGGGGTGTATGCCTTCTTTCATGGGGATTTCCTGGCTAGGAGTTAGGGTCGCCAACCGGGGGCTCGTACATGACCCGCGCACATGCGGCCATGCTCCATCCCCAATCACGTATCCGAAAAAACTGAACTCAAGATTCTAACTCGGCGCGCAAGGTAAGCACAAGTCATGGTTTTTATTGAACTTCTTGGGAATCTACGGTGCGATCAGCCCCAGCTGCGCCATGGACACCACTTCCCCTGCGGCGACGATCAGGTGGTCCAGCAGCCGCACGTCCACCAGCGCCAGGGCCCGCCGCAGATGCAGGGTCAGATCCAGGTCGGCCTGGCTGGGCTGGGCCAGGCCTGAAGGGTGGTTATGCGCCAGGATGAGGGCCGCGGCGTGATGGCGCAGCGCTTCCCGGACTACCTCCCTGGGGTAGACGCAGGCCTGCGCCAGGGTTCCGCGCGCCAGTTCGCCGGTGGCGATCAGGTTGAGCTGGTTGTCCAGATAGAGGGCGATGCAGTGCTCCACCGTGCAATGGCTCAGGGCGGTGCGGCAATACTGCTTGACCCGGTCGGGATGGGAGAGGGCGTCCAGGCGCTGTAGATCCTCTTCGCCGGCACGGCGCGCCAGTTCCAGCACGGCCGCCAGGGTGCAGGCCTTGGCGGCGCCCAGCCCGGTCACGGCGCGAAGTTCTTCCGGCGCGGCGCCGAACAGGCCGCGCAGGCCGCCGAAACGCTGCAGCAGCTGGCTGCCCAATTCGATGGCGTTCAGGCCCCGGGTGCCGGTGCGCAGCGCCACCGCCAGCAGTTCGGCGTCGCTGAGCGCTGCGGCGCCATGACGCAGCAGCCGTTCGCGGGGAAGCTGGCGGCCGGGCAGGCTTTCGGCCAGGTTCATGTTTGTGGCTCCGGGGACGGGGAAACGGAAGGGGTGTGCGGGGGCTGCATCATTACGCTCTAAAATCAAAGTTTGCGAACAATTGATCAAGGTGGCAGAACTTGAACGCCCCGAGTGCCGAAATGAACAATTTGATCCGTGCGGATTCCTACCTGACCTTGCATTACCGCATCGTGCTGGCATCGGGCCCGGCCGAAGGCGAAGTCTTCATCGACACCTTCGACGGTCGTCCAGCCACTTTGCAGATGGGCAGTGGCCAGTGGTCTCCCGATATGGAGGCTGCGCTGGTTGGCCATGGCGAAGGCGAGCGCTTGAGCGTCACGCTGCCGCCCACGGCCGCCTACGGTCAGCGCAATCCCGAACTCGTCCAGCGTGTCTCGCGCGCCATGCTGAGCGAGCATGCGGGCGAGGATGCCGCGTTCGATCCGGGCGACATGGTCGAGTTCGCCGCGCCCAACGGCGGCCGCTACTCGGGCATCCTCAAAGAGATCAACGACGAGTGGGCGCTGTTCGACTTCAACCATCCGCTGGCCGGCAATGCCTTGACGCTGGATGTCGCCATTCTGGGAGTGCTGTGATGAGCCATGCCGCATCGACGGTCACGCAGCCGGGCGCCGAGGTCGTGCTGGCCCAGCCGCGCGGCTTTTGCGCCGGCGTGGATCGCGCCATCGAGATCGTCGAGCGCGCGCTCGCGCTGCACGGCGCCCCCATCTATGTGCGTCACGAGATCGTGCACAACCGCTATGTGGTGTCCGATTTGCGCGCCAAGGGTGCGGTGTTCATCGACGAGCTGGACCAGGCGCCCGCCGGTTCCATCGTGGTGTTCTCGGCGCACGGCGTGTCCAAGGCCGTGCGCGCCGAGGCCGAAAGCCGCGGCCTGCGCGTCTTCGACGCCACCTGCCCGCTGGTCACAAAGGTACACATCGAGGTCGCTCGCATGCGCGCGGCCGGCCGCGAGATCATCATGATCGGCCACAAGGGCCACCCCGAGGTCGAGGGCACGCTGGGCCAGTCCGAAGGCGGCATGCACCTGGTCGAGACAGTCCAAGATGTGGCACAGCTGCAGATCCGCGATCCGGACAACCTGGCCTTTGTCACGCAGACCACGCTTTCGGTCGATGACGCCGCGGCGGTGTCGGCTGCGCTCAAGACGCGTTTTCCGCAGATCGTCGAACCCAAGAAAAGCGACATCTGCTATGCCACCCAGAACCGCCAGGACGCTGTCAAGGTCATGGCGCCAGACTGCGATGTGGTGCTGGTCGTGGGCAGCGTCAACAGTTCCAACTCCAACCGCCTGCGCGAAGTGGCCGAGCGCAAGGGCGCGTCGGCCTATCTGATCGACGGCGCGGATGCCATCGATCCGGCCTGGCTGGCGGGCAGCCGCCGGGTGGGCATCACGGCCGGCGCCTCCGCGCCCGAGCTGCTGGTGCAGCAGGTGGTGGCCCGCGTCAAGGAACTGGGTGCGGTGTCGGTGCGCACCATGCAAGGGTTGGAGGAGAGTGTTTCCTTTCCCTTGCCCAAGGGTTTGTCGCATAAATCGGCACAGGTCGAAAACCTGGATTGAACGCTCAAGCCCGGCCGCTTCGCACACGCTCTTGCGCGCGCATGCGGCCTCCACCATACGGGCGGCAGTGTGCCGCGTCGGGACAGCATTGATAGTGGGTGGCCGGTCTGTTGCAACTGCGTGGCACAGTCATCCACACTTTTCGGCGGTGCAATGGCGCGATGTCGGATAGCAGGCCATTGCCCAGAGCCGGTCGGCGGTGGTGGGACTGTATGCCTACGGCGAGTCGATGCGCCGCAATCTGCTGATCGACGCGGGCCGGCCACGCAATCGCTTCGCCTCTCACGCGCACGGATTTTTCGGCCAGGATGGCGTGGCCCCCGCTCAGATCATCGCTGCAGCCGCTGCGCAACTACTCAAATATCCGACGGTGACCCTGGTCAAGGGGGAAGCGCAAAGGGTTTGCGGCGAGATCAGCGATTTTCATGTCGAGCTGACTGATGGCTTTCATGCCAGGGCGAGACGGCTGATCCTTGCGACCGGCATTCGGGACAAACTGCCGGATCTTCCGGGGCTCGAAGCGCGATGGGGCACCAGTGTGCTGCATTGTCCTTATTGCCACCGCTATGAAGTAGGCGGACGGCGCCTTGGCGTTTTAGCCACCCATGAACTCTCGGTGCACCAGGCCATATTGATTCCCGATTGGGGATCTACGACATGGTTTACACAGGGGATTGTCGAGCCGGATGAAGAGCAGGCCGCTCTCTTGCAGGCGCGCCAGGTGAGCATTGAACGCACACCGGTGGCGCAAGTATTGGGAGACGCCCCGGACCTCGACGCACTGCGCCTGGTCGACGGCCGGGTCATTTCAATTGACGCATTGTTCATCGGCGCGCGGACGGAACTGGCCAGCAATCTCGCCTGTCAGCTCGGCTGCGCCTTGGACGAAGGGCCGCTTGGTCCCTTGATTCGCGCCGACGGATTCAAGGAGACAAGCGTGCCCGGCGTCTTTGCAGCGGGCGATGCATCGACCGCCATGACCAACGCGACTTTTGCGTCGGCGTCGGGCGTCGCGGCGGGCATCGGCGCGCACCGTTCGCTTGTTTTCATGGCGTAGATTCCGGGACGGGCCCGGCAGAAAAAAGGCCAACCCCGAGAGATTGGCCTATGTGCTTTGGGTGTATTGGTGCCGGCAATGACAGCGTCCTGCGGCATGTTTCCCGACCGTAGCGCTCGCTCAGAAACTTTCCCAGTCATCGCTTGCGCTGCCAGCATTGGGCGGCGCTGCTTTCGCTGCGCGCGCGGCGGACTTCAACAAGGCAGGATCAGTCCTAATTTTTGTGGAGGTAGGTTTCGAATTCGCTGATGCAGCCGGTGTGGCGATCGCCCGTTTGGCTGGCGAAGACGCGGGCGCGGGCTTGGCTTGAGTCGTTGATTTGACGAGCATGGCGTCAACATCGATGACCTGCGATCCATCCAGCTTGAACATTGACACAACTTTGCTCAACTCCGCGGACTGATCCTGCAGTGAAAGGGCTGCCGCGGCCGATTGCTCGACCAATGCCGCGTTTTGCTGCGTCGTCGTGTCCATTTGCGACACCGCAAGATTGACTTGATCAATGCCGCTGGACTGTTCTTGGGACGCCGCTGAAATCTCGCCCATGATATCGGTCACGCGCTTGACCGAGGCCACGATCTCTTGCATCGTATACCCGGCGCGCGCCACTTGATCCGAACCGATGGATACCTTGCTGACCGAGTCCTCGATCAACTGCTTGATTTCCTTGGCGGCCTGAGCGCTACGCTGAGCCAATGTCCGCACTTCGCCGGCCACCACGGCAAAGCCCTTGCCCTGTTCCCCGGCGCGGGCCGCTTCCACCGCTGCGTTCAAGGCCAGAATATTCGTTTGGAACGCAATGCCGTCAATCACCGACACAATCTCGGCAATCTTGCTGGAGCTGCCCGAAATGGCCTGCATCGTATCCACGACATCCGCGACGGCGGAGCCGCCGCGCTCGGCCACTTCCGAGGCGCTGGCCGCCAATTGATTGGCTTGGTGCGCGTTTTCGGTATTTTGTTTGACCGTTGCTGCCAGCTCTTCCATCGAAGCAGCCGTTTCTTCCAGCGAAGCTGCCTGCTGCTCGGTGCGCGAGGACAGATCGGTGTTGCCAGCCGCGATTTCGCTGGATGCGGTGCGCACTGATTCGGAGGCATCGCGAATACGCAGAAGCACGGTATTAAGCTTGTCGGCAAAGCGGTTGAAGGCGCTGGCAATCTGCGTCAGTTCATCACGGCCCGAGACATCCATGCGCCTCGTCAGGTCGCCTTCACCCGAAGCGATGTCGTCCAGCGCGTTGCGCACTACGACCAGGCGACGCAGTTGCCGGCTGACAAACGCCCACATCAATGCTGCTGCTACAAGCACGCACAGCAAGGTAACGAGGGAGGCCGTATGCTTGAGCGTAGCCAGGGAAGCGGTGGCATCGGCGCGATCGACTGCTGTCAACAGAATCCACGGCGTGCCTTCGACCTTGGCGGCATATACCATTTGCGTGGCGCCGTTGATGGGTACTTCGGCATGGCCTGCGTTGGCTACCAAGCGCTTTAGCAGCGCGGCGTTCAAGCCGGCGGCCAGGTCCGTCACCGGCTTGGCAATCAACTCCTTGCGTGCGTAGGCCAGGATGGTGTCGTTCGCACCGTCGACTAATACGGCGAAACTCTTGCCCGTGGGATGGATGCCGTTGACCTTCTTGGCGACCGAGGTGAGTTGCGTGTCGGCTGTGGTGACTCCGATGATCTTGCCGCCATCCACGATGGGATCTACGAAGCTCACCCAGACAACGCCGTTCATATCGGCATAGGGCGGTGTAATGGCGGGACGTCCTGTCTCAGCCGCAAGCTTGTACCAGGGGCGCGTTGTGGGGTCATAGCCCGCTGGGGCTGTCCACCCGCTGTAGGCAAAGCGTTTGTCTGCCAAGCCAAGACCGACCGAATCCACTCCCCCCGCCAGCCTTGCTGTGTCGAGGGCAGGCATGGGGTTGGCCAACTTCGCCGCCTGCTTGGCGGCGCTGGCGATGCGCTGGTTGTTCTGCACCCACTCCGCCAGCTCCCGGGCGTACTGGCGTGTGGTGCCGTTTATGTTTTCGTCCAATTTGGCCAGGGTGTTATCACGCACAATCACGAAGGCCGCAATCGATAGCACGATCAAAGCTAGTGTTGCGATGATGGTGGAAATGGCAATCAGGCGTGCGCGCAGTGTGTGAAACACGATAACCTCGGTCAATGGCCATGTAACTGGTTGTCCGGAATATGCAACCAGTTGTTTAGCATATTGCAAAGGCGGCGACGCAATGCACCCTGGAAGGCTTGAAATTCCTCCGAGTTTAGTAGATAGCGCTAAAGATAAGGCCCATAAATAGTCAGAATTATTTGCTGAGGCTGTAGTCAGATAGTGCATGGAAACCGAAGACCCCCGCCGGCTCAGCCTGACGGACCGTATGGAAGTGATGGGGGCGAATCTTGGAGAGCCGCACACCAAGGCCTTTGGTGATGGGCTGCTTGAACTGCGATTGAAGGGGCCGAGGGATTTGCGCGCGTGTTTTTATTGCACATTAGTGGGGCAGCGCATCGTGATGCTTCACAGCTTTGTGAAGAAGTCCGCCAAGACACCGCCCAGACAGCGGCAAATTGCAGAAGTCCGTATGAGAGAGGTGAAAAATGCTGACGCATAAAGAATTGAAGGCGAAGGCCTTGTCCAATCCCAAGGTGCGGGCAGAGTACGCGCGCATCGAGCGTGAGGAAATGCCCATGCTGGACGCCATCCTTCACGCACGCACGGATGCGGGTCTGACTCAGGCCCAGGTGGCTGAACGCATGGGCACCAAGGCCCCTGCTGTCGCTCGCCTGGAAAATGCACTGGTGACAGGCAAGCCGTCGCCGTCCCTGGCTACGCTGCGTAAGTACGCGGCAGCCGTGGGCAAGCGCCTTGAATTACGGCTTGTCTGACACCATGAATACCGCGCGCGATACCAAGTGGGACGAGCACATGGACCAGGCCATAAAGGACCCCGCCGAGGCCGCAGCATACTTGGATGCCGTACTGGAGATGGAAGACCCTGCAAGCGCTGCTGGTGGCGCTTCGCCACGTCGCCAAGGCGCATGGCATGGCCGAAGTGACCCGCCGTGCCGGGCTGGGTGAAAAGGTGCTGTTCCGCGCCCTGAGCGAACAGGGCAATCCCACTGTCGACACCTTGACCAAAGTGCCGCATGCCATGGGCCTGCGTCTGAGCGTAGAGCCGCTGGCGGCCTGACCTCTTTCGCCAGCGCCTAGCCCGATGGGGCGAAAAGCCGGAACGCCTAGCCTCGGCGCGCCTCATTGCGTTCACTTCCGCGCGAATAACCTCGCAGATACGGGTCCGCATAGTTGCGAAGCTGAACACCGCGCTGCCCGCAGCACCTGAACGAGTCGCAGCGGGTGACCATGGCGGCGGGATGCAAAAGCCGCCCTCCATCCTCGACACTCGAGAGCACCGCAAGGGGGTAGCGAAACGCTACCCCCTTAGATGTCCGAGGGGTTGGTGAAATACCACCCCATCTTGCCAAATCGCGCAGCTTGGCGAGCAAGTTACCTTCACCCAGCCTATACCGATTGGAGATGGCTACAGAGGGAAAATCCGAAATCTCGTTAAGGTAGGCCGACCATCGACTCTGACCTTAGAAGAGCCTTGTAGCCCTGGGGGCGTGTTTGACGTGTGAGCCGTAAGCACCAAGGCGGCATGCACCATTCGCGGTGATCTAAGAATCTAGCGGGCCTCAGTGTACGATCACCGTGCAAAGATTCTGCGGGGCAGTAGTTTTTATAAATGAGGAAATCATGGCGAGCTACGTTGAAAAAAATCTAACTCCCGGCGAGGAAATCGTCTATTGGGGCAGGCCAAGCCTATGGCGATACGCATTAGGGATAGTGGTCGGGGTCATCCTAATTCTGGCGCTTGGTCTTGGGCTTCTTGTGCTTTTAATTATCGCTATCGATTACAACTCGATCGAGCTTGCGGTAACCAATAAGCGCGCCATCGTTAAGCGAGGATTTATTCGGCGAAGCACGATGGAGATGAATATTCAGAGGATTGAGAGCGTGCAAGTCCGCCAGGGCATTCTTGGGCGCATCTTCAATTTCGGCTCAATCATCATCTCTGGCGCAGGCAATCCAATTGAACCGATCATTGGCGTATCGTCGCCGTTGCAATTTCGGCAGGCAATCCTGCAGGAGCAAGAAGCCGCGGTTTCGGCGCAACAGCCGTCATCTGGTCTCACTTCGCCCTCCTTGGGTCATGACGTTGAGGGATCTACTAAGGTTTGCCCGCGATGTGCAGAAACAGTGAAGAGTGCCGCACTTGTGTGCCGTTTTTGTCAGCATGAGTTTTTCGCTGCAGATCAGCGTTCATAGCCCGGGCAGAGATAGATCACCAGTAAGGCAACGTAGACGCTCGGAGGCGAGAAAACAATATCTTGCGAATAGAAGAGGGGAGGCCGATAACGATTGAACTGCCGCACCAACGGCAGTCAGGATTGGCGTCCTGAAACTGACAAAGGCGGACAACCGCCTACCGGTGGTATTTTTTCGTCCGCAGCCGATGCGCGTCCTTTGGGCGGGCCTGGCGGAGGTGCCCTTGTGCACGCCGGTTTCCTTTGTCACCGGTACGCCAACCCTGCGTGTGCTCGCCCACCCTATTGGCGTAGGGAGGGGGTCTAACCCGACAAAGGAGGCCATTCATGGCTAACCATCCCTCGCGCACGTCTGCGCAAATCAATCACATTGCTCTCCAGCTTGAAAATGGCGCTATCGAACGGATGCGCCATGCGGGCGAGACGCTTTGCGCATTGGCGGAACTGTTCCGTGCCATAGGGTCCAGAACTGAAGAAAAACAAACTAGCGAATTTGCGTTGCTGGAGTCGATCAAGCACTCGGCCAGCCTAGGCTGTGGCATGGCAGAGATTCGTGCGGATCATCTGCTCTCCGACAGCGATGACTTCAAAGAAAAAAAAGTGAAGCCCGTCATACGGGCCGCGTTGCAAGGAGGCGACCCTGCATAAGGGCGCTCACTACCAATCTGCCTTCGACGCCGGCCGCAAGCCTGCCGCGTCTTGGTTCGCCCAGCACGGCTACACACTGGCTGTGTACTGCGACCAGCAACGCGCGGCATACATTACTGGCCTGCCGGCCGCCCCCACGGCTGGTTATTCCGAGTCCTGCGGCGGCTTCGATGCGGGCTTTGCTGCCGGCATGGCTGATCTGATCGCGGGGGTGTGCCATGAATAATCGCACCGGCTCCAGCGATCTGGAAATGCGCGCCGCCCAACTATCGTCCCTGCTGGTGTTGTTGTACGGACAAGGGCACGAGGCATTCGAGGGATTATTCCCCCCGCGATCGAGGCAACATCCTTTGGCTGGCTTCCGAACTGGCCTGTGCTATTGATGCAGAGATCAACTGGAAAGGAGCCGCGCAATGAGCTGGCGCCCTTGCCGGTAAATTGGTCGCTGCGGGGTACACAGAGGGTACATGATCGCAGAAAAGCAAAAGGCCAACCCCGCGAGGTTGGCCTAAGTGCTTGATATTTCTGGTGCCGGCAATAGGAGTCGAACCTACGACCTTCGCATTACGAATGCGCTGCTCTACCAACTGAGCTATGCCGGCAAAATCTTTCCAGTAAAAAGCCGATCAACCTGCTTCGAAAGGCTTCGCTGAAAAAACCCCGCTTAAGAACACCTAAGCGGGGCTTTTGATTTTGGCTCCCCGAACTGGGTTCGAACCAGTGACCTGCGGATTAACAGTCCGTCGCTCTACCGACTGAGCTATCGGGGATCAGAGAAGCGAGATTATGCACAGTTTTCAGAACCTGTGCAAGCCGCGCGCCCCAGCCGTTGGCGTTGAGCAGCGCGTGCGCGCGACAATGGCGCATTGCATCGGAGAAGACTTGATCGACACCAGAATCCCCCTTACTGTGCTGACCGGTTTTTTGGGTAGCGGCAAGACGACACTGCTCAACCGCATGGTCCGAGATCCCGCCTACGTGGACGCGGCTGTGGTCATCAACGAGTTCGGCGAAATCGGCGTGGACCATCATCTTGTGCGCGGGGTGCAGGGGCGCATCGCTTTGGTCGAGGGCGGGTGCATCTGCTGCACGGCCAGCGGCGGGGTGGCCGATGCCTTGCGCGACTTGTTCATGGCTGCCGTGCGCCGCCAGCTCCGGCCTTTCCGGCATGTGTTGGTCGAAACCACAGGCCTGGCCGGTCCGGCGCCCTTGATGTTTACCTTGAGGCATGACGCTTTCCTGGCTGAGCGCTATGTCTACCGCGGCACGATAGCGGTAGCCGACGCGCAGCATTTTCCCGGGCAGATGCAGGTGCAGCCCGAGGCCGTTCAGCAGGTGGCGTTGGCCGATGTCGTAGCCATCAGCAAAGCCGATCTATGTTCTTGCGAGCAGGTCGAGCGTGCGCGCGCAGCGGTGCTGGGCATCAATCCGGGGGCGATCGTGTCGGTGCTGCAGTCCGGCGCAGGGCTGGATGCCAGCCTGCTCGATGCGCGGCGGGAAGGGGGGCAGGATGCGCCAGGGCAGCAGGCGCGCTGGTTGGGAGCCTATGCGAAGCGTAGCAGCGCAGCGCATGCCGGGGTCTCCCATGCCGTGCTGGATCTGTCGCGGCGGATGGCCAGGCCGGTCTTCCTGGCGGGGATCGATGCCTTGCAGGCCCGCTACGGCGAAGCGCTCTTGCGGGTCAAGGGCGTGGTGCAGTTCGCGGGAGAGGCCGAGCCTTGTGCGGTGCACGGCGTGCATCGGCAGCTTTACCCGCTGGAGCCGTTGCCGCAGGCCGACGGCCTGGACGCGCCGCCGTCGCGTCTGGTGTTCATCTTGCGGGGCGTGCAGGCGCAGGATTTTCTGCCGCAGGCTGCCCGCCTGCTCGGGCAGGACTGATGGCAGCGCGTGTCCATCGCGATAAGTCCTGGGGGAACTCTTGGGAATGGGGCGTTACAGGTATATAATGGTTGTCAATTCATGCCGCCTGCCCGTTCCTCGGCGTTGTTTCGAGGAATAAAAAGGCGCCGGCAAGCTGCCACAGGCGCTGCGTGCACCTGGCTTTAGGCAGGTATGTGACAACCCGCCGCCCGCAAATATCCCAAAACGCTGCGGCGCATTGTTGTCTACGTACGACACGTTCAATCGTTCTTGATTTTGCGTCCTTGGTCAGGCCGAGGGCATGCCGATGCGGCCAGACAGGGCCGCATGTTGCGGCGGGCGTAAAGCCAGGTCGCGCGGGCAGGTTTGAGCCTATGTTCGGGTTTTTGTATATCGATGAGTGACAACGAGGCGCTATTGGTCCTGGAAACCGCATTGCTGTGCGCGTCCCAGCCAATGCAGGTGGCCGAACTGCGCAAGCTGTTCGGCGAAGAGTCGGAAATCGACAATGCGGCATTGGTCCGGTCGCTGGAGGCGCTTCAGCTGCAATGGGTCGATCGCGGCCTGGAGTTGGTGCAACTGGCTTCCGGATGGCGTTTCCAGAGCCGCCCGCAAATGCAGCGCTACCTGGAAAGGCTCAATCCGGAAAAGCCGCCCAAGTACTCGCGCGCGGTACTCGAAACCCTGGCCATCATCGCCTGGCGCCAGCCCGTGACACGCGGCGACATCGAGGACATACGCGGTGTGACGGTGTCGTCGCAGATCGTCAAGACTTTGGAAGACCGTGGCTGGATCGAAGTCATCGGCCATCGCGATGCGCCGGGCCGTCCTGCGCTATTTGGTACGACGCGCCAGTTTCTCGATGATCTGGGCCTGCGCGCGCTGGACGAGCTGCCCGCACTGGAATCCGCCGATCCGGCGGTCGTGCTGGCTGGGCTGGACTTGGGCGAAGCGGCCGGCGCGGGTGTGCAAGCGGCTGGTGAAAATCTGAACGAAAAGTCTGCGGCCGATGACGCAAAGGTCGACGTTGCCGAAGGACTCGAAGCAATGCATGCCGAAGAAGACGCCGCCGCGCGAGAAGCGGCAATAGATGCCGCCGCAGAGGCCCTTGCCTCTGCGGCGAACCCTGAACAAGACCACGAGCCCGTCGAAGACGACGAGGCCTCTCAAGTTTGACCTGCGGAGCTGTCTGAGTGACAACCGATTCCGATACACAAAAAGAAAATTCCCTGCCTGAACCTCCCGACACGGGCGCTTCCCAGGTCGCCGCGGCGGCCGATTCCGAGGTTCGCGGCCGCGGGCGCAAACTGCGCACTCCCTTCCGCCGCCGCCGTGGCGATGCCGCGACGGCGCAGGGCGGCGAGCGCGCCGAAAAAGCCGAGAGCAGTCCGGTCGAGGGTGCGCAGGCCGAGGCGAGTCCGCCCGAAGTCAGGCAGGCCGAGCGCAAGCCCAGGCGCGCTCCGCGCAAGACCGCCAACAAAAAAGCCTTCGGACAGGGTGCTTCCGGGCAGGCGGCCCAAGCTGCGTCGCCCGAAGTCGGAATGGACACGGCCGATACGCGCGAACTCGAACGCGAGGCCGAGCAGGCGCTGGCCTATCTTGAAGCCAACGAACGCACTGAACAGCGCCTGGGCAAGTACCTGAACAGCGACGCGGTCAGCCCCAAGTTGCACAAGGTGCTGGCCGAGGCCGGCATTGGCTCGCGCCGCGAAATGGAAGAGCTTATCGTGGCCGGCCGCGTGTCGGTCAACGGTGAACCGGCCCACATAGGCCAGCGCGTCTCGCCCAACGACCAGGTGCGTGTCAACGGCAAGCCCATCCATCGCCCAAACGCCAAGAAGCCGCCGCGCGTCATTCTCTATCACAAGCCGTCCGGAGAAATCGTCAGCCATGACGACCCGGGAGGGCGGGCCAGCGTGTTCGCGCGCCTGCCCAAGCTGCGTACCGGCAAGTGGCTGTCGGTGGGGCGCCTGGATCTGAACACCGAAGGCCTGCTGATCTTCACCACCTCGGGTGACATGGCCAACCGCATCATGCATCCGCGCTACGGTACTGAACGTGAATACGCGGTGCGCGTGCTGGGCGAGATGGACGAAGCCCAGCGCAAGTCGCTGGTCGAAGGCATCGATCTCGAGGACGGCAAGGCCGCCTTCGGCGCGCTCGACTACCTGGGCGGCGACGGCAGCAATCGCTGGTACCGCGTTACCCTGCAGGAAGGACGTAACCGCGAAGTGCGCCGTATGTTCGAGGCGGTGGGCGTCACCGTCAGTCGCCTGATCCGCACGCGCTTCGGCGACATCGTGCTGCCGCGCAATCTGCGCCGCGGCCGTTGGGAGGAGGTCGACGCGCAATTGGTCAACGCCCTGATGGTGCAATTGGGCCTGCTGCGCGACGACGATGGCGAAGGGCGGCGCGAAAAGCAGCCCAAGTCGCATGAGAACGCGCTGCCGCCGGGCTTTGGCACGATGGAGCACAACGGCATGAACGGCGCGCGTTTCAGCCGCCGCGGCAATCTGCAAGGCGGCGGCAAGGGCAGTGCGGGCGCGGTGCGCTCCACGCCGTCTGATCCTTTCGGTACCGGCCTGATGATTACCGGCGGCTATGCCAACGGCCACCCCATGGGCGGCAGCGACAAGCCCGCCGGCGGCAAGCGCGGCCAGGGTAAGGCGCGAGGCCAAGGCAAGCCCCAGGGCTTAGGGCAGGGGCCGGGGCCGGTGCAGGGCGGTGGCCAAGGCAAGGGCAAGCGCCCCGCCAAGGCGGGCGGGCCCAAATTCGCGGCCGGCAACGGCGGCGTCAGCAGCAACGCGGCCGCCAAGAAGCACGCCGGCGGCGCCAACAAGAGCAAGCCGCGCAAGCCGGGCGCCCGGGGTGACGATTGGCAGCCTAGCGGGGCCTCGGCGCACGAGTCGCGCCTGGGCTTTATGGGTGGACGGGGACGCAACGACAGGTAAATCCTGCCGAAGTGGTGCCCGAACCGGGTAAACCCCGGATTATCCGGGTGTTTTTTACGTTTATCTGGTAGACTCTTGGGTTTATCAGCGATGTTTTCGGGCGCTGTCCGCTTTTGAGGGTGCGAAAGCGGGTGTCCAGAAGCAGCGGTTGTACTGCGCAATCGCTGAAAGCAAAGAACAACTGAAGCCGGGCCTGGTGCGTGTTTCATGCGTGTCGGGCCTTCGGCAATACGGTGGGCTGTGCGAAAACAGCCCTTTTTTTTTGAATGTTAAGGATGTGTATGGCAAAGCGGTGGCGGCAAGGTCCGACACGGCAGTGCCCGCAATGAAACTTAAGTGGCTGATCTATTTGCAATGACCCGGGAAGCCTTGGCAGGCATGGACGTCGAACTGATCGACGTAGAACGCGCCGCCATGGGTTTGCTGCGTGTGACCATCGACAAGGAAGATGGCGTGCGTGTCGAGGATTGCGAGCAGGTTTCGCGCCAGCTCTCGCGCGTGTTCGAGGTCGAGAACGTCGACTACCGACGTCTCGAAGTGGGGTCGCCCGGCGTGGATCGGCCGCTGCGTGGCGAGGCGGATTTTCTGCGCGTTGCCGGCGCTCGCGTCGAGATCAAGCTGCGCGAGGCGATCGACAGCCGCAAGGTATATACCGGCATTCTGCGCATGCCGGAAGCCACGGGCGACGCCGCGGGGCGTTCCGTGTTCGGTTTGGAATTTGAGGCAAAGAAGAACGAGATCCAAGTGCTGAGCTTCACGCTCGATGACATCGAGCGCGCCAAGCTGGATCCCGTTCTGGATTTCAAGGGCAAAAAGCGATGAGTCGCGAAATTCTTCTGTTGGTCGATGCGTTGGCGCGCGAAAAGAACGTCACGCGCGACACCGTGTTCACGGCGCTCGAAAGCGCGCTGGCTTCGGCCATGAAAAAGCGCTTCAAGGACGACGCCGACATCCGTGTCGCCATCGACCGCGACAGCGGCAGCCACGAGGGCTTTCGTCGCTGGTTGGTCGTGCCCGACGAGGCCGGCCTGCAGGAACCCGACAAGCAGGAATTGCTGTCCGACGCGCTCGAAATTGTGCCCGGTATCGAAGTGGGCGAGTACATCGAAGAGCCACTTGAACCGGTCGAATTCGGCCGCATCGGCGCGCAAGCCGCCAAGCAGGCCATTCTGCAGAAAATCCGCGACGCCGAGCGCGAGCAGGTCCTGAACGATTTCCTGGACCGTGGCGAGACCATCGTTTCCGGTACCGTCAAACGCATGGACAAGGGCGATGTCATCATCGAAACCGGCAAAGTCGAGGCCCGCCTTCCACGCAGCGAGATGATCCCCAAGGAAAACCTGCGCATCAGCGACCGTGTCCGCGCCTTTGTGCTGCGCGTGGACAGCACCCTGCGTGGCCAGCAGGTCATTCTGTCGCGCACTTCGCCTGACTTTATCCGCCAGCTTTTCGAAAACGAAGTGCCTGAGATCGAACAGGGCCTGCTCGAGATCAAGGCGGCCGCCCGCGATCCCGGCGTGCGTGCCAAGATCGCCGTGGTGGCCTATGACAAGCGCATCGACCCCATTGGCACTTGCGTGGGCATGCGCGGTTCGCGCGTCACCGCCGTGCGTAACGAGCTGGGCGGCGAGCAGGTCGACATCGTGCTGTGGTCGGAAGATCCTGCCCAGTTCGTGATCGGCGCGCTGGCCCCGGCCAACGTCGAGTCGATCCTGGTCGACGAGGACAAGCATGCCATGGACGTGGTGGTCGACGAGGAAAACCTGCCCAAGGCCATCGGCGCCAAGGGCCAGAACGTGCGCCTGGCTTCCGAGCTTACCGGCTGGCAGATCAACATCATGTCGCCGGAAGAAAGCCAGAACCGCCAGGAAACTGAGCGCTCCGCGCTACGTGCCGCTTTCATGAACAAGCTGGACGTCGACGAGGAAGTGGCCGATATCCTGATCGACGAAGGTTTCACCGGCCTGGAAGAAATCGCCTACGTGCCCATGCAGGAACTGCTGGAAATCGACGCTTTCGACGAAGACACCATCAACGCGTTGCGCGCCCGTGCCCGCAATGCGCTGCTGACCGAAGCCATCGCCCAGGAAGAACGCCTGGAAACCGCGCAGGACCTGCTCGAGCTCGAAGGCATGACGCCCGATCTGGCGACCCGGCTGGCCGAGCACAAGGTACACACGCGCGACGATCTGGCCGAGCTGGCCACCGATGAGCTTGCCGAGATCGGCGGCCTGGACGAGAAAGCGGCCAGTGATCTGATCATGCGCGCCCGCGCCCATTGGTTCGAAGAAGAGTGACGACCATGGTGCGTTGAAGAGAACACGCCGTACCGCGCCCAGCGCGCACGGCATACAGAAGATAGCTGCAAAGGAAAATAGCCTAATGTCGAGCAATACCGTCGCCCAGTTCGCCACCGAACTGAAAATGCCTGCCAACGTGCTGCTGGAGCAGCTACGTTCGGCCGGCGTCGACCTCAAGTCGGTGGACGATGCCGTCACCGACAGCGACAAGGCGAAGTTGCTCGATTCGCTGCGTCGCGCCCATGGCGGCAGCGAGGGCAAGAAGATCACGCTGACCCGTCGCCAGACCTCGGAAATCCGCCAGGCCGATGCGACAGGCCGTTCGCGCACCATCCAGGTCGAAGTGCGCAAAAAGCGCGTCTTCGTCAAGCGCGATCCTTCCGAACTGGCGGCAGAACAGTCTGCGGTGGAAGAAAAAGTTGCCGACGAGGCAGTGGCTGACGCCGCCGTGACCGACGCTATCGTCGACGCAGTCCAGGCCCAGCAGGCCGTGGCGCCCGTGCCGCAGGCTGAACCGGTGGTGGCTGTCGCCGAGCCTGAAGTGCGCGCCGAAGAGCTGGCTGCGCCCGTTGCCGAGCCTGTGGCCGAAGAGCCCAAGGCCGAACCCGAGCCTACTCCCGAGCCTGAACCCGAGGTGGACGAGCCTGTCGCTGAACCCGTGGCGGTTCAGGCCGAGCCCGAACCCGAACCCGTCGAGCCCGTCGCTCAGGTGCCGGCCGCTGAACCGGTTCGTGCGCCCAGGCGCGGCGCCAGCAAGGCCCCAGTTCAAGCGCCTCGCGCGGTTGCCGCTGAAGGCGTTAATCGCGACGCGGCTCGCCGCGCCTCAGAGGCTGAGGCGGCCGCCCTGCGCGAAATGCTGAATCGTCCGCGCAAGGTGCTGCGCGCGCCCGAACCCGAGCAGGCTGCCGCCTTGTCCGGTACGCTGCACAAGCCCGCAGGCAAGACCGCAGCCAAGAAAGACGCCAAGCCCGGCGCTGTCGTCGGTGCCAAGAAAACCATCAAGACCGCCGAGGTGGCCTCCACCTGGACGGACGACGCCTCGCGCAAGAAACCGGCGGACAAGCCGGCGGCCAACACCCGTGACAGCGGCTGGCGCGCGGGCGGTAAGGGCGGCGGCGGCAAGGGCGGCAGGGGGGGGCGCAACGGTCGCAACCAGCAGGCCGACCATCGCGCCGAATCCGCCGCGCAGGAATTCATCGCGCGCGAAGTCCATGTGCCCGAGACCATCAGTGTGGCCGATCTGGCGCACAAGATGTCCGTCAAGGCTGCCGAGGTCATCAAGGTGCTGATGAAACTGGGCCAGATGGTCACCATCAACCAGGTGCTCGACCAAGAGACCGGCATGATTGTGGTCGAGGAACTCGGTCACACCGCCATTGCGGCCAAGCTGGATGACCCGGAGGCCTTCCTGGACGAAGCGCCCGTCGCCGAAGAGGCCGAGCTGCTGCCGCGCGCGCCCGTCGTTACCGTTATGGGCCACGTCGACCACGGCAAGACCTCGCTGCTGGACTACATCCGCCGCGCCAAGGTGGCTGCAGGCGAAGCGGGCGGCATCACGCAGCACATCGGTGCCTACCACGTGGAAACCGATCGTGGTATGGTGACCTTCCTCGACACCCCGGGCCATGAGGCGTTCACCGCCATGCGTGCCCGCGGCGCGCAGGCCACCGACATCGTCATCCTGGTGGTGGCGGCCGACGACGGCGTCATGCCGCAGACGCGCGAGGCCATCAGCCATGCCAAGGCGGCTGGCGTGCCCCTGGTCGTGGCCGTCAACAAGGTCGACAAGTACGATGCCAACCCCGACCGCGTCAAGCAGGAACTGGTGACCGAGGAAGTCGTGCCTGAAGAATACGGCGGCGACGTACCCTTCGTGTCCGTGTCGGCCAAGACCGGGCAGGGTATCGACGACCTGCTCGAGCAGGTACTGCTGCAGGCCGAGATCCTCGAGCTCAAGGCGCCGGTGGACGCGCCCGCCAAGGGCCTGGTCATCGAAGCGCGCCTGGACAAGGGCCGCGGCCCGGTTGCGACCATCCTGGTCCAGAGCGGCACCCTGCACCGCGGCGATGTGGTGCTGGCAGGCGCCAGCTTCGGCCGCGTGCGCGCCATGCTCGACGAGAATGGCAAGCCCATCCAGGAAGCCGGTCCTTCGATTCCGGTGGAAATCCAGGGCCTGACCGAAGTGCCCGCCGCCGGCGACGAGATCATGGTTCTGTCCGACGAGCGCAAGGCGCGCGAAATCGCGCTGTTCCGCCAGGGCAAGTTCCGCGACGTCAAGCTGGCCCGCCAACAGGCCGCCAAGCTCGAGTCCATGTTCGACAACCTGGGCGAGGGCTCACAGACCCTGCCGCTCATCGTCAAGACCGACGTGCAGGGTTCGCAGGAGGCCCTGGTCGCTTCTCTTACCAAGCTCTCCACCAATGAGGTACGGGTGCAGGTGGTGCATGCGGCCGTGGGCGGTATCTCGGAGTCCGACGTCAACCTGGCGATCGCCTCGAACGCGGTGGTCATCGGATTTAACGTCCGCGCCGACCAGAGCGTCAAGAAGCTGGCCGAGAGCAACGGCATCGATCTGCGCTACTACAACATCATCTACGACGCCGTGGACGATGTTAAGGCAGCCATGTCGGGCATGCTGGCCCCCGAGAAGAAGGAAGAGATCATCGGCCTGGTCGAGGTTCGCGAAATCTTCTCGGTGTCCAAGATTGGCAACATCGCCGGCTGCATGGTGCTCGACGGCGTGGTCAAGCGCGACTCCCAGGTACGTCTGCTGCGCAACAACGTCGTTTCTTGGACCGGCCAGCTCGATTCGCTGCGTCGCTTCAAGGACGACGTCAAGGAAGTCAAGTCCGGCTTCGATTGCGGCCTGACCCTGCGCGGCAACAACGACATTCAGGTGGGCGACCAGCTGGAAGTCTTCGAGATCAAGGAAGTCGCCCGCACGCTGTAAGGCGCTGCGCTTTCCAGGTCCATCATGAGCCGTCATAAATCCAAGTCCATCCCCGGCCGCAACCTGCGGCTGGCCGACCAGATCCAGAAGGACCTGGCCGAGATCGTCCAGCGCGAGGTCGATGTCTCGCGCTCGGGCCTGATCACCATTTCGGGCGTGGAGCTGTCGGCCGACTACGCACACGCCAAGGTTTATTTCACCGTGCTGGGCGCCGAGTCCGATGCGACCGCGGCGCTGCTCAACGAAAAGGCCGGCTGGTTGCATTCCCTGCTGTACAAGCTGCTGCACATCCACACCGTGCCCACACTGCGCTTCTATCACGATCCGCAGATTGAGCGCGCCATCGAGATGTCGTCGCTGATAGACCGCGCCACCCGCTCCGATTCCGGCGCGGCTTCCGGCATCCCTGACGAGCCCGAAGAACAGTCCTGAGGGCTGTCGGCGATTTTTTTTCCGGATTGCGACGATGGCTAGGAAACGCGGGCAGCCGCTCGATGGAGTGCTATTGCTGGACAAACCCGTTGGTTTGTCCAGCAATCACGCCCTGCAGCGCGCCAAGCGCACGTTGGATGCGGCCAAGGCCGGCCACACCGGCACGCTGGATCCGTTCGCCACGGGCCTGTTGGTGTGCTGCATGGGCCGCGCGACCAAGATTTCCGGCGCCATGCTCGACGCCGACAAGACGTACTTGGCCACGCTGCAGTTCGGCGAAGAGACCGACAGCGGCGACCTGACGGGCATTGTCACGGTGCGCGCGCAAGAGGGCTTTGCCGGCGTAGCCGAGCAGGCATTGCGCGAAGTATTGTCACGTTTTACGGGTGAAATCGAGCAGATTCCACCTATGTATTCGGCGCTCAAGCGCGACGGCAAGCCGCTGTACGAATACGCGCGCAAGGGCATAGAGCTCGAACGCGCGCCGCGGCGGGTCACGATTTACCGCAACGAGCTGCTGTCCTGTACGGGGTTGCAGGCAGTGATCGAAGTGGATTGCAGTAAAGGGACTTACATCCGGACGTTGGCTCAGGACATAGGCCGCGAGCTCGGTTGCCATGCCCACCTGACCGCGCTGCGGCGCACGCGCGTCGGCCCGTTCATGCTGGACTGCGCCGTTACGTTAGATGCATTGCAGGCCGCCGACGACCCCAAGTCGTCGCTGGTGGCCTTGAATGAATTGCCGGCGGGGCTTTTGCCGCCGGGCCGCTCTCAAGGCGAAAAAGCCGCCTTGGGGGGCTGCGAACTGAAGGCGAGCGTGGGGGCTTCTCCCTCGCTTGCCAAAACAAACTCTTAGGAAGGATCTGATCATGTCCCGCGCCTTGCGCAACATCGCCATCATCGCCCACGTCGACCACGGCAAGACCACGCTGGTCGACCAACTGCTGCGCCAGTCCGGTACCTTTCGCGAAAACCAGGCGATGACCGAGCGGGTCATGGACTCCAACGACCTGGAAAAAGAACGCGGCATCACCATCCTGGCCAAGAACTGCGCCGTCGAATACGGCGACACGCACATCAACATCGTCGACACCCCGGGACACGCCGACTTCGGCGGCGAGGTCGAGCGCGTGTTGTCCATGGTCGATGGTGTGCTGTTGCTGGTCGACGCGGTCGAAGGCCCCATGCCCCAAACCATTTTCGTTACGCGCAAGGCGCTGGCCCTGGGTCTGAAGCCCATCGTTGTGGTCAACAAGATCGATCGTCCGGGCGCCCGCCCCGACTTCGTCATCAACGCCACCTTCGAACTGTTCGACAAACTGGGCGCCACCGAAGAGCAGCTCGATTTCCCCGTGGTCTACGCGTCGGGGCTGTCCGGCTATGCCGGCCTGACTGACGACGTGCGCGAAGGGGACATGCGTCCGCTGTTCGAAACCGTGCTCAAGCACGTGCCGCAGCGTAACGATGATATTAACGGTCCGCTGCAGATGCAGGTCATCTCGCTGGACTACAACAGCTACGTCGGCAAGATCGGCGTGGGCCGCATCAATCGCGGCCGCATGAAGCCCGGCGTGGACGTGGCCTTTCGCGATGGTCCGGATGGTGCGATCAAGCGCGGCCGCATCAATCAGGTGCTGATGTTCAAGGGTCTTGAGCGCGAGCAGGTGCAAGAAGCCGAAGCCGGCGACATCGTGCTGATCAACGGTATCGAAGACCTCAACATCGGCACCACCATCACGGCGGTGGACACGCCCGAAGCATTCCCCTTGCTGAAGGTCGACGAGCCGACCCTGACCATGAACTTCATGGTCAACACCTCGCCCCTGGCCGGCCGCGAAGGCAAGTTCGTCACCAGCCGCCAGCTGCGCGACCGTCTGGATCGCGAATTGAAGTCCAACGTGGCCCTGCGCGTGCGCGAAACGGGCGACGATACGGTCTTCGAAGTGGCGGGCCGCGGTGAACTGCATCTGACCATCCTGCTGGAAAACATGCGCCGCGAAGGCTACGAGTTGGCCGTCTCGCGTCCGCGCGTGGTGTTCAAGGAAATCGACGGCGCCAAGTGCGAGCCGTTCGAAGCGCTGACCGTCGATGTCGAGGACGAGCATCAAGGCGGTGTGATGGAAGAGCTGGGCCGCCGCAAAGGCGACCTGCAGGATATGCAGCCCGACGGCCGTGGCCGTACCCGCCTGGAATACATCATCCCGGCGCGCGGCCTGATCGGCTTCCAGAATGAGTTCCTTACGCTGACGCGCGGTACCGGCCTGATGAGCCATACCTTCCACGAGTATGCCCCTCTCAGGGAAGGTTCGATCGGCGAACGCCGCAATGGCGTGCTCATCAGCCAGGACAACGGCGATGCCGTGGCCTACGCACTGTGGAAGCTGCAGGATCGTGGTCGTATGTTTGTCAGCCCCGGCGAGGCGCTGTACGAAGGCATGGTCATCGGTATCCACAGCCGAGACAACGACCTGGTGGTCAACCCCATCAAGGGCAAGCAGCTCACCAACGTGCGCGCCTCCGGCACGGACGAAGCCGTGCGCCTGGTGCCGCCCATCCAGATTACGCTGGAATATGCAGTGGAATTCATCGACGACGATGAACTGGTCGAACTTACGCCCAAGTCGATACGCTTGCGCAAGCGCTATCTGCAAGAGCACGAGCGCCGCAAGGCGGCGCGCGAAGGCGTTTAATACCGCGCCTTGTCTTTAGTCCGATAGCGTGTAAGGCCTGTTCGCTGTATGCGGGCAGGCTTTTTTTTGAGTTCTTGATGCGTTCGTCGTGTTTGGGCTGGGTGTGTGCAGAGAGGGCAGGCCTCTCTTCCCACACCCAGCCCAAACACGACGAACTCGCCGATCCGTCAACCTCCCAGGATACTTTGATCCACCTCGGCATCCGCGCATAGCCGCGGCGCATCCATCTCCCCATACTGCTTTCCACCTTCACGACGTTCAGGGGAAGCATGATGCGGGCAAGCAGGAAAAAGCAGAGCGGCCAGGGTATGACCGAGTACATCATCGTGGTGGCCCTCATCGCGGTGGCGGCCATCGCGGTCTATCAATTGTTTGGGCAGGTCGTGCGTTCGCAGACGGCGGCCATGGCCAAGGAGCTGGCGGGCGAGGACGGCTCCTCGCAGTCCAGGCAGGCCGGCATGGCGGCCAAGACGGCAGCCGAACAGACCAAGTCGCGTTCGCTGCAGTCGTTCACCGGTAACGCCAAGGCGGCCAACTAATGCTTGCACACCCTGCGTACCGCGCGCGGACGGTTTATGGCGGGCAGGCGCTGATTCCCGCCTTGCTGCTGCTGTCGCTCTGCGGGGTGGCCTGGGTTGCTTTGTACAACCTCGGTCAGGTGGCCGCCGCGCGTGCACGCCTGACTCATGCCGCCGATGCCGCGGTATACAGTGCCGCTCTGGAGCAGACCCGGACGCTGAATCTGCTGGCCTACATCAACCGTGCGCAGATCGCGCACCAGGTGGCCATGGCACATCTGGTCACGCTGGCGACCTGGGCGAAATTCTCGGACACGGAGGCGCAGCGCCGCGCCATGGGCAATCCGCCTACCTATCTGATCGGTTCTCTGTTCGGAACCAAGGCGCAGCGGTCCTATTCGGCGGGCAGGCCGAGCGGCGGCGCGGCGCACGAAGCTGCCAGGGCCTATCAGGCGCACGACGACCTGGTGTACGGCACTTTGCTGCATGCGGCGCAACAGGCTGTGGCGACCCTGCCCAGGCAGAGGGAGGCCATGATCCAGGCGATCCTGCGCGCCAACTACCCCGAACTCCAAGGGCAGCCTCAATCGCTGCAATGGCGCGTGTTGTCCGACGGCTGGCCGGGTTATGTGCGCAGCCGGTCAGGGCAGGCACTGCGCCCTCTGGCCTATGCCGCCGTGGGGCGCTACGACTTTCTGCAGCCGCGCAATTTCACCCGCACCAACAACTGGATTGTCCAGAAGGCCTGTCCGCAAAAGCGGCACGAATTGCGCCGCCGCGGCGAGACCCGGATGGACGGCGACGGCAACTGGTCTTCGTTCGATTCCTTGTCTTACCACTCGCTGCGCTGGAACAAGTGGATAGGCTGCTACTACCGCGAATATCCCATGGGCTGGGGCCTGGCGGGAGACCGCTTGGGCGGCGATACCGTGCAGCGCGCGCCCGAGGATTTCTCTTCGCAGGATTTCTGGCGCTGGGTATCGGCCAACACATCATGGAATATCTTCTCGGGCGTTTCGAATCCGCTGGCGGACGCCTATGCCTGGATGGAAAGCGTGTCGCCTCGGGGACGCGGGCTGCCGGACAGCCACGAGGTGTCGTCTGCCGGCGAGACCGCGCCGCTGCGCTTTGCCATCGCCGTGCGCCAGCAGGCTGCGAGCCTGCCCGTTTCAGGCGGTGCCAGCCGCATCGCCTGGGCCGGCGCCTACGCCTTGCGGGTATTCCAGCCAGGCGATGGCCTTACGGTGAACGCGGCAGCCGAAACCTATTTCGTGCGTCCTCAACCCCGTGGCGACGGAAAGAACGAGAAGCCGACTCTGTTCCGTCCATACTGGCAGGCGCACAGGGTGGCGGCCAATGCTGGCGAACAATTCATGGCGCATGGAGCAACGCGATGAGGCGCCAGCAAGGACAAGCGCTGGTCGAGTCCGTTTTCGCGCTGGCCGCGCTGCTGGCCTGCGCCTGTGCCATTGCCTGGACAGGCTCGGCATGGCATCGGGTCATGCAGGCCGCGCAGGCGAGCCGCGCCGCGGCGTTTTTGGCAGCGCGCGGCGGTTCTCCGGCCGCGCGCCAGGATGATGTTGGCTTGGGGCTGCTTCGGAACCAGGCCGGGCCGGTTCCGGCGGACGCAAAGCAGGCGCAGCTGCAACAAGACTGGTTGCGCGCCGATGCGCGCCTGGTGACGGTACAAGCCGAACGCAAGATTCATCCTCCCGTTGGTTGGACGTATTTGTCCGTCGGCGATGTGACTGTCCATCGCCATACCTCGGTGGCGCAGGCGGGCGGCCATGCCGTTTCGGACATGGACGGGCAGCGGCGCATTATCGACAGCCGCGTGGGTTGGCAGGCTGCCGCGGGGTTATCGCAGTCCTTGGCGCATCGGCTGCGCTCGGGCATCTCGGGCGTGGACGGGGCCTGGGGCGGGCGCAAGCCGGACACCGACTGGGTATCGGCCTGGTCGCAATTGATGCCGGTCGACAGGCTCGCCAGCGGGAGGCGGCCATGAGCCTATATCGGCTTCTCTTGGCCGCGGTCTGCCTGGCGCCCACAGCCGGCCACGCCGCGTCATCCTGGATTTTGCCCAAGAACAGCATCATGACCGAGGTCGTTTCCGCGGCAAAGGTATATGGCGCCCGAGCCCAGGTGCTGTCGTATCGAACCTCTTTGGATGCGCCCACATTGATCGCCTTCATGGCCCGGCAGCATCCCGGCCTGCGCGATATGGCGGTCTATCCGGGCATGGCTGTGCTGTCGGATACCAGCGGACCGTGCCCGCGCATGGTGACAGTGTCCGGGCAGGCTGGACAAGGTAGCAGCGGAACCCTGTCTACCTTATGTTGGGAGCAGGCCACGAGTAAGTCGGCCTTGCCCGATGCCTGGTTGCCGGCAGGCGCGGAACTGGTCTTCGAGTTTGCCGAGCCGGCGGGCCGGGCCGGCGCCACGCAACAGATCTGGCAATACGCCGTGCCGCCCGGCGACATTGCGCAGCAGGCGCACGACAACCTGGCGCGCCTGGGATGGCTGCCCATCCGCGAACAGGATGAGGCCGGCGCATCGTGGCAGAGTTGGCAGCGCGGAACGGAAACCCTGGTCATCGATATCCTGGGCAGGGCCGAAGGCAGCGTGCTGGCGGCGCTGCGTTTTGCTTTCGGTCCTGCCGATATCGCGCAGGCGCCGGCATCGGGAGGTCGGCCATGAAACCTTCACGGTGGCTACCCATGGCGCGCGCGATGGGAGCTTATGCGTTCGCCGCCGCTGCGGGCTTGGCCGCAGCGTGGGCCGTGCGCGAAACCATACAGCAGCGCACCCAGGCCATTGAAGCGCAAGCGCGCGTGCCCACCGTGTCCAGGCTGGTCGCGGCCCGGGATCTGCCCGCAGGCGCAGCGCTGGACATGGCCAGCCTGGCTGTGCGGGACGTGCCCCAGGACTGGGCATCGTCCGACTCCCTGGCGCCCGAGGCGCTGAATCAGGTCGAAGGCGGCACGCTGGCCGTGGCTGTCCGATCCGGCGAACCCATCTTGCTGCATCAGGTCCAGCGCAACCGGCGCGAATCCGTAGCGGGGCTGTTGGCCGCCGGCCGGCGCGCCTTCAGCCTGCCCGCGCAGGAAATCCGCGATCTTCCGCAGCATGTGCAGCCTGGCGACCGCATCGATTTGTATGTCTCGTTCCCGCATGGCGGTCGCGATCTTACGGTTCCGCTATTGCAAGGAGGCAAGGTCTTGTCCGTCGATGGAGATCCGGGGCAGCTCGCCCACATCACACTGGAGGCCGCTGCCGGCGACGCGGTCAAGGTCATCGCGGCGCGGCAGGGCGGCGTGTTGACGGCCTTGCTGCGTCCCGCGTCCGATACCCAAACCGGAAGCGATGTGCTGCCGCGCGACTTGCCGGGCCTGCTCGGGATGGCGCAGCCTGCATCCCGCCGCCGCGCCGTGGACATCATCTACGGCGATCGAATCGAAACCGACCACGATGCCTTCGTCGCCGTTGCCGCGCCGGCCGTTGCCGCGCCGGCCGCTGCCGCGCCGGCTCACGCCGCCAAACGAGGCGCGCCGTGATGCCGCGCGCAGGCATTGCCCTCGGCAGATTGGCTTGCCCGAATCTGCTGAGATGGATTCTGGCCAGCCAACTTCTGTTTTGCAGTCCGGCCTACGGTGGCGATGTCGTGCCGCAGGGTCAGGAACTCGACCTGGAAGTGGGCGAGAGTCGGGTCTTGCACATTCCGGGCGTGCGCCGGGTCGCCGTGGGCAACGGCCAGGTGCTCAGCGCCCTGGCCGCGGACGAACGCGAAGTCGTGTTGTTCGCGCGGCAGGAGGGGATGTCTTCCGTGCATGCCTGGACGGGGGCTGCGGCTCCCATGGCCTATGCCGTACGAGTCCTACCCGCGGGATTGCGACGCATGCGCGCCGAGGTCGACAAGCTGCTCGAGAGCATTCCGGCGGCACGCAGCAGTCAGGTGGGCGGCAACCTGGTCATCGAGGGCAACGACCTGTCGGACGAGGATAGGGCACGCATCGCTGCGCTGGCGCAGCGCTATCCGGGCATCCTGGATTTCACGGGACAGGTGGGCTGGGACCGCATGGTGCTGCTCGATGTACAGGTGGTCGAGCTGCCGCGTTCGCGCCTGACCGATTTCGGCGTACGCTGGGACGGCGCCACGCAGGGCGGCTTGCAGGCCGGCATGGTGTGGGACGGCGGCAACGCGGCAGGCCTGTTGTCCGAGCGCCCCGGTGCGGCGCCGCTGGCCGCGGCCTTGCCGGTCTCGCGCGCCGCCGGCTATTTCGGTGCCAACGCCGTGCTGTCTTCCAACCTCGCCGCCCTGGCGCAGCGCGGCCAAGCCGTGATGCTCGCACAGCCGCAACTGCTGGCCCGCAGCGGCAGTACGGCCTCCTTCCTGGCGGGCGGCGAAGTGCCCTATACCTCTTCCGACCGCAATGGCGTACCGACGACCTTGTTCAAGCCCTATGGCGTGTCGCTGCACATCACGCCGCGCATCGACCGCAATGGCGCAATCCGCTCCCGTATCGAAGTGGAAGCCAGTTCGGTGGATGCTTCCATGAGCCTGCCCTCCGGTCCGGCCTTGCGCACCCGGCGCGCCGTTACCGAATTCAACGTCCGCTCGGGCCAGACCCTGGTGCTGGGCGGCTTTCTCTCGCGTGAGCAATCGACCGAACGCGGCGGCCTGCCGCTGCTCTCCGACATCCCTGTGCTGGGCAGCCTGTTCGGTGCGAAAAAATCGTCTAGGCGCGACACGGAGCTGGCCATTTTCGTGACTCCCAGCATCGTCTCGAACGATTATGCCGGCTTTGCGCAGAGCGTCGCGCAAGGCCGCCATGTGCTGCAGCAGGCCTTCCCCGATCCCACGCAGCTGCGTTTGCTGCCGCCCGTGGGTACCACAACGGAGGGATGGAGCACGCCACAAGGCGACGGGTCGCAGTGGCAGGTCGGCAATGAATCCGCCGAATCCGGCAAGGAACCTTGAGCATGCTCGAAATCACCTTGACCTTCGAGGACGGCACGCGCCAGATGCAAACGGCCGTGCCGCCGGTGTCCATAGGGCGCGCGCCCCAGTGTGCGGTGCGCATCGCCAATTGGCGGGTGGGCAGGCAGCACGCCAGGTTGCTGCGCCAGGACGGTGGCATCGTGCTCGAAGACCTGGGCACGCTGGGTGGAACGCTAGTCAATGGCGAGCGCGTAGCGACCCACGGTCCTCTGCAGGCCCAGGACCGTATTCTCATCGGCCCGTGTCAGCTCCAGGTGCGCGACTTGCCGGACCCGACGCAGGCGCTGGCCGCGACGGACGGTTCCGAGGTTCTCCCACATACCGAACCCGCGCCCGCGCCTGCCCAGGCTCCTGCCGCGCTGGTCTGGCTGCCTTACCGGCGCAGCCTGCATGCCGCCTTGCTTCAGGCGCTGGACCTGCGCCGCCGCGACGTGGCGGGCATGAGCGACCAGGCCTTGCGCGAAGAGGCCCGGCGCCTGCTGGATGAACTGGTTGGCCAGGAGCCGGATCTGCCCCAGCACTTGGATCGCGCCTTGCTGTGTCGCATGGTCCTGGACGAAGCTGTGGGGCTCGGTCCACTCGAGACTCTGCTGGCCGATCCCGGCATTACGGAAATCATGGTCAACCGCCATGACGAGGTCTATGTAGAACGCGCGGGGCAGCTGTCGCGGCACGATACGGCGTTCAGCAGCGAACAGGCGGTGCGCGGCGTGATCGACCGCATCGTCGCGCCGTTGGGACGTCGCATCGACGAGAGTTCGCCGATGGTGGATGCGCGCCTGCCGGACGGCTCGCGCGTGAACGCCGTGATCCCGCCGATTGCCCTGCGCGGCGCCAGCCTGACCATACGCAAGTTTCCGTTGCGGCGGCTGCATATGTCCGACCTGGTCGGCATAGGCAGTCTGAGCGAGGCCATGGCCCAATTGCTGGCCCTGTGCGTGCGTCGCCGCAAGAGCATCATCGTGTCCGGCGGCACGGGCTCGGGCAAGACGACCTTGCTCAACATCTTGTCCAACGCCATTCCGGAAGGAGAGCGCATCGTCACCATCGAGGATGCCGCCGAACTGCGGCTGGGACATGCGCACTTGGTCTCGCTCGAAGCGCGGCCGCCCAATCTGGAGGGCCGGGGGCGCATCGAGATACGCGACCTGGTGCGCAATGCCCTGCGTATGCGGCCCGACCGCATCGTGGTGGGCGAATGTCGCGGCGCGGAAGCCTTCGATATGTTGACCGCCATGAATACCGGACACGAGGGCTCACTGACCACGCTGCATGCCAATTCGCCGCGCGATGCCTTGTCGCGGCTGGAGGCCATGACCTTAATGGCCGGCCTGGACCTGCCGCTGGCGGTGGTGCGCGAACACATCGCCTCCAGCGTCGACATCGTGGTGCAGCAGGCCCGCCTCGCGCAAGGCCAACGGGTCGTGACGGACATCATCGAGATCACGGGAATGGAGAGCGGCCGCATTCAGCTGCAGGATCTGTTCCGCTATGAACCCGGGCGGGGCTTTGTCGACTCGGGTATGCGTCCCGTCTTCATGGAAGGGGACATGCCGTGATCTGGCTGGCCTTCGTGCTGACGGGTTTGAGCGCAGCCATCCTGGCCTGGAGCGCCCAGTCCTGGATAGGTCCTGCCTTGCAGCGCTACCGGCAGATCTACACCCAGGAAACCGGCGTCAAGCTGAGCGAGCTGTTTCTGTTCATCGATCCCGCACAGCTGTGGCTGGCCGCCCTGGTCTGCGCCGCACTGGGCGGGCTGTTGGCATGGGCGCTTTCGGGGAGTTGGCTGGTCGGCCTGCTGGCGGGGCTGGCGGCAACGCGTGTGCCCGGCGGGCTGGTCGAGAATCTGCGCCGGCGCCGGCTGCTGCGGTTCGAGCGGCAACTGCCCGCGGCGCTGATGTCCCTAGCCGGGGGGCTGTCGGCGGGAGCCAGTCTGGCCGTGGCCTTAAAGCACATCGTCGAGCAGAGCGAGGCGCCCCTGTCGCAGGAGTTTGGCCTGATGCTGCGCGAACAGCGACTGGGCGTGGCTTTTTCCACGGCCTTGGAACATCTGCATGAACGCGTGCCGTCAGAGGCCACGGTCCTGGTGACGGCGGCGCTGCGGGTGGCCGCGCAGACCGGCGGCAACCTGGCCGAGGCGTTGGAGCGTATCGCCGACACCCTGCGCTCGCGCTTGCTGCTGCAGGGCAAGATCCGCGCCTTGACGGCGCAGGGACGCATGCAGGCCTGGATCGTGGGAGCCTTGCCCGTGCTGCTGGCCCTGGTATTGAACCGGCTCGAACCCCAGGCCATGGCGGTGCTCTGGAGCACGCCTATGGGCTGGATGGTACTGGCCGTGGTTCTGCTTCTGGAAACGACGGGCGTGTTGATGATCCGCCGCATCGTCAATATCGACATCTAGCGACATGCGATGAACAGCCTGGCGATCGTTCTGTCCGGTCTGTGTGCGGCGGGCTTGGCTTTCCTGTTGTCCGCGCCGCTGCGCGGCGTGGTGGCGGCCTCTGCGCCCGCGGCCTCGGCGATGCCCTGGTGGTGGCGTTGCGCCTGGCCGTGGGTGCGCGCGCTGACGCCGCTGGCCGAGCCTTTTATGCCTTGGCGCTCGCGTGAGAAAAGCAGCCAGGCCCTGGCGCGGGCAGGCGTGCCGCCGCAAGTGGAGCCGCGCCATTGGCTGGCCATGACCTGGCTGATGGGCGGCGTGGGCGCGGGGGCGGCGTTCGGCCTGGCGCTCGCACTCGATGGCCATCCGGCCATGCCCGCGGCGCTGGCCGCTCTGGCGGGAGCAGGCTGGCCGCGTCTGTGGTTGCGCGGTCAGGCGCAGCGGCGCAAGCGGCGCATCGATCGCGACATGCCTTTCGTGCTGGACATGATGACCTTGTGCGTCGAAGCCGGACTGGGCCTGCATGGCGCCTTGCTGCAGTCGGCACAGTGCTGCGCGCCTGGCCCCTTGCGCGATGCGCTGGACGGCGCGCTGGCCGACATGCGCACGGGCATGTCGCGCATGGCTGCGCTCAAGGCCATGGCCGCGCGCAGCGGCAGCGCCGCCCTGCAGGCGTGGGCGGCGTCGATGGCGCAGGCTGATGCGCTGGGCATGAGCCTGGGGCCCTTGATGCGGGGCCAGGCCGGACAGTGCCGGGCCGACCGCTTCCAGCATGCCGAGCGCCTGGCCATGGAGGCGCCGGTGAAGATGCTGCTGCCCTTGATAGGCTGCATTTTTCCCTGCACCTTCATTGTGTTGGGTTTTCCCATCGCCTGGCAGCTGCTGCCGGCGTTGCAATAGCGCCAATGGATACGATGCCTCGATCGCTGCGCCTGGTGCGCCTTCATACGTCCTGGGCGCGTTTCTGGGGCTTGCTGTGCCGTCGCCGGCCTCCCGGCTGGCGATGCGGCGTGTGGCTGGCGCCTTGCCGTGCTGTTCATACCCTGGGTATGGCCTATGCGATCGACGTGGCCTTCGTCGACAGGCAGGGGCGGGTGTTGCGGGCGCTGCGGCTCGCGCCCTGGCGCGCGGCCTTATGCGTGCGCGCTGTCGCGGTGGTCGAGGCCCGCGTGGGCGTCATTGTCGATGCCGAAAACCGAGGTATAGGCCGGGTAGAAGCTGCAATACAGCACGCCACCCGCGAAGATGTTCACGGGCGCCTGCAGACTGTCGACCACAGTCCCGGACAGGCCAGCCGTCATCAAGAGGCCCGAGATCAGGTTGATGAACATGAAGATCAGGGCCCAGGCCGCGCCGTAGACCAGGAAGGCCCATTTGCAGCGCCAGCAGGCGATGAGGGAAAAGAACAGTGATTTCATTATGCGCACGCCGTGCCAAGCCACCAGGATGGGGGCGTGCCAGAACAGTGCGGCGACGGGTATATACAGCATGGCGAACAGCAGCATGGGTTTGCGCATGGCCATCAGCAGCGGAGTCAGGTCCTGCGCGGTGGTCGCCACGTTCATGGCATCGATCACGTCGTTGGCGAAGGGCAGCACGGCGATCATTTCGACTGCGATGCAGCACAGGGTGTAGAGCAGTCCCATGAGCATAAGCTTTTTGAACACGCCGGGCTGCGTCAAGGGCTTGGCCCACATCGAGGGCAGCATCACCCGTCCGGCCTCGACATGCTTGCAGGCCGAGATCGTCATGACAGTGATGACGGGCATCAGCAGCGGTAGCAGCAGGGCACCGATGGGCAGAGTCAGCGCTGCGAATACCACGAACAGGCTGATCACCATGGCCCAGGTGAACATGGCCAGAGGCTGCTTGCAGAACAGCCGCAGGCCGGTACGTATCCATTGCCAGCCGGAGATTGCGGGAAGCGATGCTGCTTGCATGACGTTATGAGCCAAAAAGAGGAATCAGGATGCGGTGCATCAATTATCGGGCGCCGCCGATTTGGGGCAAGGCCGGCACCTCGCCCAGGTGGCGTGCTCGCAACACCCGCTCGAAATGCGTCGGGTCGTGCGGCTTGAGCGTCTGGGCCGTGCGCGGCAAGTAAAAGTCGTATAACCGCGACAGCCAGAAGCGCAGGGCGGCGGCGCGCAGCATCAGCGGCCAGGCCTGCATCTCGGCCTGGGTGAAGGCGCGTACGCCGGCATAGGCGGCTAGCCAGGCCTGGGCAAGCTCGGGGATGAATTCGCCGCTTTCCCGCACCACGCACCAATCGTTCAAGCTTACCGCCACGTCGAACAGCCAGGTATCACAGCCGGCGAAGTAGAAATCGATGAAGCCGCCCATCAGCGGTTGTTCGCGAGAGCCGGCGAACAGCACGTTGTCGCGAAACAGGTCGCAGTGGGCAGGGCCTGAAGGCAGCGTGGGCCATGCCGCGGCGGCCTCGGTTTGCACGGCGATCTCCGCGTCCAGTAGCTTAGCCTGGGCGGGTTCGAGAAAGGGCATGACCTTGGGCGCGGTCTGGCGCCACCAGTCCAGGCCGCGCAGATTGGGCTGCCGGATCCCCAAGTCACGGCCGGCCAGATGGGCGCGCGCGAGCGTCGCGCCGGCCAGGGCACAGTGCGACACATCGGGGTCGGGCACGTAGGCGCCAGGCAGGCGCGTGACGATGGCGCAGGGTTTGCCGTTCAGTTCAGCCAGGCGCGTGCCGTCGTCCAGGGTCTGGGGTTCGGGCACGGGAATGCCGCGCTGCGCCAGGTGATGCATGAGTTCTATGTAGAACGGCAGTTGTTCGCGCGTCAGCACCTCGAACAGGGTCAGCACATACTGGCCGCGATCAGTTTCGAGAAAATAGTTGGTGTTTTCGATGCCGGCCGTGATGCCGCGCAGCGACACCAGGACTCCCAGTTGGTAGCGCGCCAGCAGCGCGCGCGCGTCGTCGTCTGATACAGGGGTGAAAACAGCCATTGGGTGCGAGCAGGTTGCTTGGAAATCCGGCGCTGCGACGGGCTGCCGCGCGTTTCAGGATTTTAGACTACCTGCAACGGCGCCCGATCTTGGGAGCCGCCGAGCCGCCATTGCACACGCCAGGTTGCGGTTGATGCGCGGCGGGTTGTTGTATTTGCGCGTCAACGCCGGGCCATGCTAGAATTTTCTTCTTCGCTTTTTGCTCAGGCAAAAACGAGAGCGTGGCGCATTAGCTCAGCCGGTTAGAGCGACGGAATCATAATCCGCAGGTCCCCTGTTCGAATCAGGGATGCGCCACCAAGAATTCATTGAGAATCAAGACTTTACGCCGCCCTAACCAGCGGCGTTTTTTCTTGCTCCGAAGAACTTGACCAAAACTTGACCGTATTCGCGTGGCCGGCCATGTGGCTCGGGGCCAGGTGCGCGTACTTCTGCACCATTTCGATGGTTTACCCACCACCCGCCCAGCTCTTTGAGAACTAAGAGGGGCGTTCCTCGCTGGACGTGCCAGCTCGCCCAAGTGTGGCGCGGATCGCCATGCGGGACTCAAGGGCTATTGCACGGGTTTGATGCTGACGCTGGCACGCAAGAGCGTTGAGCCCATGGCCGCGCGGGTGGATCCGCTTCATGCCAGCGCCAGGCACCAGGCTCTGCATCACTTTGTCGCCAAGGCCGACTGGTCCGATGCCCAAGTTCTGCGCCGGGTGTGTCAGTGGGTCGTGCCACACATGGATTTCAGCCGAGGGGGCTGGTGGATCATTGACGACACCGGCTTTCCCAAGAAGGGCGTGCACTTGGTGGGCGTGGCCCGTCAATACTGCGGCATGCTGGGCAAAGCAGGACAACTGCCAGGTGGCGGTGAGCGTCTCGCTGGCTTGCGACCAGGGCAGCATTCCTGTGGCGTGGCAGCTCTATCTGCCCGAGGACTGGGCGCAAGACGCTGAGCGACGCAAGCGCGCTGGCGTGCCAGAGTCGGTTCGCTTTGCCACCAAGACACAGATCGCCCTGAAGCAGTTGCATAACCTCCTGAGCGAGGGCGCGCCCCGGCACTGTGTGCTGGCCGATGCCGGCTACGGCGTGGACACCGCATTCCGACATGGGTTCAACGCTCTTGCGTGCCAGCGGCAGCATCAAACCCGTGCAATAGCCCTTGAGCCCCGCATGGCGATCCGCGTGTCCAAGCCCCTGCGATAAATGCACCATGTACTGGTCAAACCGTTCACTCGCACTCATCATCCCTCCCAAAAACCATGGAGAGGAACTCATAATGCCATATTTATGACATAGTAAGACTAAGCATTGCGCGGATTAGTATTGGAAGGACATCGATTCGGTGGCCACGCCGAGGATCAAACCGATACCCAATCTTCAATCCGAAGTCCGGGGATACGTTGATATTCACGCGTATTGTTGGTGACGACGACGAGTCCTAAAGAGCGAGCATGGCCAGCAATCTGGGCATCGTAAGGACCGACCGGCGAGCCTTGCTTTGCTAGTTCAGCTCGAATCTGCCCTGTATGCGCGGCAGCAGCTGAGTTGTAATCCAGTACTTCAAGTCTTGCTGCCAGACCTTCGACAATAGCGAGATTGGCCTCAGGCTCGGCTGACTTCTCGGCGCCGTAGATGAGCTCCATCAGCGTGATCGTGCTGATGCTGATTTGTCCGGTATGTCGCATGAACATCTCACGGACTTGCTGAGGTTTGTTCTTGCTGGTGAAGATGCAGATGTTGGTGTCCAACATGTACTTCAGCACTAGAACGACTCCCGAGTTTGTTCAGCAGGTTGATCGCGCTCGGCCATGAAATCCGACGAGACAGAAGGACCGTCAAACCAAATATCCCAGCTTGACCCCGCCGGGGTGATGATGCGCGAATTGCGGACAACCACTACCTCGACCTGCTTTACCCCTTCGGGGAAGGCTGTCGCTTTCGGAAGCCTGACTGCCTGGCTGCGGTTGTTCATGAATAGGGAAGAGATGGTCATGGAATGGACTCCTGACATATACGAACTGTATCTTCAATGCTAGGGGTAATATTTGTATATGTCAATGGGATATGCAAAGTGCCTCAATGATCTGGGCATCCGTAAATTTTGATCGCTTCATCTGTAGAACCCTCGTAGGGAGAAAATTCTACTTCTGAAGACCCCGTTTTTACGGGGGCATTACCCTACAACGGGACCCAAAAAACCATGCGTTCGGGGGGGGGGGCGAAGTGCGCGTAGATTTTAATATTTTAATCGGCGCTCACCATGGGAAAAAACGAAGATAAAATATGGGGGAATAGTTTCCGAGAACGCCGTTGATAATCATCGGCCGCGTGCTGCGCTGGGTGAAATATAATATGCCTTGGCAAAGTCCCGCGAAAAAGCGCTCAAACTCGAATAGCCGCAATTTGCCGCGATGGTCGTAATCGATACCGAGCCGTTTGTATTGGCCAAAAAATCCTTGGCGCGCATTAAACGGATTTTTCTGGCGAAATCCATAGGCGTATACCCACGGAATTTTTTGAAACTCCGAAACAAGGAACGGACACTCGCGCCGGATACCGTGGCGAGGGTTTCGTAATCCAAAGCCTCGTCCCAGTGGGCTTCGATATATTCCTCGGCAGCCCTGACTTGGCGCGGCGCCAATGTCGGCGGCTTCGTCTCGAACAATCGGGTGCTGTCCCGCAGCGGGCCGTCCAAGAGTATGGTGATTATCGCCTGTTCGATTTCACTGCGTAGCAGAGCGGCCGAGGGTAGGCTCGTCGTGTTGGCGAAACTCTCCGTCAGATTTAGTATCAGGCGCCCGTGCCTGCTCGAGAGGTCTAATTCGGGGCTGAATTTCAGTTTTGCTGTCACTGGGCTATCTGTCAGCGCGGCCAGTTTGCGCAATATTGCACCTTGAGGAATTCGCCACACAAGTTGGCAATAATCCGGATGGAAACGAAAACTGTCAGTTGCTATCGAAACACAGGCTGTGTCTCTGGTCACAATGGTTTTCGTCTTGCCGACAGTGGTTGTCGCGGCGCCTTTTAGCGGGATTTGAACGCGAAGATGGTCGGATTCTGAGAAGGACAGTTCAACCAGAGTGCCGTAGTCACATAACCAGAGCTCGGAGGCCGTTGCTTTTGCCATGCTCACATGAGAGGCGATCCCGCTGGGTGGGGCGTGTACATCGAGTAATCGGGCCCGGAGTTGTACGCGCACGGCATTGTCCAGTTCGTCCACGGAACGAACCTCGAACACGGTTGGCATGGAGTTCTGTAACACCGGACGTACCTTTAAGGTCTTATTCAACTAACTTGACAATACGCTGGTGAATAGTGGCACGGGATGTCAAAAGTGGCAACTTGAGTCAAACCCTCGTCGTCATTAACAGCTGAAATAGGCTATCTCTTTTTCAGTGGCATTTGGCTTGGCGCGCAAAATTGTTAACCGCGCTTAGATTGGTGGTCAAAAAGGCGAAATAGTTAAAAGCGCTGTTTGTGATGCCAAAGTTGTGGGTGGATATACGCGTCAGTTCGATGCAATCCGTTCGACTGAAGTATTAATCGAACTATTTTTAATGAAGAATAGAGAGTGAGTTGAAAATGAGCTTCAAAAATCTGTCCGTAAAGACGAAGCTGACAGCTAGCTTCGGCATGCTTGCAATAATCGTATTCGTCATATCGGGCATTGCGCTGATGGCGTTGAGCGATACCAATAATCGATTCCGCGATTATGTAAACGGCATCGACGCGCGGGCTACCGCGGCGGCATCTATTCGCGCGGCTGTTGACGACCGCGCTATGGCGGTACGTAATCTTGTTCTCGTAACGACGCCCGCCGATATTGAGATTGAAAAGAAAGCCGTCATCGATTCAGAAAAAAGGGTGCAGGAAAACCTGGCAAAATTTAATGCCATGGTCGCTCACGCCCAGGACATGAGTCCCGCAGCGCGCAATGCTGCGGCAGAGATCGGACGCGTCGAGGAAAAATACCGGCCGGTCGCCCTGGACATTGATCGGCTTGCCTTGAACAATTAACGTGATGCGGCAATTGCTGAGATCGTCACAAAATGCCGACCTTTGCTGGTAGAGCTGATTAAGGCAGCCAATAACTACGCGGACATTACGCATCAGCGCCAAATGCAGATGGAGCAAGCATCCCAGGACCAATTCGCCCGTGAGCGCAGTTTGCTGATCATTATTTGCTTGGCTACCCTTGCAATGGCTGTGTTGGCAGGTGTTTGGGTCACGCGCGATCTGCTGCGTGCCTTGGGTGCCGAGCCCGTTATCCTTGGCGAGGTCTCACAGCGTGTCGCCTCGGGCGATCTGAGTCCGGTGCCCGGTGCGAAAAATGCGCCGGCCGGGAGTGTGTTGGCCTCCATGGGCGAAATGCAAGGCAATTTGGTCAAGCTGATTAGCCAGATTCGCATTTCGGTCGACAGTATTGCGACGGGATCTAGCCAAATCGCGTCGGGAAACACGGATTTGTCGTCCCGCACTGAAGAGCAGGCCGCCTCATTGGAACAAACCTCGGCGTCGATGCAGGAGTTGTCCACGACAGTCAAGCAGAACTCCGATAACGCGCGCCAGGCCAATCAGCTCGCGACCAGCGCCTCGGAAGTGGCGGTGCGAGGCGGTTCGGCGGTGTCGGAAGTGGTGGACACGATGAAGGCAATTTCGGCCAGTTCAACCAAGATATCTGAGATCGTATCGGTTATTGATGGGATCGCGTTTCAGACCAATATTTTGGCGCTGAACGCGGCAGTAGAAGCTGCGCGGGCGGGAGAGCAAGGCAAGGGCTTCGCCGTGGTGGCCGGTGAAGTGCGAACGCTGGCGCAGCGCAGCGCGCAAGCGGCCAAAGAGATCAAGCAGTTGATCGAGGATTCGGTGGGCAAGGTGGCGATCGGTTCGAGCCAGGTGGAACGAGCGGGTGCGACGATGCAGGAGATCGTGAGCTCGGTCAGGCGCGTGACCGATATCATGGGCGAGATCTCGGCGGCGTCAGAAGAGCAAGCCACCGGTATTGATCAGGTCAATCGTGCGGTATCGCAGATGGACGAGGTGACGCAGCAGAACGCGGCGCTGGTGGAAGAAGCTGCGGCGGCGGCAGGTTCGCTGGAAGAGCAGGCTAGTCAACTGGCGCAAGCGGTGTCCGTATTCAAGCTGCGAGACGGAGCGGACGTAATTGATGTGGCGGCGCGGCAGGTGCCGAACCGTCCGCAACGCTCGGCCAATTCGAGGTTAAGCACAAAATCAGCGGGCAAACCCACGGGGAAAAATGAGAGCGCCGCCGCCAAAGCATTGGCCAAGTTGTCTGCGCCCGGAACCAAGCCCAAAACGGTTGCGGTCGCTGGCGATCAGGAAGCTTGGGAGTCGTTCTGAGCGCTTGCCGCCAGTCTTGCGAAGCATTTTCAGGGATTGTGGCTAGGTCGGTCTAGCCCATTTTTTCAGAACTTTGCTCATGCTTCGCCTGCGCGCTTTCGCACTAAATTGTTCCCTTTCAAAGAATCTCTGTTTTGTGAACTAGGCATAAAGCCGATCTGGCTACAAAAGACTTCTATCCTCATGTCCGAACTCGACCTCAGTCAGTTTTACGAGACCTTCTTCGATGAAGCCGATGAATTGCTGGCTCAGATGGAGCAGCTATTGCTGCAGCTCGATGTCCAGGCGCCGGACATCGAGCAGCTCAATGCCATTTTCCGCGCGGCGCACTCGATCAAGGGGGGGGCGGCGACGTTCGGCACGTTTCAAAAGCTGGCCGAAACCACGCATTTGCTGGAAAACCTGCTGGATGCCATTCGTCGCCAAGACATGGTGCTGCGTGCCGACATGGTGGATATTTTTCTGGAAACCAAGGACGTGTTAAAGAGCCAGCTCGATGCCTACCGCGCCTCGCAGGAGCCTGAGGAGGCTGTATACGAACGTATCTGCGCCGTGCTGCGGCAGTTGGCCCAGGAGGACGGCGCGCCCGCTGGCGGCGCAGGGCCTGCGGCCGCGCCTGTCGCTGTGGCCGCGCCTGTTGTTGCGCAGCAGCCCATGTACATGCCCGCGGCATCGGCCAGCGGCACGAGCGAGAAGCCGACTTGCGTGCGCATCCGCGACGTGGGCGGCAAGGATGCGCAAGCGCTGCTCGATGAGATGGGCAACCTGGGCCAGGTGCTGCATAGCCAGAGCAAGGGTGGTGGTCTGGCGGTATGGGTGCAGACCACGTGTTCGGTGGCCGATATTGAAGCGGTGTGCTGCTTTATCGTCAATGCCGATCAGTTGCGCGTGACCCACGAAGCGGTGCCGGCGTCGGCCGGGCCGGATGTGGTGTCGCAATTTGAGGCGGCCGCTTCGAGCTTTACGCCTCAGGACGGGCCGGCGCCCACGTCTGCGACGGCGCTGGCCAGCCCGGCCCGTGCCGCGGCGCCCACGCCGCCCAAGGCGGCTGCCCCGGCTGCCGCGCCGCATGCGGACAAGGAGTCGACCTCCATTCGCGTCGGCGTGGAGAAGGTCGACCAGATCATCAACCTGGTGGGCGAACTGGTCATCACCCAGGCCATGCTGACGCAGACGGCCTCGACGCTGGATCCGGTGGTGCACGATCGCCTGCTCAACGGTCTGGAGCAGCTCGAGCGCAACGCGCGCGATTTGCAGGAATCGGTCATGTCCATCCGCATGATGCCGATGGATTACGTATTCAGCCGTTTCCCGCGCGTGGTGCGCGATCTGGCCGGCAAGATGGGCAAGCAGATCGAGCTGGAGACGCACGGGCGCGCCACGGAGCTGGACAAGAGCCTGATCGAGCGCATCATCGATCCGCTCACGCATTTGGTGCGCAATAGCCTGGATCACGGCATCGAGACGCCCGACAAGCGTATTGCCGCCGACAAGGATCCGGTGGGCAAGCTGACCTTGTCGGCCCAGCACCATGGCGGCAACATTGTCATTCAGGTGACCGACGATGGCGCGGGCTTGAACCGCGAGCGCATTCTGAAGAAGGCCCTGGAGCAGGGCATTGCGGTCAGCGAGAGCATGCCCGACGAAGAGGTCTGGCAGTTGATTTTCGCGCCGGGTTTTTCCACGGCCGAGAAGATCACCGATGTGTCCGGGCGCGGTGTGGGCATGGACGTGGTGCGCCGCAATATCCAGGACATGGGCGGCCATGTCCAGCTCTCCAGCCGCGCGGGGCAGGGCACGACCACGCGCATCGTGCTGCCGCTGACGCTGGCCATTTTGGATGGGATGTCGGTGCGGGTGGGCACCGAGACGTTCATTCTGCCGCTCAATCACGTGACCGAATCGATGCAGCCCACGCAGGACCAGATTTATACCGTGGCGGGCGATGAGCGCGTGCTGCATGTGCGCGGAGAGTACCTGCCTTTGGTGGAGATGCATCGCGCATTTTCTGTCGGCCATGCGCAGCAAGATCCCACGCAGGCCATCGCGGTGATCATGCAGGCCGAGGACAAGCGCTTTGCCTTGCTGGTGGACCATTTGGTGGGGCAGCACCAGGTTGTGGTCAAGAACCTGGAGGCCAACTATCGCAAGGTGCCCGGCATTTCCGCGGCCACCATCATGGGCGACGGCAGCGTGGCGCTGATCGTCGATGTGTTTGCGTTGGCTCGGGCCAATCGTGAAAAATGGTCTCACACATCGCGGCCTGTCCTGGCCCAAGCTGCCTAAACCCCGAAAATCAATAGGATTAAGACAATATGGTATCTGCGACTCGAATTGACTCGGCGTCCATCCAAGCTTTGGGTAATGAGTTTTTGATCTTCACTCTGGCGGATGAGGAGTACGGCATCGACATCCTGAAGGTGCAGGAAATCCGCGGCTACGATGCCGACGTGGTGACCCGCATCGCCAATGTGCCGCCTTTCATCAAGGGTGTGACCAATCTGCGCGGCATCATCGTGCCCATCGTCGACCTGCGCATCAAATTCAACCTGGGCAAGGTGGAATACACCGAGCAGACGGTGGTGATCATTCTCAATTTGAGCACCCGGGTGGTAGGCATAGTCGTTGACGGCGTATCGGACGTACTCATGCTGCATGCCGCACAGATTCGTCCCGCACCGGAGTTCGGCCAGACCTTGTCGACCGAATACCTGACTGGCCTGGGCACGATCGACGACCGCATGCTGATCCTGGTCGACATCGAGAAACTGATGACCAGCGA